>CAJXXZ010000019.1 GCA_913063285.1 uncultured bacterium | reverse complement strand
TAAGTTAAAGAAAAAGGTTGTGATATGTATTATTTTTTCAAAAAATTATTCATAAATTAATTATTTTCATCAGGTGATAATTTATCATCTAAAATTTGAGAAACTAGCGCTGGATTTGCTTTACCTTGAGTATGTTTCATAATTACGCCAACTAGAAATGCTTTTACTTTTTGCTTTCCATTTCTAAACTCTTCTACTTGATCTGAATGTTTTGATAAAACAGCTTCAACAACTTTTTCAATCTCATTTTTATCTGTAATTTGTACAAAACCATGTTTTTCAGCAATAACATCAGGCTCTTCTAATGAATTCCACATAATAGGAAAAATTTCTTTTGCAATTTTACCTGAAATAGTTTGATTTTCTATCATTTGTACTAATTTTCGTAGAGAATGAGGCTGTATCGGAATTTGACCATTTTCCTGATTTTTAAGTAACTCTAAAACTGCTCCTAAAATCCATCTTGCAATTTTTCTTTGAATATTCACATCTACACCTGATGATGCTTCGATAAAAAAACAACTTAACTGTACATCACTTGCTATACACCAAACATCTTTTGCGCTTAATTTTAAAGTTTCTATCCATTTTTCACAAAGCTGTGTAGGTAAATTTTTGAGATTTTTTGTGTAGTTGATTATTAAGCTATTTTCTACAAAAATAGGTAGCAGATCTGGATCTGGCATATAACAGTAATCAATTGCATCTTCTTTTCCACGCATTCGCATCGTCATATTGTTACTTTGATCATATAATCTTGTTTCTTGCTCAACTGCTTTTCCTGTAGACAAAACCTCTATTTGACGCTTAATCTCATAATCGACAGCTTTGCGCATAAAACTTGTGGAATTTAAATTTTTAATTTCCACTCTAGTGCCTAGTACATTTGGATCATCACTAATAGAAATATTTACATCAGCTCGCATGTGACCTTTTTCCATATTTGCTTCAGAAACTCCAATTGCACGTAAAGTTGCTTGTAAAGTTTTAAAAAACATGATTGCTTCTTCTACATCATGCATATCTGGTTCAGTTACAATTTCCATTAATGGCACACCAGCTCTATTAAAATCAATTAAAGAATGATTTCTAGAATGCATACTTTTTCCTGCATCAGATTCAAGATGTAGTCTGTTTATTCTAATTTTCTTTTTTGTATCATCACAAAATACAGTTAATGATCCATTTGTAGCAATTGGATGAAAATATTGTGTAATTTGATAATTAGATGGTAAATCTGGATAAAAATAGTGTTTTCGATCAAAGCGTGATGTATTATGAATTTTCATATTTAATGCAATACCAGCTTGAACTCCTTTGATTACACATTCTCTGTTTAAAACTGGTAAAGTTCCGGGTAGTCCAAGATCAAATAAATCAACACATGTATTTGAATCTCGACCAAAAACATTAGCTGGAGCTTCTGAAAACATTTTTGTTTTTGTAGACATTTGAGCGTGAACCTCAAGACCTATAGTAGTATACCACATTTGTGAACTATAAATATCATGTTTTATATTAAAATACAAATTATAAATTTTATATCTTTTATAAAAAAATGATGTAATTTTATTGATATCAATATTTGCCAATAATTAAAATATGAAATCAATATAATGATCATTGCTACTAATTTAATCTTAATGTTAAAATAAAAATTCAAATGGCTAAAATTGCTTTAATAGAAGAATTTAAAGAATATTCACAAGTAGCAATATTACAAGATGGTATTTTGACACATTACTTTTGTGATACAGTTAGCAACAGATCAATTAAAGGAAGTATATATCTTGGTAAGATATGCAGTATAGAAAATAGTTTACAAGCGTATTTTGTAAATTATGGAGGTCATAAAAATGGATTTTTACCTTTTTCATCAGCAAAAGGCAGTTTAAGATTAAATGATTTAGTTATTGTTCAAGTAACAAAAGATTCACGAGAATCTAAAGGTGTAGCTTTAACTATGTTTTATAATTTGGTTGGACAATATTGTATTTTGACTTCATACACAAAATCATCTATAGCAATTTCAAAAAAGATTACTAATTCATCTATTCGACAAAAACTAACAAATTGTTTAAAAGATTTACAACCAAAGTGTGGAGTAATTATTCGAACTGCAGCAAAAGAAAGAAGTACTCAATGCATAGTAAATGATTACCTTCGTTTATATAACATATGGCAAGATATTAATACTAAATATAATACAAGAAGCAATACTTCAAAAGAAATGCTAAAAAATGACGCTAAATCCTTTGGGAAAAATCATATAATTTCATCTTTCAATAATAAAAATAATGATAATTTACAAGAATTTCATTTATCATCTCAAGAAAATGATCATGAATTTATGCAAAAGAATCCAATAGGTTTAATATATGAAGAGCAAGATTTTGTGATAAGAGCTTTACGAGATTGTTCAATTTCACTTACAAAGTTAATTACAAATTCAAAAAAACGCTATGAATCTATATCAAATTTAATTGATATAAATACTAAAGTAGAACTTTCAGAAGATATCTTTGAAAAACATAATATTACACATATTATCAGAGCATTACACTCAAATGAAGTGGAGCTACCATCAGGTGGATCTATTGTGATTACTCAAACTGAAGCTCTAGTTTCCATTGATGTTAATTCAAAAAGAAATAAAAAAGGTTCGTATGAAAATATGATTTTACATACTAATTTAGAAGCAGCAGAGATTGCAGCTCAGCAAATATTTTTACGTAATCTGAGTGGAATTATCGCGATAGATTTTATTGATATGAATATTAAAGAACATGAAAAAATTGTTAGTAATGTTTTTATTAAGCAATTTGCTCAAGATAAATCAAAAGTACAATTTGAAGAAATGAATAAATTTTCTGTTCTTATGATGTCTCGTCAAAGATTATATTCAAGTCTACAAGAAGTAACTCATTCACATTGTCAGCAATGTAATTATGGTAGGGTAAAGTATAGAGAAGTTATGATTTATGAAATAATTGCAGATATTATATTACATCTTAAAGTTAAGTCGATTATGAAAATTATGATTTATTGTATAAGTAATATTGCTCATGAATTGCTAAATACAAAACGATATCTACTTAGCTCTCTAGAACAGAAATATAATAAAATCATTGAAATTCAACATGCCGATCATTATTTTATTGAAGGTTTAAGCGCGAAAAACACAGTGGTATCTCTTCCTAAAAAATCATCAGTTAGTATTCCTCGCGCAATTCAAAGTATTAATACTCAAAATATACAAAGTGATTTAAATCAAAAAATTGAAAAAAGTAATGTTCATTTAAGAAATGATCAAAAAATGCATAACTCTAAAAAAGAAGTTGAAGTATATTATGAAAAATTATTACAAGATACTATACCTCAATATTATTATTCATCTGAAGATATGTTAAGTACAAACTACATGTGCGATGGAAACTGGATTAAAATTAATTGGACTTAAATTTAACTGTTGAATAAGAAAAACATTATAAATTGAGCTTCCTTAATATTTTTTTCATTTTTTCAATATAAAAAAGTATAACTGGAGAAATAATGAAGCGATATAATTTTATTCTTTACTTTTTAATGATAAGTACAGTAGGAGAAATTAAGGTTGAACGTACGGGAACTCTGTGGAGAACTTATTATTCATTTCTAAGTTTTATTAATTCTGAATACTCTGTAGAGGTATATGATGATGGTAATAATCCAACATTACCTAGAAATCTTAAGATGAGCTTATTTCCTCACAAACAAAAAATATCATTAAATTTTGAAAGTCCTTATGATTTACCTGCTGAAACACTTAGTATGATATATCCATATGTGAAAAATGATCTTGATAAATTAAATATTCATTATATGCAGGGTGGAAAGGTAAATGTCATTACAATTCATGCTAACCGTACATTTGAATTTAGTTCTGATTTCTATAAAGAATCAACACATTCAGAATTTTGGTCTACTGATGTAGCAAATCAATATATAAAGCATATTCTTGATAATACTTTTAAATATTTAAAAAGTATTGGATTTATAACGGCAGATTTGGTTGAAAATTTACCTTCAGGTGGCACTGGTAATAATGCTGGAAGATTAAAACATATACATGAATCTCTACAAAATAATTGGATTAGTAAATTTGATGATACCTTATATGATGTTAAAGTTTCTATTGGCTGGCTAAGCATGTTAGGCTTAAATCGAGGTCAAGTAGCATTAGAAGATTTAGAGATAGATGATTGGAAAGGATTATCTGAAACAAATCTTAATTCTTATATTGAAAAATTATGCGGAATGGATCCATTAACATGTGATCCCGAAGTAATAAAAACAAAATCATCTGAAGAGAAATTTATTGAAATTAGTAATATTCAAAAAAGAGTTAAAATGATTAAGCGATTAAGTAAAAATTTGCAGTATGTTGCAAAAGGAGATGTTCCAATATCTGCAGTATCAGAAATAAAAAATGTTAGAGAGTATCTTCAATTTTGTAAAAATATTGGATTTTTTACATATGAAACAACTTTGAGTGAGATAGAGGGTGCAGC
>CAJXXZ010000018.1 GCA_913063285.1 uncultured bacterium | reverse complement strand
TTCACTAGAAGCTGCATTTTCTAAACAAGGTATTGCTATTGCATTTATAAGAAAAATTAGAGATAAATGTTTCATATTAATATTTTATCAGTTTTTATTAAATCAGTCAAGTATAATAAAATATAATTATGGTAATGGTAATATTTACTATGAAAAGTGTATCATGATTATGATATAATCTATATTAAGTTTTAAAAGTTCAATAAAATTGATTAATATTTTTAGCACTTAGTTTACTAGAAATTTTTTCTTTACATATAAGTTATATATTAGTTATACAAGCATAACTTTTACATAAAAATTTTATTGTTCATATAATATTAAATAAACTTTTATTATTCTTTAATTTGTTTCAAATGAATTTATCAACTTATCTAGATCTTGAATTGTAGTTCTTAATTGAATAATATTAGAAGGATTAAATAATTTTATTTTACCTTCATCGGCACCTGTCTCTCGTAATTGCTGTCTTACTTCGTTTCTATGTGAGATCAAATATCTCTTTATCATTTTTGATTTTTCTTCATCTCGGCTTGATGATGTCGCATATGCTTGTAAATCTATATTTAGAGTGGAAGTAGAGCTAAATATATGATTTAAATCTTGTAGTAATTTCTCAAGTGCTAAAGATGGCATATATACTATATTTGTACAACCTTGTTTTCCTTCTAAGGGTACATTACATTCATAAAATTGCACAGCTTCTATTTCAGTAAAGTTTGAAACAATAGATGGTAAATACTCCTTTACATTCTGTGGTAACTGGTCATAACATATACTTCCTACTCTCACTAGATTAACTTGTATTAGACTCTTAAGCTCCAAATTCATATCGAAGTTGATGTGTAGTATTAATTTCATACGTTCAATATATTTTAATATTTCAGGCATAAAAATTTCATTTCTTTTCTGTTTTGGTAAAACATTAAATGCTTTAGTGTATATTCCTTTTAAAATTAGAGCCATGTTTAAAATACTCAAATCATATTTTTCACTTAAAATTGATGAATTCATCACAATACCTTTAGTTAATACATCTGTAAATACTACATCTTTGAGAGGTAATAATAGACCTGTACTTGGACATGTTCTAAATTTCATACTATGTAACAGTTCATCAAATTCTTCTGCATTTATCCTTTTCCTTATGTCCTCTATGAAAGCAGGAGATAAGTCTTTCACAGTATAACGAGTTAAAAATGTTTCAATGTGCCTTACTACACTTTTATCTAGATTATAAAAAGGATATCCTTGCATAAGAGTTTTCTCTCGTAAGGATAATTTGACATCTAAAACTAACCGTGACAGTACAACTGCTAAAGAAGTGGTTGTTTCATCAAAATAGAAATATTCAGATATATTTTATGAATCTAAATTTTGCATCAGATCAGCTAATTTATCCTCATTAGTACCTGTTGAGTAGAAGGGTGTAGCTAATTGAGTAATACCTGTTGATGAAGAATGTGCTTCTGATCTCCTTTCTTTGGGAGAAGCAATTATACTTGCTAGTATAGCTATTGATAAATATTTCATAATCTAACTACATACTACTTCTTTATATAAGTCAAGTATTAAGAGTTTGAATAGTAATGATATTATGAAGTTTAAAATAAAATATTGATTGAATAAAGTGAAATTTTTAAGAATATACTCATCAGAAATATAAATGAGTCAAATATATTGATATTTATCGTATCATTTAGAATTTAATATATCAAGATAACTATTAAATCTTTCATTTTTACTACGTAATACTGATATATAATAAGTATCAATTACTTGAGAATAATATTCAACTGCTACTCTCTTTTTTTTAATCTTTTCTATGTTTTATTGCATAATTCAATTATAATTTCAACATCAACTCATAATTGATTTAGTTTGAACTCATTTGAAGTTTTAATCAGAAATATATTTCAAACTCACAATTTTTATATAGATATATAGCACCAACTTCACTTCATTAGTGTTTCTTTACTTCTTCTAAATTACCTTCGAAATATTACTGTATCTCGCATTTCTTTTTTTAGATAACTTAATCTCAACATAGAATCTTGATATTGTTGTACTGTAATCTGAGTTTTTGGGTTTGTTATATTTGATTGCAGAATTTCTAGTATTATTTTTAATTTTTTTGATTTTTCTCCATCATGATCTTCAGCCCGTGCAAATAATGTCAAATCATTGCTTATATATGCTATAGAAGAAAATCTCATATTAGCAATATTATCACAAGTATACTGCATAAGTTTCTTAATTGTATCGGATGACATATATTGTATAACTGAAAATTGATTAGATATTTTATCAATATTCTCAACCTCTTTATAAAACTTTATTGCTTCTTCTGCAGTTAAGTTTTGAATAATTGATATTATGAGTAATTTTTCATCATTTGGTAGATCTCCATAAGAGTTATCTATTAATTTTAATAGATTGACTCGTATATGACTTTTAAGTGCTTTGTTTATATCAGAATTATTTAATAAAGCTTGCACATTATTAATATGTTGTACCACTGCTGCTTCTCTTTCAGCTATATTAGGAAAATTCTTTTCAAAATAATTCATGGAATTCACATGTAATGCTTGTATGCAATGTTGAATATCGCCTCTCGCACCTAAATCATCATAAATAGATTTTATAATTGATTTTGATTCTTCTGTTAAAGAATGGTATCTTAGTGCTATTGATTTTAGTAAATTGACTTTTATCTCATCTCTAAGTTGTGAGTTCATATTAGGATTTTGATCTAATAGAGCCTGCATATCCTCAATGTGTGCTCGCATTTCTTCTTGCAGGTTATCTTTAGTGAAATAATTAGTCAATTATCTATAGTTTAATCAGAATAAGATAAATTTTAAAATGATCATATAAATTTGTTTAAAAAAAAGTATTTACCAAAATCAATTTATCAGATTTTGAAAAAGATTAAATAAAAAAATTCTATTTCATTTTCATCAAAATATATTAAAAATAAGTAAAAATATGATTGAGATTTGTGTAATAGAATGAGAAACTAATAAAGTGATAGCTTATTATTTATTTTTATATATTTTATTGATTGCAAGAGTTGTTCCATTGCAAAATTATAATGTGGTACTGCATTTTTTACATTTTACGCTAAAAAATATAGTGTTAATCTCAGAAGAATTATTAGGTAATGCAATATTATTATCATTTGTCATGCCATTATACATATATTATGCAATGCTCTTTAATATTTATGGTGTTTACTTTGTAATTACAACTTTTGTTTTACATTGTATATATCTTAATCAATTTAAAATTGGAGGAATAATTGGATATGTACTTGCTCAGCATATTAATGTTCAATATTGGCATTTAATAATATTTTGGTTATTGCTGAGTTTATATTTAGTGTATATATATTACAAAAATGCAATTCAAGAGTTAGCTAAACAATTGTTTCAAAAAGTATATACGTATCAAAATGAATATATGAAAAAAGAATTAACTAAAAATGTAGAAAGTGAAAACGTTGCAAGTGAAAATATAATAAATGAGAATTTCACAAGTGAAAATATAGCAAATGAGAATATAGTAACTGAAAATAAAAGTGAAGAAGCAGTAAAAACATTTATCAAAACATCTGAATCAAAAATTATTTCACAAAATCAAAATAATCGATGGAAGTTACCCAGCACAAATCTTTTATCTCATGTAATAAAAAAATCTAGAAATATGAATTCAGAAAAAATGCGAAATAAATTATCAAGAGTGTTAAAGGAGTTTAAGATTGATGGAGAGTTAGTATCATATTCAGAAGGGCCTGTAGTTACGTTACATAAATTTTGTCCAGCACCAGGAATTCAAGCTTCTCGTATTGTTTCATTATCTCAAGATATAGCTCGTACAGCTGAAACTAGATCAGTTAGAATTGCACAAATTCCAGGACGAAATCTTCTTGGAATCGAAGTAGCAAATACAGAACGTGAAACGATTGCTTTGCGTGAGACGATTGAATCAAAAGAATTTAGTAATAGTCAGGCAATTTTACCTTTAGCAATTGGATGTGATATTTCTGGAGTTTTCGTATGTGTGGATTTAGCGCAAATGCCACATTTATTAGTAGCTGGAACAACTGGATCAGGTAAATCTGTCTCTATTCATAGCATGTTACTTTCAATTTTATATAGATATACTCCAGATGAATGTAAATTGATTTTAGTAGATCCAAAAATGTTGGAATTATCTGTATATCATGATATTCCACATCTTATGAGTCCTGTGGTAACAGATTCAAAACATGCATCAGTAGTATTAAAATGGGCGGTAAAAGAGATGGAAAGACGATATCAACTATTATCTGATATGCAAGTACGTAACATCAGTGGTTATAATGCAAAATCTGATGAAAAATTACCATATTTAGTAGTTGTAGTTGATGAAATGGCAGATTTAATGTTAGTAGCAGGAAGAGAAGTTGAAATGTCGATTCAAAGATTAGCTCAAATGGCACGTGCTTCTGGTATTCATATAATTATGGCTACACAACGACCTTCTGTAGATGTAATAACAGGAACAATTAAGGCTAACTTTCCAACTAGAATTACTTTTCAACTTGCTTCAAAAATTGATAGTAGAACAATTACAGGAGATCAAAGTGGAGCCGAGTACTTACTAGGTAAAGGAGATATGTTGTATATTTCACCAGGGCATGGGCAGATGCGTTTACATGGGCCTTTTGTCTCGGATGATGAGGTAAATGATGTAGCAAATTTTTGGAGATCTCAAGGTGAGCCTGATTATGTAGATTTAGTTGTAGACGATGAGATAAATCAAGATACGGAAATTGACTTAGATGAATTATATACTCAAGCAAAGGAAATAGTGTTACAGGATCGTAGAACATCAACAGGTAATATACAGGCAAAATTAGGAATTGGATATCCTCGAGCAAATCGCTTAGTAATTCAACTTGAAAAAACTGGAGTAATATCATCACCTGACGAGAGAGGTAGAAGAAAAATCATTGAATGAGATATTATATCAAATATGCCATTACAAATCATGAAAATCATTTGTTATCTCAAATTATTATTAAAATTTTATAAATTATCACTTTTCTTAGTGTTAATAATATGATATGTTTCATTCTAGATGATGTTTCAAATTGCATTATTTAGAGGTTTAATTGTTTAAATTCGATTTAACGCTTTTAAAAACTAAACTATCTAATTTTTTAGACAGGTTTGTCAAAATTTTTACAGGACAAGATCCTTTATTTCATAGAGCATTTTTCTCTTCTTTAGGTACTGTTTCTTCTCGATTTTTAGCAATCATACGAGAATCAATTTCTGCAGCATGGCTTGGAGTTAGTCCATTTGCCGATGCTTTTGCTTTAGCGCAAAAATTTCCATCTCTTTTACGTAGATTATCGGCTGAGGGTAGTGTTGAAAATGCAGCACTTCCGATTGTAAAAGATTTTCTTGCTAGAAATAAGCATGTAGAGTCAGAAAATTGGATTCGACATTTATTATTTGTGTTTTTGGGATTTGTATCACTATGTGTAATAATTTTACTTTTGACTGCTTCATACTGGACCTCAATACTATATCCAAAAATAGTCGGTCAACAAAAAGATGATTTTTTATTATGTCTCTATATATTACTACCATGTGTATTATGCTACGTAATGTGTACACTATGGGGTACAGTTCTTCATGCAAATAACTACTTTTTTGTAGTATCATTTGGCACAACAGTAGGAAATATGTTTATCATAAGTTGTATGTTATATGGCTATATATATTCAAAATCACTAATTTGGGCAGCTGTTGCATCAGCTTGTGGATCACTGGCTCATTTAATTTGGATTTACATATTTATACGACGTGTACCCACATATGGTCAAGGATATACTATGCCAACATCTGTTTCATACGACTATTCAGAAGTCAAATCATTTTATTCTATGCTTGGAAATGCATTAATTGGATCAGGTATGCATCAACTTTTAATATTATTAAGTAGTATTTTTGCTGCATCACTACCCGTTGGTAGTGTAACATTACTTTCAAAAGCTGATCGATTCTTTCAATTACCAATTAGTTTACTTGGTGTTGCAATTGGTACTTCAATGTTAACTAGAATGTGTGAACAATTATATGCAAATGAATTTAAGCAAGCAGAACGTCTATATCAAAAAGCATTATATATTTCTATGTTTCTATCTGTAGTTATAGGTATTTTGATGTCATTTATATGCGTACCATTAATGAAAGCATTTTTTATGCAAGGTCGATTTTCTTTACAAAATGTTTTAGACACAGCACGTATATTTAATATATTACTACTTGGACTACCAGCAGGAGTATTAATTAGATTAATGAACGCTGTATATTTTGCTCATAAGGATAGTGACAAAGGAGCAACTCCACGAGGCGGAGCTGTAGTACAATTTGTTGTAGATATAGTATGTACAGTGTTATTTATCTTTGTATTTAAGCTCAAAGCTGAAGCTATTGCCTTAGCAACTGCCATATCTTTATGGGCCAATGTTTTCTATTTAATTTATATGTCGTATAAATGTAAATTTTCTCTCATGCCATGCACTTCATTAAAAGAAATATTCAAAATAATTGTGGAGTAAGCTT
>CAJXXZ010000017.1 GCA_913063285.1 uncultured bacterium | reverse complement strand
AGAAGTGCTGCTGGAGATGTTGTACCAATACCAACATTTGTACTGTCTCCCAGTATTAATGAATTGCTTGTTTCTACTTTTGCATTTGCACCAATAGCTGTGGCATTTGTAAGATTGGGCGCACCCGTACCTGCTTTTGAACCAATTATTGTATTATTACTGCCTGTAGTATTATCAAATAGTGCGGCAGAACCAATTGCAATGTTATATGAACAGGGTAGAGTATTTCATCGAAAATTCTTTTCTAAATTAGAGAGTCAGATGCTTTCTTTTCATTTACTAAAGGAATCTCCTGATCGAATAGATGCTTTAGTATGGGGAATACAATATCTACTCAATAAAAAAAGAATGTCATGTTATTATTTATAAAATTATTATGAAATTTTTTTGAGATATCATTTGTAAATATTTTTATATATGAAGAGCTTTGCAATTTTTAAAAATGAAATCATACAAATTTTATCTTTTTTTACCAACTACTCAAATAGATTCTTGAGATATAAAATATCACAATCTCAATAGGTTCATCAATTAGTAAACATTCTTATAAAGAAAAATTTCAGAATATGTTTTGAGAGAAATTATCTTAAGTATTTGTTCTATGCACTGAGTATTTCACTCAATATAATTTTTACTGTAAAATGAATTTCTATTCGTCATAATAATAAAAACGATTTGAAATATTTTGCATAAATTCATATTTGTTTTCGACTAAGAGATAGCTATTTTTGCTTTAAATTTACCTTTATTTTTCAATATTCTGTTATAGAGCATAAAAGAACAAATACAGCTATTTGAATATTAGTTAAATTGTTTTATTAGAAATATAATGAGAAAAAAGTTATTTATTACTATCTTGCTTGTATTTATTCTTAAGAGAAAAAGCCTTTAATTTATTTACTTCAATAATTTTTATATGTTATTATAAGGGTAATAACCACATATATTATATTTCAAATCTTAAATTTTTAACTTTGATCTTAGAAGAGAGTTTCACACGAATTTTTAGAATATATAAATTCTTTATTTCTACTTTGTGCCAATACAACATCAAATATTAATGAGTTCTAATACTATAGGTATTCAATATTCTCTAATAATTTATTTTTCAAGTTTTATATATGATCATTTTTATATTCTATAACTGTAAATGATTTGCTTAAAGTAAATTTTCATTCATGAATTAATAATGCAAAAAGTTAATATTAGATATTATAAAATAATGATGAAAAAAACCATTTGATATATTTTGCATAAATTGACGTTTATTTATTTTCGAATAAGAATGAATTATTTTTTTAATTTTAGGTTTTTAATTTAAAATTTCAATAAGTTTCAAAAAAGTTAAGATTTTCAACAAGCTTTCAAAAAAAGCTTTTCAGCTTCTTCCGACCGTAGCAGATAGAGTTTCTACACGAATTTCAGCATATCTAAATCCCTCATTCCATCTTTGTACGACTGCAACATCAAATATTAGTGAATCCGGAGCCTGAATGGGTATCCAATATCCTCTTACAATTTCTTTCTCTAGTTGTGCATATGACCATTTTTTACATCCTATAACTGAAAATGATTTTTTTGGCGCACTTCCTTGAATAAATTCATCTACTGTATCTTCTAAAGGAGTGATGTATACTGAATCAGTGACTTTTATGCTTGAGTTCCATATTTTATCTTGTGTATGTATCATATGACCAAATTTTACATTGTCTGGACCTCCATCATGTAGAATATAAGGCTTCATTTCTTCATCTTGCATTATAACATGAGCATGACTGATTAATTCAGTAATTTTACATCCAATTACTAAACCTCCGGATGCTCTCCAGGTCCATATAACAGATCTTTTAAACTCTGAATCTTGCACAGATTGTGAAGAAACTAAATAGCATCCTTTTAAAGACGTAACTTGATCATACAGGATCATGAAAGAATTATATGATGTAATTATCAATATAGTCAATCCAGTTATGTTTTAATTTAATAATATTTAACGCAGTTCTTGTCCAGTTGAAAAAAAATGATATATATATTGTATGCGTAATTTAAAACCAGTATTTGCATTCATTGCACTTACCATAACATCTAATGCGTCTACTTATATTGGAGTAAATGCTGGAGGTAAAATTGGAAGCTTATATCTTGAAAATAAATATAAAGGTGATGATAATAAAATTATAGCTGGAATAGATAAAGAATACGTTGCAACTAAATTTAACACGGATATTCAAAATAGGTGGAATATTCATCTATCTCTTCTATATTACGCTCCAATACCGTTTGTTTTACTAGGCATTTTAAATGAAGGTGGATATAGTAGTAGCCCTGTGATAAGCTCAGATACTATTCTAAATCCTGCATCCGAGCTGAATAGCACTTTTGAATTTCACTCTTCAGGTGTTTCATCAAATCACTTTTTAATAGTTGGTATTAAGCTTGGAATTTTCAGAGGTGGAGTTCTTGCTGGAGTTCATGGCCAAAACTATCATGTTAACCAGTATTTTAATAAGGATTTTAAGGACGAAAAAGGTAATCAATTTTATGAAAATGTTCGAACACCTGCTACTATGACTAGAGAATGGACATGGACTAAAATACTCGGTTTTATATTACAGGTTAGAATGCCTTGGAGCTTAATTGAAGCTAGATATACATATGATATGGGTCGTTTAGTATCTGATTGGGCTATTGATGATAAAGATCCAACAGCAGTTACTCTCAAAAAAGCTACTCTTACAGTACGTCCAGCAGGACATAATTTTTCTGTTGGTGCATATTTTAGAGTTGGGTAACAAAATTTAGTATATCGATATGATTTAGTATATTACTAATTTTAAAATAATAATTACTATTTCGCTTAATTTAGTATCTGAATGGGTTGTTGATGATAAAAACCAAGCAGCAGTAATACTAAAAAAATGCTAATACATTATATCTAGCAGGCCATAATTTTTCAGTTGGTGCATATTTTAGAGTTGGGTAATATGTGAAAATATTTAAGTCTGAGATTTTTCGATATCATATTACTTTTGTAGAATGAATAAGAAATAAAATAGCCGCTGTTTTTTTAGTTGAAATATTCTTGAGCTGAGGAAACAATAATCTTGTCTAAAGATATAATATGATATGGGGGCATTTAGTATCTGATTTGACTGTTGATGATAAAAATCAAACATCAGTTAATATTAAAAAAATACTCTTACATTACGTCCAGCAGGTCATAATTTTTCTGTTGGTACATATGGTAATATATCAAAATTTTTAGTGTATGGTTGTTGAATATCATATTACTTTTGTAGAATGAATAAGAAATAAAATATTCGCTATTATTTTAGATGAAATATTCTTGAGCTGAGGAAGCAATACTCTTAGCTGAAGAAGCTAGGTAAACATATGATATGGGTCGTTTAGTATCTGATTTGCCCATTGATGATAAAGTCCAGGAGCAGTTATTAATATCACAAAAAAAGTACTATTTCATTACCTCCAGCAGGTCATAATTTTTCCGTCGGTGCATATTAGAGTTGGGTAACAAAATTCAGTACATCTCTATAATTTAGTAGTATATTATTAATTTTAAAACAAGAATTACTATTTCACTGAATAATGACTAGTGTCTAATTTCTCGCTTATAAATATTAATTTGCAAACTTTCAAACAAATATAGTACTATTCTAGAGATGTTGAATTGATCTTAAGTGTAATTTTAGATGTAGATGTTAGCATTTTTCACTTCTAAAATTATTGCTTAAATACACTGAGGCTTCATTAATGAAATAGCTCCTCCTTCAAAAAATATGCTTGTAATTTTATGTTTTTTCTACAGTGAAATTTTTTTAATAGTAAGTAGTGAAAAATAGAAGAAAAAAACTTTATTAAGATAATATTATTATTTTTTGAAATTTTAGAAATCAATTATCATAAAATAACATATCTTAAAGTAAATCACTGATGAAAAATAGAAGAAAAAAATTAGAATTATCAGAAGATGTAAGAGAATGTAAAGCATAAAATTGGTATTCAATATTCTTCCACAATTTCTTTTTCAAGTTGTAAATATGACCATTTTTTTACATTCTATAAATAAAAATGATTTTCTTGATGCACTTACTCAAATAAATTTATTAACGGTATCTTCTAAAGTTGAAAAATAATGAATAGCTTCAGTTTTTTTAACATTAAAATTTAGTATTTTTATTTTTAATAGGTCATAAACTAATTTAAAATAAGCGACAAAAGCTATTTTCAGACTTATTTAGTACAATATTTATGGTAGTGATTTTATTTTGCGATCACCTAAAATTAATTCTTTTTGTTCAAAAATCATGAAATCAATTACTACTATTGCAATTAGTAAAGGCTCGTTTACGTAAATTGACTAATAAGTCAGTATATCTGGTTATAGATTTTCAGGTCTGTTTTCAATAGGAGGTAGTATAATATAGAAATATATCTCTACTTTTTTAAAAAATACCCTACAAATTTTGAGTATATAGCTTGTACTTGATTATATTTATAATCAAGATATACTTTATCTGTAGAATTTTTAAAATTCTTAAAAAAATCAAAATATCTTTCTGTTTATAGAAAATTACAAATTTGTTACCTACTATCAATAGTGTATGAAATTTTTTTAAATACTAAATTACTTATGATTCGTTTTATTTTATTCAGTGAGATTAATGTATATAAAAATTGTTATTTTTAATTATTATGATTTTTAAATAATTTATTATTATATGAATAATATATATTTAATAAAAATTATTAACGAATTTGAATTAATTTATGTATAAATCTACTATGAAATTAAAAAAAGTAAATAAACAGAATTTAGAAAATTCAAAAAAGTTTTTATAAAAATGCATCATAGGAAGATTTTAAATTATTAATATAGTTAATCTGGAAGCAGCTTATTCTATTCATACTTGAATTTGATTTGATTGTTGCTTGATCATCTATTACTTCATCAAGAAAGTTTACAATCTAAAACCAATCTTTTCTAATTCACAAAGAACTTTTTCTAGCAATTCTTCTTTACATGGCACAAATAAAAATTATTTGCTAAACATAACCCTCATACTAGCTTTGATTTTGTAGATATTAGAAAAAGTATAATTTTACTATTCTTGAATACTAACAAATTCTTTTTGTACTATTCTGAAAATTCACTGCTTCATATTTTACTTTTTCGTTTCTGATTCTGCTGAAATACCATCTGTAACATATGTCATATATACCACTTTCTAAATATTGACATCAGAATTTATAGAACAAAGCATATGATGAATCAAGAATTTTTTGTGAATGAGCTAAAATATTTTATATAATGAGTAGTGCATTATCTATTATTTTAATTTTTTCTTAAGATAAAGTTTTAATCAAAAAAACTTCTTCATTGAAAGCAAATTTGATTTAATTATACTTGTATATCAGAAATAAATGTATTTTAGTTTGCATATGATTTAGGATGTCTATTTTAATTATAAAAAACTACTTTGAACTAGATTAAGCTATATAAATTCATCAAGTCACTGTTTTTCTGCTGACTTATATTTAGAGTTGAATAAATATATCAAAGAGCATATCATATCACTATTTCAAAATTTTTAAAATCATAAGTATTACAGCTAATAATCTTTATATTGAAATACTGATTAATTTTTAGCATAATATTGATTATACTTATGAATATCATCAAAAATATTCTTCACCGTATCTCAAAAGTTGTTGATTTAGAGCTATTAAATAAAATTTATGAATTTGATAGATGGTTAAAAGATGTGGAATGTAAAAGCGAAAATACGATATTAAGCTATATGTATGACATTCAATTAGGATTACTTTTTTTTTTGAATATTTTGAAAGTACAATCTCAGTATATCATCTAAAAAATATAACTTTGATACAATTTAGAGCTTTATGCGCTCATCTACGTCTAAAAAGAAAAATTTCCGCTCGCTCTCAACAACGTTTAATTGCTGCATGGAAGATATGGTACAAATTTATAAAATCAGAATATGTTTTAAAGGGTATTATATTACCTAAGGTTAAAAAATTATCTCCTCGGCCACTAAACTTAGAAGCAATTCATTTATTTATAAACATAAAATGTGAAAATTGGATTGAGTATCGCAATAAAGCTTTATGGATTTTTCTTTATACAACGGGTTTACGAATTAGTGAAGCACTAATGTGTGATTGTGATATTTTAAATCAAGAATAACACCACCAGTTTCATCCAAAAAATCATCAACTTTTTTCCTTTTTAACTCAACATCATGTTTTTTTAAAAACTTTTTAAATGTTTTTGCTATGTCATCTTTCTCCTCTACAAATTTTTCGTCAACATCAATGTCAGACAATACTTTAAGTTCATCAATAACATCATCACTATCGTTGTCAGGATGCTTAAGATTCTTAAACTTTGAATAATCATAATTAGAAAATATAGTCTTACCTATACCCTCAATAGCTCTTTGATGTTTTGGTTTCATATCATCGGTAAAAACCATAACATTTTCATTAACACTCATAAGATTTTTTATTCTATAAATATCTTCACTCAAATCTACTGGTGACGCATTGGATAGGTGAACATCACCATCAATTTCAACACCAGTTAAAGGGTAAACATTTTCGTATAACCAATCAACTATACATTCTCGTATTTCATAACCTATATTTTCTATATCATCTTCCTCTATAGGTCTATCCTCTGTGTTATAATTAGCATT
>CAJXXZ010000016.1 GCA_913063285.1 uncultured bacterium | reverse complement strand
TTTATATCATCGACTTTATGAGTAGGTGTAATATTTGAGCCATCGAGTTTATGTGAAGATTTAATATTTATATCTTCGACTTTATGCAAAGATTGCATATCGGAAGTGTCATCTTTATACAAAGATTTACAATTCATATCATCAACTTTATGAGTAGGGTCAATATTTGAGCTATAGACTTTATATGAATGCGCAATATTTATATCATCGACTTTATGAGTAGGTGTAATATTTGAGCCATCGAGTTTATGTAAAGATATAGTATTAGTATCATCAACCCGACTTCTAGATGAAATATTTATGTCATCATTTTGTGTTTGTAATGCTGATTTTGTAAATTCAGATGATAAAACTTTATTAGTAATTACAACACTACGTGCATGGCTGAAATTTTTTAAAGCTATACGTAATGCTTGAGAAATTGCATATGAAACTGATTTCCAGCGTAAAAATCTAACTTCTTCTTTACTTGGATGTATATTAACGTCAATTTCATTATATGGTACTTGAATATCTATAATTCCACTTACATATCTTCCAGTAGGAAGTACATCGCGAAATACATTTTGTATACACATACTTAATGCACGATCTCGCACAATTCGTTTATTTACAAATATATGTAATGTGTTATTTGAAATTGTATGAATTGGTAAAATCCAACCGAATATTTTTGCATAATCCGTTTCATGTGATATTTGAGTGGCTTTTAAAAAATCAGTACCAAAAATTTGTGTAAGACGATTTGATATATTATTACTTTCATATATTTTATGTATTTTGCCTTGCTTCCATTCCAATCTAACTTGCGGATATAAAATTGCAATTTTTTTTAGAAATTCTGCTAATAAAAGATATTCAGTTTTATCAGATCGAAGAAATTTTAAGCTGGCTGGAATATTGTCAAATAACTTTGTAACGGAAATTTTTGTACCTTGAGTTAAATTACTTGGATATAAATCATGTAATTTTCCAAATTCACTTTTTATAGCCCAGGATTCATTTAATTGAAAATCATAACTTTGTAATTCAAAATGTGATACTGATGAAATAGAAAAAAGCGCTTCTCCTCGAAATCCAAAATGATTTATATTATTTAATGATGTAAATTTTGATGTGGCATGCGCCGATAAAGCAAGAGGTAGATCTGATTTTGTAATTCCTAATCCATCATCCACTACAATTATCGATGACTTTCCACCATCTTCCAAATATACAGAAATTGATGTAGCTTTTGCATCTAAAGAATTTTCAACAAGTTCTTTTAGTACAGAAATTGGTCTAACTACAACTTGACCTGCAGCAATTTGACGAATAACTTTTTCATCTAATAGTTGAATTTTTGAAATGGTTGGCTTCAATTTATCCATTTTGATTCCTATAAACAAGATTTATTATAAATAATATTAAAAAACCTATTGATATGTATATATCAGATATATTGCAAATAAAAAAAGTTGTACTTTTATAGTAAATTTCTAAATAATCAAACACATAACCAAAATACATTCTATGAATAAAATTTGCAGTTGCACCAGCAGTGATTAGTGTATATGCAATGTTTTCAATATTTGATATTTTTATACTCATAATTGAAACTTCATCTTCATTAAAATAATTTGAACTAGTATAACTTTTACTTTTTATACTTAATTTAAAAGGATTGAAATTATTTGATCTTGTAGATAAAGTTAAATAAAACATTACAATAATCATTAATAAAATTAAAATCCACAGATAAGAAAAATTTTTTAATAGACCAAAACTAATTCCCTTGTTATGTGTAGGATTAAAACGACATATATTTAGTATATTGATATCTATGTTTGCAACTTTTAAAATAGAGTCTGTCAAGCAAAGCCAAAACACGTGATAGCATATCAGTAGTAACTTTTCGATAATTTTCACAATTTATTGTAGCATTCGAAATATCAATCTGTAAACTTCATCCATGAAATTGTAATTGGTTGAAATTCTACAGATGAGTTAGTGATACATAATTTTTCATTAATATTTATGTAATCATCTATTTCAACATGTACCACAATATTTTTTATGCTATCAGAAATTAAATTAGAATGAATATGCCTTCTTGCTCCCAAAATTCTATTTTGTCTTACAAGATCAAAATTTGATTCACTAGCGATAACAGCAGATTCTATCCATTTGTTTTCTAAATCATCTTCTACATTAAATTGCATTAAAAATGATAATGTATCTATCTCACTATTTTCATTTATATCAAGTAGAATTTCATAAACATTATTGTTATATTGTGTAGCGATTAGAGTGTAATCTTCTTGCAAAAGGTTTAGTTTATGCTCAATAAAATTTAGTAAAGGAGTAAATGATTTCAGCAAATCATCATGATTATAAGCCGGTATTGTGTGAATTAGTCGAGCATCTCCTACTTTTGAAAGATATGCGCAAAGGTTAAGAAGATTCATAAAGAAATCATGAGGATGAATTTTTGATTCCAATAAAGAAGCCTCTAAAGGTAATAATCCATGTAATAAATCAAACATATACTCTTGTTTTTCTCCACTTAATTTATATGCATCATACTTACGTAGTAATTTTGTTTTTAAGATTTGTATTAAACTTTTCGCATGATTTATAATTGATGAAGCGAACTTTATATTTAAAGAGGGTGGAGTGTATGCAATTACACTAATAGAAGATCCTATAAGAGAAAGTTTTAAAATTGGTAATGCAATGTGTCTAGCAGGAACTTGATCAGCTACTAGATAGCATTTTGGTATTATTGTTGATAGTTGAGTTAAATTATTTGTATCATTATAATCTTTTACATTATCACTTGTTATAATTGTATATCTTTCTACATTTATTCCATCAAAATATGTGATTTCTGATTCAGAAAGAACGCAATATATTGTTATAAATTCACGTCCCATAAAGTTTTGTAGATTTAGCTCTAATGGATAAGGCAGATCATCACTATTTATAATGGTGCAATCTGGCATTACCGCTTTAAACTTTTTTAATCGAATGAATGATGAATTTAAATCTTTTATTTCCCATTCAAGATCAATCACTCCATAGTAATATGGAGAAATATTTGAGATTAGATTTTGTAAAAGTATATTTACATTCATATCACTTTGTTGAAAATGTTGAGAAGAAAGTTGCATTCCCTCATACCAATGTACTTTTTTTGATGATTTAACCAAGTAATGCTCCTAATTTATTCATTGTATCTTCTGAATTATCGCCTTTATTCTCATCTTTATCATTTTTTGTATCGGAATTTATAGAAGGCACCTCAGTAATTTGTTTATGATCTGTAGTATTATCCACCGTTAGCAAAACTTCATTATGCTCTTCTTTTGCAGAAGATGGTGATCTAGGTAATGTTACAGTAGGTGCTGGTGTAGATTTAATGGATTCAATTTTATATTTACCTAATGTTATTAAAGCTGAGGATAATTTTGCAGATAATATAACTCTATGTGGTCCTTTTGTTTTATAGCCAGAAAAAATAATAGTACCAAAAGCTTCTGGTTGCCAACCTTGTAGTTTATAAGCAGTTCGTTTAGTTTGTAATATAGGCACAGGTTCAAATGACCATGACAAAAGCTTGGACGGCTTATTAATTATCTCTGATTTATACTCAAAGTATTTATGAGAAGTTATTTTTTTAATATTTTCCCAGGTTTTTTCATCATATACCTGAATTATATCTACTATCACAGGAGAATTATAGTTCATACCTTCTCTAGTATCAAACTTTATAATTTGCTCTCCTTCATATATTTGAATATTTTTATTTTTATTGACGCAACTTGATAGTACTAATGAAAATAATAGGTAAATAAAATTTAAGAAATATCTCTTATTTATGCATAATTTTTTGATTAATCTTTTTTGTAAGTATGATCTTTGCATATTTAAATTACATTTTATTAAAAAAATACTCGAACAAATTTTACAAAATATAGATGTTATAGATAAAATTAAATGTATACAAAACATCATTTTGCCTCCACAATTTTTGGATCAATAAAATAAAGTTTTGATAAATGTTTAACTTCACTATACAAAAAATCATCTTTTTTATACGGACCAACTTGAACTTCATATAAATTTTTATTTTTTACTATTTGCTTACTATAAACCGAATCAATTTTATTTGAAAAATGTATAGCTGAGTTTTTACTATGAAAGGTTCCTAAAATTAAAAAATATTTTGCATTGTCTTTTTCTGCTTGAATATTTTGTTTCGATGATGCTTGTGGTTGTGTTTGTGATTGTGTTTGTGATTGTGTTTGTGTTTGTGATTGTTGTGAATGAAAATTTGTAAAAATATTATTTTGTATCCAATGTAATGTTTTTTGAAAATAATATGGAGAATATATACAAGTGCTTACTCCTATGATACTAACAAGCAAGTATATTCTGCAAAAATAGTTCAACACAAATCGATCATAATTTAATATATGTTAAAAATTAATGAATTTTGTTGATTTTCATTTATGAAGTTACTATAATATATGCATGGGGAACATAATTCGAGGTGTGGATATTCGTGTAGGCGATGTAATTCTATACAAAAATGCTCTGTATTTGATAAAAAATACTTATGTGACACAGCCCGGTAAAGGCGGTTCATTTATGCAAACTGAGATGAGTAGATTATCAGATAATGTAAAACTTGAAGTGAAATTTCGCTCATCAGACAAAGTAGAAAAAGCTTATCTAGAAGAAAAGGCAGCACAATTTTCAAGAATCGATGGAAGTGATTGCGTATTTATTACTCTAGATGAATATGAAGAGGTATATGTAAATTATGATCAGTTTTTACCATTGACAAAATTTTTAAAAGAAAATGATCAAATGATACTTACGACATATAAAGAACAAGTAATTAGTATAGAATTAAAATCTGATATTGTAATGAAAGTTATTGAAGCAGATCCTGCTATAAAAGGACAAACTGCTGCTAGCTCATTTAAGTCCGCTATGATTGAAAATGGAGTTTCCGTACAAGTTCCCACATATATTGAGCCTGGAAATTATATAGTTGTTGATCCAAAGACTGCAGAGTTTATACGCAGAGCTGACAAAAAGCTTAATAATTAAGATATAAAGTAATTTTTTAACATAGTCATGTCATCATAAACTCAAGGAGTTTTTTTAATGAGAACACTATTAATCATGACTTTTTTACTATTTCATAGCAGTGAAGCGGTTTTAGGGAATGAACGGAAGCAGGCGAGTTTAAAGAAAGCGAGTTCAGAGCAGCAAAAGGTTTTTACCTCATCAACATTTGACTCATGTTTTAAGTAGAGCTACTAAAAATCTTGCTGGATTCTTCTCTAAGGAGCAGAAACTAATAAATGAATTTGACAAGTTTAAGACTGATGCTCAGAAATTACTTAATAATATTTTAGCTGAACCAAAAATTGAAAATTCTCCAGAGAGTTTAAAAAAACCAGCAAATTCATCAGAAAATTTCAATTTAGATAGAGGTGTATCAAATTATATGAATGAATTAAGGGAGATGATTGAAAGTCAAAAAGCTAAGCAACCAGATTTAATTCAAGCTAATCTAAAGGAAATTCAAGATATATATGATAAGTATAGGAAAGAATTATGGTATAGGATGGATAAGAAAGCTTATTATAGGAAGTATAATAAGGTGGATAAATTACAAGATGCTGTTGCAGAGATTAATACAAAAGGAGAGTATACCGGAAATTATATGTATCCCAAAGACATGAATAAGTTAGATAATGAGATACGCAATTACATTTCTAAATTAGAGCGGGAAGTTAGTAAAGACAATGTTTATAAAAAAGAGGAGATTAAGGCTGATTTAGAGGAGATTAAGAAAGAATATAATGAGTATTTAGATTATCTAAAAACAAAGGAAAATTATATAAAAGAAAAAGGCATTCGTATTAATATACATGAGCCATATACAGTATAAAGTTTAGAAAGATAGAAGTAAAAATTTTTTCAAATTAGCTAAATAAAGTTTATATTGTGAAAAAATCACTTGTAAATTAATAATTTCAATTCATATACTATATAGTTAAAAATAAAATTATACATATATAACATATAATTTTTTAACATAGTCATGTTATCTTAAATTTAAGGACAGGTTTTCCATGAGAACACTATTAATTATTACATGTTTACTATTTCATAGCAGTAAGGCGGACTCTGTATTTAAGCAATTTACTGATAAAATTAAAGCGGGCCACCCCTCTAGCAGTGAGGACGACCGGCCCTCTAGATTTAAGCGATTTACTAATAAAATTAAAGAGACATCAGATAAAATTAAAGAGACATCAGATAAAATAAATGAAAAGACACCTTGGGTTAAACGTAAAAAAAAGAAAGAACAGCAAAATAAAGAGCGAAAAGAGAAAGAGGCAGAGAAAAGATATAACCATTTAGTGAATCATTATCATAAGCAATATTTAGCTGATTTACATAAAATGATTGATTATGTAATTAATAACGGAGGCTTTTCATTAGAGAATAGTAGGTTAGAGAGCAATATAATGATTTATATACAGCAATTAAAGAGTATGACTAGAATAGTACCATCTATCAATCAAGATGAGCTAAAGGAAATTGAGCTTTTATATGAGAAATATCAAGCGGAAGAAAAATTGACCAATATTTATAATGACTATGAAAAGTATTATGATCTTGCGCTAAATTTAATGAATGGTGGAGTAATTGATAGCAGATATGACTTTAATGGGTATTATAAATCACCAGCAGACGCAAAGATTGGTGTACAGCGTTATATTGATTATTGTGAGAAGGTGCTTAATAGTAGAGATTTCAGTAGAAAAGATGAAATGAAAAATAAACTAAATAAGATTAAAAAATTATATGATCAGTATTTGGAGAGAGTTAAAAAACATTAGAGGCTATCTATTCAGAATGACTTATTGCATCAAACAAAGTATAAAGTTTAGAAAGATAGAAGTAAAAACTTTTTTAAATTATCTCAATAAAGTTTATATTGTGAAAAAATCACTTGTAAATTAATAATTTCAGTTCATATACTATGTACTTAAAAATAAAATCATACATATATAACATATAATTTTTTAATATAGTTATGTCATCATAAACTCAAGGAGTTTTTTTAATGAGAACAATATTAATCATGATTTGTTTACTATTTCATACCAGTGAAGCAAATGGTATGCGTTTAAGATTTAAGAACCAAATCAAGCGCATCAGTAGAAAATTCAGTTTATCAAAAAAGAGAAAGATTCTATATAAAAACGCTAAAGACAGAATGCATGAATTGTTTACTAGAGTATCATCTGTAGCGCATAGTAAGAGAAATCTTGCTTTACAGCATAAGATAAATCAAATTATAAAGAAGTTGGAAAAAATGCTGGATAATACTGGACTGAGCTCGTCTAAAGTAAAAGAAATTCAAGGTTATATAAAGAATATTAAAAGCAATTATGCTTTGTATAAGAAAAAGATAAAGTATTTCATACATCCATTTGAATTTGATGAAGATCATAGTCATCTAGGTCATCATAGTCATCTAGGTCATCTAGGTCATCTAGGTCATCATAGTCATCTAGGTCATGATGATGAGAGTGATGATGGGTATGAGAGTGATGATGGTTATGGGGATGATGATGGTTATGAGAGAGATGAT
>CAJXXZ010000015.1 GCA_913063285.1 uncultured bacterium | reverse complement strand
TATCATATAATGTAAAATGCTAAGTCTAAAATGGATACGTGAAAATCAAAATATATTAAAAGAAAATTTAAAAAGACGCAACTATGACTTTAATTTGAATGAAATCATATCACTAGATATTGAATGGCGAAACAGTTTACAGCAACTTGAAAAGTTAAGACATGATCAAAAGAAATGTGAAATTGAAAATGCAAAACAAATAAAATTACAGATTCAAAATAAAGAGAAAGAAGTTTTAAATCTAAAAAGTCAACTTGATGATCATTTATACTCTATACCTAATATTTTAATGAATGATGTACCATTGGGAAAGTGCGCTGATGATAATATCGAGATAAGACAATGGGGAAAAAAGCCAAAAATAGATCACCCTCTTCATCATGATGATATACTGCAAAAAATTGGCTGTTATGAAAAGGAAAAAGCTGTAGCAATATCAGGCTCTAGATTTGTAATTTTAAATGGCATATTAGCAAAATTTGAGCGAGTATTAAAAAATTGGCTATTAGAAGAGGCGATAAAAGCCGAATATGTTGAATATTCTGTACCAAATCTCGCTTTACATCAAGCCGGTAAGAATGCAGCTCAGTTACCAAAATTTGAGAATGACCTATTTATGCTAAATAAACATTTTCTAATTCCAACTAGTGAAGTTATACTAGTAAATTTAATTGCTAATCAGGTTGTGAAAGATCTTCCGTTACTTCTTACTGCTTGCACTGCTTGTTTTCGAAAAGAAAGTGGATCTCTTGGAAAAGACACAAAAGGGCTAATTCGATTACATCAATTTGAAAAAGTTGAGCTTGTTGCAGTTACAACTCAAGAAAATAGTGAAAAAATGCATCAAAATATGCTTGCGAGTATAGAAAATTTACTACAAAAGCTGAATTTACATTATCGTGTAATGCTACTATGTAGTGAAGATACTGGATTTCATTCAGCAAAAACATTTGATGTAGAAGTTTGGATGCCAGGACAAAATCGATATGTAGAAATTTCAAGCTGTTCAAATTGTACGAATTTTCAATCTAGAAGAATGAAGTCATACTACAAAAACAATGATGATAAGATTTTGGTGCATACTTTAAATGGATCTGCATTACCTATTGGTCGATTATTAGCAGCTATTTTAGAAAATTTTCAATTTAAAGATGGAATTTCAGTTCCTTCAGTGTTAGAATCAATGTTAGGTCATGACAAAATATACTTTTCCTAATATAAAATCGAGTACTAGCTATTTCGACAAACTTTTTTGTAGAACATGTTTTACAGTTTTATCAAGTTTATTTTTATGTAGCTGTCAAAAATCAAAAGAAGCTACATTAGTTGTTGAAGAAGGCAAGACTGTATATGATGTTGCTCGAGATAGTCAAGTTCCTGTAGATGAAATGGCCAAAAGTAATGATTTACAAGATCCATATAAAATTACTGCTGGTCAAAAACTTGATGTACCTGCTAAGAAAGACATAATAGTTGATGATGAAGAAATACAGCAACAGAAACAGCAATATATGAATGAAATAAATTTGATTGAAAATACTACTAATAGTTCAGTTAATGATAATTTAGTAGAAGAAGAAAAGCAATTGACAAATGAAACAGAGAAGAACAAACAAGATAAAGAAAATCAAGATGTAAATGAAAAAGAAGGTCATCAATCTATCGAAAAAATAGAAGATGAAAAAGAATCAGACAACCAATTAATAAATGAAACATCGAACACAGAAAAAAGTAGATTGTATCAATACCCTATTTCAAATTTCTCCATAGATGATAATCGACCATTTTCTGCAGAGAGAGGTAAAAGACAAGATGGAGTATATTTTATTGGTGAAGGATCAGTTTATCCAATTTGTGATGGAAAAGTCATATATTCAGGATCTGTTCAAGGTATAAAAACGATTTATATATCACATAAAACACCTGATGGAGAATCTTTTGTAAGTATATATAGTAATTTAACTGAAATTTCGTCTCATATTACTAAAGGTGTTACTGTAGTAAAAGAAACTGAAATAGGTACAATGCAGCAACCAAATAATCTATTTTTGAGAATTTCAAATGGTAAAGGATATATAAATCCAATTGACTTTTTACATACATCAGCAAATAGTGAAAAATAAATTTGTATATTTTGTAATTATCAAGTAAATTTTGATTAGTAATCATTAAAGAAATAATGATATTACAAATTTAGCAGTTCTTTTTTTTAATGATTTTTGTTTTTTAAATCAAAATTGATATCTTATGTGTTATTTTTTTATATTTCCTTTAGTATACTTTGATATTTAATATGATTTGTATTTACTAAGTAAATTGATAAATGAAAACAAATTTTTATATAAAACTTATTTAAGTTAGATGAAAAATTTTTATTATAAACGCATTAAAATATGTATTTTATAATTGTTTTGATTTTTAATGATACTTCTTTTATAAATTGAAAAAATATATTTTACTACTAGTTTTATATCTTAAATCAGAATTTTATATAACTTTTATGTAACAAAAACAAGTGAAAATTATAAATTTATTAGAAACGCTCTGTTAAAATTTTATGAGTACTAAAAAACATCATATATCATAAATATTTTATAATTTTGAACATTGACTAAAATTTAGAATTAATATTTCATAAAAAATTTATACACAAAAACTGATATTTTTCATTTATATTATATTTTTTAGACATTATTTTAACACTTTTAAGTCAAAACATATAAAGAGGTAAAAATGAAACTCAAATTTATATTTTTCTGCATACTTATGAATGGTGTATGTGCTAGCACTTCTAATATAAAAGATAAACACAAATCTAGTGTTATTAAAAGGGGCAGTGAATGGGTTAAAAAGACAAACACAAAAATTACATCCTATGAGCATTGAAAATAGGGAACGTAGAAGTGATGCAAGGTTAGCAAAAATTGAAGCGCAATTAGAAAAAGAAAGGAAAGAAGAAAAAATGAAGGAATTAGATGCAGCACACATTCCATACACACAAAATAACTTGGATGCAGAATATGAAAAGTTTGAGGAGAAAAATAGAAGAATGCGTGTATTGAAGGCAGCAAAAATTAAATTCACAGAACAAAACTTGGATGAAACATATGAAAAGTTTGAAATAGAACAAGAACAAGAAAGAAAAAGAATAGAAGAGCAAAAAGAAAAAAAGGAGGAATTGAAAGCCCACCGTATTCAATACACAGACGAAACCTTGGATGCAGAATATGAAAAGTTTCAAAAAGCTCAGCAAGAAAGGACAAGAGAACTGGAGCAAGCGCTACAACGTTCTAATTGGAAAGGTTTGACAGCTGCTTACATAAATGAACATTGAAATAAAAAAGCTAAGGATGCTAAAATCGACTAAAGCTAGATTCATCAACGAAAAAGAAACAGAATTTCTTGAATAAGCAAGCAAAAGCTCAAAAAGCTAAAGAGGTGGCTAATAATTATCATAAATATGACACATGATCTAACAGCAAAAGTTAATTAGAAAAAGTAATTTAAATGATTCTGTATAAAATTCCCAATCAACTAATAATATAAGTGAAGAAACAGATATATAGATTGTAAATACGAATAAAAGTCATCTAAAGAAGAAGTAGAAGTAATATAGCAAAAATCTCAATCAACTAATATAGGAACAAAATCCAAGATAGATACTGCTACTACAGATCAGAATAACGTTGAATCAATAAGCCAAATATGCTGAAATAGATCAGAAGGAGTCTAAGTTCTACTGGCCAAAGATACCCTAAGAAATAAATATTAATAAAAGATACTCAATGAAACAATTAATAGAGAATCTTCTTAGACAAAAATCTCATAAATTAAGAATTTTGTTAAAATATATGAATAAATGATAATAGATTACAGCCATCACCTATTTCTATTATACTAAAGAAGATAAATATGATTTAGAGATAGCATTTTGAAGAACAAAATAATACTTCAAATTCATAATTTTAATTCATATAATATATTTTATCTTTCACACGTTATTTCAATACTTTTAAAGTAAAATACAATAAGAAGATAAAAATAAAGTTCAAATCGATATTTTCTGCATGCTTATGAGTGGTGTATGTGCTGGTGGAGTAAAAAGGTCAAAAAACTGTTGCAGAATAACATCAAGAAAAAAGCGAAAATCTTGCTACTGAAACTGAAGAAATTCAAAAAAAAGGACTAGCTCGTATAGGCGAACAATTCAAGAATTTAGGACGATATATAAAGGAAACAGCTCAAATGGCTAAGCATCCTGAACTCGAGCGAAAAGATCTCCAGAAAATGAATAACAATATGGAAGGAATGAGAACAAATAAGGAAAAACGCGAGTATGCACAAAACTTCACAGAAAGAGTGCGTAAAGACTTCTCAGATCTTATATTTTTTTATCGAGATTAATTTCACCACAAACCTTAACATCTTGATGTCACACTTTACACTACTAAATTTTATACTTTATGAACAGTAATATATTTGTTATATTCTGTAAGTGAAAAATCAATTTTCCATAGTATTGTGCGGCATAATATGTGGAATTTTTGCTGGTATATATCACTTTGTAAATATATTTATATACATTTGCGTCACGATCATAATTTTATGCTTATTTTTTATACATAACTTAAATGTACGACTTTTTCTATGTGGATTTTGTATTGGTTTGATACGAATTTTTATATTTTTATGTATGATGCACGATAATGATTTACAATCAGGTTATGTTAGTGGACAAATAATAAGTAAAAGTCCGCATTGGATTATACATGATAATGAATGGAAAGTGAATAAATGGAAATATATTTTGCAGTTAAATTTTGTAAATTGCAAAAAAAAGATCGCACCTGTGCAAAAAATAAAAGTTATAACGTATCTTAATGAAAATTTACATATAAATGAGCTTATTCAAGGTAATGCGCAATTTTATTCGACATTTTACCCTTTATCACGATATGATATTGATACATCACGATTACTGCATAATATTGTAGCCTACGCACATTTTGATTCGTATGATGTTACCAATACTCAACAGCCAAAAATTTTAAAAGATATATATGATCAGTTTGAGTATGATGTAGCATCTATTTTACAATCTCTTTTATTTGGAGATAGTAGTAATATTTCACCTAAAGTTAGATTAAATTTTTCACAATCATCGTTATCGCATCTGTTAGCTGTGTCTGGATTACATATCTCCATTATAGGAGGATTATTTTACGGTCTTGCTAGATGGATTATTCCATTTTTTGCACCTAATATTGCAATTACATGTCCGTTACAAATTTTAGGCTTTATATCAGGAGCTGTTGGTATTACACTTTATATGAATTTTATTGTTGTTGGTATTCCTATATTACGAGCTGTGATAATGTTTATTCTTGCCATGCTAGGCATGTTTTACTTTATATCCAGTACAATATATTATGCTATGGCGATTATTTTAATGATATGGCCCACATCATTATTAAATATTAGTTTTCAATTATCTTTTGCTGCAGTGTTTGGATTGTTTATCAACACTTCACCAGTAATTTATGAAAAAACTAAGCTATTTGGAAAATTTGGAGAGTGCATTTTAAATGGAATACTTACAACTTTTAAAGCCACTGTAGCAACTTTACCATATTCAATATATTGGTTTGGAACAGCCTCATTACAACCTTTTACTTCCAACTTTATAGCTATTCCTTTGTTAAGTGTAATGATTATGCCTTTATTACTTATTTGGATCACATTTAATAATTTTGGTTATGGTACAGTAATATCACCTATATTAAGTTATACGATTCAACAATTATTATTTATTGCAAATTATTTTGCTAATCAAATCACTTGGTTTGTAAATGCCAAACTTTCTACTTTATCAATAATTTTATGGAGTTTTGGCTTATTTTTCTCAAAAGTTGATAAAAAAGTAAGTATATTTTTTGTGCTCATGTTTATATGTAGCGTACTAATGCCAGCACAAAAACAAGCAATGGTATTACTATTTAAAAACACTATTGCAATTTATCAAAATGATGAAATATACACAAATAATGCAAATCCTTTTATTGTAAATCAATGGAGTCGTATGTTACGAGCTAAACGTGTACGATTGTTACCAATGCAAAAAATGTATAATTGGCGAAATTTTGTGATTAATTTTTTCAGAGTGATATATGACAAACAAGAGGTTTTGACTAAATCTGAAATTTGTGAAAAACCACATATTTTATATGAAAATGGTCAAGTTGAAAATTTTACCGATTATACCATTTTCTGATCTAGGCCTTCCGCTTCCATCTGATCTAGTTATTTATCTAAATCATATCTTGATATTCCAGGATCTCGTGCCTGTAATGCTTTCTTCCATGTTTGTCTCCTATATTTATCTCTTCTTTCTCTAGCTGCTATATTTTTAATTAATTCTTTGTCTTGAGCTAATTCTTTATCCGCTAATTTTTTATACTCTGTATCCTAGGTTTACTTTTGTATAGGATATTTCTTCTTCATCAATATATTAGCTTTTCTTTTTATACAAACCTTGAAAGATCCTCTGTAACTCTCTCTGTTTAAATACCTCGAAATCAGCATGGCTCATCTTAGGATACATTTGATCTAATTGATCAATTATTTCACGCCTCAGTTTATAATACTTCTCAGAAGAAAGACTAGTACCCTTAGGATATTGCTTTTTCAACTGTTCTTTCATCTCAAGCAATATCTGATTTTTTTCTTCTGATGTATAATCTTTAGTCTTATTTGGCACACTTTTATCATCTTTCTGTGCAGTAGTAGGTTTTGATGTATTAGTATCAACAGATGGCGTTGGTCTTTTCTCTGCGGCTTTTCTACTTGATTTTGGAGTTAATCTTTTTTTAATGTTTCTAGCTTTCTTTCCAAGCTATTTAATAGTTTCACTAGCAAGATTTTTACTTGTTGCTTGATCTTGTGCAGAAGTTGGTTTGCTTTGTGGTCCAACAGCACATATAGAATTCATAAGTATGCAGAAAAATATCGATTTGAACTTTATTTTCATCTCTTTACATATTTCGCTTTAAAAGTGTTGAAATAATGTCTAAAAAATATCATATGAACGAAAATTATGAATTTGAAGTATTATTTTGTATTTATTTTTGGCTTGTTTTTTCATTTATTATTAAATTATATTCTTATTAAATTCCTTTTCTATATATCTATCTATTTCATATACATTTGCCTATTTAATTTTTCTTCTGAAAGTTTATATATTTTATTTTCTTCAATTTTAGGAATACTTCGCCCTTAAATCTTCAAGAATTTGATTCTCAAGCCTATCTGCTATATCGTCTCTATTATCTCTAAAATCTTCAGAATCGAGTTATGGTTTTTTACTCTGTATAAAATCTTGTATATAAACAGTTTATACTGTTGTTTTGTGTATTAGCTTATATCACTGCTTGATTTGTTTAACTCAAATGAGCAGCATTAGCAATCTTCGGTCCATGGAAAATTTCTAGTAGACGTCTTGCTGCTTCATGCCTTTTCTTTGGACTGCTTCTATCTTGATATCCTCTCTTTGAATGACCTTTTCTTAAATATTCTTTACGTTTATCTAATTCTCTTTTTACTAATTTTTGATACTCTTTATCACGATTTTCTGCATTAAATTTAATGTCTCTTTTCCTCAATACTTTTTCTTGTATTTCCTGCATTTCTTTATCGTTAATACTTGACTTGCTTTTACCAGTCGAATCACTAGTATTATCTCTCTGCGTAGTAGATTGTGTATTAGTATCAAAAGATGGCGTTGTTACTGATTTTTCATTTTTACTACCTTCAGCCATAGCCGCTTGAGAAGCTCTTCCAAGAAAACCAGTTGTTTGTTTATGTGTATCTTCTTTACCAGGAGCAGTCTCACTTGTTGTTTGTGAAAAATTACCAGAACCACCAGCATATACACCACTCATAAACATGCAGAAAAATATAAACTTGAATTTCATTTTTACCTCTTTATGTATTATGATTTAAAAGTATTGAAGTAATGTAAACAAATATCATATGCATGGAAATTATAGATGTAAGGTGATTATTTTATATTTATTTTTGCTTTGTTTTTACCTAGTTTTTTCGCCTAAAATAGATCTTTTTATTCTTTCAATTCATTAGTATATATCTTTATCACATCTTCTTATATATCAACTTCTATCACTTATTTCTCACTGAG
>CAJXXZ010000014.1 GCA_913063285.1 uncultured bacterium | reverse complement strand
TGATGAAAATGATGATTAAGAGTTTGAATCTATCTCAAAAATTGATGAGATGATTATAGTTATATAACATTATTCACAGTATAAAGTGAAGTAAGATATGAATAGGAATTTTTTTCAAATTAGCTAAATAAAGTTTATATTGTTAAACAATCATTTATATATTCATAATTGCAACTCATATACTATATAATTGAAAAATAAAATTATAAACATATCATATTTTTTTAATAGCATCATTTCATCTTAAATTTAAGGAGATGTTTTCAATGAGAACACTATTAATTATTACCTGTTTACTATTTCATAGTAGTGAGTCCGATTCACATATTATTAGTAATGAATTAAAGCAACTTACTCATAAGGTTTATAAGAAAGGAAAGAGAGCTGTTCGTATAGGATCAATTTTATTAGGATCTGATAAAGAGAAAGTAAAGCTAGAGAACGAACATGATAAGTTGACAGATGCTTTATCTAATATGACTTCCATTGAATCAGAAAAGACAATTAATATAAATAATAATATAGATCATTCCATTCCTTTTAAAGAAAAGAGTGAAAAAGAAAAACAGAAAGATCAAAAATTGAGAGATAAAAATATGAAGTTAGAGAAAGATGTAAATAATTATATTAAAAAATTAAAAGATACGTATGTTAATCAACCTGATAAAACTGATAAAACTGATATCAAAAACAAGTTACATCAAATTTCATTTTTATATGAAGATTATAAAAATCAAAGAGAGAGATATTCAAAAAGATACGATATATGGAAGAATACTGGAAGAAAATAAGTATAAAGCAAACAATAATTAACTAAATTAATATTTATTATATAAATAAAACATTTTTCATAGTGTGAAATAGTGAAAATCATCTCAAAAATTGATGAGATAATTATAGTTATATAGCATTAGTTAAAACATAAAGTTTAGAAAGATGTGAGAAGAATTTTTTCAAATTAGATAAATAAAGTTTATATTGTCAAACAATCATTTGTATATTCATAATTTCAATTCATATAATATATAGTGAAAAATAAAATTATAAACATATAATATTTTTTTAATACAATAATATTATCATAAAATTAAAGAAGGTTATAAATGAGAACACTATTAATCATTATCTGTTTACTATTTAATAGCAGTGAAGCTAATGCTGATGCTGATGAGGTTATTACTGATGGAATGATTAATATCAGTAATTACATATTGCTATAGTAAAAAATACTGTTCAATAAGCATTAAATTCCCTTAAAAAGTAATGGAATAAAAGTTTTAGAAATGCGTATAGATGATTTTATTATAAAGATGATAAAATAATTGATCATAGATGAATAAATAGATTATGTTCAAGTGTATCGCATTATAAAAAACAATTAGAGATTATTATCAGTAAAAATCGTAATAATGAGGAAGTGGAGAAAGCTTTAAGAATGATAAGAGAGATTGAATATGCACTTGCTAGTATAGATCCAAGAAAGATTGTATAGATAAAGTATTTGTGTCAATTTCTATATACTAAATTAAAAATTACATAATTTATTAATTTGAAAATTACAAAATTTATATTTATAAAAATAAGTATTGTTTTTAATTCAATTGTGCTATAATTTTTTTATAGATAAATTAAATATAAAAATGATATTAGCTCTTATATGTGTATTTTATTATAATACCGGAGTAGTATTACCTGAAATAGGAGGCACTTCAGTTACCTCACCTGTTTTAACTACATTAGAATCACCTATTCATAGTATGAATTTTAGTCAAGATGAAACAACAAAACTTGAGGAGTTGAAAACTAGATTTCCAGCAATTTTTTCTGAAATGAAGGTGAAAGATGGTTCTGCAAGTAATCTAGATATGCAACTATATTTATATCAAATGCAAGATCTAGAAGCATCACTTGATAAAAAATTTGATTTGCAAAAGGCTAAATTAAAAAAAGATTTTGCTGAAAAATTGGGCAATGCACTTGATGATGAAGCAAAAAGTATTCTGAAGGATAAAAAACAAATTCCAAGTATTAATGATAAAGGTAAAACAGGAGATAAATTACAAAAATTAGAAGATCTTATCTCCGAATTCAAATCATCCATCAAAAATATTAATAAAAAGCTTAAGATACATTCTAGTATACATATGCAAGATGCAAAAAATCATCTTGAAGTTCAGTTAAAAGAAGCTAAAGCCAACTATATGCAATTTCCTGCAAATTATGGAAGGTCTATAGAAGATTGGAGTTTATATAGACTTTTCTATATGCCTGAATATGATCAAGCTATTGCAAAAATTAGAAGTGCAATCAATGATGAAAGAGAAGTTGGATATTCTGATCCATTAAATAAAGAAAGAACACATATGATGAAATTAATGGATAAAATTCCATCAGAAGATGTGTTCGATAACGTAAAAACTGAAGATGAACTGCGAAGCCTTTTTAAATATTTTTCATTTTATATGCCAGTCGAAAAATTTACATTAGAAGAGGCTATTAAGAAAGCAAAAGAGGCTTTCATTAAAATGAAGGGCATGCATGAATACTACCAACAAGAAAGACTGCATGACTTTGTTAGAGACTGTGATACAACAGATCACAATAAAATTCAAAAATATATCAAACGTGAGTATGGTGAAGAACCAAAAGATGTTGGTATGACACGAGTTTACTATACTATACTATATATAGATGACGCATTAAATAAAGAATATAGATGGTATGATACAGAAGAATTTAAAACAACTAAAATGATCAGAGAAAAGCTGGTTGAGAAATTAAAAACTGCACTTGAGTACAACGAATCTACTATATCAGCAAAATTAGATGCTTATCGTGAATCATTAGGTAAACTTGATGAGTATGAACGTTCTCAGAGAGGAACGAATGATTTCGACATATATTGTGAAATAATTGGTAATATACAAAGTTTAAATAAAGACATTAAATGTATTGATGAAATGCTTATTATATCACCAAGTCTATCTCTAAAATCTTTGAAAAAAGATCTTGAAAGAGTCTGGCAATCATATGAAAAAAATTACAGGTTTGGAGATAGAGCAAAACAATTTGGAAATGAAAGAGCCAAAATTTTTAAAGAATTAATGGATCGACATGAAGAGTATGAAGAGTATAAAAACAAATAACAACATAAAAAATTTACAATAACATGTTGAGTATGTTTTTAAATTAGATGTGTTTTTTCTATTTCATAGTAATGCAGGTGATTGATTGAATGTAGTGAATAAAAAATTACAAGAATCTGATGATCTATTATTACATTCATCAAAAATTTATCTAGAGAGCAAGTAAAAAAGGTTTATGAATGATTCGGATCAATTATATAAAAGTATAGGTGTTGCAGAAGGTAAGTCAGTTTATATATCTTTCTTTAAAAAGTCTAATTTAGATTATAGTATAGATAATTATATAAAAATATTAGAGAGGATAGAGAGGCAGATTAATAGTAATATCAAAAAAAAATATACAGAATATAAAGCTGAAAAAAATGAAATTAAAGCAAAGTTAGATGAAATTACATTGCAGAAAAGTCAATTTCATTGTTGAATGAAAAAAGCAGAGATCAGTAATTTATAGCTTTACACTCAGAAATTATATAGGGAAGAAGATTAAAAAAATAATTGCAAAAATTAAGCAAATTAAGAAAAAAAGTATAGTTAATAACGTGATAAAATTATAAAAAAGTTAAATAAGATTAGATATTACGGGTAAATATCGCGTATTTAATAAATATGATGTATCTACTGTAAACAGGCTAAATGCCAAGATGAATAAATAGTTTAAATGATAAGATAAATATATAATATACTTTTTTAATACAATCATATTATAATAAAACCAAAGAAGGGTTATAAATGATTCCATTTAATCATTATCTGTTTACTTTTTCATAGTAGTGAGGCGGGTTTCAGGAAAGCTATAAGAGGGAAATCAAAGAAACTTATTGAAACAACAAAGAATACTTTTCAATAATTCTCAAATCAATACCAAGATGAACTGCATAGAATGTATATTGAGGATGTGCATACATATAGATCTCTTATTGGGAAATATGATCTAAAATCAAGTCGTAAAAGATTGAAATTAGATGAACGTATAGAGAAGTATAAAGAATATTTAAAAGGTATTATGAATAAGACGACAAATGATGAGAAAGTAAGAGAGAAAGACTAAACAAGATTGAGCAAGCTATGGAAAAAGATGATTATCATACTAGGTATGGTATACACTATGTTCCATGAAGACATGTATATTTACAGAAGCTAAAAAAGATTATTGTTTAAATTAAATTTTACTGTATAGTGTCTTTTATGAAGCTAATACAATTAAAAATAAAACAATCAATATATGATATAATTTTTTAGTACAATCATATTATTTTAAAGTTGAGGGAATTATAAATGAGAACACTATTAATCATTATCTGTTTAGTATTTAATAGCAGTGAAGCGGGTTTACAAAAGATTATAAGTAGTAGATTAAATCAGCTTACTCAAGTAGTAAAGAATGCTGGCTCAGAAGTATCAAATTTCTTGCAAGATCAAGAGCATAAAAAATTTAAGAATTATGTGAATCAAATGATTAAGAACGCTGAGTCTGCTGAAAAAGACTCTTTTTTAACAGAAAATATTAATTTAGAGCAAGGTGTAAATAGTTATATTAAAAGATTAGAGACTCAAAGACAAAAAGTCAAGAATGAACAAGAGAGGAATGAACAAGAGAAGAAGTTATCTATCATTCAAGATAAGCTGACTGAAATTAAAAATTTACATCGTGAGTATAGAGAAGAACTAGTATATCGTTTGACAGGTGGCGCAAGCAATCATATTATGGGAAGAATGAGATATTTTGTATAATGATTTAAGTAATTCTGATAAAGATAATTATTTAACTCAAAATAAGGGAAAATTAAATGCTTAAAGATATAAGTAGATATATTAAGAATTAATACTTATGGTTAGTAAAAAGTGAAAAGGTGAAAAATAAAATCTTATACTGGTGATAAGTTAAAGGAAATTGAGGGTATATATAAATCATGTTAGTAATTTGAGGAAAAATATATATAGCTTGCTAATTGAGATATAAATATATAGTATAATTTTGATACAATCACGTTATCTTAAATTCAAGGAGTTTTTTTTAATGAGAACAATATTAATTATGACCTGTTTACTTTTTAATGCCAGTGAGGCCGATTTACATAAGGTTGAAACTAACAGATCAATTGAATTTACTGAAGAATTAAAGGGCACTAGTGTACAAGTATTAAATGAAAAAAACGAAAACAGAGATTTTTTGATATAGTGCATAAGAAACATTTTGGTATTAATAAATATATGCATAACATATATACATCTAAAGATGGGCATCATTTATCTGAAAATCAGCAGAATAGAACAATTAAACTTATAATAGATGATATTAAATATTTAAGAAATTTAAGGAGTAATACAATAGATAAAGCCTTAAAATCTGATATTTAAGATATATTACATAATATTAAGCAACAATATGAAAACTATAAATCTCAAACCAGTAAAGATGTGAACTTTACAACAATTGAAATTTTGAAAAAATTGAAAACTTGATATTTAACACAAGTTAAATTAATTAAAAAACTATAAAATATGATACATAACATAATTTTAATATGATCTTATTATCATAAGATGAAGGAAAGTTTTTAAATGAAAACATTATTAATCATGATCTTTTTACTATTTCATAGCAGTGAAGCGGGTTTACGGGATAATATGAAAAAGAAATCAATAGAACTTATGGAAAGAACAGTGAAGAGTATGCAAGACTTCTCAGAGCAAAAGTTAGAAAAATTACATAAAAAGTATAGTCAGGATGCAATTAGATATAGATCTCTTCTTGATAAATCTGATCCAAAACTAATTCGTGAAAGAGTTAAATTAGGTAAGAATCTAGATTATTATAAAAGAAATTTAAACTATAGTATAAATTATAAGTACAGAGATGAGGAATTAAGAAAGAAAGATCAAGAAAGGCTAGACAGGATTAATACACTTATGCAAGAAGTAATAAAGCTATGAAAGAAGATAATTATATTCAAAAATTAAAAAATATACCTACTGCTCAATTTAAAAGCATTGATATTCAAATAAAGTTAAATCAAATTATAGCTTTTATCAAGATTATGAAATTATAAGAAATAGATATTTAGAGCTGTACACTTCATGGAAGAATACTAGAAGCAAATAAGTATAAAGCAAACATTAGTTAAATAAATTAATACATATTATATGAATAACATATTTTTCATAGTGTGAAATAGTAAAAATCATCCCAAAAATTGATGAGATGATTATAGTTATATAGCATTAATTAAAGCATAAAGTTAAGAAAGATATGAGTAAAAGTTTTTTTCAAATTAGCTAAATAAAATTTATATTGTGAAACAATCATTTGTATATTCATAATTTCAATTCATATAATGTAGTTAAAAATAAAATTATAAATATATATAACCCATAATTTTTTAATACAATCATATTATTTTAAAGTTGAGGGAATTATAAATGAGAACACTATTAATTATTACCTGTTTACTTTTTCATAGCAGTGAGGCAGATTTTAGTGAAGCTGTAAGAGAGAAATCAAAGAAACTTATTGAAACAACAAAGAATACTTTTACACCATTTTCAATTCAAGACCAATATGAACTGCAGACAATGTATATGGAGTATGCGCGTACATATGGCTCTCTTATTGGGCAATATGATCCAAAATCAAGTCGTAAAAAATTGAAATTAGATAAACTTCTAGAGAAGTATAAAAACTATTTAAAACGTATTAGAGATAATAAAAAAAAGATGAGAATGTAAGAGAGAAAGCTCAAGACAGATTAGACAATATTAATCAAGCTATGAAACCTAATAATGATCATAGAAATGGGGGTATGGTACTAACTTATGATCATAGAAATGGTCTATACTGTGATGAATGAAGACATATATAATTACATCAGATAAAAAAGCTTGATTTTTATATTAAATTGTGCTGTAATTTTAATTATGAATCTAATATCAACACTTATATGTGTATTTTCTTATAATATTAAAGCAGTATTTTCAGATTCATTAGGTTATTCTCAAAACCAAACAGCTCTATATACTATAGATGAAGAAGTTGAACTACATCAGGATGATAATAAAGCGAATTTACTGCAAAAAGTACAATCAGTTTTGAGAGCAGTACCGAAAAAAGCAAGTTAGACAATACAACATCTTAATCAGATTAGAAAAGAAAGAAAACTAAAGCAATTACAAGCAAAGTTTGATGTAATGTTTAATGAACCAGAGATACAAAAAGATAGTATTATCAGTTTTGAGTCTATCAAAAAATATGCACGTCAAATAAAAGATCTAGATGAGTTACTTGATTTACGCTTGAATTTTGAAGTTCAAAAATTTAAAAAAAGATTAATTAAAAAATTGAATACTGCACTTGATAATGCAGCAGAGAAAATTCTAGAAGATTATAAACAAATTCCAAGTATTCATGATGAAGGTGATAATAAAGAGAAATTACAAAAATTAGAGCATATTATTAAAAAGTTAAAGTTATCTATAAAAGAATTTGATAAAAAGCTTAAAATACATTGCAGTCTGAAAATGCAGCAAGCAAAAAAGCATCTAGAAATTCAGCTAAAAGAAGCTAAAGCCAACTATATACAATTTTCTGAAAATTATGCAAAGTCTATAGAAAATTATGACTGCTATAAATTTTTATTTACGACGCGATATAAAACAGCTCTTGATCACATGCGTAGATTAAAGTTAATAGTTGAAAAAGACAACCTCTCTGTATTAGACAGAATAGAATTTCCTTGGTTAAAGATAGGAATAGATCATCTGATGCGGCAGGTAGATAGAAGTTTAGATGATAATAATTTAATGACTCTTTATGGACCATTTGAGACAGCTTCGCATTTTCTTCACTTTATACCAGAAGAATATAAATTTTTATTTTTATTGGAAGCAAATACACCATTTCCAATAAATCCTGCTCAGAAGTTTGAAGAACTGCGTCGACTGCATAAAGACTATCAAGAAATACTACTACATAAAAATAATAGACAATCTAGAACTTTGCTTAATAAATTTACTGATTATGCTTATAATATCTCAGTAAATGATATGAAGAAAATTTATGAGGAATTAAAATATATAGATGAAATGTTAAGTAGTGAAGACAGATGGTATTGGAATTTTTCTTTTCAAGAAACTATAAACATTCGAAAAGCATTGATTGATAAATTAAATAAGGTACTTAAATCTCGTGAAAAGCAATTAGATAAAAGTGGAGAAGATGGTATATCATATGTATTAGGTTTCAGTAGACGAAATGCGATACCAGATGAATTATATATAGAGAGTTTAAATCAGAATATTAAGGATATTGATACAATGCTTACTATATCACCAAGTCTATCTCTAAAATCTTTGAAAAAAGACCTTGAAAGAATTTTGCAAGAATATAAAAAAGATAAGTAGTTTTTTGATGTATGAGTGAAAATAGAATAAACTTACTTTAAGTTAAGGAATTATGACCGCAATAACAGATTATATATATATAAATATAGATCTAATAGAATCTGAGCAAGAATTTTTGATTTAAAAATAATAGTTTAAAAATTTTTGTACATTATATATAAATAAATATATGCAAAAATATAATTGAAAAGGTTGAAAATGCAACGAATATTGATATTAACTTTTATGATGTTTAGTAATATTGAAGCAGTTGAAAATGATTCTGAAAGAAGTGGAATTCTAGCCGGAGCAAGCGGTGCACTATTAGGATTAAAAAATAATGTTACTTCAAGTTTGCAAAATATAGCGCGTAATTATCATCAAACAAACGAAAATCAGAAGACAATGAAGGAAGTAAAAGAAGAGCATGGGCTTGAATTCTATTATATATGGAGATATATGAATTCACCTAACTTAAGTGAAGGGAAAATAGAAGAAATAAAAGAATTAATTGAGCATAAGGATGGGTTAAAGAAAATAATTGGTCTTAAAAAGTATAATGAATTGATGAATGAGAAAAAGCCTAAATTAAATATATGCCATAAGCAAATGATTAAGAGGATGAGAAGTGATTACAGATGGAATGTACGTTATGGGCATGAATATGGGGAAGAATTCTATTATATGTGGAATCAAATAGGAGAACCTGTATTAACTGAAGATCAAATAAAAAAAATAAAAGAATTAATTGAGAAGGAGCACTACTTTGAGAAAACAATTGGTTATGAACAGTATCACAAATTGTGGATTAAGAAAGCAGTTGAATTAAGTGATGAAGAAATACAAAAGAAACAAAAGATTTACCATGAAGATATAACGAATAAGTATGGAATTGCCTTTTTTAATCAATGGCAAGCGATGGATCGTCCTATATTAACTAAAGAGAAAATAGAAGAAATAATAACATATCTCTATGGACAACAGTTTTATCTACGTTTGAGAAGTTGGGGTCCAATTGAATCAGCTAAAGAGAAAATGGATGAAATAATAAAACACCTTTATGGAAAAAAGTTTTTTAATAAATGGCAAGAGATGGGTAAACCTAGATTAACTGAAGAAAAAATACATGCGATGATAAAAGAGTGCTATGGAGAAAAGTTTTTTAATACATGGAAAGAGATTAGTCCAAGAGTATATTCTGAAAATCGAGGCATGGAATACATAGAAAAAACTATTAATAAATAGGATAAATTTCACAAAAGCCAAGGTGTACATTAAATAAATAGATAATCAAGTTGATAAAAAAGTATATATCTAATGATAAAATAATACAGTAAATATAAGTTGCTGTGCATATTAATATAAGTTTTTAAGAAATCTTAGCTAAATAAGAATTTTTGATTTAAAATACTAATTTTAAAGTTTTTTGTACATTATATATCAATAAATATATGCAAAAATATAATTGAAAAGGTTAAAAGTAAAACGAATATTGATATTAACTTTTATACTATCTAGTAATATTTAAATAGCTACAGGTAATCCTCAAAAAACTACTACAACTCATTCTGAAACAACTAGAGAGCTAAAAGAAATGAGTGGTGCGCTTTCACGAGCAAAGGAAAAAATGACAGATTTTAAGAAGGGTGTTGATAAAAAAATAGAAAATATAGCAAGATATACAGTACATCAGGCATATAGCGAATATATAATTCTGAGATATGGAACTGAATTTATCGTATTTGGAAAGCATTAGAATTCTATAGATTAAATGATTTTCTGCATAAGATCATATACCAACTATCAAAAAATAAAAAACTAGAAGAACAATTTTTTGATGTATGGATAAAAAAAGAACAATCTCAATTCAGTATAGATCTCATAGAAGAAATAATGAATTATGTATATAAATATAGGTCTGATAGAATCTGACTTAAAGGAATATAATAATTTAAAAATGCTAGTTTAAAAATTTATTATACACTATATATCAATGAATATATAAAACAGTATAAATAGAAAGGTTGAAAATAAAACGAATATTAGTGTTAACTTTTGAGTTATTCAATAATAATGTTTTAAGCAGTAAGAGATACTAAGATGAATGACATAGGACAAAATTATACATGTGATTTTATGGGCGATAGTATCAATTCGATAAATTTTACATAATTTAATAGGTTGAGAAAAAATATACGCTTATATATGTCATTATACAAGTAAATTAATTATAATAATTATGCATTTACATGAATATAAAGATGAAAATTATGATATATATAGGCTCATTTAGTAATTTAATTTACTTTTTGAAATTTTTAATATATTATTTGAAAATACGTGTTCATAATATTTATATTTATTTGCGGATTTTTATTTTTCTGTTTTTTTGCTGTCTGTATAGTATTATACGAGCTACCTAGCGTAAATAATCTAGATGCAAATTTTTTTAAAAGTCCAACTATTGTTGTAAGAGATTGTAATGAAGAAGTAATATTTAATTATGGTAATCTTCAAGGTACTGGTTTATCAGCACATAATATTCCAAAAAATGTAGAGGATGCGCTAATAGCATCTGAAGATCAGGGATTTTGGTATCATCGTGGATTTAATTGGCGAGGTATATCGAGAGCTGTTTATGTTAATGTAATAAATCGAAAATTTATTGAAGGAGGTAGCTCCATCTCTCAACAATTAGCAAAACAAATTATTTTTGATCGGTATCCAAATATTATGCAACGTACATTTGTAAATTTATTAATGAGAAAAATTCGAGAAGTAATTTTTACTATCAAAATTGAACAAGCTTTAAATAAAAAACAGATTTTACAGCATTACTTAAATAGAGTATATTTTGGCAATGGAGCATATGGTATTACATCAGCTGCATGGAGATTTTTTGGTAGACATCCTGAAGAATTAAGTGTATATGAAGCGGCAATGTTAGTTGGATTTTTACAAGCTCCATCAGTATATAGTTCTTCACAAACAAAAGCTATTATCAGAGCAAAGCATGTACTGCGAAGAATGGTTAACTGCGGATATATAAGTGAAGACTATATGGAAGCCATTTGTTTTACACCTCCTACAATGATGAATGTTGTATATAATAAATCAATTTTACATTTTTCAAATTGGATACTCACTCAAATTCCTACATGGATTAAGGAGTTAAATATAGATATTGATGTTGTAACTACTCTAAATCCAGCTGTACAAGAAATGGCTCAGCAGGCAATAGATACAGCTTATATGGAATGTAAAGAACGTAACTATGATCAAGCTTCTCTAGTATCTTTTAGTCATGATGGAGCAATCATCGCTATGATTGGTGGTAGAAGTTATGTACCTGGAGGTTGGAATCGTGTAGTGGAATCTTTACGACAGCAAGGATCATTATTTAAATTTTTTATATTTATGACAGCACTGAGATTAGGCTGTGATGCAAATTCAATTATTGAAGATACTCCACCAGCAATATCAGATTGGTCTCCAAGTAATTATTTTCATATAGAGCGTGGATTTGTTACACTTGAACGTGCATTTGCTCAGTCAATAAATGGCGCTACAATGCGACTTGCAATGCTATGTGGTGCTACAAATATTTATAATACAATTCGTAAGTGTGGTATTACAACTTCAATGTCTTATACAAATGCTATTTCTCTTGGAAATGCAGAAGCTTCTTTATTTGAGTTAACAAAAGCATTTGGAGTGATTGCAAATCGAGGTTGTCAAATAATACCATATGGTATTACACAAATAAGAAAATTAAATGGAGAAGTAATTTGGAATTATGAAAAAGAGAATTTAGATTCAGAGTTTGATGAGTTAGTAATTTGTAAAATGTGGAGACTATTAAGAGGTGTAATAACTGATGCAAAGGGTACAGGAAGATCAATTAAACTACCATTTTCTGTAGCAGGAAAAACGGGAACGTCTCAAAAATATCGAGATTTATGGTTTATTGGCATATCTCCTAGATTTGTTACAGGTAGCTGGTGTGGAAACGATAATGATACACCAATGAATGAAACAGGAGGAAATCCTGCTATTGTTGCATGGAAAAAATTTGTTTATGATGTAGAAAATTATTATGAAATTAATGATGAATTTCTTCAAAAGTGGGAAGAACAGTTTGCATATACTGAAGATCAAACTCCAGAAATTTTAACTTCTATTCAATAGTATCGAGAAATTAGCTTGCTTAAACTGAAGATTAAACTTCAAAATTTTAACATTCATTCAATAGTGTCAAAGAGGTAGCTTACTGACACCGAAGATCAAACTTCAAAATTTTAACTTCTATTCAATAGTGTTGAAGAGGTAGCTTACTTACACTGAAGATCAAACTTCAAAATTTTAATCTTCATTCAAAAGTGTCGAAGAGGTAGCTTACTTACACTGAAGATCAAACTTCAAAATTTTAATTTAATAGTAGGTATAATCAAATGTCATCATAAATTATTAAAATTAAATTTTCATACAATTTTATATCATTTTTCCACTATATATAATTTAAGCTATTGATATTCCTTACTCACAAGATAGAATATATATAATATATGAAATTAGTCATCGTAGAGTCACCGGCCAAAGCAAAAGTTTTAGAAAAATATTTAGAAGAATATAAGGACGGTCCATATTCAGTACTTGCAAGTTATGGACATATAAGATCAATTCCAAGAAAAAAGAGTGCAATAGATCCAAATAGTATGAGTATCGAGTGGGAGTTAAGTGAAAAAAGTGAAAAAAGAACAAAAGATATATTATCAGCAGCTAAAAAATGTACAGAGCTGATTCTTGCTACTGACTTAGATAGAGAAGGCGAGGCAATTGCATGGCATATTTGTCAAGTATTTAAATTACCAATAAAAACAACAAAAAGAATAATTTTTCATGAAATTACAAAAGATGTGATTTTAAAAGCAGTAGAAAATCCTACAATAATTAATATGGATAAAGTATATGCTCAACAAGCACGACAAATATTAGATTTCATAGTGGGATTTACAATATCACCTATTTTATGGAAACATATAACAAAAAGTAATGCTTCAAGTTTATCAGCTGGTAGATGTCAAAGTCCTGCTCTTCGTTTAGTATATGATAATTACTTAGATATAAAAGAAAACCCTGGAAAAGAATGTTATAATGTAACAGGTTATTTTACAAGTAAGAATTTTCCATGTAAGCTTGAAAATACAATTAATTCAAAAGAAGAAATAGAAGATTTCTTAAAAGAAAGTATAAAACAT
>CAJXXZ010000013.1 GCA_913063285.1 uncultured bacterium | reverse complement strand
TTTCTGATTCTGTATAGCCAGAAATTTTCAAAACTTCTAATCGATCAGCCAGAGCTGGATGTAAATTCATAGAATTAGTCGTAGCAATGAACATAGCATGAGATAGGTCGAAACCAACTTCTAGATAATGGTCCTGAAATGCATGATTTTGCTCAGGATCTAGTATTTCTAGTAAAGCGGATGCCGGATCACCACGCCAATCATTACCCATATTACCAATTTCATCTAGTAATATTAGCGCATTTGATGCTTTTACTTTTCGTATTCCTTGAATTATACGACCAGGCATCGAACCTATATAAGTTCTACGATGTCCTCGCATCTCAGCTTCATCACGAACTCCGCCTAAAGCTATACGAACAAATGGCCTACCCGTCGCATCTGCAATTGATTTTGCTAATGATGTCTTACCAACTCCAGGAGGTCCATACAAACATATTACCGGACCTCTAATTTTTTCATTTCTAAATTGTAGAGCAAGTAATTCATCAATACGCTCCTTAACTTTACCAAGTCCAAAATGGCTTTTATCTAATATTTTACTTGATTCATTTAAATCCTTTCTAATATCAGCATATTTACCCCATGGAAGATCCAACAAACATTCTAAATATGAACGAATCACAGAAGCTTCAGCTGAAAGAGCATTAGTATTTTTCAGTCTTCTAAGCTCAACTTCAGCCTTTTCTTTTACTTCTTCAGGTAATGCAAGATTTTCTATTGCATCTTCAAGCTTTTTTGTTTCATGACCTCCACTATCACCTAACTCAGTTTGAATTGCCTTTAATTGCTCTTGAAGAATATAATTACGCTGAGTTTGCTCAACCTGCTTTTTTATTCTAGAACGTAGATTTTGCTCAAGCTGCATAATATGAATTTCTGATTCTATATGCTCAAGTAAACGTTCTAGTTTTTCACGAATGTCATTTTCTTCAAGTAATATTTGCTTTTGTACAATCTTAATAGGTAGATTACTTATAATTATATTGGCAATTCGATGAGGATTATCCATATGAGTCAAAGCACCTATTAACTCTGTTGGATATTTTGGCTGTAATCTCATATACTGATCAAAAGAATGCATTATTGCTCGCATTAAAGTGCTACGTTTTTGCACATCATGATCTTTATCTTCTATAATTATATATTCAGCAGAAAAATATGGCTCTTCTTGTACCCAATTTAAAATTTTAACTCTCTGCTTACCTTCAACAAAAATTTTATAAGATCCATCTGAAAGACGTACAGAACGAATTATATCACCTATTGTACCTACTAGATATAAATCATCTTTTTTTGGCGCATCTTGAGAAGCATCCTTTTGTGTAACCATTAATATAGAATTATTTTCAGCAGCTAAAAGTGATTTAATTGAAACTTCACGACCTACAAAAAGTGGCAGTACAACATGAGGCATCATAACTATATCTCTAAGAGGCAGTACCGGCAGAGCTTTAATATTAGCAGGAAGAAACTTTTCTTCTAAAGTCTCATTTGTTTCTTTTTGATTCATCCAGTTTATTCTATAAAGAAATCACAAAATCAACAAGCCTTTTTTATTAGTGAATAGCAATTTTTGAGTAATATTGAGTGAAAATTTATGTATGTATTACTAAATAAGTATGTATTAAATGTATTATGATATGTGATTTGATGCTATATTATATATGACTTACATATAATTTTGTAGTGATAATCTTTCTAAGTAAAGCGCAGATAGAAAAATTGAAGAAAAAACTAGTATTATTCAAAGATGTGAAATTAAAATCGATTAATAGCTTAAATTTAAATATCAATATTTAATATTTTTCATCTTCAGTGAACAATCAACTATCTAAATAAGCTAAAAAGCTGAAATACTATTTTTAAACGTTAACTTTACATTTTTTCACTTGAACAAGCATAACAGTGTTTATATAAGTTAATTTTACTATTTTCATAAATAATTTTTAAAATACTAAAGCAAAAAACTAACTACTTTCTGTTAAATTTTAAAAATAATATCAGTTATTAATTATAATGATTTATCATTAAAGCTAACTGAATAACTTAAAGCATTAATATAAGTAATTTTTATGGTAACATTGATTTTTAAAGATTTACTTTTTAAATAATATTGTTGTGTGTTATTTACAGTACTCAAAATCTAATAAAAAAATTAGCAATAATGGTTAAACATTTAAAATCACATAGAAAAAAACTTGAGAATAAGATAAAAAACACTTATTAATTTAATTGACGAATAATATAGTATACTTGAAAACAATAATTTGGTTTTTAAGAATTAAAAAATCGATTTTTTAAATACGTATCAAATTCAGAACAACAAAACACTTTAAAAGTAATGAATGAAGATTTCAGTGATTAAGAAATAATAAGCTTGATCTAATTTTATACATTTCTACTCATAAATTTTTACTTATAGAGTTTTAGTACTAACTAAATTTTATATTTTTGTATATATCAAAGTTTAAAAATAACACAAAAAACTCATTCATTACACATACTACATAATTATACTTTCTACTTTGTCATACACATCATTTTCATTTACTAATAGTCTTATTTTAATAAAGTTGAGATTACAGCTAATAAATTTTTAAAATCATTATTTATAAAAATAATTTTATACAATATATAGAAAATAGTTTGTATTATCGCCAAACTTAATTTCAACATATATGATTTGAAGTAATGAAAAAGTTTGACTATATAGGAATATTAAACTTTATTTAACTGAATGAAAAAACGTATTATGATATTTAATTTTGATATTACACTATACACAACTTACATATAATTTTTATAGTTATATATAATATCAATGTAGATGCATAAAAAGAATGAAAAATTTATCTCAATTTTTTATTGAGTGAATGACAAATATATATTGACATGTGTAACTTTTTAATCTTAAAAACAAGTATAAAACTTTACAAAAAATCGAATCTTTAAAACTTTTCAAAGAAAAAATGACATTGGTAAAACCAAAAATAATATTAGAGTATTTTCTGGCATTGAGCAGTATTCGTTTGTAGCGGCAAAATTACAAAATAGAATTGACGTGACAGTCGGTCTAGCTTGAACAGAGTGTGGTGGCGAAATATTATATCTTGAAAATCTCATAATACCTTATTAATTGTAAAGTAAATTTTGAGCTTACTTTTTTACTAAATTAAATTTGATGAAAATTAAAATGCTTTACACCTCGGTCATATGAAATTTGTTTCGCTTGTAGAGTTATTTTTAAATAAATTATTAAAACATAACCGTACATACTATATTTATCAATTTATATTTAAAATTTCCATCAATTCTTGCAATTCACGTTTTCCTAATTTAGTAGTATCCGGCTCATATTTCTCATTATTTAATTTTGCTTTTACAACTTTTAAAGCTTCGTGAGATAAATAAACTCCGTTTTGACAATAATCACAAAATGCCTCATATGTAATAGGCATCCAAATTTTCAAAATTTCTTTAATTTGATTTGCATATTGACGAATCTCATACTGTGCATGTGAATCACATCGTAAGCGAAGAAAATGTAGCAAATTATGTACATCAATTTTCCAGTACCACGAGGTGTAAATATTAAATGTAAGATTATTACGAGCTAATTCTCGAGTTACTCCTAGATTTAAAAACTTTTGATAGGTTTCATAACACATTTCGCTATCATTTTGCATATTTTGTAAAATTTCATCTTTTATTGACTCACTTAATTTTCCATCTCTACCCTGTTTGTTTGATGTAGATTGCATCTGCAGTACATCTTTATTTGGATAATAAAACTCATCAGGCATTTCTGAATAACGACCAGAATACGCATTAATATGTGCAGTACGATGCCTTAACCATTGCTGTGCAACAAATAATGGTAACTTAAAGTGTAGTTTTATTTCACACATTTCAAAAGGTGATGTATGTCTATTTCTCATTAAGTAACGAATTAATGCTTTATCCTGATTAACATGTTTTGTGCCCTGCCCATATGAAATTCGTGCCGCTTGGACAATAGCATTATCATCACCCATATAATCTATTACTCGTACAAAGCCTTTATCTAAAACGGAAAACTCTTGACCTAAAATTTTTTCCATCGCATTTACAGTTACTCGCTTTGTAATATTATTATCATTCATGTTAAATTAAATTTACCAATTTTTAACTTAAATGTCTATCTTTTTATGATTATCTGATATTTGCATCTCAGTGTAAGCGTTGTATATACTAGCAAAAAACATTATAGCTAAACCTGGCCAAAATACTGGAAACGAAATATTACCAAAAAAATACTTACCTATAAAGTAAGATATTGGTAGTTCTATATATTTAAAAGGTTGAATTTTTGAAATTTCTATATTTTCATATGCTTTAAAAACACAAAGTAAAGCACAAACATTTCCTATACCAACTACAAATATCAAAAAAATATGAGTATTAGTTAAGTAATATACTGCTGGCAATTGATTATACATCATATATTTCCACAGTGATTTAATAAGTATGAATATCGAAGCAAATATAGATGCGTAAGCAGATACATAAAAGAAAGTATTTGTTTGTTCTATTTTTTTATTTAAAGTATACTTAATAAGCACATCTAGTAATGAATAAGCCAATACTGAAATGACCAGAAGTAATGTACCAATTTTAAATGATGAGTCGACTTTCATCGTAATCAAATTTGGTAACATTGCAATTATAACTCCGATCAAACCTAAAGTTACTTGAATAATACTAGAACTAATATTTTCTTTAAGTATTACTCCACTTAAAATTGTGACAAAAAATGGAATCGACAACATCATTACACTATTATATGGCATTGAAGTCATTTTTATTCCTTGTAGATGTGTAAATGCAGCTATTAATAGTAAAAATCCGGCAAATGCAAATTGCCATTGCTTAATTTCATATTCTTGATATTGTTTATCTTTCTGATATTTTTTATCAGTTAATAGTGTAGTAATTTTTTTATATATAAGAGTCATACATGCAGTACATGCATATTGTAACATTATGGTTGTTTCTACTTTTAATGTTTGATTTAGTATCATTACTAATGAAGTATTTATAATACCGATAATAGTAAATGCACTAAGCCACATAGCTCCCAATACATAAGCCATATATCACTCTACCTTTAGATTTGATTATGATCAAGCTTATGCAAGTAATTAAAATCAATCTATTAATCTTTCAAGATAGAAAAATTAACTGTCTTTTAGCTGAAAAAAGACGCCTATACAAATAATATGAACTATAAACTGATTACTTGCTTAATATGTTTTAGTATTTTCACATAAATTTAGTACTGAAAATCAATATACATTTCATGTTGTAAATTAATTTATAATATGATTTTTACATTATTTTTATACTATATAACCAAGCAAGTATAATATATATAATAAGTACTTGTAATATTATAAAAGCAGATAACATAATTTTGTAAATTTTCATCAAGCATTTTCAGGTTAAAATGTTTAATATAAATATAAATTTTAAAGTATAATTGTAAAAATAATCAAATTGATTCAAAAATAACATACTACATACTTGTTTCTTATATTGAATAAAAATAGAAAAATAGAAGGAAAATGAGCTAATTTTATATATTGATATTAAATGTTGAATTTTGACTTGAATTTTACATATAGTTAGTAATTTAGTCGAAAATATTTAAATCAAAACGATACACTTTGTTTATTTGCCTTATATTTGTATAATAAAGAAAAGTTTTTCATATATCAATATTTAATTAATATAGTACCTATTTACTCATTACATATTTGAAAAATATTTTGTTTTTATATTTTATCGCATTAAATTTTAGCGTTTTAAAGATACATAACATCAAAATACACTTATTTATTAATGACTAATATTTTAATAATATCGATTTTCGTCTTTGCAAGAATAATAAATCAAAATTCACATAATTAATTTACATATATTAAAAAATATAATTTAATAATCACAAAATCTCATTTTCGTACTTTGAACGTCTCTTTTGATCTTGCAATGGCCATTGTTTCATCAGGTACATTCTTAGTAATGGTACTTCCAGCGCCAATTAGCGCATTATTTCCTATGGTTACCGGAGCAACATAAGTGGAATTTCCTCCTAGTAACACATTATTCTTTACTACAGAATCATGTTTGTGCTTACCATCATAATTACAAAATACCGTACCAGCTCCAACAGTTACATTTTTTCCAATTTTTGCATTTCCAATATAACTGAGATGCTTTGCTTTTGTGTTTTTGCCTATCGAACTAAACTTTACCTCTACAAAAGCACCAACTACAGAATTTTCATACAAGTGTGTGTCAGAGCGTAAATACGCAAATGGACCTACTGATGCTTTTGATTCAATTTTGCAATTTTCAAGATGAGAAAATGAGTATATTTGAGCTCCTGATTCAATAACAACATGCTCCTTACAAATTACATTTGGATAAATTGTAACATCTGCAGCAATTTTTGTTTTACAAGATAAATGTACTGATTTCATATCAAGTATACGTGCTCCATTTTCAATCGCTTTTCTTCTAAATCTATTTTGTAAAATTTCATATGCAATTTGATATTCTGCCATTGTATTTACACCCACAGCTTCATCATAAATTACATGCATATAATTTTTATCAAAATACTTTACACAATCGGGTAAATGATACTCACCATCAAAATGTTTTGACATATTTTTTGCATAAACTGCTAATTTTTGTGTATCAAAAATATACCATCCTGCATTTGCATATTGCGTTGGGGCCAAATGTTTAATTTCCGATTCAATACTATAGTGATTTTCATTTTTTAAAATTCTTCCATAAGATGATTGAATGTTTTTTGCCTCTACAGCAGCAAATATTGCATCATATTTCTTTGAAAATAACAGCGCATTTTGTATATCACAAGCTTGAATCAAAGGATTATCTCCTGATAAAATAATCACTTTAGATTGTTTTGAAATATCAATAGCTTCCAATCCGCAAAGTAATGCACCTCCAGTACCATTTAAATCATTTATTTGTTTAACACATTTAATGTTAATATCAGCATAATTTGTAAGATCAATATCGATTTTCTCATTTTGCACTATGATGATACACTTTGGTGATAGATCAATCGCAGCTTGTATAACATAATCAATAATTCTTTGTCCAGCCATATCGACTAATAATTTTGATGTTGAAGATTTAAATCTAGAGCTTTTTCCTGCAGCTAAAATTATTACATATAAGCACACATATAATTGTTACATAATATTGTATAAATCTCTAGCAAAAAATAAATTCCAATTACAATAAAAGTGTAAAATAATTAAGCAGAATGTGTAATTTCATATATAAGTTGATCAAATACTTTACCTCTATGTTCAAAATTATCATATTGAGGAAAACTAATAACTCCTGGTGCATATAAAATAACTGTAAATGTAGATGATTTTTTTACAAATAAATATGATTTTTGCACAGCTTCTTTTAAATTTGATACATACGTATATTTATTGAAATTTGCACAAGATGTATCATTCACTTTAATAAAAAACACATGAGTCAAACCATATTGATCAAAATTTTCAGGCAGTACATCAAACTTTTCACAAATTAATAATATATAATGTTGTGTATTTTTCCATAATTTCTTTTGCTGTAATAAACTATAATAAATTGCAGATACTGAAGTCGCTTTACTATTATTTATAATCATATACTTTTCATTTTTAAAAGACACACTACATCTATAGGGCATTGCTTTATAATTTTGTAATGTATTATGTATTAATTGTTCAGCTGTACTTTTATTCATATACAAATATATTGTACGTTTTATTGCATTATACGCTCCTTGACTAATAAATGAATATTGTTCATGTGGAGTATTTAAATCATTTGAAACATCAATTTTATTTTTACTAAAGTGTAAAATTTTTTGCTTAATTTTTTTATATTGATTAAAAGAACCGTGCCGATCAAGATGATGTTTGTATATATTTAGCAAAATGCCAATATTGAGCTGAATTTTTGAGCTATGCTCTAACTGATATGATGAAAGTTCCATAATATATTTACCTTGAGGTTTACAATCAAATACAGGAATACCAATATTGCCACATAATTGAAATTTACTTGATGATGCATGATTTAATGCTTCATGTAAAATTTTTACAGTTGTGCTTTTTCCAAATGATCCAGTACATCCTATAACATATTGCGGCTCATAAAGCATAAAAAACAAATCAATATCACTTAAAATTTCAATATTTTTCTTTTTTGCTGTTTGTAAAATATGATGTGATGAAGATATACCTGGAGAAACAATCACATATTTTACATTTGTCCAATTTGGAACAAAGTTATGTGTGTGGTCATCATAAATTTGATAATCTATGTTGTCATTTGTCATTTTACGCGCTAATGATTGTAATGAAATACCAAACCCACAAAGTAGATATTGCCCATTCATCCATTGTATTAAAAAATTATCATGTTTATCTCTACTATTTATCATCATCTATGGCGTATATTATATTTAAAATATATACAAACTGAAAAATGAAAAAGTAAATCAAAAATAAATTAGTATTAATTTGTGCTGAAAACCACCAGTTGTATATTAGTAAACTCCAAAAACATACTAATATACTACATGTGGTAAATAATAGTACTGTTGATTTTTCTTCTATCATCTCCTCAAATGTATGATGAATGGGCATTTTGTATAAAATTCTCTTTTTAAATATATAAACTGATATAATTTGTGCTGCTACAGATAAAGTTTCGATGATAAGAACTAATGATGCAAATGCAAAAATCCATTCACTATTTAGATGTATCGCTGTTGCACTTATAAATGATCCTATAAGCATAGGTCCAACTTCTCCCAGAAAAATTTTTGCAGGATTTAAATTAAAAATTAAAAATCCGAGCATTCCTCCAATCAGTGCAATTATAATTGGCTGTAATGCGGTAGAAGCTATTGCATATAAAAATATTGCTATAGGTAATGTAATACCAATGGCTAATCCATCTAAACCATCAGCAAAATTGACCGAATTAATACCTCCAAGAATAATAAATGACTGCCACAAAACTATAGCTAATAATGTTACTCCTTCATTTAATATGCTAAGGTTTAATTTATCAAATAAAGCTGAATAACTAAATGTTGTAAATTGATGAAAATCAGCCCATGTCACATTTTTATACACTACCCATGGCAATATCATAATAAACTCCATCATAAACTTTACTTTCTTTGATATTCCAGTATTATTTTGAAATTTTAGTTTTAAAATATCATCTGATAATCCAATTATTACTGCAGATGATATTACACCATACAACCAAAATAAATCGACAAAGTAATACCTCCAGCTTATCAAAAAAAATGGTATTGCTATAAATACTCCACCAAAAATTGGAACATGTTTATGTTTATGTCTAGGTAAATACTGTGAAACTGGTTGTATACTTACAAATGAAGAATTTAAATAAGCAAATATTGATATTGCTGTCAATGAAAATGAGGTAATTAATATTAATATATTTGTCATACAACCTCCAATTTTTTTTCAAATCGTAACCATTTTATAATTTTGCTAACTTGTGTAGCAGCGCTGCCTTTTACCAAAATACACGAATTTTTATCGACAAGATATTGCAATAAAGTATATGCCACTTGTACATCTTCACAAAAGTATAAATTATTTAAATTAATTTTATAACTTTCAGCTATTATTCTCCATATTTTCCCTATAAATAAACACATATCAAATTTGAAACATAAATTTATAATATCATGATGATATTTTTTCGTATCAACGCCAAGTTCACACATTTCTCCTAAAATCACAACTTTATGTAATTTACTATGACTTAATCGTATTAGTGCTTCGGTCATAGAGGCTGGATTTGCATTATAAGAGTCATCAATTAAAGTACACATCTTACCATTTATCTTTACATCATAAGTATTACCTCGAGCTTTCATAGGTAAAATTTCACATATGCTCTTCAATATATCATCAATTGGTAATTTCATATGTATTGCTGCAGCCAAAGCCGACATTGCATTTAAAAGTAAAGTTTTTGAGTTATGTTTTAGTTGTATTGAGTGAATTTTATTAAATATACGAATTTGCGCACTATATTGTGTGTAGTCAAAATTCATTAACTGTAAATCTGCTTTTTCATGTTCACCAAATGTTAAAATTTGCAAAGAACCAGCTTTTTCTCTCATATAATCTATAAATTTTTCTTGATAAGGCAGTACACACCATTTTTTTGTATGATTTAAAATTTTTGTCTTTTCTTGTAAAATCATTTCTACACTTTCAAGCCCTTCAAGATGTGCTGGTTCTATAGCAGTTATTATGCTACCATATGAACTTGCAACTTCTGATAGTAGATTCATATCATGCATACGACTTATTCCTAATTCTAGTATAATTCTTTTTACATTTAAATTTATATTATTTATCGTAAGCAGCAAACCAATAATAGTATTATAACTTTTATCACTAGCGACACATTTTTCATACTTGGATAATATTTCATGTAATAAAAATTTTGTTGAAGTTTTACCTACACTGCCCGTAATACCAATAATTGCGAATGAATATTGTGCATAAAACTGTTTTGCAAAATCATTTATAGTTTGTTGAACGGAAGGTACCACTATCTGTGCACTTTCAGGTATATCTGATATTTTTCTTTCAACCACACAAAAAATTGCACCATTTTCATAAGCTTCTTTTACAAAATCATGACCATCATGCGTTGTTCCTTGTAAAGCAAAAAATATATCATTAAGTTGTACAATTTTACTATTCACTGCTATACAATTAATAGTCGGTATGTTACTAATTTTAAAAAAATCGCAAACAAAATTGCTTAAGCTTACCATATACTTGAATATATACCACTGATTGAAATGAAAAAATAGGTCCGGTAGGACTCGAACCTACGACCACACCGTTATAAGCGATGCGCTCTAACCAACTGAGCTACGGACCCGCTAAATTTATTATACTACTAAGACTTAAGAATGCAAGATATTTTAATATATTTCTTATTTTAAAATTTATAATATTCTATAAAATAATTAAATGAAATTGGTTCAAATAAATGCATCAAAAATATCTAGATTACGAAGTGGTGGAATGTTAAATGTATGGATGCCAAAAAATTATGAAGAATTACAAAAGTTTGTAAAAACAAAAAGAAAATATATTGTACTTGGAGCAATGTCAAATGTTATTATACCTGATGATGAAATGAATGCAGTAATTATTCGATTAAATAAAATGAATAAAATTTATTTTGAGCAAGATCAAGAAAACACTAAAACATCAAATGTAAATTTCTTATATTCAACACCGATCAAAGTAAATATCAATAATGAGCCAAAATATCATCAAAACCAGTCAATTCAAAGTAATACAAATAATAAATATAGAGTAATTGTTGATGCTGGTGTATATCTTAAAGCACTTGCAATTGAATGTGCAAAACATTCATATAGTGGTTTAGAGTTTTTCTATACAATACCAGGAACTGTTGGTGGCGCACTTTTTATGAATGCTGGAGCTCATGGTAAATGTACATATGATTGTGTTGAATGGGTAAAAGTTATGGATTTAACTGGTGAAATTCATACTCTATGGCGTAAGAATATACAATATGAATATCGTAGCGCAAATATTCCATCTGGATGGACGATTTTACAAGCAAGTTTTTTTCTTGATCTCGCTGACAAAAATACAATTATGTCGTCAATGCTTCAATTTCAGGAATATCGAAGAAAAACACAGCCTACTGATTTTACATGTGGTTCTACATTTAAAAATCCTGCAAATACATCTGCCTGGAAACTCATCAAAAGCTTATCAAACAGTGATTTAAATTGGAATTTAATATCAATGTCATCACTGCATGCAAATTTTTTACATAATAAAGGAGCTAGTTCAAATACAATAAAAAAATTTATTTTATCGATTCAGCAAAAAGTATTTCAAAAACATAAAATTTTACTTGATGCAGAAGTTGTAATTTTATGAAATTACTATATAAAACTTAAAAGTTAATTATATACTATTGCCCTTAGTTTTAAAATTTATTTGTCTTAATTTTAAATTTTTTCAGACAATATATCTATAAATTTTATAAGTAATTAAAGTTATTATGATTTTCACAAAACATTTTAAATCAACTTTACTACTATCATAACTAAACATATATTTTTTGATTTAATGAGAAATTTTCTATAAAAATTTGCCAAGTTTATTAATATATAAATATAAGTAAAATAACTTTTTCTAAAAAACTGCCATTTTCAAAGATAATGTTGACCCATATTAAAGTGCCGGTGTAATGAAGATAGTTTTGATTTAGCTTAAACATAACGAAAAAATATTGTCTATAAAAAACATATTCTTTTTTGCAATATCGATATTCTACAATAGAAATACCAGTAAATTCTGTTCTTGCAGGTGCTTTCGGTTCATATAGTAATGAATAAAGTTTCCATTTAGCTAAACATAACGAAAAAATATTGTTTACATAAAACATATTCTTTTTCAATATCGATATTCTACAAGAGAAATACCCGAAAATTCTGTTTTTACACGTGCTTAGAGTTTTCATGTATTTATATACTATATGCTACTTTGAATTGATATTCTTTTTAGATACATTCATTTAACAATTTTATTATAAAATTTAAGACTTTCTCGACTTATTTCTTCTGCTTAGATAAAATGGTTTTATAGTTTTTTATTTTTGCAATATTGTATATCAGTTTCATAATTATCTTTCACAAAGTTGCATACTTTAATAAAACTTTATTGCTTATTCTGTAGTTACTTTTTGAATAATGAAGAGTATTTACCGACTCAGCTTTGCCAAATAGTTGAATTTTACCTTCTAAAGTGTATGAAGATAAAAATGATTTTAAGTCAGTTACAAGAAGTTGTGTCTGAGATTCTTATTCATGAAATAATAAAGCTTGTTATGCTATGATAATATATTTATCTATCATTTTTTAAATTACAAAATATGTAGCATAATTAAGTATAAATAACAAAAATTCTAATCACATTAATCATATATCAACACAAATTTCTTATTTATATCATGTGTAATGTAGTTTTATTAAAATAATGAATCATAATATGATATTTTATTAATTACATGAAAGTAGTGATCAAGAAATAAATTTTTAGTTTTTTAAATATTAGATTAATTAGATTACATATTTTATAATAATATAGCTATTTTAAATCACATCACTTAATATAAATTTTTATATTTGTATTTGACAATATTTTTTGCTACTTAATAATATATATTCTACTAATTTGCAATTTATATTATTTAATGTAAGAAGCAAATTTTACTGTTATATATGCTTGAATACTATTTTTAGCATAAACATAATCTAATACAAAAACTTATTTTAATATAATAAAATGTAAATTTACTAAATATAGTTTTAAATTTAAAGTAGTATTTCACGATAAAAATTATAAATTAAACATAAAGTTATTTTTTGTATAAACTCATTTTTATAATAATTTTACGATATTACATAAACAGTTGATGTGTAAATTTTTCTTGATACTATTTTAGCCAAAATAATTTTAACTACTTTTTTTTTAATTGTTTTAAACGATAAAGTTTATTTTTCTATATGAAAATTAATTTTAAAGATTTCATTTTTTAAGTGTAAAATTTAAATCAATATCTATATTCTTACTGTTTTTGTTAGAAAAAAATTTTTTACATTATAAATTTGTAGTAAAATGTTGTATATTAAAAAACTTTTAATCTAATTATGTGCTTATTTCGAAAAGAGACAATACAATAATATATAACAAAATGTTTTAACAAACTCTATATTATAATTTAATAAATTCTTAGTAATACTTTGTGAAATTTATAATTATCAAATTAGTTTAGATAAATCCATAAATTTATTAACAATATAAGTGAAAATGTTTTATAATATTCATAGTAATAATTAATAGTAACAAATCTCTTATTCTACAACTGTTTTCAATATTTTCTAAAAATACATATCATATCCATCGAAATAGTTTTCAATAAAAATTA
>CAJXXZ010000012.1 GCA_913063285.1 uncultured bacterium | reverse complement strand
CTCTTTTATCTGCAAAAGATTCCTCCACTAATGTTGATAGTAGCACAGAAACATCTGAATCGAATGATGGTGAAACATCAGGTGACGGTACATCGGAATCAAATAGTAGTGATGGTACATCAGATGATAGCACACCTGAATCAGCTAATGATAGTATATCAGAAACAGATAACAGTGATCAAACATCAGGCGGTGGTACATCAAATAACAGTGACCAAACATCAGGTGGTGGTACATCAAATAACAGTGACCAAACATCAGGTGGTGGTACATCAAATAACAGTGACCAAACATCAGGTAGTGGTACATCAAATAATAGTGACCAAACATCAGGCGGTGGTACATCAAATAATAGTGATCAAGCATCAGGTAGTGGTACATCAAATAATAGTGACCAAACATCAGGCGGTGGTACATCAAGTGACCAAACATCAGGCGGTGGTACATCAAGTGACCAAACATCAAGTGGTGGTACATCAAACAGTAATAGTCAGCCATAAGATGGTAATTATACATCTGAATTCTTAGGTGATGATGAGCGAGATATTAATGATGGTGAAAACTTTTAAAGTTCAATCAAGCAAAAGATATAATTAATAATTAATATTTACTTTCATTATTAAATAAAAATATATTTAGCATTATGAACTACATTACATTTAAATATTAAATAATAGAAAAAACCTTAAAATTAAAAATCATATATTATTATTGAATTTTACATATACTTATACTTATACTTATATTCATATAATATAAGGTTGATTCAATTTTATTTCTGATATACAATTTACTAAATGACAAAAAAAAGTTGGCATTTTTCGTATATAACTATATTGGTTGCTATACTAGTAGTAATCGGAACATATAACATATATAATCAAGGGCCTAAATCTAATACTATTAATATTTCATTTTCAGATTTTGTAAAAGATGTAGAATCAAAATCAGTAGATCAAGTACAGATAGTTGACAATAGAATATCAGGATTGTATAAAAATGGAATTAAATTTACCACATTAACTCCTTATCAAGATACAGAGCTTATTAAAAGATTGATTCATAATAATGTTGATATTCATGTGCATTCATCAAATGATAATGCAGGTTATGTATTTTTGCAGTTATTTGCTGCATTTCCTACATTGCTATGGATTGGAATGATAATATTTATAATGAGACAATCTGGACAAAGAGGAGGATCCTTTGGAATCGGAAAATCAAGAGCAAAAATGTTTGATGAAAGCAATGATAAAGTAACTTTTGATGATGTTGCTGGTATTCCAGAAGCAAAAAGTGATTTGGTTGAAATTGTAGACTTTTTGAAAGAACCTGAAAAATTTAGAAAGATGGGAGCAAGAATACCAAGAGGTGTATTACTAGCAGGACCTCCAGGAACTGGAAAAACATTATTAGCAAAGAGTATCGCAGGAGAAGCAAATGTCGTATTTCTTTCAATTTCAGGTTCTGATTTTGTTGAAATGTTTGTTGGAATCGGTGCAAGTCGCGTAAGAGATTTATTTGAGCAAGCAAAAGAACATGCTCCATGTATCGTATTTATAGATGAAATTGATGCATTAGGAAGAAATAGAAGTAGCGGGGTGTCTGGCGGACATGATGAAAGAGAGCAGACTTTAAATCAATTATTGGTTGAAATGGATGGATTTGAAAATAATGAAGGAGTAGTAATTATAGCTGCTACTAATAGAGCCGATATTTTAGATCCTGCTTTGTTACGTCCAGGACGATTTGATAGATTAGTTCACGTAACATTACCTGATATGAAAGGTAGAGAAGCTATACTAAAAGTTCATCTCAAAAATGTTAAAACATCAAATGATAATCCAATTGATTTAAAGAAAATTGCAAAAGGAACTCCAGGATTTTCTGGTGCACATTTAAAAAATCTGGTAAATGAGTCAGCTCTTTTAGCCGCACGTTTAGGAGATAAATATGTTGCAATGGATCATTTTGAGGAAATGAAAGATAAAATCATTATGGGAGCAAAGAGAAGTACAATTATGACCGATGATGAAAAGAAAATGACTGCATATCATGAATCAGGACATGCTTTGGTATCCTTTTATTCACCTGCATCTGATCCAATTCATAAACTTACAATAATACCTCGTGGACATGCATTAGGTATGCTAGTAACTTTACCTGAAAGAGATAAGGTTTCTGAAACTCGTGAAGAATTATTATCTAATTTAGCTGTTGCAATGGGTGGTCGTGTAGCAGAATTAAAGATATTTGGAGAAAGTAAAGTTACTACAGGTGCTTCAAGTGATCTACAATATGCTACGAAGAGTGCAAGAAATATGGTAATTCATTACGGCATGAGTGATAGAGTTGGATCTGTATATTATCAAGATAATAATGAAAATCCTATGCAGGTACAACATATCTCTGAGTATAAATTACAGATTATAGATGAAGAAGTGAAGAGATTAGTAGATGCTGCTGAAAAATCAGCTTTAGAGATACTAGATAAACATATTGATCAACTACATTTGCTAGCATCTTATTTAATTCAACATGAAACATTAACAGGCATTCAAATCAAAGAACTTTTAGAAACTGGAAGTTTGAAAATTATTGATTCTGATGAAGAAAAAGTTATTGATTCAGACGAAGAACAATCTATTAACTCAGATGAAGAAAAAGTTGTATCTGTTTCTGAAAATGAGATATCTTCATTTGAAACAAAGTAGCTGTAATTTATTTTAAGTTGAATGTAATAGAATTATCAAATATTCTTAGATGTTTTATAAATTTTTCGAAAAATATCATTGATATATTCTAGGTTATTGATGTATTTAAGCAGAGGTCACTAAAATATAGTTTAAAATGAATTTATTAAACTGAAATAGTGTAATCAACTAATGATAAAAAAAACATGATTTGATATGGTATATATTGAAAATTTACAACATAAAATTTATATATAATAAAAATATAAATAATTTTCTCAAGAATATAGTAATTAACTTTTTAATTAATATTTTGATGTAACATCAGTAAACTACAAACTCATATCATTTAATGAGATAATTATAATAATTTGACTTAAAAAGTTCATTTAGTAAACTAAAGATCAGATTTGAGAGAAATTCTATAGCAAGAAAAAGAAATAACATCAAATTTATATAAAATAATATGGTAAAGCATAAAAAAAGTAAAATATGATTTTTGATCGAAGTTATATTATAGAAAAAATTTATAACATTAAATATACATATAATATATATAAGTAATTTTCTCAAGAATAAAATGATTAACATTTTAATGAATTTCTTATAAAATATCATGAAATCATAAATTTATAATTATGATATAACACAATAATGATCATGTAGTACTTCAATAAGTTTATGTAGTAAGGATGAGTCAACATAAGCTACTGAGTAGGTTGCATGGCAGAAAAAATGAATAATATCAAATTTATACATTATATTTTGAAAATATGTAGACGCAGAAATTGATTGATCTTCGGTATATATTAATGTGATTTTATGGCCGTAATGAATTTGTACCGATGGTATTGAAAAATCAATTGTGGATTCAATATTTTTACGAAAATTTTCACTATGTATATAAGAGCTATCATTAGTATATAATACACAACATCTTAATCCTGCATTTTCAAAAATGGTAGATGATTGTAGTTGTAATTTTTCATTTCCATTCCATGTTACCCAAATAGCGTATTGTGATACAATCGCATTTCGATTATTATTATATTGTTTAATTAAAGTTTTCTCTTTAGTTTTTAATGTAGATCTAATTTTCACTTCTATTTTATGTTCTTTTGCTAATTTTACCGCTTTTGCATGCATTACCTTAGCGCCATTAGATGCCATAGTATATAGTGTGTCATATCCCACTTTATGTAAAAGATTTGCTTTAGAATATAAATTTGGATCCGCATCATATATTCCTTTTACATCTGTATAAATTTCACATTTTACATTATCATATTTTAATTTTAAAAATGCCGCGATTGCAACAGCTGATGTGTCAGATCCGCCTCGGCCAAGAGTTGTAATATGATTATTCTCATCAATTCCTTGAAAACCTGTTACGACTGGAATTATTGATTGTGCACATATTTTTTCTAAATAATTTGTTGAAACTTTTATAATTGATGCATTCAAATAGTTAGAATTCGTTAAAATTGGTACTTGCCATCCAGCTACAGGAATACTTTTGACTTCATTTGTATTTAAAGTAGCACTTAATAGTCCAGCGGTTAACATTTCTCCCGAAGAAAGAGAAAATGCCATTTCTAATTCAGATTTTAGATCTTGAAATAGATGTGTAATTTTATCTGTGTGTTTTGCCATAGCTGATACAACTACAATTATTTTATGGTTAAAATTTTTTTGCTTTTTGAGTATTATATTTGAAGCATGTCTTATTCTATCTATGTCTTGTAGAGACGTACCACCAAATTTTATTATGCAGTACACAAAATAAGTTTACATTATATTAAAAAAATAGCCAATAGAATATTAAATAATTTTCTATTATAAAATACGTTCTTAACCTAATAGATTTGATTGTTGAACAATATTTATTGTTAATGATACAGCTTCCGCTGATGTTATCTTGGTAGAGTAATACCATTTTCGAATCTCGATTAATTTATGCCATAAATTATAGGAAAAACATATAGATTCATATTCAAGTGTCTGAAGTTGTGATATAAGTGATTTTGAAATGTACTGAAAAAGATACGGATATGTTTCAAATGCAAATTTTTCACAATGCTTCTCTATTTTTATCCAATTGAGTTGATCTGATGAAAATAATTTAGAAAGTAAAGATATTTCCTCATTTGCTTGATTTTGTTTAGTATCAGTTTTTTTTCGTAAAATGTAACAACGAGATTCGATCGTTTTTGATAATTGAGATGCTGAAAAAATTATAATCTTACAATATTTAGGAATATCTTCAAGTATTTTTAGTAGATGTACACTCATTTCTTTTGGCCATTTATGTGCATTTATCAAAATTAAATATTTATTTTTAGATAAAAAAGGAGTTGTTGAAAGAAAATTTAAAGAAGTAGCTAGATCTTGAGATTTTACTAATTCTGTAATTAAAACATCTATAGAATTACATTCATCTGGTAAAATATTATATACAGAAAAATCACCATAAACTAATATAGGAGAATGTGTTTCATTTAATGATAACCACTCTTTGGATTGAAAAAACTCCATTGCTTCTCCTTATTTGAAACAAAAAAATTTTAACATATAATTATCGAATAATTCAAGTAATAAAAAAGATTATGTAAATTTAATCTGAGATAAAATTAAAATTCAATAATACATTTTGATATGAGTTAATTTATTTTAGGCTAAAGTAAGTTATAAAGAAAACTAAACTAGTACATAATGTATCATATGTTCTAAATTTTAAACATTTGAAAGTTTGTTAGGAAATATAAGTTAATAATGACTTTTAAAATACAATTAATAATGACGTTTTCTGAAAATTTAAGTCTGTCTTTTAATATTAATTGTATGTAACGCAAAAATTATATGAATTTCTTAATTTTATATATCATATACGGTGATTTCGTATAGAGTTAGATAAATTTATCGGTCAAAGTAAAATTTATATTAGAAAATGTATTTATTTTTTGGTAACAGACTTATAAGATATAATACTTGTGGTCAAGTAAGTAGTTAAATAATAATTTTACTATGAGTTTCAAGATTATCTTTTATAATACTAGTTTTAGTACAAGCTTCATTTCTTAAATACAAGATTTTGATTTAAATTTTTTTGATTTACAAGAAACATACTATTTATACCTTATATCTTTATATACTATACGCCTTTTTATATATAATTTAATACGAAATTTGCATAATTTAGGCTAATTTTAAGTATCATATCTCATTTACTTTTTAATATAATAGTTTCTTTGATTTAATCACAAAACTACTATAATTATACTCAAAAAGGTGATTTGGATAATTTTAACATTCCACTATCAACTCGATCTTTTAGTGTTACCTGTGGGTTTCGACTTGTTAAATTTTGCTTCAAGATATTTTGAAAGTTTTGATACATCACATAATATGCATAATCAAAAATAATTTCTTTAGCCTTATCGAAATGTTTAGTAGGATTTTTATTCTTATCGAATATACTATCTATTTTATCTTGTTCGAAAAGTTTTACACAATCATATACAATTTTTAAATTAGGAGGCCATATCAAGCCACATCTCAAATCAGATCCTTTTGCTTCTAATACTTCATCAAGACTTTTTTTTATTTTTCCTTGAATTCCACAGGACATTACAATTAATGCTGTATTATCTAGGGATTCCTCTATCTCTTCAGTCGGTATCATTTGAATGAATTTATGTTCCAATATCTTTTCTGGAGTAATTAATGACAGAACCTCGCTTTTCATTAAAAAATGTGGTGTAATTTTATCTTTGCAATCTAGATAATCCGATACACTAGGAATAGAAACCGGTATTTTACTTTTACCTTTGTGAATATTTGCTGATGTATTACCTTCTGAAACGGATATACCACTTGAAGTTTCACTAGTGGAACCGGATTTTAATTCTTTTTTATCTCCACTATACATAGAAAAAGACTGTATCATTATTACAAACATAAAAACTGTTTTAAGTTTCATGTTGTTAACCTCCTAGTAAATTCATAAACTTATGGTAATCATTTGTCAATACTTTTATAATAGATTGTGTCGCATTTTATACTTTTTCATATTTTTGAATGGCCAATTTACCTTTATGGAGTAATTTTTGTACTTGGTTATTGGTTGATTTTGTATCAAACTTATTATGTTGTAAATTTTCTAAAGAAAAATACAAATGAGTATAATGATGTTAGTATAGATAATTTTGATAGTATTGGATTTTATACATTTTTAGGAGTTGTACTTGGTGGAAGAATAGGATATGTATTATTTTTTGATTTTAATATGACTTTTTCATCAATATTACAAACTTACAAAGGAGGTATGTCTTTTCACGGAGCTTTGATTATGGGTATTATATTTTTATATTTTTCATCACGTTATTACAAAGTTTCATTTTTAAAACTATGTGATGTAATTTCAATTTCACTACCATTATCTATAGGTTTTGGACGTATTGCAAATTACATGAATGGAGAATTTAGTGAAATTGTTTCTATATTAAACATGCCTCTTTCTATTGTTTCTGCATTAAATGAAGGTTTTATACTATATCTTATAATGTTATTTGCATTATATACTTCAAAGTATATTCATTTCTCTGGACGTCTTACAGGATTGTTTTTTATAATGTATTCTTTTTCAAGATTTTTTAATGATTTTTTTCGTAAGAATGAAATATCTATACTAAATCATATACAAAAATTCATTCCATTTGTATCTGACATACCTTTTAATTTAACTTTTGGGCAATTTTTCTCAGTAGTAATGCTAATTATTGGCATTTTGTTAATGTTGAGAAAACATGATAATTCGTTTGTATAATAATATGAAACACTGCCTTTGATATCTAAAATAGTAGTCATCATTATAATGATATAATTAATATGTCAACATTTTCTAAGTGAAAAATTAAAATAATACATTAAATCTTGTAGCAAACTTTATGTTGAAATGAATGACCTCATATTTAATAGTATAAATTAACTGATTATTTTAAAGCAAAAATAATTGAATGATAAATATAGAAAATAAAAATGGTAAATTAGTTTTTAGTGTCAAAATTTCTGTAAAATATGAAAAATTAATTTTTTAATAAAAGTGTGATTAAATGTAATATACTGAAAATTATTACTCAAATATAACTTTATGATGTTAATTTCAAGAAAAAATTTTTAGTGAAAATTATTTTACAAATATTTATATTGAATCAGAACAAAATGTTACTGTTTTGCTTTGAAAAAAAGTGTAATGGAGGTAAAATAATAAAAAATATTTAAATGTATTTACGATAATTTATCATATGTACTTTAAAAATATTCGAAAAAAATCATTAAAATGATAAATATGTACAAAATTAAAAGTTAATATTGAAGAAAAAATTTACTGTGATATCAGTGTTACAGAAAATTACAAATCTCTTTTATAAAAAAAGCTCTAAAATATATTTTTTAAAAAACAAACTTTGAAATTTTAAAAATGAATTATTTAAATTAATTTTAATTGTAAAAATTTTTTGATACAATTGAGAACAAATCTTAAATTTTATTAAAAAGTTAATTTTGTAACGTAATTCAAGTTTTAGTTGAACGTAAATATTCGCAATAATATGATTAAAATTCTATTTATTATACATTTAATAATGCTTCTGATACTCATTTTCATTGTTCTTAAAGAGAGAATTTGCATTATAATATTACACTCATAAATCTAATATGAAAGGTATAATATGTCATTATATGATGATAAATAAGCTGTGTTTAATTTTAATCTAATGTAAATTTATAGTAAGAATTCTACCAGTTTTTTGTATAAGAATAAATTTACTGAATAATGTAATTCTAATCATATAAGTATATTGACAATTTACTACACCTTAATGATTCAATAAATTGAATAGTTCTAATATATCATCATATGATGATATGAAATTGACTGTTTATTTTTATATAACACAAATAATGTTCAATTATTAATTATTAAAATTTGAGTTTTTGATATTAATTAGTTAAATTTTGTGATTTTTTGCTTTATTTATACTTATCAATATTATTTTATATTAATGTTTCACAATAATGTAGTAGTTCAAATTTTGAAATTGGTACTGATTGTTTACAAAAATATATTTTTGCTTTAGATAAAATAAATCCTATTTGACTATTTTGTTGTAAATTTAGATGCTGAATAATATCATGACCATTAATTGGAAATGGTTTATCAAACCATGGTATCATTTTAAGTAATATTTGTTCATAATTTTCTCCATTTAAAATTATCGCATGAGTAAAAATATCAGCTGTATGCATGTAATATGAAAGTAAATATTCATTTAGATTTTTCAAAGTGCCAATGCTTTTTAATGTGTGTAAATGGCGAATTTGTGAATTAGAAAGTCTCATTTTTGAAAATTGATTGAATGTTTCTATAAAAGTGGATAAACGTAATAGATGTATTAAATTGATTTTTAATGGAATATTGTTTTTTTCACAAAAAGCCGTAAATTTAGAAGTAATATTTTGAATTTGTGTCATTTTATTCAAATTTGGTTGTGGAAAATCACAAATCGACCATAAGTTTTGTTCATTTACAGGCTCATTCATCATTTGTAATGCAAAAATCGGATTGTCAGCTTTTAATAATTTTAAAAGCTCATGAGTGCAGCGTTCTTTTGCGATGTTTTGTAATCCATTATAATGAGCTCTACATGCTTGTAGAGATTTTGCATCAACCTGTTTTCCATAATGAGCAAAAAATCTAAAATATCTTAAAATACGAAGATAATCTTCTTGAATTCGCTTTGATGGATTTCCTATAAATCGAATGATCTGATTCTTTAAGTCACTTTGACCATTTGTATAGTCATATATTTTTCCCTCAGCATCTACATATAATGCATTTATTGTTAAATCTCGACGTTCTGCATCAAGTTTCCATGAGTCTAAAAATTTAACTACTGCATGCCGTCCATCTGTTTTTACATCAATTCTTAAAGTTGTCACTTCATAAACTTGCTTACCTACACATGTAACTGTACCATGTTGTAATCCTGTTGGAATTACGGTAAAACCAGCTTTTTTCGCAAGCTTCATTACAATTTCTGGAGTATGAGGTGTAGCTATATCAACTTCATCTATTTGATATTTACTAATTTTTATACTATCACTTAATTTTTGCTCTTCTGTGCATATTGCGTTTTGTTCATCAAGTAAATCACAGTTATACAGTTGTGAGTGTAAATTTTTCTCATGATTATCATTTAAAGTTTTTGCATGCATAATGTTTAAAATAGAATTACGTACTGCACCTCCAACAACTCTTGCGGGATGTAGTGCATTTAATAAACATTGAAGCTCTTTATTTCTTAGCCAGTCAAATGACATATTTGATATTATAAACTAATTTTTGTATGAATTATACCGCTGCCGAGTGTCGGATTTGAACCAACGACCTACTGATTACAAATCAGTCGCTCTGGCCAACTGAGCTAACCCGGCAACTATGAAAATATATCAGATATCATGATGTAATGCAATCATATAAGCAAATAAAAGTACTATTATTCATCAATTTCACTTATCATTACAATTTTTGTGTTATTTATATTAATGAGCTAATAAAAAAGTAAATTTAATTTCAATTTATGTATTATGATACTCAGATATATCTTGATGATAATAAATATGGTGAATTTTATACCTGATGAGTATATGTAATCACATTGACTTAATGGAAATTTATATTATGTGATGAAATAAATGTAAATGATAAATTGAATTATTAAATTCATCTCATTTGTAATCTAATGTTATTAGTATCAGTTGCATCAACAAGAATAGATGGCTGATTTAATGTACTATCATTTGATGATGGGTTATTTTTCTCATATGTATTTTCATGATCAAAGCATAGTAAATTTTTAAATATACTTTTTGCTTGATTAGCATTAATCGCTGGATCATCATTTGATAAATTTACACTTGTACCACAAAGAGGCGATTGCACAAATTGTATTATTTGATTTAATATTGTGCTACGTACAACTCTAACTCCAATTATGCCACTAAAATTTGCTTTTGAATGAAATCCAAAATTTTTATTTGATTTTATCAAAAGGGTAAATGGGCCAGGAAAAATATAATGTGCTAATTGAGTTACTACGAGTTCAGGCTTAACATATTCACAAAATTGATTAATAGAGTCAAAATATACTCCAATAGGTTTATCAATATTTCGCTTTTTTAATGTAAATATATTATCTATTGATTGTTGATTATTACTTTTAACAAACATACCAAAAATGGTATCTGTTGGTAGCAAAACAATTTCACCTTTTTTTAACGCATCAACGTAAATTTGTATTTCATTTTTATTAATATTCATGATTCACTTAATTTATCTCATAAATTTTCTTTAAAGTATACAATTTAGCTGTAAAATAATTCACAAGTAATATTTAATTCTTTAGTGAGTAAAATTAAATCATTTGTCGAATATTAGGACCATTATCTAGAAGTTGGATTTGACCTATCTCATGCTATGTTTATTGCTACGATTAATTCTATGAATTTACATCCAGCTCTGGCTGATCGATTAGAAGTTTTGAAAATTTCTGGCTATACAGAATCAGAAAAAGTGCATATTGCCTTTGATTATTTATTACCTAAACAATTAGAAGAAAATTGTTTAAAATCAGATGAGTTAGAAATTTCTGAGCCAGCTATGCAACACTTAATAAGAAAGTACACTAGAGAAGCTGGAGTGAGAAGCTTAGAGAGAGTTCTTGCAAATATTTCACGTAAAACTTTACGAAAAATTGAATCTTCAAAACTTTCCAAAGAAAAAGTTATATCTGTAAAAGTTACCAAAAATAATATTAGAGCATTTGCTGGTATCGAGCAGTATCCATTTGGAGCGGCAGAATTAGAAAATAGAGTTGGAGTGACAGCGGGTCTAGCTTGGACAGAGCGTGGTGGTGAAATATTATATGTTGAAGCTCTTATATTTAAAGGGTCAGGAAAAATAATTTGTACGGGAAAGTTAGGTACTGTGATGCAAGAATCTGTATCTGCAGCGATTAGCTTTATTAAATCTCGAAGTGATCAATATGGTATAAAGCCTGAAATGTTTAAAGATTATGATATACATGTACATCTTCCTGAAGGAGCTACTCCAAAAGATGGTCCTTCAGCGGGTATAACAATTTGCACTTCAGTGTTGTCAGCTTTGTTGAAAAAGCCTGTTGATGGAAATTTAGCTATGACAGGAGAATTAAGTTTGAGAGGTAGGGTGTTACCAATTGGAGGTTTGAAAGAAAAAATTCTTGCTGCACATCTAGGAGGGTTGGAAAAAATAATCTTACCTGAAGAAAATAAAAAAGATTTGGAAGAGGTGCCAAAAGAAGTTCTTGTTAAAATGAATATATCTTATTGTAGAGATGTAGGTGATGTGTTATCCAAGGCAATTCTTGATTTATGATTTTAATTTTTGATTTAAATTAAATATTTTACAAATGTACTACAGATTTATTTTTTCACTTTTCAGAAAAAAAAGTTGCATAAATTTCAAAAATTAGTAATATTTATAAAATGTTCTAATACAAATTGATTCAGTATAATTTCTTCTAATATAGATAAGTATGGTTTAATTTTATATTAAATATATATTTCAGTATCGGAATAATTTTTAAGATAGCTTCAAAAAAAGAAATTATGATATTTACGTAAATTTAAGCTTTTAAAGTAGTAATATTTGATGTTTAATGTTACGAAGAAAAATGAAAAATTTGAATATTTTTAAATTTGAGTAAATTATGATCGAAAAAAGTTATCAATTTATAAACTTCTAAATTTTATAAACAACTTTTTAAAACTTTCTAAATTAATATCATATTGATCACTTCGAGATTTAATAAAGCTAATCGTTGCAGATACAGATCTTGCATAACAGTATCCAATTTTCGGGTATAAATTATTTTTCTTAACTCTTTAAATATTTATATTTAATTTATCTAAATCATTTTTTCCAGCTCTATAGTAAAAAATTCAGCTTTTTTTTCTGAAAAGTGAAAAAAATAAAGCTGTAGTACCTTTGTAAAATATTTAATTCATTTAAAAACTATTCATTTAGTAAAGAATTTTAAAATAAAAATTTTTTCTAATTTTTCCTAATTTTTCCTAATTTTTTCAAATTTAAATAAAATAGTCATAGCGGGCAAAAGTAATCAATATCTTGATTTTTATCTTTATTTTATGCCTTATTATTTTTGTATATATTATTTAACATAATATATCTTATGTGATGTTAAAATATAGAAAGGTATAAAGTTTTATTAAAAAGAAGTTCTTGAATATAACTTTTTATTTACCCTTATAATATTAAGATAAAGTAGCGTAAAATTTATAATATATTTTTCAGCTATATAAACAAAAGAGTAAAACAGAAAGTATCTTTGAAAAATTATTTATATAAAATAATCAAAATCAAACTAATAAGTTTTGTTTCTTTTTTTATATTTATGTTTAATAGATTTATTAAATATATTATTATTTTTGTCAATTTTATACTAAAATATTTACTTAAATTAATATTATACACTATGGATTCAAATTAATAAGAATAACCTATAATTTGAATTTGATATTTTTTGAAAATCTATATAAGAATCAATGTTTTGATTATGGTTTATTTATTGAAAGACAAATTAGATTTTGTATAACTACAGTTTAAATGTTAATTCTGATAAAAAGTTTAATCTTTAAAATAATCTATCAAGACGTATAAATACACCAGCGGAACCTTGCATTCTAGCTCCTCCTTTAATTTTCCATTTTTGATTATTGAATACACCTGGTCCCTCAGGAGATGTGATTTCTTTTTCTATATTGTATAATCCACCGACTTCTAATGTGAAGTCGACCATAGAGTTCATTTCATATCGGCATCCTATTGACATTATAGTTCCAAATCTCCAGCTTGATACAGTTACTTTAGGTTTATCTGAAAACTCACCTGATAAAGATATACTTCTCATCATTACTCCCAGTCTACTAAATAAGGCTATATTATTCTTAAGATATATACCTCCCATCATATAGAAACTTGGACAAAATCCTTCAGATATAGAAAGTTTTTGATCTTTATTATAAATAACAATATCTTCTCCTGTATTAGGATCCTTGAGAGATGATTTATCACCTGAACTTGAATTTACTGCTCCTGATTTATCAGCGGCTTGTATTGGAAGAATACTACCAGGAGGTATTATACTTGGAACTTTTTTATTTAAATCTTCATTCTGTTTTTGGGAAATTTTTCTTTGTATAGAATGTTTAGAACTAGCTGAACCATAATTAACATCAATTCCACCTCCAATAAAATAATTTCTTCTTGATCCGATAATTCTTTCTAAATTAAAACTAAGACCTCCTACAATAAGTGATACAAAACTATCTCTATTCAAGTCAAATTCTTTAGCTTTCTTGATCTCTGCAGGAATAAGAGAATCAGTGTTAGAGACTTCAATATCTACGCCTTCTAGACTTGGATTTTTTTCTGATATATTAACCAACTTTATTCTATTTATATCTCCTGATAATCCAAACTTTACACCAGTTCTGAATCTGTAATTTCCTTGCGAGTATCTTGCATTAGCACTATTAATGTTTAGAATTGTTGTCAAGGAAAATAATAATATTAATCGCGACAAAGTTTTTCCTCCTATTTAAATAGTATTAGCATATATTTATTTGAAAATCAATATCAAATATTAATCTTATATTAAAATTAACTATTAAATTAATCATTATTCATGATTTTATCAAATTTCTGTCCAAGATAAAGATTATCAATTTCCGTATAATTTGTTGTAGTTGATAAATTTTGATGTCCAAGTAAGGTTTGTACTTCTCGTAAATTTGCTCCATTTTCTAGTAAATGAGATGCATAACTATGTCTAAAACTGTGAGGTGTTATATTTTCAGGCAATATATTTTTGCGACGAATTTTCTTAAGTATTTGTGCTACAGATTGAGTATTTAATCTAGTATAATTTTTACTAATAAATAATGGATTTTCATTTGTTGTAATAATGAATTTTTTTTGAGACAGCATTTGTAAATATTTCTGTATATGCTGCTTTGCAATTTTCAAAAATGGAACCATGCGAATTTTACCTCCTTTACCAACTACTC
>CAJXXZ010000011.1 GCA_913063285.1 uncultured bacterium | reverse complement strand
TTCCTTTATCATATTTCCACCTTGATTAATCTCTACAATTATAGATTTTGCATCATATTGATAATACGCTTGTATGGCAACTTCAGCCCATTGATTCATACTATAACGACCGCTCAAATCATTTAATACATAATAATTTTCATTTTTATCACTTGCAGCCACGATTATACCTGTTTCATCACCACTTGATGAAATTGCTGGATCTACGGCAACAACAATATTATTATAATTTTGCAGCTCATAATACTGAAAATACTTTTTACTCCATAAAGAATTATTTTCCTCTTCAATAATTTCACCATAAATTTCCTGTAGCCCAAATCGAGTATTTTCATAATTTTTAGTAATATAATCAATATATGCAGCAGATAAATTTGAGCGGTTATCATATGTTGTACCGCGAGTGATGTGAATATTTTGCATATTTTGTATTTGCTCAAGTAGCGAAATATTACGAGGAGTAGTTGTAATTATAATTTTAGGAGTTCCTAATCGTAAGCACATAATTAACTGATTCCAGGCTTTCACTGCATATTTAAATTTTGCTAATTCATCTATCCATGCTGCATCAAATTGTGGACCTCGTAATGTTTCATATGCATCAGCACTATATAAATTAATTTGAGCTCCATTTGCATATAATATTAATTTTCTTGATGGAAAAAATTTAGGTCTTAAATGTTCTTTATCATATATTGATAAAATTCCACTTTTGCCTTCTACCATTACTTTTCGAACATCATAATACGTTTCTCCCAAAAAGCAAATTCTTTTATATCCTTGTTCTATTAATAAACGTATAGTTTCTGCACCGGTTCTTGTTTTTCCAAATCCTCTACCTGCCATAATCAGCCATATATACCAATTACTTACAGGCATTTTTTGTGCTTCACGTGCAATTTCATTCCATTTTGATTTACTTTTATACAAAGTTTTATGCATTTTTTGTAAAACGCACAATGATGTATTAATTAAAGACTTATATGACATTTTTTATTTTCCATATTTATTTCACCTGTTATTACTTCCTTTCTATATAAAAATTAATATTTGATTTTGAAAATTTTTAGAATAATTTTTTCAATTTTACTAATGTATAAAAAGTGACTGTAAAAATTACTATTTTGTAAATTTTCATACATTTTTTCTTTCGCTAAAATTAAAATTATCTTATACTATTTTATGCCGATGTAGCTCAGTTTGGCAGAGCAACTGATTCGTAATCAGTAGGTCGGGTGTTCGATTCACCTCATCGGCATACTTTATAATTAAAACTGTAATATAAAAATTAACTATTTCATAAAGTGATATTTAATTTCAACTGATTAAAGTTTAAAACTTTTTAAGTATTATTTAAAAATACAATTAAAATTTTCAAGATTACCCTACAATACAATTCATGTAGTAATTTAAAAAATCACTGATCGTATTCATTATTATTTTGACGTCTACCACCAAATTCAAAAACATAGGCATCTCGCAAACAAGCACCAAAAATACCACACATGGTAGATAATGCACATGTAAATTCCGAAGCTGTATCTTCTGTCATGTAACCAATTAATATTAAACATCCTATAAATCCTACTGCTGAAAATAAAATCATCATATTTGCTCTTTTATTTGTATCATTATATTTTTCACGAATTATTATATCTCGTTTTCTTGCATCACAACGATCTTGTACATAACCTGTTTCCACTTCTGAAATAACATTCATAATTTCTGATTGTAATCTAGAAAGCAACATGGGATTATTTTTTAACATCATTACAATTGCATCTTCATCCACTTCATTAGTTAAAGAGTAAATTGTTTTCATAATTCGACTTATGATACCTGTATCATCATTATCAAATCTTAAACACCAAGGAATTGCACTTAAAATTCTAAGAAAATTCATAATATTTGAAAAAGATTTTCGTTTCACATTACTAATTTTATTCATAGTAGTTATTCTTTTCTTATACATTTGGCACCTTAGTATATAACTTTACATAATTTTCTTCCTCGACTCCTATATTCATTGAATACTTATATTGATATATTTTTTTGTACATATAGAGATACAATGTTTCATTATCTAGAAAAATATAATATAGTCCATCTTCAAAAGAATCACCTTCAAACTTTTTTACAATATTCTTATCAAGATACATTCCTTTATTCAGATATTTATCATTAGCATCAAAAATCAGTCGAAATTCTGCAGGAGGATAATCACAACTTTTGGCAATCAAATTTTGTCGCGAATATATCTCATATTCTTGTACTTCATCTATATCTAAAGGTAGATATATTAAGTTCTGTAGTGTTTTTAAAATTTTATTCATGTTTGTTCCTTTCTATATAAATATATTTGATATTCATTTTGATTCATTTTTGGTATTGATAGCCATTGTAGTTGTATTGAAGTAGGTTGTACCTGCTGCGATTTTAAAATTTGATTTTCTTGTGTTGATGCATCATTTTTTAGATGTGTAAGCAATCGAATTGATTCATTATTTAACTCATGTTGTATAAGATTTTGTGAATAGTAAAAGAAATTATTTTGTTCTAATTCAACATCAAAATAATCATCCGAACAATATACATCTTTTTCCAGATATGAGTGTTTTTTCATTTCATCTGATTTTTCATATTGAGCTAATACAAGTTCAGTATATGCTAAATTTGCATTTATAAATTTACGATATGAATATATCAAATATTTTTCACCATTATACAGCACTTTATCAAATAAATCACATTTACTCCAACTCCAAGGTAATCGAATCACAATACATTTAAAGGGATAATGAAGTAAGTGTTGATATAAAACAACAGATAGCTGAAAAAATATATACTTTCCCAGTGTACTTGAAAGTAATGAATTATTTTGCGTTTTTGGCAAATGTCCATCACTAATTTTACTCCATTTTGTATCATCAAAATCATTATCAGAAGTATGACTTTGGGTACAATAGTATAAAGTATATTTGCCATTTATTTCGCATAGTACTCTATCATTTTCTTTATAATTTACACCACTATTCCATAGGTTATGTTTTATAGATGTAATATCAATTTTTAATTTTATAGTTTTAGTTTTTTTGTTTTCATTTGTAAAAGGCTCAATGTTTATATACCATTTTTCCTTTTGTGTGTATGAATTGTGCCATCTTAGAGTACAATTTCCTTTTAAGTAAAATAATTTATACATATTATTTTTAATTCTTTTCCAGCAAGCATGTTGAGCTTGTATTTCATTAATAATTTTACAATTTGCGATGCGTGATGGAATTTTAAGATCAGAAGTATATGTCATAATTTTTCCATTTTGAGATAAATGTGAAAGCAACTCTTTTTCATATATAAAATCTTTTTTCCAATATAAATTCACTTGAAAATTTGGTGTGTTTGCGGTATCAACTTCTTTATTTTTTACAAAGATCGTATCACAGTCATTAATTTTAAATTTAAATTTTGGCACTGTATTTTGTATATCAAAAATATGATTTACCACTGAATTTAAAGCTGAGCAATGTACAAATTCTTCAATTGAGTACTGCCCTTTAGTCAATACATCATGAATTGCAAATCTTTTTTCAAGATTTTTTAACTGCAAATTTATATCATTTGGAATTGATTTTAATTTTACGATATACACTCCATTTTCATATTTGTGTTTTACATATACTCCATAAAATATTAAATTATTTTCATGTGTTAGTACCGTATAATTATTTTTAAAACTTGCAATATGATTTTGAGTTAATTTACAAGTAGCGGTGGCAAAATTAAATAAACTTTGCTGAATATCAAATTCTAAAACGAAAAATTCATTTTTATGCGTGAAATTTTCAAGTAATGATTGTAAATTAAAATTAGATTCAAATAAATTTGCAGAAATAAAAAATTGCTTCATTTTATACTTCCTCCGTAATTAACTGCCACTCATTTTCGCAGAAATTATCACTACTACAGAAAAAATTTGTAATTTTCATTGTTAAAAATGGACGATATGTTAACCAATGCTTAGCAGGTACATAAACATAATGCATATCATCACGTATTGTACTAAAAATTTTTATAGAATTTTTCTTTAATTGATCTATAGATAAATAAATTGAGTTGATAACTGGAGATCTTTGTAGCTTAACTTCCTGGTCATTATCACAATATAACCACCAGCGACAAATGCATTCAATTTCAACTTCATCATTAAGATTTGCAAAAATATCAGGAATATCACCATTACCATATACAGTGCTTTTATATTTTAAAGGTGCATTTTGTTGTAAAGTAAGAGAGTGATTAGTATTTCGTGCAAAAGTTGGTTGATAAGCAAGTTCAATTTTTTGTTTACAAGCTGATCTGATTGGTATGAAATTTTTGCCATTATGAAAAATTTTTAGTAATGTTCTTAAACTCACTGATCACCTCTATAATAGTTGTAGCAATGTATGATCAATATTTTTTTCTCTGCATCAAACTTTGCATCACAATCAAGATTTTGTAAATTTTGTATCAAGCTTACATATTCATCTATTCTACGTAACGTTTTTTCTAAACTTATTTCTTCATTCCACTTTGCATGTAATAAACAATATTGAAAGTCTAAATTTTCAGTATATTGATGTAAAGAAACGGAAATGTGTTTTGTAGTACAATCAAGATTTCTACTACCAAGATAAAACACATCATCAATTGAATTTAAGGTTTGTAGACATTGTTTTACAAAATCAACTATCATGACTCTCCTTTTATTGAAATACATAATTCATTAATCTCTTGAAAATTTAATACATTTGCTGAATTTTTAGTAATTTTATGCACCAAAACATATTGATACATCGAATTATTATTTTCGATTACATCGGATCTTTTTACAAATATTTCTTTTTCATGATCATATAAATTACTTTTATTTAATATATCGTCTTCTCTGCGTGCTAAAATCATATGAGAAGTACGTTTATGTTGTAATTGATAAAATGGTAAATTTGCTATATAACACCATGTTTGTCCAACTATTGTTTTTTGCATTTTAGGTTCTGCATATTCATAACCAATTTTGGCAACATAGCAATCAATACACTTATTAAGACGTATATTACCTCTTAAAATAGATTGCAAAAAGGCTGAATAGCTCATTATATAAATCTCATTCTAAATTGAGAGCACATATTATCGACGGAAGATGTATTGCGAAAGATACTATCATGAGTATTATCGTTTATAGATAGACAATAATTTAATATTACTTCTTGAATAGAAGCTGGTAATGTTTCGGTAGTATATCCAACATCATATTGTACTTGAATTTTTGAGTACATATATAGTGTGGTAAATTCTTCTTTTATTTTTACACAACAATACTCCTGATGTCTTAATTCATCATAATGTAATCGATTTAGCTCTGTAAATTCACGAGATCCTTGATTTTTATATTTTACGAAATGTATTTTATTAATTGGTGATTTTGGTAGATGTAAGCAAACTTGAGCATGAGTATATAACAAGCGTTTTTGTACAACAGATCTAGATGTTTTTGCCTCAAATATCTCACATGCAGTTTTTAAAATTTCTAGCACTCTATCATCGCTTACATAACCACCAATACGCAAAAACTCTCTTACTCGATCAAGTTCAATAGGTAATTTTTCAAACCTTTCTAACACAACTAATTCCATAGCATGATTCCTTTACTGTAAATTATACACATCTTACACACTTCCAATCAAAGTAAATCCAGTTAACGCATCATTACGAATTATTTTACCTCCAACATATTGTCTGTACAGCCATTGTTCATGAGGTTTATGAGAGTACGGATCTCGACTATTAAAAAGTCCCGAATGTTGTACAATCATATATCCAAGTTTAAAGTTACCAAATAAAATTTGCGATACTTCAGAAGAAGTTTCACCTTCCATTGTATCAGATGTAACATTACTTGTCAGACCATCCATAAAATAAACCGGATAATCACATAAAGTCGGATGTAGAGAAGTTGAATCACTTGATGGGCGCATAAGATATCCTCCATGATCTTTACGTAATTTCAATATATTGACATACGCTTTTCTAGACATTAACCATACAGCTCCTTCACAAAATTTATCTTTTAGATTTGCTGTAAGAGATAATAAATGATCATAACTTAAGTTATTAACATCAATTTCTTTTTTATTATTTCCATCTGCAGTTTTATTATATTGAATTATGCTATCTATATTATTTTCATAACCAGTTACAAATAACTCCATTTCTTTATTTGCAAAATCACATGCAACTTTATGTTGTACAAACTCCGCAAAATTTAACGGAGAGCTATGATGTAACATTTCAGGACTTACTGTAATGCAGCTTTCCATAGCAATTAAATTTACTTCTTTACTTAAAAATTTTGGATTTTGATTTTCAAACTTTTCATGATTATACTCACTTGTAGCATGAGCTAAATTTACATGAAATGAATCGGGCATTGTAAGAATTTGATGACGAAATCCTCCACTTACATATTGTACTTCACAAAGATCTCGTAGAATAAAAGCATACTCAGGATCTTTCACTACGGAAAGATGCATATTAGGTAAGCATTTATATCCACCTTCAGTCTCCATATCTGAACTATACACACTTTTTGTTTCATGTGTAGGCATAACTGTTTTTCGAATATGTGACGCTAAAGATTCCTCATAAGATTTTGAAATTATATTTGATGTTCGTTTTGAAGATAAAGATAATTCATTAAGATGTTTTTCTAAATTTTCTACTTTTTGCTCTAAATCAGAAGAAAGTTCATCTTCATCATCCTGATCAGCCACTACATTTTCTAAAGTTCTTTTTAATTCTTCTAATCGATTTTCAGTAGAATTTTTATAAGTAACAAAATCACTAGCTAATGAATCCATAGCTTCACGTGTAATTGATAATTCGTCATTTGTATTAATTTTTGACATAATAAATCCTTTCAGTTGTTAAATTTAAGATCATATTATTGATCTTTAAGATTATTTGTAATATTTGAAATGATTAACCACTTAATTTTAAATAATTGACATTTCATATTTGATTAAGATGTTTTGATTACATCACATGCTTCATTTTGTAATATAAATTATGTTTTGTGTTTTTTGTTGTTAGATTGTGAAATTTGAGCATTTTTTTCAGACTTGTATTTTGTTGAAAATCTAAAATTTTAGCCTCTGGATGCGCTGGATTTAGCACTACAGAAATTTCTACTAAATTTACTTGATATATATGTCTTGTATTGCCTATAGATTTTGAATTTAGTAACTCAAAAGCTATTGAAAGAGAAGTTGCAACCTTATTTTTTAGAAAAACATATGCATCATGACCGGCACTTGTATCAGTATATATGTTGCCCTGCACAGCTAATCCATTTTTATCCTCAGCAATCTTAATCCATTTTCCTATAGGTGAACTTATATCATGTTGCCATAGTAGAAATGGTAAGCTTTTTTTATTGTGCCAATTTTTTAGTGAAGAAGAAAATGCACCTTTATGAATTATGTCATTTTCTAAATCTGCCACGCCAAAAATTGTGGCGTATCCAAAAATACATACAACTTTATCAGTACTTTTTGTATGTAAAACATTTGCATTAATTTGCTTTCTTATAATTTTGTTCATAATTTAATTTCCGTTCTTTTTTTCTCTTTATTTAAAAATACAGTCTTATCGCTATATGCATATATATCTCCTTCTTCAATTTGCTTATCAAAGTTTTCATCACAAATATATATTTTAAAATATTCCTTCCATTTTTCATCAGCTTTTGGATAATTTGATGTAGAAAACAAAGATTGCCAGATTTTTTTATCATATAATACATTAATACCTGCATCATAAAATCTGCTTTTAGTCCATAAAGTAACATTTTCCCAAAATATATCTTGTAATGAAATAATACGAGTAGATTCAAAAGCAGTAAAGCGCAAAAAGTTTAAATCACATGTATACGATTCTGAAAACATATTAGTTGAAGTCGATAAGCTGCCATTAACATATAAAAATAATTGATCATCTTTTACTTCTAATTTGTAGTGATTTTGATTTACAACTTTACCATCAATTACTTGTTGCAAGCTATTTACATCTTTTCTTAAATTATCTATCATCTCATTTTGAGCTTGCATATTATCATAATGATTACTTATCAGCTCATTTTGTTTACTACCATTAATTTCCATATTTAAGCATTGTTTTTCAAGTTCATGATTTTTATCATTGATGACTTCTTCCAAATTCTGTAATCTATTTTGCATTTTTACAAGTTCTTCATTTTGCCTTTTACTATCATGCATAATTTCTTGCCAATTAAATTCAATCTCAGCTCCCGAAATTTTTGCTTTTTTATCTGTTAGTGTAATTAATTGCAAATTCTTTAGTGTCATGTACTTCCTTTCTGACTTTGTGTTTTCTTATCATTTATATTTTTCGATGATTTATGCAAAAGATTTAATTCATCATTTGATAACTCTTTATAACCTAATGCAGCACGAATTTCATTTATCGTAAAGCAATCACGAAAATTACTTAAATAATGATTTTCATCACCTTTTGCAAAAACTGAAATAGATTGTAAATCAAATTTTAATTTACAATTCCAAAATGGATTGACTAGAGATAGCTGTAAATGTTTTAAGATTTGATTTGCAATAGGCAGTAATGTATCTTCCCAAAAATGTAATCGATCATGTTTAACTTGACTATATGAAGAATCAATCATTCCTATCAAGCTTAACGGTACTCCATACATTGCAGAAATTTCACGAGCAGCCATAATTTTTCCTTCCGAAAAATCTATATCTTTTGTAGAAATATGAAAATTTTTCCATTCCATATCTCCTTCAAAAACAGCAACTTTTCCTGCACGCTTTGATCCAGAATAATCACTTGAAAGTGATTCTTTTAGCATTTGTCTTTGCTCTTCAGTTAAATTTTGATTTACAACTAATGCTCCAGATAGTCTACATCCATGAAAAAGCACAGCTTGATTATGCTCTGTAATGCTATTATATAAATTTGCTGCATGTAACACACTTTTTGTTGGAGAAAGATAGTGATTTTCCAAAGAAAAAGTTGATATCGTAATTATAAAATTATCACTTTGCACTTTAATTCTTTGCACTGTATTATTTATATAATAATCATACTCAACAGCCTCATCATTTTTATAAGTTACAGCTTTTAACTTTGCTGGATGTAAAGCATAAATTTCTGAAGGTTTGCCAGTAAGATCACATAACACATGTATATATGCTACTCCATACAACATAAGATAAGTGGTAATACTTGTCATTAAATCTTGTATTGTATTTCGTTTATTTGGACATTCTAATAATTTTGCAACTGAATGTGAATTTTGTAAAACATCATTTTCAAAGATTAGTATAGGTATATTTGCAATATTTTGCGCAATTAGTGATATACATCTATTTACAATAATATTATTTTCATATATATGTTCTACTTCAATTGTATTAAAATGTGAGTGCATTACATGTACTCCTCTAAATGCTGGTGGTTTATATTTTGAAGAATTAGTATTTTCCTTAGTGAAATACGACAATATATTTCTTATCATTAATTTTTTCCTTTTGTAATTTTTTAAAAAACTAGTTAAGCCACTTTTAAATTAGTAGCGAACTTTTTTGATCCATTTTAAATTAAATGGTATTTTTGTGTGTAGAACTGTAACAGTCTACATTTTTATTGTATCGAGCTTACATTTAAGATTTCAATCTTTTTATTTAAATTTATAAATTTTTTGTTGAAATGAATAAATTTTATGTAATTTTAATTTTTAAAAATCATGTTTTACTGTATTTCAAAAAAATTATACACTATACATATGACAATTTACCTAGATTGGAATAGTACAGGAATTATTCATTCAAAAGTACTGAAACACATGAGTATGCTTTGGTCATCTTGTTATAATTCTTCATCAGCACATAAACTTGGACAAAACACTCGTAAGTTACTTACAGCTTCAAGAGAAAAAATACAAAACTATTTAAATGCGAAAAACACAAAATTTATTTTTACAAGCGGATCAACTGAATCAAATGTTGGTTTAATAAGATCATGGCAATTATCTAAAGCTCAAATATTTGTAAGTGCATCTGAACATCCATCTATTATTAATGCAAATAATTTGCATCTAATACCACTATACAGTAGCGGATTAGTTGATATTGATGCATTAAAAAATATTTTACCTCAATTTTCCGCTTCAAAAGTAAGTGAAAATTCATGTGTAATTTCAAATTATACATTTCTTGTATCCATTGCTCTTGCAAATTCAGAAACTGGTATAATTCAAAATATAAAAAAAATTGCAAAAATTGTACATGATCATGGTGGATATATACATATAGATGCAACACAGGCATTTGGTCGAATTTCAATTGATTTTACTGATTTAAATGTAGATTACATGACAATTTCAGCACATAAAGTTGGAGGGCCCATTGGAGTTGGAGCTTTAATTTCAAAATTAACAGCACCTTTACAGGCAATTAATTGGGGAGGTGATCAAGAAATGAATATTCGCTCAGGTACCCTTGCAACTCCATTAATATGTGGCTGGTCATCTTGTATATTCGATTTTTTAGATGATTATACACCTCTATCACATGATGAATTTGAAGCATTATTATTACGAGACTCCTCATTACACATTGTAGGATATGGTCAAAATCGATTACCAAATACCACATCTTTAATTTCGGATAAATTTAATGCTTCAGAACTTGCAATGGCTCTTGACGTACATGAAATTGCTGTAAGCGTAGGATCTGCATGTACATCAGGTCGTCTTACAAAATCTAAGACCTTACAAGCCATGAATATTGATAGAGAAGCAATTCGAATTTCATCTGGTTGGAAAAACAGTAGTGAAGATTTAAAAAAATGTGCTAAAGTTATATTAAATCTTAGTAAGGAGTAATATGAGCAGTACTGAAAAAAGCGTATATCTTGATTACGGAGCCACCACACCTTGTGATGAACGAGTATTACAAACTATGATTCCATATTTTACCACAAAATTTGGTAATCCTCACTCTAAAAGTCATGTGTATGGATGGACTGCAGAAGATGCTATTGAAAATGCAAGAAGTCAAATTGCAAAATCAATCGGCGCTGAAACTAAGGAAATTATCTTTACAAGTGGTGCTACAGAATCTAATAATATCGCAATCAAAGGAGCATTAAAGTATCATGCCTCTCAAGGTAAAAATCATATAATTACAACTAAAATCGAACATAAGTGTGTCTTACAATCTTGTTTAGATTCAAAAAAAGAGTATGGAGCTTCCATTACATTTCTTGATGTTCAAAACAATGGGTTAATTGATATAGAGTTATTAAAACAAAGTATACAGCCAAACACACTAATGGTATCTATTTTGTGGGTAAACAATGAAATTGGAGTTATACAAAATATTGAAAAGATAGGAGAAATTTGTCGTCAAAATAAAATTTATTTGCATGTTGATGCAGCTCAAGCACTTGGTCGTATTTTTATAGATGTTAATAAATGTAATATCGATATTATGAGTATGTCGGGACATAAAATATACGGACCAAAAGGTATTGGAGCTTTATACGTAAGAAAAAAACCTAGAGTATATCTTTCTGCCATTACAAGTGGAGGTATGCAGGAGCGTGGATTACGTTCTGGCACGTTACCAACACCACTATGTGTTGGAATGGGAAAGGCTGCAGAACTTGCAACGAAATTAATGAAGGATGAAACAGAACAAATGCAACAATTTTCACAATATATGCTTGAAACTTTAAAACAATTTCTGCCTTCAATATATGTAAACGGAGATTTACAGTATCGTATTCCTCATAATTTAAATATAAGTTTTGCTGGTGTTGAAGGTGAAAGTTTAATGATGAAAATGAATGAAATAGCAATTTCCTCAGGCTCTGCATGCACCTCAGGTTTACTTGAAGGCTCATATGTTTTAAAGGCTTTAGGAGTACAGGAAGAGCTTGCTCATACATCATTAAGAATTGTGTTTGGTAGATTTACAACTATGTCAGATGTAAAATATGCAACAAATAGAATTATAGAATCCGTAAATCATTTACGAAAAATGAGTCCTATATGGAAAATGATGGAAGATGGCATTGATTTAAACTCTATTGACTGGGATTAATGAAAAACACGTACTGCTATACAAATTTAACGTATTTTAAAGCTTTTTGAATATTTAATTATCTTTGCAATTAAACATTGAAATTTAAGACAAATAATTGTATAATCACGCAGTGTATATAAAAACTGTTCTATCAGAATTGCTAAATTTGAAAGCTATGAATATAATCATTGCTGACTCAAATAAAATTCTTGCAATACAAGAAGATACTCACCTTTCTCATTTAATTTCTATGCAAATTTTACAGAATTCGACATTTGCCTTTTCACTACTAAAAACTCACTTACAATTATCAAATAACTTTATAAATCTAGTGCAAAATTTTATTCAAAAAATTTCATGGAAAAAGTTTTTACAATTTGTATCAATTTTAAGATTTGTCTGTAAAGAACAGTTACAGATAATGGAAGTAAATTACTGGGGTAATGAGCAGCAAATCGATAGTCTACAAAACAGATTAAGCACAATATTAAAAAGGGAAATTGATATTATACATCAAGGAAATCTTTTAGGAGGTACCATATTAGAAATTAATGATGTGAGATATGATTCATCCTATGAAACTAAACTGCAAAATCTAAAGGAGGCAATATGACTCAATCCACAAAAAAAATTCTTGATTCATTAAGACATGCGGTTTGTTCTATAAATTCTGATGTAAATATTGAAGAAGTAGGATATATAACATACGTTGCAGATGGCATTGCAGAAGCATCAGGAATGCAAAAAGTACAATATGGTGAAGTAGTAATCTTTGAGGATGATACAAAAGGATTAGTTTTAGATATTCAAGAATATTCATGTAGAATTATATTGTTTTCTAATATTGACAAAATAAAAGCTGGTATGAGAGTTAGACGAAGCAAACAATTTTTATTTGTACCATGTGGAGAAGAGTTACTAGGAAGAGTTGTAAATTCTCTTGGTGAAGCAATAGATGACCAAGCACCAATCAAATCAAATAATCAAGCATGGATAGAACAAGCCGCACCCTCAATCATGAATCGATTTTACGTAAACGAGCCTTTACTAACCGGAATAGTAGCAATTGATTCCATGATTCCAATAGGTCGAGGACAAAGAGAATTAATTTTAGGTGATCGCAGAACAGGTAAAACGACTATTGCCATAGATACTATACTAAATCAGCTTGAAAATTATAATCAAGGAAAACCAATATATTGTGTTTATGTAGCTATAGGTCAAAAAATGTCTGATATAGCAAAATTACACGCTCTATTAAAGGAAAAAGGAGCTGATAAATATACAACATTTGTAGTAGCATCAGCATCACAACCAGCATCAATGCAATTTATAGCTCCGTATGCAGGTTGTGCAATTGCTGAATATTTTAGAGATAAAGGACATGATGCATTGATTGTATATGATGACTTATCAAAACATGCAACTGCATACAGAGAGTTATCACTATTAATGCGACGCATGCCAGGAAGAGAAGCTTATCCTGGAGATATATTTTATATTCACTCAAGATTACTTGAAAGAGCTGCATGTATTAAACATGAAACAAAAAATGAAAAATTTGGATCTCTAACCGCACTTCCAATAGTTGAAACACAGGAAGATGCCACTGCATATATTCCAACAAATTTAATATCAATTACAGATGGACAAATTTCTTTAGATCAAAATATGTTTTTATATGGTCAAAGACCTGCTATTAATATTGGTAGATCTGTAAGTAGAATAGGATCAGCTGCACAAATTCCTGCGATTAAGCAAGTTGCAGCCAAAGCAAAGTTAGAGCTAATGCAATATACAGAGTTAAAAACTTTTACTCAATTTATCACAAACGTAGATGCAACAACTCAAAAATTGCTGAATAAAGGTGACAGATTTATACAGTTATTACAGCAAAGAGTACATGAGTTATATAGTAGTACAGATCAAGCAATATTGTTATTATCTTCAAACCTTGGTCTATTTGACAAATACCCTACAGCTGATATATTGGAGCATAAGAAAAAATTTCTTACTTTTGTTCATACTAATGCTATTAAATTGATTAAAGAATTACAAAACACTCTTAAATTTTCAGATGAAATGAAATTAGAGATAAAAGATCTTATACAAAAATATCAAGTTCAGGTAAATCAATCGGAGAAATCAAAATGAAAACTCAAGCTATTTTAAATAAAAAGAAAAATGTACAAAATATTTCAAGATTTACAACTGCAATGAGAATGATGTCTAATATTAAACTTGCAGCTTTATTAAAATATAAAGCTTCATTTTTTGAGACGTATGAAACAATTTACTCAATATTAAAACATCTACATAAAACTACTACGCAAGTTTCAGATTTCACAATTCATGTAATTTTCGCCACAAATCAACGTTTTTGTAAAGATTTTTTACAAAGAATTATAACTCATGTAAATGGAATGAATTTTGATCAAAATGATCATATAATTTTAATTGGTAAAAACATTCATTACTACTTTGAAAATAGAAAAAATACATCATATTATGAAAGTGTAAATACTTTTGCTGAAATATTTTTGATATCAAAGTATATTCAAAGAATTATGCAGACTAATAAAATTACAAATGTAAAACTACATGGATATGTAAAAGAAAAAGATGAAATATCAGCTAAATCTATTTTACCAATTATCAAATCTAAAAATGAGAAAAAATTTATGAATAAATCATTAATTGATTCTTATTTAAATAATTGCATAATAGAAAATGTGAATTTTGAATCAGTTGAAACGATGTACATTGCATATGAAATGTATCGAATGATGATTGAACATACATTAGAAGAAACGTTTATTCGCGTAAATGCAACATCATCTGCAGCGGATAACATAGAAAAAATTCAAGAAGAATATCAAAGATTACATAATAGAATTAGACAAGAAGAAATTACAAACGAGATGCTGATTGTATCAGCAGGAGCAGGAGGTTAAATGAATAATATTCATTCAAAAAATGATGATAATCAGTCAAGTGAAAATATAGGTACAATTATTTCAATACAAGATGTTATAGTAGATATTGAATTTTCTATAGGAAAATTGCCAAAAATTTTAAATGCACTTTACACAACATATCAAGGAAAAACTATATATTTTGAAGTTCAGCAGCATATGAATAATCGTATCGTACGAACAACTGCAATGGCTGGAGTATTTGGATTATCACGAGGAATGCAAGTATATGATACCGAGGAAAAATTAAAAATTCCCGTTGGAAATCAAGTATTAGGAAGAATTTTCAATGCTGTCGGCGAAACAATAGATGATAGAGAAAATATTGTAACAAATACATATCGCAGCATACATCAACAACCTCCATTATTTCATGAACAAGCATCTCAAACACAACTTCTTGTAACTGGATTAAAAGTCATAGACCTTTTATCTCCATACACTTCAGGAGGTAAAATTGGACTATTTGGCGGAGCTGGAGTTGGTAAAACAGTTTTAATTATGGAATTAATATACAATATTGCAACAACAAAAAATGGTAGAGCTGTTTTTGCAGGTGTAGGAGAAAGAAGTCGAGAAGGTCATGAATTTTATAATGAAATGATTAGAGAGGGTTTAATAGATATAAAAGGAGATCAGTCTAAAGTCGCATTAGTATATGGACAGATGAATGATCCACCAGGAGCGCGTGCAAGAACAGCATTTGCTGGTATTACTCTTGCAGAATATCTACGAGATGTTGAAAAAAGAGATGTTTTCTTTTTTGTAGACAATATTTTTCGTTACGTTCAAGCCGGATCTGAACTATCTTCATTACTTGGTCGCTTACCATCAGCAGTTGGATATCAGCCAACATTATCTTCTGAAATGGGAGTATTTCAGGAACGAGTAGTTGCTGGTAAAAATCAATCCATTACTAGTATACAAGCTATGTATCTACCCGCAGATGACACAACTGATCCTGCAGCAGTTGCTACATTTTCACATCTAAATGCCATCACAGTGCTAAGTAGAAAAATGGTATCTATAGGAATATATCCATCTATAGATCCTCTTGCATCATCATCACATGCGCTTTCTCCTGATGTTGTAGGAGATCGACACTTTAATGTTGCATCAAAAGTACTAAATACACTAAAACGATATAATGATCTTGAAGATACTATTGCAATTTTGGGTATTGATGAGTTATCATCTGAGGATAAGATCATTGTATCTAGAGCTCGTAAAATTCAAAGATTTTTTTCTCAGCCAATGCAAATGGCTTATTCATTTACAGGAGAAGCTGGAAAATTTGTGGAATTACAAGATACTATAGAGGGTTTTGAAGCTATAGTAAATGGAGATTGTGATACAATTCCTGAAGCTGCATTTTATATGGTGGGTAATATTAATGAGGTAAAAGAAAAAAGTATGAGGTTGAAATAATATGAAAATTACCATAACATCTCCCATTTTTATGATCAACTATGATAATACTAAAAAGTTAATTTGCGATACATTAGCTGGAATGCAAACAATTTTACCTAATCATTCCAACTATATTACATCAATTAATGATGGGCAGATTGGTATACAAAACAAAAATGATGAATTTGAGGTATTTGATGTAAGTGACTGTATATTACATATACATAATCAAGAAATACTTATTTTTGCTAATTTTGTCAAAAAATCACAATTTGCTTTGCCAGTTTTTATAGTACAAAAATCTTTAAAAAAAGAATGGAGCGACACACAAAATTTACTTGAAAACATTTGGTCAAAACTATCTAAGATAGAATCATATATTAAAAATATTAATGATTAAAAATCTTAAAAATACGTTTTTTCAAAAAATATTATTTTTGTATACTGTTTTTTTCTTTTACAGAATAATTTTTATCAATTTTACCAAATCATTCTAACTATATTACATCAATTAATGATGGGCAGATTGGTATACAAAACAAAAATGATGAATTTGAGGTATTTGATGTAAG
>CAJXXZ010000010.1 GCA_913063285.1 uncultured bacterium | reverse complement strand
TTATGTAATGCGAGCTGCTTTGGATTGTGAAGCAAGTGAAATTAATGATCAAATGAAATTTGCCGCAGCTGAAGCAATTGCAAATTTAGTATCAAATGAAGAAATTAAGAATGGAATTATAGTACCAAATATTTTAGATGAAAGATTATATGTAAATGTTTCTGCTGCAATTGCCGAAGCCGCATATAAAAGTAATGTTGGAAAAAAAATTGAAAGTTATCATTTAGTATTAAAGCAGCATAAGGAGAGAATGAAATGAGTCATCCAATTAGAGTTACATTGCAAGAGTTGTTACATCAACGAATTGTACAAGTAATACTCGCATTGGAAAAGAATTCGACTTCTGACATAAAAAATACATTTTCATATTTACATGCCTCTGAGTCAGCAATGATAATTCACTTTTTAAATATTTCACAAAGAAGCAAATTATTAGAAATTTTAGGAAAAGAATTTGATTTTGAAATTTTAACCTATCTTGATGAAAATATTCGAGATTCTTTACTAAGTCAATTTGCAGAACAAAATTTAGGAGAAGCATTATCTGAATTAGATCCTGAGGATGCTGTAGAAATTTTGGCAGAACTACAGCCAGCACAACGTTATACTTTGCTAAGACTTGTAAAGCCTGAAGTTCGTGTATTTTTAGAAGGAAATTTGGCTTATCCGGAAGAAAGTGCCGGTCGTTTAATGAGTTACGACTTTGTAGCTTTACCAAAAAATTGGACTGTAGGGCATGTCAGATTATTTTTATCACAAGCTCAGCATGTGCCAAAAGATTTAAGTACATTATTTATTGTAGATGAGGATGTTACTCCAGTAGGTAAAATATATTTGAGTGAATTATTATATTCTTGTAATAAACAAGACAAGTTACATGATGTGATGGATGATATTCCTCAGACCGTACGTGTTGACACGGAAATTTCAGATCTTGTATTTATTTTTAAGCAATATTCTTTGTCTAATGTACCTGTTTTGGATCATATTGGAAAAATGGTTGGTATGATTTCTGTAGAAAATCTAATTGATAATATATATGAAGAAGCAGAAGAAAGTTTATTGCATTTAGTTGGTGTTGAGGAATCTGATTTTCACTCCGGCCTATATGAAACAAGTAAATTGCGCTTGCAGTGGCTAATGTTTACTGTAGTAACTAGCTGTGTTACGTCTCTCATTTTACAAAACTTTGAAGTAATTATTGCAAAAAAAGCATTATTAGCAGCATTAATGCCTATTGTACCTGCTATTAGTGGTAATGCTGGTATTCAAGTGGTAACTGTTACAGTTTGCGCGCTTTCTCGTAATGAGATTGGACCTTTAAACAGATTAAGAGTAATTCAAAAAGAATGTTTAGTTGGTTTATTAAATGGTTATATCATAGGTTCTTTTGTGGCTGCAGTTGTGTTTTTCTGGACCTATGAGGTAAAAATATGTTTAGTTTTGTTTATTTCTCTGTTACTAAATATGCTTTGGGCTTGTATTGCCGGAGTTGCAGTTCCTTTAATATTAGAGTATTTTGAGATCGATCCTGCAACCAGCGCTGGTCCATTTTTAACAATGAGTACTGATGTAATGGGATATATCATCTTTTTCGTATCCGCAATTTACTTGTTAAATCTATGAGTATTTTTTTAAAACAAAGAATATTAGTTGTGCAAAACATCAATATCTACAAGCAATTTAACATGTCATATCTTTTTTGTAATCAATTTATTAAAGAAATTTTTTACTCATAATTCTAAGTTTAAAAATAAAGTATAATATAATAATTTATTATAAAATCACATATTAATATTTAAATTTTGATACTTCATACATACTTTGAAGTAAAAACAATATGTTTTTTGCTTTTTTCCAAGATATGCAAAATGTTTTCAAATAATTTTGACGAAAAAACTTCTCTTGAAAGAAGTAAACAAAATAGTATATTTATTAATTTACAACATTAAATAATTATATCATCAGATTTTTGTGATAAAAATTATATTTATATTAAAAGTTGTTAATTCATCAGAAATATATTTAAAGATAAAAGAAAAATTATAATTATGATTTTACTATATATGATGAAAATAAGTTGACTCAAGATACATTATATTTTCATATATGTATAAAATATATTTATATTTATTGAAAAATTTATATAAGTTTAATTAGTGATGTTTTGTAAATTAAGAAATGATTTTTACAGTGTAATTTGATATAATATAAAAAGCATATATAAAATTATTTAACATAAATTATAAAACTTTTGCTTTTCATAATTTGCATTTATATAAATAAATTTACATTTTTGATTAAAAATATTTTATAAAAATTACATGAAATATTTATTAAATTTAATAAGTAGTTTTAATATATTTATATCAAATAAAATAGTGAACTTTATCAAATCATAAAACATTTGTTAATTAAATATAATGTTACGAGATAAACACCATAATGGTATTAATATTTATTTTTTGTTAATATAACAAACATCTCTTTAAAAAATTAAATTGTATGAATATACAATATGTAAATTTAGTAAATGTTGAAGTATAGTATATTTCATCATAAAAATATATACTTTAAATAAATATCATATTTATTAAGAACCTTACATAAAATCAAAAGTCTTTATTTGTAAAAATAATTTTCATTCAAATTCGCTAAATTAATATCCTCAACTAAAAGATGGTGAAAAATGAAGAAATTTATAATTCGATGTAACGATTTATATAAATAAAATTATTTTTCGTAATATCAAAATAAATGATTAATATAATGAGTGTTATATTAATTTGTATTTACCGACATAAATTTATATTTTTTGATATAGTTTTCTTTTATTAGCATTTAACCTTCCATTTAGTACCATCTTTTGTATCATCAATTTCTATGTTCATAAGTTTAAGTTGCTTACGAATTGAATCAGCAGTTGCAAAATCTTTAATTTTTCTTGCTTCATCACGTTTTTCAATTAATTTTTTTACTGCTTTCTCATCAATTTTATGTGATGGCGCCTCTAATTTTATTCCTAGTAAGCTAAGTGAGTTTTCTATTTTTTGCCATTGATACTCATTTTTACAATTTTGTATTGCTCGATGAAGACATTGCACAGCTAAAGAAGTATTGAGATCATCAAGTAATGCTTCATATACAGAGGAAATAACTTCAAATTTTGACTTTTCATTCTCTATATCAATTTTCAAAGCATTTGAATGATATTTTGACTTTATTCGTATCCACTTATCATATATATTTTGAGCTTCTTGTATCTTTTCATTTTTCCAATTAAGTGGATGTCTATAATGTGTCATTAAAATTGCTAATTTTATCGACATAGCAGAGTATTTTTTAGTTAAATTAGATAAATACATTACATTTCCTATGCTTTTTGACATTTTTGATTTATCGATAGTGATAAAATGATTATGCATCCAGTATTTTGCACATTCAATATTATGTAATGCATAACATTGTGCTCGTTCATTTGTATGATGTGGAAAAATTAAATCTTGACCTCCTCCGTGAATATCAAATGGAAATGAAAGTAGATTTTTAGACATAGTTGTGCATTCTATATGCCATCCAGGCCGTCCATGACCCCAAGGACTTTGCCAATTTGGTTTCGTAGTTTTTTTCCAAAGTACAAAATCTGCAAAATTTTTCTTATTTTTATTAATTTCAACACGATTACCAAAATCAAGACGTTCATGAGGTGCAAGAGCAAGATATTTTGAACATTTACTTGTATCAAATAAAACTTCTTCATCAGATACATATGCATATTTATTTTTAATCATTTCTTCAATATGCTCTATCATTTGCGAAATATAATCAGTTGCATGAGGCTCATGATCAGGAGTAAGTAGATTGAGCTGATTGCACTCATCACGAAATTTCACATATACATTGTGTGTAAGATTTTCAATTGAAATTTCATGTTTTTGAGCTTCTATTATAATTTTATCATCAATGTTTGTAACATTTCTAACATATGTGACTTTTGAATAAATACTTTGTAATAGTCTAACAAGAGTATCAAAAACGATAAATGTACGAAAGTTACCAATATGAGGTATTTGATATGTAGTTGGTCCACATACATATAATTTTATGTCATTCGCATTTATTGGTTCAAATAGCTCTTTTTTACCAGACATGGTATTAAATAGATAAAGATTCATTTTTACACAGGTAATTTTATTCGATTTTAAGTAAATGTTCAATATATGAATCATTCAAATCATAGTAATTTTTATTCAATATAGCCATATTATATATATGTAAATTCTTAAAAATTCTTTTAAATAAAATTAAAAAAGTAAAAACAGGGTAAATAAAGACTTTTGATTTAAATTATAATGGTAATAAAAAGTGTGAAAAATGAAAATTTTAAGTTAAGAATATAATATTTTTATAAAATACATTTAGTTATACTTTAATTGAACTTGCCGTATTTTAAAGTGCAATATATTACATTTGTATATTTGATGAAAATTGATACAAATAACTCAATAAATTGAAAAATGTACTTGAAATTCATATTAGTATATAAAGCAAACTTGTTTATGATGAGCTGACTATTTAATTTTATTTAAATGAATAATTGTGTTTTGTATTATAAAAAATCATATTTACCGTAAATAATAAATTATAAAGAAACTATGATCAAGTAGTATAAGTAAAGGTATGTAAAATATTTAAAAGTAGAAGATATTATAAATTTTACATTTTTATTCAACTTGCATAAAATACTTATATATCCATAAATTTTAATTTATTTTTTATATAGTATGACTAATCATATAAATCTTCACTAATTACATTAAGTTAGCACATTAATTATTTTGCTTAAAAATACATTTTAGTACACAGTAAAAATTTCAAAGATATGTGAACTTAAAACAAATATTATATAACATATATATTGAAACAAAATAGCATATATATAGTTTTTTCTAATATATAAATTGAAATTTGGGCTATGCTTCATGTAAGTATAAGTTTATTTATATATTAAATTTTTTATACATAAATATTGTGAATATACAAACTTGCAAAATATAAAAATCTTTATTTTTTAAAATGATACTAATAATATTTAAATGAGTAGTAAGTTTTTACTTATCATCAATGCCTTTTGTAAACGAATCAAAGAATTTAAATTTTGGTACCGACTTTGATGGAATTTCAATAGCCTCTCCTGTTCTTGGATTTCGTGCGGTTCTCGCAGCTCGCTTTTGCATTTCAAATTTTCCAAACCCTATTAAATTTACTTCTTCATCATTAGATAATGATTCCTGAACTGTATCTCGTAGCACCTCTAAAAACTTTGCACATTTATCTTCAGAAATATCAAAATCTAGTGCTCTACTTAATTTTGGTGCCAATTTTTTTCTAAATGCTTTTCTATCGACTGAGATCATTTTTTTACCTCCAATTTTAATAATATTTGTTATAGGTTAAAATATCAATTGCATTTTCGATAAAATTACAATGTAATGCCAGTTTTTTTCATTATATTTATAGTATTTTAATACATTTTTGTCCAAGAGGCAATAAATTCAGGCATTTTATCAGTTTTTAAAGCATTTCGCAGCTTACTCATAAAGTCATTCATAAAGTAAATGTTATGCTCACTAAGTAGTAAAATACCAAGAATTTCTTTCACTGAAAAAAGATAATGAATATAGGCTCTTGAATAATTTTTACATGTATTACAATTACATTTTGAGTCAATTGGTGAAAAATCATTCTTATATTTTGAATTTGTTAATGGTATGTGCTCTCTCCAGCCATTTTCATTTTTAATCCATAATTCAGAGTTAACAATAGCACTACCATGTCGAGCAAGTCGAGTTGGATGTACACAGTCAAATGTATCGATTCCATATTGTACTGCTGTTACAATATCTTGCAATTTGCCAATTCCAAGTAAATGTTTTGGACGATTAACATCAAGTTGTTTGTGACATAGTGATAAAATTGATAACATATCATTACGATTTTTTCCTAAAGAGCCACCTATACCGTGTCCAAAAAAACTATTTTGATTAACAAAGTTAATACTTTCTTGACGTAAATCTTTATGAATACCTCCTTGAACGATACCATATAGACCTTGTTGAGATTGTAGTTTTTGATATTGTATAAGACTTCGCTTTTCCCATCTGTGACTTCTAAGCATTGCTTTTTTCGTTTCTTCTTTACTCATATGGCATGGAGTGCATTCATCAAATACAAAAATAAAGTTTGCTCCTAGCTTATACTGTATTTCAATTGATTTTTCTGCTGTTAGCAACCATTTTCTTCCATCCTTATGAGAGGTAAATTCGACACCTTCTTCTGAAATTTTTACATTTGAACTACGCATTTTTCTCGATCCTTTAATTTCTTCTGCTACAGAGCCGTATCCTAAACTAAAAATTTGAAAACCTCCAGAATCAGTCCAAATAGGTTTATTCCAGTTCATCATTTTATGCAGACCTTGATGCTGGTGTACAAGATTTTCTCCAGGATTTAACATTAGGTTATATGTATTACAAAGTAGTGCTTGGCTTTGTGCTTGATGCATTGTATTTGTCGTTGCGCCTTTTATTGCTGCACGAGTTGCACAAAATATAAATGCTGGTGTTTCAACTATACCATTTAAACTTTTAATTTGTCCAAGTCTTCCATATTTTGTTTGATGTATGATTGTATACACATTTGACATAAATATATGATATATCATTTTCAATAGGAGAAATATGTTTTTTATTATTTTATTATACCTAAACACAGTTTTTGCATCTCCAAAATTAGCAAGATATGGTTCTATAGAATCTATGAAATCTAATCATTCGGCTGAGGACTCATCTAAAGTTTCAAAACTTGATTCTAAAGGAACAGTTGAAGATCAATCGGCTCAGTCTTATACAGAGCGTAGACCTATACAATTTTCTAGGCGTCTTACAGGTGATTTTTCTGTCGGAAATGATCATGATATTGTACTTGAATATGATGATAACTTTGACATAGCACACTTTAAAAGTGAAGTATATCAATTAATAAAAGATGTCTCACATAATGAAAAAGAAAGAGTTGATGAATTATTTAGATTAATATCAGATATGCAAACTAAGACTTATGATGTATTACACACTGAAAAAGAAAGAGTTGATATATTATTTAGATCAATAGAAGATATGCAAAGCAAGACTGATGATATATTACACACTGAAAAAGAAAGAGTTGATATATTATTTAGATCAATAGAGGATATGCAAAACAAGACTAATTTTTTACAGCAGTCATATGAATGTCTAACCTCAGCTATTGTCAATATTGAAAGCCGTTTATCAGAAATGCTGGAAAATAATTCATCTCAAATGGCAATTTTACTTGAAGTAATAGGTAAAACAAAGAGTTCATTTAGTTATTTGATAAACTCTTTACAGGAGAAAGGTTGCGATATTCCGCATTTAGTAGAAATTGAGGTTGATTTACAATCTCAAGATGAATTTAGACAATCTATTGAAGAAAGAATACGAATTATGTTAGTTGATATACAAAGTAGATATTTTGATCAATCGCAACAACTTCAAAAAATACCTCATCTAGAAAAAGAATTATTTGATTTACAATATAAATTTTCATGCTCACAACAAGAGAATCAAGAGTTAAGAGAAAATCTTGAAAGGTTAAGTCAAAATAGAGAGAAAGATCAAGAAAATCTTGAACGGTTAAGTCAAGATAGAGAGAAAGATCAAAAAAAGATCGAAAAATTAGAGAGTTCGATTGAAACCACAAATAAAAATATGCACCAAATGCAAAAAGTGATGAGTGAATTTCTACAATTATCTGCAGATTCTTCTAATTTATCTCATTCAGAAATTTCAGCAAGGAATGATGCTTTATCACAAGGTGAAAAAATGCATTTTAAAGATAGTAAACCAGAATCTTCATTTACTGATTTATCTTTTGAAGTTGATAAAGCTAAATCTAAATTTGCTATATCTCTTGAAGAGCATTTAAAGCAAAGAAAGTCGCATAGATCTGTTCATGTAAATACCAGTTTACCATATCATGAAGTGAATTTTAGAGCTAAAGAAATAGCTGAAGAAAAGCAGGAAATGAATTCAAAAGATTCTGATTCAGGGGTTATATCAGAATCTCCTATAGATTCATTACTTTCATAAAGATGTTTTCTAATATTTTACTTCTCAAGAAACATCTACAGAAATGAGAAAAGTGAATTTCAAAGATTCTAATGTAAATTTTATGGTTAAAGAAACAGCGCAGCAAACAATATAATCAAAAGATTCTGATTCACAATGTCGAAATCTTCAATAGATTCACTACTTTCATAAAGAGATTTTTAATATATAAGTGAATGATGATTCTTGAAGACAATATTCTGATATGCTACATTTTTATGTGAATGATAACTTACTCACCTTACTACGTGACATAATACGATTTAAAAGTGTAACACCTATGGGTGAGAATTGCTTACTTTATATTAAGACATATCTAGAAAAATATGAATTTGATGTTCATATACTAAAATACGGTTCTGTTTCAAATTTATACGCAAAAAAGAAGCATAAAAATGATTATAATTTATGTTTTGTTGGACATGTTGATGTAGTACCATCTGGAGCAAACTGGACTTATGATCCGTTTGATCTTACTATCGAAGGCGAAAAAATATATGGACGTGGAATAGTCGATATGAAAGGAGCAATTGCTGCATTTTTACATGCTATTAGTGTGACAAATATCAGCTCTACTGTTAGTATTTTATTAACTACAGACGAAGAAGCTGAAGCAAAAGAAGGTATTGTAAAATGTGTTCCTTGGTTAAAAGAACAGGGTGAAAAATTTGACTTATTTGTAATTGGAGAGCCAACTGCAAATATTTATGCGGGTGATGCTGTTAAGGTTGGCAGAAGAGGAAGTGTTACATTTGTTGTTGATATTATTGGTGAGCAAGGTCATATTGCTTATCCACAATTTGCAAATAATCCTTTAAATGTAGTTGCTGATTTGATGCATGAATTACATGATAAAACAATTGGAGATGAGTGTGAAAATTTTGAAAAATCTCGTATACAATTTACCTCGATAGATACAAATAATTTTGTAGAAAATTTATTGCCAAAAAAAATTACATTACGTTTTGGTGTAAGATTTAATGCATCATTATTCGGCAATGATGTAATTCAATTGATAGAAAATAAACTAAAAGAAATGTGTGATAAATATTTGTTGAAGTTTACAATACGTGCAAATAAAAATGGAGAGCCTTTTCACATGAATGATCAAAAAATAATCTCATGGCTTAAGAATGAAATTCAATTCGTAACGAATCAGAATGTAAATTTTAATGCTGATGGAGCAATTAGTGATGGTCGATTTTTACATCATCTCGCTCCTGTTGTCGAAATAGGTTTAGAAGAGTCTCAAGCACATCGTGTAAATGAGCATTCTACAAAAAGTAATCTTATACAATTATTTAAAATTTATCAAAATTTATTGAAAAACGTAAATTTACTGCAAAGTTAAATATACTAAGCAATAAAGAAAATTTTTATAATGATAAGTTGTGTAAGGATTAATGTGAAAGTTTAGTGTTTACTGGTTTCAAATATTGAAATTAGATATTTCACAAAAGCAATTTCATAAAATGATCTAAAATTTTAGTGTATTTAAAAATATAAAAATGTAAATTTTAACGTTGAAAAGCAATTAGTGATGGTGGATTTTTACATCATTCCGCTTCTATTGTTGAAATAGGTTTAGAAGAGTCTCAAGTACATCATGTAAATGAGAATTTCACAAAAGCAATTTCTTATAATTATTTAAAAGTTTTATTTATATATTCAAAACTTAATTCTGTAAAGCATATGATGTATATTTTAATTTTATAAATTAATATTATGATTCACTTTATATCAATATAATTATAAATCTTCATATACTAGTTAATATGAAAAAATTCATTAAATATAAACTACTTTAATTTGCAAATTTGATAATAAACATCTTATTAAATCACTTTTATAGAAAATATTTTTTGTAATTTTTTATTATTATAACTTAAAACTAATAAGCATTACACTAGATCTTTTTTATACTTAAACTTTAAAATCATAACTTATAAAATTATATTATTAATTGAAAAAATTACTAAATTTTATTATAAGTTTTAAAAAATTATTAGCTAAAAATCAAATTTTCAAAGTCAAATATCATTAAATTTAAATGAACATGATATTTTATTTGTTCTTAATTTTTATATATTTTATCAGATTAATTTTTTAAAAAATATTATGAGTGTGAATATATAAGTGAAAAAGCAAACTATATAAATCTTTTGATTAACCTACAATTTACACTTTTCATATAACTATATGATTTTAGCTAAAATTATAAAATATGAAAATATATATACTAATTTAGGCGATAAAATTAAAATTCCATATTGATAATGCGGCACAGGCAGCAGTTTCAGATCTAAGAATATTTGAGTGTATCGAAACTTTATTTTGAAAATATGATAATTCTGTTTCAGACCAACCACCTTCTGGACCAATTAAAATTCCATCAAAATTGTTTAGTGAAGTCGCTGAATGTGTAGCTTTAGGATGTAAAGCAACCCAATTTTTCATATCGATTTTTTGTATAAAACATTGTAATGATTGAGAGCAGTGTAGTGTAGGAACACTTATACGATTAGATTGTTCCGCTGCTTCTTCCATTATTCGTTGTAGTCGTCGTATATCAAGATATGAATTTTGTGAGTACTGAGTTTGTAGTATATAAATTTCATTTACGTTTAATTCTGTTATTTTTTCAATCATCCATTCCATTCTAGGTTTTTTAATACAAGCAATTGCTAAATTAGGTCTTCTTTGTATTTTATATTTTCGAGTTTGATTTTGTACAATACCGTATGAGTTATTTATTTTAACTATCCACTCACCAATTTTTTCATTAAAGATTAATATTTTATCCTCATTTTGTTTACGCATCACTTTTGTAATATAATGCATATGAGAAAATTCAAATTTTACTTTATCTCCTGCTTTTACTTGCTCATATTTTACATAAATTCTAATCATTATTTTTATAGTTACAAAATATCAATTTATATCAAGATGTATTAAAGTTACAAATTATGATCAAAATTTAAAAATTTAATCATTAGTAGAATTTATAATATTTTTTGCTTCATCAATTAGTAAAAGTATGTCTTCTTCAGTCATGTCTTTTAAAGAAATTTTCTTTTTTTGATGCATAAGTCCGCTATATTTTCCTTGTAACTCTTTAGCACGAATCGCAGCTGTGTAGTTACAATCTCTTAATGCATTTTGAAAAATTACTTCTAAATCTTGTATTAAATCTGTTCGTGTTAAAAATTCTGTAACTGGCTGCTTGATTATATTCAAACATATCACCTCCTTATATATTTATTTTACTTAAGTTGTAAATCAAAAGGCAATTAAAATTCGTTAAGTTTAATGCTCATATTTAACAACTGATGAATGATGCTTATAATTTAATTTTTGTATATTGAAACACAAAATCACATATACTATAAATTTTGCAAAGAAATATTTTGTAAATAAATATGTATTTTTAGTAAACGCATTATACGTGCTATACTACTATTTGTGAAAATTTTAATTTGTAGAGTGCTAAGTGATGTTTTACAGGTTGCATGTTGCACAAATAATGAGATCTCAAATGTTAAATTTAAGACCTATTCATGTGAGGGTATTTGTAGTGGAGTAATTTCTGATTTTGCAGCATTTAAAAAATCATTAATGTTAATTTTTAAAGAAAATCAGGCAAATAAAGTAATATTTACAATTCATACAGAACATAGCTTTTTTCAATGTCTAAAAACAAAGTCAAATTTAAAATCGTATTGTACAGAATTTGTTCTTGATAATTTAAGATCAGAGTTATATTCATGGGCTACAGATCAAAATATATATATTTTACATAAAGAAAGAAGTAAATGTTTACTTGATTTGGTTGAAGTTAAAAATCCTTTGGAGTTATATGGAAAAAAGATTGAAGTATATTGGAATATACTTTGCTTACAGGTAGATCTTGTGAAGCCTTTTGTAAATGCTTGTGAAGAAAATGGAGTGGAATTAGTAGGTATTTTAGATGATGTGTATGTAAAAGCAAAAAGTGCATTTATTTTATTACAATCTGATGTGCAATTTATCAATTTTTCATTTGAATATATGTCTTTTGTGCAATTTAGTAATGAAAAGTTGATTGAATTTGATATATGTAAATATGGTATTCAAAATTTATTACAATTATTGAAAGCTACCTTTAATATCACCTTAGACAGTGCGATGACAGTACTTCAGCAGGTTTTTGTATCAAATAATGATGATTGGATTTTAATTACTGATATGTGTGCAAAGCAAATTCATCTTTCAAGATTATATTTACAGAAAATGATTATGAATGATGTTAAAAAAATTGTAAAATCTAAAATTTTGACATCTTCTGTTATATTTGATTCTGATATACAGCTTAATTTTGACTTACTTAAAAAGAAAGTGATTTATTGTAAAGAATTTGAAGATTTTAACACAAGATATATTCAATGTGTACTTTCAAATTTTGAATTTTCCGAATCTTTTTATTTATATAAAATATTTAATTTTGCTAGACTTTTATTAAAAAAGAGTTTATAATTTAATATAATCCAAGGAGTAAAAGTGAATGACATTCTTGAAAAGAGAAAAACTACTGAGGAAAAGGAAGAAAATTTGCATAATGGACCCAGAATAGTTGTGCTTGGCATTGGTGGTGGAGGATGCAATGTAGTAAATAATATGCTGCAAACTTCACTTGTTGAGTACGTAGATTTTGCCGTTTGTAATACTGATGCGCAAGCACTTCATAACTCACCCTGTAAAGTCAAGTTTCAATTAGGACCCAAGACAACTAGAGGACTTGGTGCAGGTTCATTACCTGAAAAAGGTAATGCTGCAGCCAGAGAAAGTGTAAAAGAGATTATGGACTTTTTGAGAGGGTGTTCATCAGCTGAAGAAAGTGCTGCTGAAATCGTCAATTTTTTAAAAAGTCAAGCTTCTAATAATGTTGATGATGTTGTAAGTGCTTTGAAAAAAAAAGGCGAAGATATAGATGGAATAGTGAACTTTTTTAAGCAAAAGCATACTACAAAAGAGGGTATAGAAGAAATTGTATCAGTGCTTGAAGAAAAATATTCATCGATGAAAAATAATTCAACTAATAATTCAAATTATCCAGAGTTAAACAAAGCAGAGATGTTAATTGTTACGGCTGGATTTGGAGGAGGAACAGGTAGTGGAGCTACTGAAGTAATTACTGAAGCTGCACGTGCTGCAGGAATTTTAACCATTGCAATCGTTACAAAACCATTTGATTTTGAAGGAGTTCATCGTGTTAAAGTTGCAAATGAAGCTATACAATCTTTAAAGTCAAAAATTGATACATTAATTCCTATATCAAATCAAAACTTATTTGCTCTTTCTGAAGGTAATGTTCCGTTTAAAACTGCTTTTGCAAATGCTGATAAATTTTTATCTGATTGTATAAGAGGTATTGTAGATACAATTCGAAAGCCTGGATTGATTAATGTTGATTTTGAGGATGTCAGTACCGTAATGCGAGATAGAAAAAGTATTGCCATGATGGGTATTGGATATGCTAATGGCGAAAGACGTGGAGTGCAAGCAACCGAATCAGCAAAAAATAATGTACTTCTTGAATGGAAAGATTTTTCCTGGTCTACTGTTGATAGAGTATTAGTTTGTATTCATGGTGGAAACGACTTAAGTTTAGTTGACGTTCATGATGCAACTCAGCAAATAACAGAGAGTGTTCAAAAGAATGCAAATATTATAGTTGGTACTACTTTTAGTGATGATATGGAAGGCAAAATACGTGTGTTTGTATTTGGAACAACATCTGAAAATGTGCTAGAAGGTGCTGTTACTAAAAATACAATAGAGATGGATGCTGATTTTGAAACACACTACGGATCTAGACATAGTTTACATGAATCAGATACAGCTTTATTTGATTTACAATCTAAGAAACATGAAGAAAAATCCGATGATAAGCCTACTTCTAATACAAAAACAGAGAAAAGTTTTTGGGATTTCTTTTGGAGTTCTAATAAGCAGGAAGTAGAGATTGATCAAAATGACTTACCTGATTTTTTAAGTAAAAAAGATAAATAACTTTATAAGTAAACGGCATCAATAACATTTAAGTAAAAAAGATAAATGATATTTTTAGTAAATAAGACAAGTGATTTTTTAGTAAGTCATAAATAACGTTTAAGTAAACGAAATCAATAATTTATAAATATATTTTTTCAGTTTAATTTTAAACAATATATCATTATTCATGAATAATAATGTAAAAAACTTCTTTATTTTATATTTATTTTTTCAGTATATAAGTTTGATCATCACTATTTATCACATTGCTAAAATATTTTAGACTTTAACTGAAAACTATTAATATAAAGATATCAATATTTTTTAATAAAAATACATTGGTAATTATATAGCTTACTCGAAATTTTTTATAAAAGCTTTCTTTTCATATACTTTCTTATTAAATGCTAAAGCTAACTTATAAAGTTGAAACTTATCAAATGTATCATTAAATTCTAAATAGCTAACTTAGAAAATTTTTTCTGATTAAATGCAGCATACCTGATTTATCAAATTTTTCACTCATTTGAGTTTAAATAATTTTCTTCTCATTGCTTAGGTAATAAATTATCAAAGGTAATATGAACTTTTTCTGATGATTTATGATAAAAAGATAATTATGAATTAAATTTTATAGAAATTTTACTAGAGTTTAGTGATTTGAGGTATTCATATTGATAAAAATTTTGTTACATATTTCACAATTGTAATAAGTAAAAAAATAGCTTTTAAATTATATTAATATTAATTTTAGCAAAAATGATTTTTGGTTATACAAAATTATAATTTTTAAAAAATTAAGATATAGTTAAATTATAAAAAATATGTACTGAATAACTCAGACATTTTGTTTTAACCATAAATATTCAAATAAATTATTTCAATATAGGTTATTGAAATAGGTTTAGTGTGAAAGAATTAATCATAATGAATAATTTAACTAAAAACACTATAATTCATACTTTTATATTTAAAATTCAGGTGATAAAATAATAAAAAGAGGGATATATTTGAGATATATATTATTAAACCATATATATTTTATAATGAGTTCAAATTTAAAAATATGAAGTACTACATTTTTATTTAAATAATAATTATGTTAATTTTTGGTAAATTTAATGAGAAAAGAACTATTTTTAAAGCGGGCGAAGGGATTCGAACCCTCGACCCCAACCATGGCAAGGTTGTGCTCTTCCACTGAGCTACACCCGCTTATTAATGAACATATAACATATGATTGAAATCAAATCAATAAGGTGATAACTTGTTAAAAGTAAATGAGTAATACTCTAATATTGCATGAATTATGGAACACTCAAAATTTGGAAATATTGATCAATAAACTGAATCAGTTACAGCCAGATGAGATTATAATTAAAGGAGAGATTACAGAAAATGTATTTTGTGTAATAAAAATTTATGCTATGCAACAAAATTTTTTAGTTAAGTGTAATCATGAAAATTGGCAACATTCAATTTATACACCTTCACCTAGAGAGCCTATTCCTGTATTTCAATATGATCTTGCAGAAATAAAAAAAATCTTTGAGGATAACCTAATAATAAAGCCACTGACCAAATCTCAACAAATATTTTGGATAGATTATTTTAATCGTATGTTTGATCTGCTTTTCACTCAAAATATTTGGGTTATATCCGCTCTCGGATTTTTAATGGGAATTTTAAGTGTAAATGAAACTTATGAAGCTCTTGCTCAATATGGTGCTCATTTCAATACATTACCGCTTTGGCACTCTACTACATATAAAATTATTTCTCCAATGTTTGTGAATTTTATAATTTCATCTAGATCTTGTTCAGCAATTTCAGCTAGTTTTAAAAAAATTGCTAATGATGATGAGTCGATTTCTCTGAAATTAATGAATTTGCCTCATGTCCAGTTAATATCACATCCATTTTTTGTAGCATGTATATTGGCATATCCATTACTAAACTTAATATCAATTATATCTTGTCAGTTGGGAGGTGTATTTATGTTTATGATGTTATCTCGAATTGGACCATTATTTGTATTACATGAAATTTTCAGAGATATGAGATTAATTTCTATTTTTGACTCAACCTTAAGAGTATTTTTATCTGGAATTTGTGCAGGATTTATAGTATCAATAATTGGATTTCAAAAAGATAAGGTATCAAATGCAGATATGTTAATATCAACAGTATCAAACACAATAACGGCTATACTTATTTCTTCAAGTGTAGTTACAGTACTATATAGCATGATGCGATCTATGCTTATAAAAGGAACATTATGACGGAAAAACAAACTAACATATATGGTTTCAAGAATGAATCATCGTACCAAGATTTATTTTCTGTTCAAAATTTGACATCTCGAGCGGGAAATAGAGTCATACATGATAATATTAGCTTTTCGATAGGGAAAAGCAGTCGATTTATAATAATGGGAAGTTCTGGAGCAGGTAAAAGTACTTTATTAAAAGTAATTTTAGGTTCTCATTCTTATTCAGGAAAAATTTTATGGAAGAATCAAAATTTTGACATATCTCAATTAGCACATAATATAGGATTTCAAGCACAAAATGGAGGATTACTCTCCAACTATACAGTAGCTGAAAATATAGCAATGCCATTACAGTATGTTGCAAATTTAAATAAAAATCATGCAATAGAAATTGCATGGGCAAAAATGAAGCTGTTTGATCTAAATAGCGATACATTTCATAAATATCCTAGTTCATTATCAGGAGGAATGATAAAACGTGTAGCTTTAGCAAAAGCGATGGTGCTAGATCCAGAGCTGTTAATCTTAGACGAACCGACATCTGGATTAGATGCAGTAAATTCTGATAATTTTGTTGCATTACTAGATAGCTTAAAAAATGTATCTGTGCTATGTGTGACTCATGATTCTATTGATGGCGATCAATATGGAATTTTACATGATAAAAAAATTATAATTGGCAGCAAAAAGGAATTGGCAAATCATGAAATTGCTGGTAAATTTGTAGGTAAGGTATAGATATGACTTTAAGAATGATGCTTGCATTTATAGTGTTTCTGTTTTTAGGAACTATTTTTTATTTTACTACTGAATCTCAGTATAAGCACTATGTAATTGAATTTCACGAAACAATTAATGGATTATCATATGGATCTACTGTTTCTGTGCAAGGAGTAAAAGTTGGTGAGGTAGAATCTTTTTCAATTAATGAAAATGATCCAACCATAGCTCTTGTTTTTATAAAAGTTATTAACACCTTCATACCACAACATGCCGTTGCTCAACTTGGTTTTCATGGTATTACTGGTCATAAATTTATTGATATACATTATGATAAATCAGTATCTATAAATAAAAGAATTCAAGGAATACGCTGTTTACCATCCAAATTATCTGCATCTGGAATTGGAGGAATGATTTTTAATTCAATAAATATCGATAATTTACGTCAGTATTCTACTGATCAAGTAGTGAATATTTTCAATACAACACTAAAATCTGTAATAGAACTTATACAAGATTTAAAAGAAGTGACATCTGGTATAAAAAAAGCAGTCAATAATATGGAGCCAGTAATAAATAATATTAACCTTTTTGTTGAAAAAATACTATCATATGAAAATATGGATACAGTACAGACATTTTTTGACACTGGTGTACCATCAATAACATATTCTACACTAAAAATGCAAAATACTATTGATAAAATACAAATGATATTAGAAAGATTTTCTAAACGTCCAATGCACTTTATTACAAATGGTATGAATATTAATGCTAATAATCAGATATCAAAACAAGATGCTTCGACTAATACAAATCTTACACAAACTATAAATTTAGATGACATTACCGTACCTCCAATGGTAGAAATGAGTCAAGAACCTAAACCTTCTAAGTAGAAAATAAAGTTTATGAATTTATATTTTATTTTATAGATTATATGTAATATTGCTTATTCAATATGAAAATATTACTTTTATTACTAAAAAAATAGTGAAATTTGATCAAACTATTGAAATATAGCTTGAAAGAGAAATTTTTTGTAATTTTAGAATTTTTTAATTATTTAGATTAATATGATTGCATTAAAATTAATATAAGAATAATATGCTATATGCGTTACTTTATTGACTCAGCAAACTTGAATGATATAAAAAATATATTTAATCATTTACCAGTAAATGGTGTGACTACAAATCCAACTTTATTATCTAAATCAAATACAACGCTAATACAGCTAAAAGAATTAAATGAGCTACTCAATTTACAGATTCATATTCAATTACAATCAACTAATGCCGAAGCAATGTATGATGAAGCGCAGAAAATTTTAGCAATAAATAAAAATTTTGTAATAAAAATTCCTATGACAGATCAAGGTTTGATAGTACATAAACGACTAAAGCAACAAAATGTAACGACTAACTTTACTTTATGCTTTTCTTTACATCAAGCTTGGTTAGCGGCGCATTCTGGTGCTGATTATATGTCATTTTTTATAGGTAGAACTGAAGATCATGGATATAATGTATCAGAAATTTTATTTGATATTCAATCAGCATATGAACAATATCAGTACAAAACAAAGATAATTGTTGCATCAATTCGTACAATAGAACATATAAATGCATCTATACGATTTGGAGCTGATATTGCAACTATTCCACCGGTATTATTTTCAAAGTTATGCAAACACGTACTTACTCAAAATGGATTGATACAATAAAGTTATGAATGTAAAAGAGTTGATTATCAAGTATATTTATCAGTTTAAAAAATATATTTTTATATTATTAATAACTGGTTTTCTTCTTCCATGGATTTTTATTTTAAAATCCACATATATGAAAAATATTATTGATTCTCTAACAAGTAAAAATTACTCAATGAATATTTTATTTATATTTGCATTTTATCAAATTTTATATGAAATGATGTGGAGAATTACTGATTTATCTCAAATACATCTATGCACATCTTTAAAGCAAAAAATCATAGAAAATGCGATGAATAATACATTAAAGCAAAATTATACTTTTTTTACAAAAAATAATACAAGTTCATTAGTTCAAATCATACATCAAATTGCTGATTCAAGTACAAGTTTAGTGCAGAGTATGGCACAGGTATATCGAAATTTCATTTTGATTTTAATTACAACATATAATTTATATCAACATAAAAATATTTTAATAATGATGATTATATGGTTGATAATATGGATAATTTTCTCATATTTTCACATTAAGTCAGCAACATTACTTACTTATTCACTAAATGAAGTTAGGCTTAATCTTACTCAATATCTATATGATATATATAGTAATATACATCATATATTGACACTTAAAACTCAACAGCATGAGGTAGGTAATGTTAAAAAATATTCTACCGCATATCAAAAAAGAGAATTAGCACTAAAATATTATCTATTTTTTTTCTGGATGCTGCAAGGAATTATATTTACAATCATATTAGTTTTAGGCATGCACATTTTATGTGAAGAGTATATCAATAATCTTATTTCAATTGGTGAAGTAACTTTTTTAGCGGCTATTATATCAGAAATTTTTGACTCTTCATGGCAATTAATAGAACATTTAAGTTTTATTCCAGAACAATTTGGTCGATTTAATCAAGGTGTGAATGTGCTATTTCGACAAGTGAAACAAGTTGAGCAGATGAATTTAATGAAAATTGTTACAAAAATACCTTTTATTTTAATAGAAAAAATGCAATTTTCTACATCCTATTTAAATTTAACAGTAAATGAAAAAATATGTATACCTCAAGGCACAATAGTCGCACTTAGTGGTCATTCAGGTAGTGGAAAGAGTACACTAATGCGTATTTTGCTAAATTTAAACGATATTTTCAACATGAAATATACAACATGTAATACTGATATTAAAGGTGAAAAACATTTAAAATTAATTCGCTCACAAAATATAAATATTAAAAATAAGTTGAGATCACATGATGATAATATTGATAAAAACGTAGAACAGGTAATTTTTGACAAAAACTTAAATGATACAAGTAATTTTCAATTTACCTCAGATAATACAAATATTTTACAATTTATACAATTTGCAAAAGAAGTCAAAAAAGATGCTTCAAATCAGTTTTATAGTCTTAAAGAGTTACAATTTGCAAAATATGCAGCCTATGTATCTCAATCAGACACATTATTTCAGCATTATTCTATACTGAATAACATACGTTATGGTAATTTTGATATTGATGAAAATGAAGTTTATCAAATATTACAAGATCTTGAAGCAAATGATTTTATTGATAAACTGGGTCACAATATGCCGATATCTCAAGTGCAACTATCGGAAGGTCAAAAAAATCTAATATTAATTGCTCGAGCTTGCTTACAAAATCTTCCTATACTTGTTCTAGATGAAGTAACAGCTGCTTTGGACAAAAAATTAGAAAATAATGTGCTAAAAGTATTAGAAAATCAAAAACAGTTAGGAAAAATAATTTTTATAGCATCACATGCAAATGAGGTGATAGAAAATGCTGATTTAGTAATACAGTTTACTACCTCTAAAGTTAAAGTATCATGATTTTTGTATAGAAATTTTTTACTAATCATATTATGATACGATTTTATTTAGTAATAATAAAATAATTTATATTGAAAATAGTGTTTATTTATGATATGATTCAAAATGAACCCATTAAAGCAATTTATGGTCTCTTCAATTTTTCCAATTCAGTTTTTTGAAATGGACTTATCTATTACAAACTCAAGTTTGATGATGATAATAAGTGTGATTGGATTTATTATTATATCTTTCTTTTCATTAAATGACAAAAAAGTACCAGGAATATTGCAAATAGGGTGTGA
>CAJXXZ010000009.1 GCA_913063285.1 uncultured bacterium | reverse complement strand
TAGTAAACGCATATTTATCAAGAACATGTTTAGATTTTCTAGTTGGTTTTCATCTTTCTCCACTGTTATGGCGTAAATTACCAGGTAGTAAATCTGCTGGTCGCGTACAATCATTGGCACTGCGTAAAATAGTTGAACGTGAGTATGAAATTGAAAATTTTATACCTCAAAAATACTGGACTCTAGAAGGTGAGTTTCTTAATGAAAATAATGATGTTTTAACTGGTAGCTTGGTAAAATGGCAAAATAAAAAAATTGAAAAGTTTATGTGGACAGAAAAAAGTGCAGAAGAAGCAGCAAAAAAATTACAACTTGACACATATAGTTTAGAAAAAGTAGAAAAATTCACAAAAATTTATAGGCCAAATGCACCATTTATAACTTCAACATTACAGCAAGCGGCTTCCAATATTTTACACTGGAAAGCAGATTATACAGCAAGTATAGCACAAAAATTATATGAAGGTGTTGAGTTACAAAATAAAACTGTTGGATTAATCACATATATTAGAACTGATTCCGTTAAAATATCATCAGAAGCAATTAAGGAATGTAGACTTGTCATAAAGGAAAAATTTGGTGAAAAATATCTTCCTGAAAAGTCTAATGAATATAAAAGCAAAGTACGTAATGCACAAGAGGCACATGAAGCTATTCGTCCAGTTGATATTCAACTTTCTCCTGATAAACTTGAAAATGTTATTAATAATAATTTGTTAAAGCTTTATTCATTAATTTGGAAACAAACGGTTGCATCTCAAATGAAATCAGCTGAATATTTGTTATATAATGCATTTATATTTAGTGATAATGGTACATGGAAAATTCATGGACGAAAACTAGCTTTTGATGGATTTCAAAAACTTATACCAAGTAGTACAGATACTGAAAATGAGGGAATCTTTGAAAATCAAAATATCACTTCTTGTACAAAAGTGTCAGTTATGGAACATGAAACTAAACCTGCGAGTCGCTACTCAGAAGCTGGATTAATTAAATTTTTAGAGGAATCTGGAGTTGGTAGACCAAGTACTTATGCTAGAATTTTACAAATTCTTGATGAGCGTGGTTATGTAAAAAGTCAACAACGTAGTTTATCTCCAACTGAAAGAGGATGGTTAGTCGTAGGTTTTCTTATAAACTACTTTGAGGAATATATAGAGGTAAATTTTACAGCAAATGTTGAGGAAAAATTAGATAGTGTTGCAAGAGATAAGATGAATTGGCAGGATGTTGTACAGAGTTTTTGGAAATCATTTATTGTAAATGTTGATAAAGTACATGAAGTAAAAATTTATGACTCATTACGTAAAATAGAAAATTCGTTTGAAAAGCACTTTTTTGATAACCGTGAATGTCCAGCATGCTTAAAAGGTACAAAGGAGCTTAAACTTGGTAAATCAAATATTTTTATTGGATGTTCAAGATATCCAGAATGTAACTGGATACAAAAAAAAGCTTCAGAAGTTTCTCGATCGCTTAATCCAGAATCTGAGAATGAAATTATAGTTAAGTATGGTCCATATGGAGCTTACTTAGAATGGCAAAAGACAAAAAAGCGTTTACATATACCATCTGTGATGAATTCGCAGACTATTACTCTAGAAGAAGCAAAAAAATTGGAGTCTTTACCAATAGAGCTAGGTAAGCATCCGCTTTCAAATGAAGTTGTAAAAGTTGGTATTGGTCGTTTTGGACCATATGTTCAGCATATGAATAACTACATTTCTATTAGAAAAGATGATATTTTTTCACTTACTCTTGATGAATGTATTAATCTTATTAGTGAAAGCTCATCTAGAAAAAAAAGTTTTAGTAAAAGCAAATTTACGAAAAAAACATCAAAAACAAATAAATAAAGAATATAAAGATATATTATGTATAGAAATAATTAAAATCGAGGCGCTATTAGATATATTTTTACCTTTGCAGTTTAACTATTTTAGTATATTGAATGAAAAAACATTTTTTCTCATTGTGATTTTATATCAATTATAAAGTTATAGATATCAAAAATTTTAATTTATTCACAAATAGTAATATCAAATATATTTTAGTTGTATAATTTGTATTATTAGTATTTGCTAAAGTTGAAAAGTTAATTTTACTAAAATAGTAATGGAAAAAATTAAAAAAATAATTGCAATTATAATAATGATAAAATTATAATTAAAACATTTTAACCTAATATATGTGAAAAATGTGATAAGGTTGTTAGTATCAAAGTAGTTAATATGAACTAAAGTTACAAAATAAGTTTTAGCAAAATAATACAAATATAGAAAAATTTTACTTGAAAAATATGATTTAATAGCGATATTTTTTCATTTTAATATGAAAAATAAAATATTATAAATAAACTTTATGATTTTAAAAACGCAATTAGATAAAAATAATATTTTTAAAATTTTATTTTCTATAAGTGTAATTAAATTTATTTATTCAATATGAAGTTTTTGATGATTTTAAACAAATTACAACTTTTGCAATTGACATAAATTTACTTTTTGAATTATAATTTATATATGCGGCTATGGCGAAATGGTAGACGCGCAGTGTTAAGGGCGCTGTGAGCTTATGCTCATGGAAGTTCGAGTCTTCTTAGCCGTATTGCCAATACATTATTACCTTAATACATAAAATTAAACTTATTTGATATGAGTAAATTTATTATTTATGTTCAATAAATTTAATTTTTTAATTCTTATTTCTGTTTTAAAAATTAAATGTTAAGAATTTTTATTTAAAAACTACTTTGCAGATAAAATTTAAGTTAATATGAAATGATTACTTACTTAAAAAGTAATTTTCAATAATGTTTATAGTCAGTAATGTTAAATAGTATACATAAGCTTGTGAGTAAAGTGATTTTTTTATTTTAATCACAACTCATAAATTTTAGCTAAATATCACATAAAATTATTATATTAATAAAAAGATGAATTTATTAATGAAAAACATATTAAAATAGCAACAAGTAATATTTGTAAACAAAAAATTTATTTTGATCAAAATTACAGATTGAAATTCACTATATGATATGTATTACAGCTTTATTAATAATATTAATATATGATACTAATATTATTGCTTTTGTTACTACATAAAATATATTCATTATTCAGCATTTTATATATTTTGTATTACTGAATTTAATAGTACATGAATGTTGAAAAGTTGTATTTAGCAAAGTATAATAATTCAAACATAAATTTATAGAAAAATTCATCATGATCAGTATCAATTTATGATTATGATTTTATGATGTATAAGTAAATTCATCAATACAAGTAAGTTGCTGACATCTTCTTATTTGTGACCTATTTAATTTTTTGATACTAATAAATATAAGTTATATTAAAAGTGTAAATGAAACTTTATTTTTTATAATTGATTAAAAAAGTACATCAAAATTCACTTTTTTGTTTAATTATTTCATAAGTTAGATAACAAGTTATAACACAATGGGTAATAGTTTATAAATTAATAGTCAAAATTAAAACAAAAACTAAAGATATAAATCAAACATTTGTTATAAGAATTCAATTTATCTATGTGAAATAAACTTGCTGAAAGTAATAAATATAACAATAGCTTGAAAACTTAATTATTAAATGAAAAATAAAGTTAAATGAAAATATGATATTTTTTAAATCAAAATTTGTATAAAAAATTATAAAAAATAGAAAATACAATGAGTTAAAATGATGTTAATTTAATAACAAGTAATTTCAAACGAATCAATTTATCAAAGAATATAAATGATATATTGATGATGTATTGATACGTCAGAAGGTACGATTAAATTGTAATGCTTAAAAAGTTAATAAAAAATGAATTTTCGATAAATGAGACATGATAATATACAAAAAATTGGCTAAAGTAATTGATATAAAAAATGTAAAACATTTTATATGAAAGAAATTTTTTTAATAGTTTATTAAAATTTTATTATAAAAATTAATATAGAGAAAAAATACAATTTTTATAATTTATACGTGATTCATATGTGATTTATCAAAAAATATTAGAAAAAATATTTGTAATGAATATTATTAATTTGATTGCAAAGTACTATTTTTTATTTTTGTGAGATATATTTTTATGATTTCAAATCAATATTTGAGTAATTTCACATTTACGATTTTATTTGAATATTTTCATAAATTTTATGTATCGAATTATAAGTATTAATGAAAAGTAATATGTGAATTTATTTACGGTAAATTAATATATGAAGATCTATATCAAGTTTTAATGTAAATAAAATCATATACATACTTTAAGATAATTTTTTGATAATTGTAAAAATGATATTAAATATAATTTTAAGTATTTTTTCGTTATTGAACGAATTGCTAATTTTAGCTTGAAAATCACTAATAAGATGATTTATAACTTATGAAGTATGCAATTTAACAATATAATTAGCTATTAATATGTAGTAAATTTGATTATTAAAAGTTTAAATACTAAAGTAAATATTTTCTGTTAAAGTACAATTTAAATTAAAATACTAAACTAGTGATAATATATATGTTATTTTCAGTTCCAAAGTTTTTTATATCACTTTGGTAATAAAATTATTTTAACAGTCAAAAATCAGAATTATAATTAATGTATTATTACTTATACAAATATGCAATTTTTAATGTAACTTATGATATTCTATTTCCTCTGATTGAGCAGTAGCTTCCTCTATATTGTAACGAGCTAAGGGATTTGCTTTTAAACGTTTGACATTAATAGGTTTATTGGTTTTTTCACATAATCCATATGTATTATTTTCTATTTTTTTTAACGCTCGTTTAATTTCATTTAATTTTTTTAAATTTTTAGATTTTTGTGATAGTAAAAGATCATTCATGGTAGATGTCAAAAATTCATCTTTATCGCCATATGAAGATTGAAACATTAAAGATTCATTACTTTTATGTAATGCTTTTAAAGTTTGTTCTTCCATTTCTTTTAAAATTGTATAGAATTCTGTCATATCAATACTGTTCATTAATTTACCGTCCTATCGATATTTTCGCAAAAAAGTATGGAAATTAAGTTGAAAATATCATTTATTGTACTTTTTTAAAATTTGAGTATAATATTAATGTGTTTGATTCAAATAATTCAAATGATATACAGTCAAGTAATTTGAATTCAGCTAATAATTTTGAGAAAGAAAATAAAGTTTCATGCAATAAAAATGATAACTTAAGTTCAAATTTATTGAATAATTCAGATGATAAGCATTTAAGTAAAGATAACAACAGTAATAATGTAGGTAATTCAAATGATAATATGAGAAATTTTGATTGTTCAGAAAATTCTTTAAATAATACTAATGAAAAGAACTTGTATTGCGATTTTTGTATCATTGGAGCTGGGCCTGCTGGATTAACAGCCTCTATATATGCTGCAAGAGCTGCAAAAAATGTAGTTGTATTTTCTGGCTCTACTCCTTTTGGGCAGCTGATGAATACTTACGATGTCGAAAACTATCCAGGATTTGCTACACCAATTCAAGGCCCTCAACTAATGAAAGATATGGCAGAACAGGCAAAGTGTGTTGGTGTACAAATTATTGCTAAACAGGTTGATAAAATTGACATTTTAAAGAAAAAAAGTCAAAAAACAGAATCATCAGACGAAGAATACAAATTTTGTATTTTATACGGTAAAAGCAAATGTTACTCCAAGATATGCATAGTAACTACAGGTGCAACTCCAAAATGGTTGGGTTTAAAGTCAGAAGAGCGATTAAAGGGTAGAGGAGTATCATCTTGCGCTACATGTGACGGAGCATTTTTTAAAAATTTGACTGTAGTTGTAGTTGGTGGCGGAAATACAGCTGTAGAAGAGGCAATTTATTTATCAAATATTGCAAAAAAGGTAATATTAGTGCATCGAAGAAATACATTACGTGCCGAAGCAATTTTGCAGAAAAAGCTTTTTGCATTAAATAATGTTGAATTTTACTGGAATTTCACTTTAAGCGATATTTTTGATGATGGATCATTTGTAAATGAGGTGGAAATAGAAAATGTGCAAAATATGAAAAAGCAACGTATTGCAGCTGATGGAGTCTTTATTGCCATAGGACACGCGCCTCAAACCTCACTTGTAAAAGAAATACTCACGCTAGATGAATATGGTTATGTAAAAGGAGGGCAGGTCAAAACTCATATTGATGGACTGTATGTTGCGGGTGATGTGGTGGATTCGGTATATAGACAAGCTGTTACTGCTGCAGCACAAGGATGTATGGCAGCTATTGATGCGCTGAAATTTTTATCTATAAATGAGATCTGATATGCATTTCCTTGTAAAAGAAATACTCATCTTTAGATAAGTATGGTTGTGTAAAAAATACTTTCTCTAGATGAGTATATTTGTGTAAAAAGAAGGGTAGTTATCAATATTGATGAAGTGTATGTTACTGGTGATACAATGAATTTTGTATATTAACAAGCTTTTACTAATCTATAACAAGTACGAAGCCAATTAATGATTTGAAATTTTTATCTATAAATGACTCTTAATATGAATTTAATCATTTCTATTACTAATTAATTATATAGTATTCATTTTCGTACATATGAGTTTCTGAATTTATACTTATACCCTGTATTTCATACATAATGAGAAAATGTCATATATGAATAATCTATTATTACTACGCAAGGATGTATATCAGATATTTACGCATTGTAATTTTGATCTATAAATGAGATTTGATATAAACTGACTTGTGGAAGCAATACTCTCTCTAGATGAATATGGTTTTGTAAAAAGAAGGGCAGGTCAAAACTTATATTGGTATGTTGCGGGTGATGTGGTGAATTTCGTATATGAATAAGCTATTATTGCTGCGCAAGGATGTATGGCTGCTATTGATACGTTGTAATTTTGATCTTCAACTGATTTTTTATCACTCAATATTTTTTTCTTATATATAGACGACAATGATAATTCATTAAATTAACATATTAATCAATTTATGTAGTTGTTTAAGAATTATACTATACATGCATATCTTTCTGAAGCACCTACTTTAAAAGATGCGCTTTTGACGAGTATAACAGCATTTGCTGGTATTGAACAGTATTCATTTAAAGCTGCAGAATTAAAAATAAAATTGAAGTGACAGATAGGTCTAGCTTGAACAATGCTAGTAAAACATTATATGTTAAAGATCTTATATTTAAAGAATTATGAAAAAATTTTGTACAGGAAAGTCGAGTACTGTTATAAAAAATTCGTGTCTGTAGTAATTAGGTTTATCAAATCTCAAAGTGATCAATATGATATAAAGTACAAAATGTAATATACAATTTTAATCACTTATTATAATACTACTCACTTTGTTGACATATAGTATAAATTAAATGGCCGATAAATAGTAATAATACTGTAATACTTACACAAATAGGTTCGCATCCAAGCATCAGTGTTGCTATTCCTGCCATTGCAATACACCATATTGTAAAATTGTAATTTTTTTCTTTATACAAAGCTGTGATAGTGTAAAAGTATGAAAAAAGAAATAAAAATGTTGCGGTACTCATTATAGTAGATAGGTCAATTTTTAACACATAGCGAGCATATAGTAATTTTATTACGATTAAGCTTGATAACATACATCCAAATAAAGGAAATCCTGCAGATGATGTGGTACGTAAAATTTTTGACATATTATGTTCATCCATTAGATTTTTAAAAACTGTAGCTGTTAATATCATAAGTGCGTTTATACTGCCTAATGTTCCTAATACAGCCATAAAAGATATTGTCATTAAACCGTATTCTCCAAGTAAAATTTTTGCTGTATCTGCTACTGGAGCTGTTGAAGTTAATTGTTGCTCTACGGGTAATGTTACCATAATGCCTAGATGTGTTAGACAAAATAAAGATGCTGCAATTGCAGTTCCTATCATGGTAGCAAGCGGTATTGTTCTTTCTGGATTTTCTGTATTATTTCCTGCTACAACCGCTCCTTCAACACCTGCAAATGCTAATAATGCAAATTGTGCAGCTGCAAATATATTTGATACAACGCCACTCGTTTGAGAATCAATTAAAATTTTTGACATTTCAAATCTTGTAATTGATGCAATAATTACAATGATAAAAAGCGTAACCTTAATTCCTGTTAAATATGATAAAACACTTAATCCAGCTGATGTGAAAAATATATTTAATAATGCCATTGCTATAATTATTCCTATGGCACAATATGCTTTTGTATATATTGGAAAAAATGAAGATATCGAGGGAAATGCATATATCAAAGCATACAAATAGTCTGTAAAAGCTAAAGTTACTGATGAAAAGCCAAAACATAATCCAATCCAATGTATCCATCCAACATAAAATCCTACTGTATTTCCAAATGCTTGTTGAGAATATGCGGATAGTCCTTGTGATTTACCTTGTTTTGCTTTTATTACACTCATTTGAGCAAATGAATATGCAAGAGATACTCCACAAATTGATGCTATAATCCATCCAATTAATCCATATTTTCCATACGGTAAAATTATTCTTGGTATAAGTAAAATGCCTGCTCCAACCATTGTTCCGATTACTAGTGCAATTGAATTTAACAAGCTACATTTTTGATTTTGTGACATGTTACATTAGTAAATATCATAATTTACTATAAATTGAAAGAATTATTTAATTTTAGCACATAATATGCATTTATCTTGATAAAAGTATAAATTTTACACACTCAAAATTCTTGATAAAATGAGTTGTATGGAAAGTAATTTTGAGTATTAGTTAGTCTTAAAAAGACTTAATTGTTAAAATTTTTTTCATTCTCAAAATATGCATTATTTTCGATGTATTTATTCATAACTTTTATAATTCTTTAATCAAATTTAAAGTTCAATCATAAGTCGTAGCATAGTAAATCATAATTTTTGTTTTTGATGCTTTTTATTCTATATGCATAGTATTATCATGAAATGATGTCAGTTACATAGATGCTGCCTTAAAATATTGCTGTAAAAGATCAAAAATAATGCTTCATTAACAGATTATTTAAGATATCATAAGTACACATAGTCACTTTTATATTTTTTGAATTAATAAAATTTAATTAGGTTTTTACATGTACATTACCATCGATTAAAATCAGTTTATTTATGAAAATTTAACTTTAACGAATATTTGTAAGCATGATTTGGTTGAGAATCGTCATTCAATTTAATTCCTTTATTTCGAGATGTAGTATTTTAAAAATTTTCATAAAAATAAATACAATTTACTTGATGAAGAGAATTAGTTTTAGTTGTTTGTATGAAAAAAATCATGAAAATGAAGTATACGTTTATATCAAAAATTTTATAATTTGTAACATAGTAGAAGTAAGATATATCTACAAATGTTCTTAACTTTTTACATAAATCTCTTAACTTAACCTTTCAAATAAAACTCTTACTATAAATAGTAAATCAATTTATCTAATTGTTCTACAATTAATTTTTTGAAAACATCACTGTTTAAATAAATTTTCTCAAAATTTTAATATTTATGAATATACGAAGTAACCATTACGTCATTAAAAAAAGATTCGAATATATGAACTAAATAAGTTTCTTATTTGATTATAAAACAGCTTTACTTTTACTGAAGACTGAAAAATGATACATATCAAAGTACTAAAGTAATATCTATCAAATATTCACACTTTGATTAAAAATATGCAGTATTATAAATTTACCTTAATAAACAAAATTTCATGAAATTTAATAATATTGATTAACTTTATTGCATTTTTCTATTGTATTTGATTTATATTACATATGGGTTACACAAAATGAATTCAATGAATATAAAAATACACAAACTTCACGATCAGGCTATAAAGCCACAAAAAAGCACAGAAGGAAGTGCTGGATATGATCTACATGCATGTCTTGATGATGATGTGATAATAAATTCGATGGAGCGTAAACTAATTTCTACAGGTCTTGTTTTTGAAGTTCCATACGGATATGAGGCGCAAATTCGTGGTAGATCTGGTTTATCAATAAAAAATGGCATTACAGTTTTAAATAGTCCTGGAACAATAGATTCTGATTATCGAAATGAGGTTAAAGTGATTTTAATTAACTTTAGTACAAATACTTTTGTTGTAAAAAATGGCATGAGAATCGCTCAAATGCTAATTTGCAAGTTATTAAATTATGATTTTCATTTTGTTTCTTTTGAGGAGTTATCTGAATCAAAAACGCGTAGTGGAGGATTTGGATCAACTGATATATAATATATTGTCATTATATTAATATTAATATTTTACTTTTCATGTTTCTGCAATTTGTTCATCAATAGATCTCAGTTCATATTCTTGAATTTCATTTACTATATGTAAATTTGACGAATCCAAAATATGTACTTTAGCTAAAATTACAAGTTCTTTATTGCTTTCTCGAGTTTCACTTTTATCTAGATAGCTTTTACGTCCATTATTCTCATGCCATTTTGAATTACGAGTTTGTTGAATTAATCCGCCGATTACGATAAATTCACCATCTTGTACAGAAAGAACTGTATCCCATTCACTTGTAAGCATTACAGGAATATCAGAATTGATAGGTTGAGGTAAGTTATATTTTTGTTTGATTTCAGCATTTAAAATTTCAATACCCGGATCTTTTTGATAGTTAGCAACTGAGGAGATTGTAGGTCTAATATAAAGAGTTACAGTTCGTGTTGCAAAATTAATCGATGGTTGTAGTAGTAATGCAGTACCTACTGGAATTGTACAAATTTCACTTTTAATGTTACTATTATATGTTTCAACATTTGAGGCATTTTTAGCTCCAGATGACAAAATGATGTCTGTATTTTTATGTAATCTAAAATATACAAGATTTTCAGACACTTTAAGTAAAACTGGTTGATTATTTTGAATTGTCGTGCGTGGATTAGATAAAGTATTAACTTGACCAAATTTTTCAAATGATCTTGCTCCACTAATTAGTGATGTAAATAATTTTCCAGAAAATTCGACAGCTTGAATCTTTTTACGTATTTGTGTAATGTCACTACTCATAAGACCTTCAAACTTTTTAGATTCTTCAACAGCTGTATTAAATATACTTTCCCAATTTATTCCATTTTCATAATCTTCATTTAGACTTACAGATAAAATTTTTGCTTCAACAAGTACTTGAGTGCCAATTGCTCGTTGCATTCGTTTTAAAAATGAATATATTTGACGATGCTCTTCTTGTGTGGCTCGTACAACAATTAGTCCAGACTGCTCATTTATTGAATATTTATTAGTTAAAGCAGTTTCATTACTTTGTGAATTTAATATAAAATTAAGATTATCTTTTAATTCTTTCCAAAGATATGATTCGCTTGTTGATGAAATTTTTGCATCTGCAATAACATTTATTCCTCGCATTTCATCTTTATTATTTTCTTTATTAATTTCTGTACTACTACTAGTTTTACGATTTCCTGATAAAAATGATACCGAATATGTATGATAGTACGGCTCATTTTTTTGAATAATCAATTCAGCATTATCACTAATACATAGACGCCATTTACCTAAGCAACAAATACGTTTTATCACTTCAAGTAATGGTTGATTATGAGCAACATATGTATGTCCAGTACTATCTTCTAAACCTTTGCCAAATGATATTGAAATTTTTGACTGTTGCGCTAGGTGCATGATACTTTTTTGTAAAGATATATTACTACTAATAGCCACAGAAACTTTTTTACTCCACTCTTTAGGATATTTTACTGATTGAGGAATAATAGTGGGCTTAACTGGTATTTCAAATATTTCTGGTTTTTCTATTTTTGTCATAAGAGGTTTAGATGAAGGAGCAGTCTTACATCCTGATAAAATGAACAGAAGGAAAACTGCTGATATATGAAGCATTAATTTAATTTATGTCAGAAGATGAGCTTTCTGTAAATGAATTTATAAACACTTTTTTAATTTTTATATAAGAAAATGCTATGCACATCGTTAAACATTGTTGTATAATAAATTTCTCAGAAGGAAACTTTCATATGAATAATATAAATAATTTAACTTTTAAAAGCCAAAACTATGATGATAATAAAGATAATAATGTTCAAAATAATAGTGATAATGTTTTTAGTGATGATTTAAGTGACAACTTACAAAATAATATAAATACTGATACCAGTCAAAATTTACAAGAAATAAATTCAACAAATAATGAAAATATAAATGACAACGAAAATAAAGAAAATAGCAAATCAAATGTTACTAAAGTCAAAAAAAGTAATTTTCAGACAAAAAATAGAATGAAAAATAGCGACAATATACAAAAAAATAGCGCAAATATGCAAAATACAAAAAATAGCGAAAATACACAAAATACAAAAAATAGCGAAAATACACAAAATACAAAAAATAGCGAAAATATGCAAAATAGAAAAAGTAGCGACAATATACAAAATACAAAAAGTAGCGACAATATTGTAAATTTTACTAAAATGCGTACAAAATCAGTTTTGGAGCTAATTGAAATTGCAAAAAGAATGAAAATAGATTTATCAAGTGTACATGAAAGAGATATATTATCTAGTATAATTAGTAAAAATCTTTTAAATGGTGATAAAGTTTGCGTTGAAGGTGTATTAGAAGTTACTGATAAATATGCTTTTATCAGATTTTCTGAAAATGATTATGTTGCGTCTTCAGATGATATTTATATGCCAATGCAGTTAGTAAAAAAGTTTAATATGCGTATTGGTGATGTAGTTGAAGCTGAGATAAAAGATTCAACAGCTCGTGAAAAAAGTTATACAGTGTGCCATGTGTCAAAATTAAATGCAAAAACGCCACAGATTATGCAACCTAGAGAGTCATTTGAAAAATTGACAGCTCTTAATCCTAATAGAAAAATTAATTTGGAACTTCATAATAAAACAGCTGAAAATACAAGCTTGCGTATACTAGATTGTATTGTGCCGATTGGATTTGGGCAAAGAGCTTTGATTGTGGCTCCTCCTAGATCAGGAAAAACAGTTTTAATGCAACAGATTGCTCATGGTATTACTCATAATCATAAAAATGCATATCTTATGGCATTATTAATTGATGAGCGACCAGAAGAAGTTACAGATATGCAAAGGTCAATAAAGGGTGAGGTGTTAAGTTCAAATTTTGATGAGCCTCCTAGTCGTCATGTACATGTTGTGGAAATGGCTTTAAATAAAGCAAAAAGATTAGCCGAAAGTGGTATTGATGTCATTATTATAATGGATTCATTAACTCGACTTGCAAGAGCATACAATACAGTTATACCATCATCAGGTAAAGTTTTAACTGGTGGATTAGATGCAAATGCTATGCAAAAGCCTAAGCGATTTTTTGGGGCAGCTAGAAATTTAGAAAATAGCGGATCATTAACAATTATTGCAACAGCTCTTATTGATAGTGGATCAAGAATGGATGAGGTAATTTTTGAAGAATTTAAGGGAACAGGTAATGCTGAAATCGTTTTGGATCGAAAAGCAGCAGAAAGGCGTATGTTTCCTGCATTAGATATTAGTAAATCTGGAACTCGCAAAGAAGAATTATTAAGACAGGGTAATCAGCTATCACATTTATGGCTATTGAGAAAAGTATTAACTTCCATGTCAACAGTTGAAGGTTTAGAGTTTTTGATAGATAAGATTCGTGCTACAAGAGATAATGAGCATTTTATTTCCGTTATGAATGACGCCGGTAGATAATTTTCATTATGAATGACGCTGGAAGATAATTTTCATTATGAATGACGCCGGTAGATAATTTTCATTATGAATGACACTGGAAGATAATTGCCGTTATAAATAATGCCGGTAGATAATAAATTTTATTTAATTATATAAAAGTATGTAAATTTTTTGATATAAAATTACTATTAATCAAATGAGATAAATTAACATAATTGAGTAATTTTTCATAATAATATATCATAAAGAAAAAATTTAAATACATTAATATTTTATGCAAAGTATTATTAACTCAAAAGTTATATAGTAAAAATTAATCATAAATATTTTTCATTTTTTTGATATGTTGATTGACTTTTTCTACTATTTTAGTAGTTATGATAAAATTTATTTTTTAAAGTGTAGCAATATAAGAATATGATAAATATAAAATATGATAAAAATCAGAATAATTCATTATTTATTTGCCACATATTGTTGTTTTACAAGAAATTTAGAAAAATAAAGCAGAGCTCAATCAATAAAAAATTAAAAATTTACATTATAAGTTTATTAGCATTTAAAGAAGAATTAAAAAGGGGTATACACAGAAAAAAACTGAAATAAAGTAGCGTATTCTGGTAGTTACTGCATTTTCCACATTGATATAAATTAAAATGATAATATTTATAATGAGAGAATCTGAACAAAAAAAAGAATTCTTTGAAATTGAAAAGTCAAGCAGCAAAATGTTTGATGAAAGTAATGATAAAGTAACTTTTGATTATGTTGCTGGTATTTCAAAAGCAAAAAGTGATTTAGTTGAAATTGTAGACTTTTTGAAAGAACCTCAAAAATTTAGAAAAATGGGTACAAGAATATCAAAAGGTATGTTACTAGCTGAACTGAAACTAGAAAGAATATTATTAGCCAAACCGAAATTGTAAAAACGTTACTAGCCAAACCGAAATTGTAAAAACGTTACTAGCCGAACCGGAACTAGAAAAAATATTATTAGCAATATCACAGAAGAAGTAAATATGGTATTTCTTTCAATTTCAATCTCTGATTTTGTTGAAATGTTTGTTGAAATCGGTGCAAGTCGCGTAAGAAATTTATTTGAGTAGGCAAAAGCACATGCTTCATATATTATACTTATAGATGAAATTGATGCATTAAGAAGAAATCAAAGTAGTAAAGTGTCTGGCAAACATGATGAAAGAGCAAACTTGAAATCAATTATTGATTGAAACGGATGAATTTGAAAATAATGAAGAAGCAGTAATTATATTCGCTACTAATAATTAATGTCTTATAGCATAAGATGTGAGAAAAGCAAAAAGTGCTTCTTTGAAGATTATATAAAAATTATATATTTATATATAATTTATGACCAAACACTGAATATAACTATAAGCAATTGAATAAAATAATAAATTAATAAATATGAAATTTCATAACAAAAATTATGAAATATCCTGATAAAAATAAAACAAGGTCTAAGTGTAAGTATTGTATAATGTCACTAAGTAGCTATAAAATATAGTAATGATTAAAAATAATTACTTCATATATGCAGTTTTGTCATTCATCCGATATTTTTTATTTTACATTTATTACTTTAATACCTTCAAAGTTTGATATATTAAGAGATTAAAAAAAATTTCAATTTATATTTTTTCTGCATACTAATACAGTGTGTGAACTAATAAAGATATTAAACTTAATAAGTTTGAATAAATGAGTAAGAGATGAAATTTGTGATGAGCTTCATTAAAGTATTGAATAAATTTAATGAAAAAAGAGAATATACGGCTGAAAAAAGATAACATATCATGACATTCGATTAACTTGAGAAATCTGAAAAAGTTCAGAAAGTTGAGAAAACTAAGGCAGTGGAGAAAGCTGAGGTGGTTGAGAAAGTTAAGGCAGTGAAGAAAGTTGAGGTAGTTGATAAAGCTGAGGCTGTTGAGAAAACGGAGGTAGTGTAGAAAGTTGAGGAAGTGGAGAAAGCTGAGGAAGTGGAGAAAGCTGAGGAAGTGGAGAAAGCTGAGGCTGTTGAGAAAACGGAGGTAGTGTAGAAAGTTGAGGAAGTGGAGAAAGCTGAGAAATGTCAGAAAGATAATGATAAGTTTTAACCAATGAGAAATGAAAGCACCTACAGAGTTTAATATTTTTAATATAAAAATATGAGAAGAGTATTTTTTAGTTTAAAATAATATATATCAGAATAAGAAATTTTATTAACATAATTATGCTTTTTTAACTTTATAATGTGTTTGCTTATATATTATACTAATTACTTAACTAAATTAAAAATAATATATATTAAATAACTTTGAAGAGAATAAATTGTAGCAAATAAAAAACAGAGCCGATATATATTTTGTATCTTGTAAATAATAAAAATCTTGTGATATAAAAAATTTAGCTTTAATAATACAATATCTTAATAAAAATCTTTGCCTATATTTTTGTAAAAATTTTGTCAAAAGCATTATCAAAATTCATAAAAAAAGCTGAGAAACTATTTAGTGTTTTAAAATATGATAACTTTCATTTCATGACTTATCAATTAAAAAAAGATTAACTACAAGATGTATATTTTATAATTTATTGAAAAAATTTAATCATTATTCATAAATATGGCTTTATAAAATTATTTAGTGATAAATATTTAATACAAAAATAATTACTAATATTATATATCTGAAACATATATACAGTAATAAGAACTAAATATTTAAATATACAAAATATAAAATTATTAATTTAACAATAGCGAAAAATAAATTTTACAGAATAAAACACAAAAAAACATTATATAAATTAAGATAGTTTATTATCTTTTAAATTATATGAAAGATGATATAATTCTTTCAACCTTTTTTCAAGTAAATTTTTTATAAGAAGATGATTTATGAAATTAATATATAAAAAATCAATCTTATTATATTAAGATTAATTATCTTAAATATTTTCATTATGATGTTATCAAAAATATTACATTAGTTTTCAAGTTTCAGAAAAATTATAGTAAATATCAAATAAACTAAAATAACAAACACTCATAAGTATGGTGAAATAAAAAATTACTCAATTAAAAATTTAAATTAATTGATCAAATTTGCGCTTCATCAAAGTTATTATCACATCATGAAGTCAATGAGTCAAAATGATATCAAAATTATTACAAATTATTTTTTAACACATAAAATGTTTCTTGATTTTTTAGCTAAAGCAAATATAAAAGACAACTATGATGTGTTTTTCTCACAACGAGCACATAAAATTTTAATATCATGAAAATAACGCTTACAACGATCGAGTACCCTTATGCTTTTCAACTATCATATTCTGCATACATTTTATGTCATCACTTGTAGTAATTTTTCAGATAATTAAAAATTCGCGTAAATTATTAAAAATTATTTTTTTAACACATAAAATATTCCTTTATTTTAAAGCTAAAGTAAATATAAAAGACAACTATGATGTGTTTTTCTCACAACGAGCACATAAAATTTTAATATCATGAAAATAACGCTTGCAACGAGGGCATCGAGTACCTGTATGTTTTTCAACTATCATATTCTGCATACATTTTATGTCATCACTTGTTGTAATTTCCGAGATAATTAAAAATTCGCGTAATCTTGATAGATGTAAATCATTATCATTATTATCATCAATTATATTATTTGTACTAGAATTTTCAAATATCTCATTTAATGAATCAATAAACGTACTATTTATTGTAATTTTTACATCATGAGTGGATGTCACAATTTTACTTTGCCGAAGTTTTTCAATTTTTTGATACGCTATATTGCGTAAATCAAGCATTTTTTGCATATATGATTCTATTTTTGTATTATCATATTCATTTGAAATTTCAATATAGTGTAAATTATGTATACTTTGAGTTTGATCATAACAGTAAAATGCTTCTTCAGTTCCAAAAGGCATAAAAGCAGCTAACCATCTGATCAAGTATGACCAAATTATAAATAAACATGCACGTGTCGATTGTGATTTTTCAAGAGTATCGCAGTACAAAAGCTCTTTTCTAATATCAAAATATAAGGTTGAAAGATCAACTGAGCAAAATTCACTTAGTGCTTTTATAAAATTTGCAAATTGCAACTCTTTTAAGGATTGTAAATGCAACTTATTTAGTTGTGCTAAACGATGTAATATCCATTTTTCTAAATTAGGCATTAATTTGTAATCAACTTCCTTTTTATTCCAATAATGCAAATTACCAAGTAAAAATCTAAGTGTGTTACGAAAACGCTTTTCCATGTCAAGCACTCGATTTAATTGTTCTGTACTCCATCGAAGATTATTTTCATAATTTTGTGTTAAAACCCATAGTCTTAAAACATCAGGGCCATGTTTTTCAATTATTTCACTTGGACTAATGACATTTCCTTGTGATTTGGACATTTTATATCCTTTTTTATCGACTACAAAGCCATGAGACATAATAATCTTACATGGTGTTTGTGGTTTTTTCATACAGGCCTGTAAAATCGAACTTTGAAACCAAGCTCTATGCTGATCCATACCTTCTAAATACACATTCGCTGGAAATCCTATATTACGATTTTGTAGTACAAATGCCTGTGTTGCTCCAGAATCAAACCATACATCTAAAATCTCAAAAGATTGTTTTATATTTGATGTATCGTAATTTTTTTCAAATACTTGACTAAGAATATTATGCTTTGTATCATCCTGCCACCAACTTTCCATGCCATTTTCATCAAGATATTTTTGCGTTTTTTGTAAAATATCATTTTTTACTATAATTTCGTTAGTTTCACAGTCAAAAAATATTCCTAGAGGAATGCCGCAGATTCTTTGGCGAGAAATACACCAATCCGGCTTTGATTCAAGAGTATCTTCAAATTTTAATCGGCCACTTTCAGGTATCCACTTTATATCATCAAGAATTTTATAGGCATTTTCTTTTAGTGATTTTACACTAATAAACCATTGAGGCGTTGCTCGAAATATAAGTGGCATGCCAGATCGCCAAGAATGAGGATATGAATGTGTTATTTTTGTTTGAGCTAATATACAATTATTTTTGTATAATTCATTTATCATAATTTGATTTGCATCATGTACAAATTTTCCTTCAACAAGAGGAGTATTTGATGTAAAAATACCTTTTTCATCAACTAATTGTGTAATTTCAAGATTATGTTTTACTCCTAAATTAAAGTCATCTTCTCCATGTCCAGGCGCTATGTGAATAAATCCGGTACCTTGTTCAGTTACAAAATCACAGGAAATTAGTGGAACACTATGATTATATCCTAAATCATGCAATGGATGTTTGCAAATTGTTTCATTTAGTATATCTCCAGTAAATGTTTCTAAGATTTGAACTGATTTTTCACTACGTTGTTGAAAATTTTCTATCAAATTTGTAGCCAAAATGTATTTTTGATTTTCAATTTTAACTAATGAATATTGTAAATTTTGATCATATGCAATTGCTCTGTTTGCGAATAATGTCCATGGTGTAGTTGTCCATATCACAATTTTTGCATCATTTAATTTTTTATTTTTAGTACTTGTTATGCAAAATGCTACATCTATAGCTATACTTTTTTTATCCTTATACTCAACTTCTGCATTAGCAAGACTAGTTTTTTCCTCACATGACCACATGATTGGTTTAAATCCTCTGTAAACCAGACCTTTATTCACAAATTTATGAAACTCTGCGAGAATATCATTTTGACTACGTTTTGACATAGTGGTGTAATGATTTTTATAGTCAGCCATTACTCCCATTTTTTGAAATTCTTGTAGCTGAATATCAATCCACTTTTGTGCAAATTTTGCGCACTCATTTCTAAACTCCGTAATAGAAATATCACGATGTAATTTCATTCCTTTAATTTTAAATTCTTTTTCAACTTGAGTTTCGATAGGTAATCCATTTGTATCCCATCCAGGAATATAGTTTATTTTGTGACCTAACATTGCCATTGTTCGATTTATAGTATCCTTTAAAATTTTATTTACCGCATGACCAATATGAGGTGCTCCATTTGCATAAGGAGGACCATCATGTAGTACAAAAGTAGACTTTGCATTATTTTGCCATTTTTCATACACTTTTTCTTTTGCCCACCAAAGTAGACACCAGCTTAAATTATATGAATGATCACCACGTAATTTAAAATTTGTTTTAGGTGTATAAACTTCATAACTCATTACTTAAGATTAACATCACAGCATTTTTTATGCAACGATAAATGTATTTTAATTTTTCATATTATTTTTTAAAATATTAATTATACTTTTTAATAATAGAAAAAATTACTAATTTGCATTTGTTTATTGTTAAAAACAGCAATGCTGCCAAGTAAATTATGTAATATCATGTTTCACCTATTTCATATTTATGAATTTTGTGTAAATTGTTTAGTATGAGTGAACTTAAGAAAAAAGCTTGCCAATACCATTCAAATTATCCTGCTGGCAAGATATATTCTTGTGTTAAAAAAGATATACGCTCAAATCTACATCTAGCCTATACTCCTGGAGTTGCATTTGTCTCAAAAGAAATTGCAAAAAACTCTTCAAATTTAAATTTATATACTAATCGAGGTAGTACAGTTGTGGTTATAACTAATGGAACTGCAGTGCTAGGATTAGGAAATGTTGGTGTTAAAGCAGCAAAACCTGTAATGGAGGGAAAATGCGCTTTAATGCGAGAATTTGCTTATTTAAATTGCTTTGATCTGGCAATTGATGAGACTGATGTAAATACATTTGTTGATTTTGTAGCAAAATGTGAATCAAGTTTTGGAGCTATTAATTTGGAAGATATAAAAGCACCTGAATGCTTTGAAATTGAACACAAATTACAAAAAAGAATTAATATACCTGTATTTCATGATGATCAACATGGAACAGCTATTGTTGTGTTATCTGCTTTGATAAATGCTTGTAAACTAAGAAATAAAATACAATCAAGTGAATTGAATGATAATGAAGTAAGTCAAAGTAAAAATGAAAATTATCATGATATAAATTTAGCTTTTTCAAAATTAAAAGTTGTTGCTATTGGAGCGGGTGCTGCAGGTATTGCAACTCTTAATTTGTTAGTAAAATATGGTGTCAAAAAGGAAAATATTTTATTATTTGATTCTAAAGGATGTGTATGTCAAGAAAGAAGCGATTTAGGAAAATATAAACGAACTTTTGCTACAACAAATAATGTAACTTTAAAGAAGGCTTTTTATGAAGCTGATGTATTTTTGGGTATGTCTACAGGAAATACAGTGGATGCAAGTTTTGTACAATTTATGAACTCAAATCCAATTATCTTTGCTTTGTCAAATCCTGATCCAGATTTAAATATAGAATTAGCATTAAAATTAAGAAAAAATTGCATAATTGCTACTGGAGGCATTCATAGTAAAAATCAAGTGAATAATGTTTT
>CAJXXZ010000008.1 GCA_913063285.1 uncultured bacterium | reverse complement strand
ATCATAATATGAGTATACGACTATTATTAAATAAAACTCTTCCATCTTTTGTTATTTGTTTAACAACTGATTTCGAAAAATATTTTATTGCAGGTAGTTCTATAGGCAACTCTTTTGATGAGTTTAATAATAATTCACTATTTTCCATGCTTCATCCATTTTTTGTGGAGAAAATTAAAGTTGAAGGTGATATTGTTCCAGCAATAAAAATGAGATCTCAAAATACTGAATTTGAAATACTCATGTTTTGCCATAAAGATCAATTACAATTTTATCAAACACAAACTTTTGATATGACAATATTTCCTCGTATACATGTAATAAATGTTTTTAAATTTGCAAAAAATGAAGAAATGATGAATTTAATCAAAGTGGGTTTGCAAGAAAGAATGACTGATCTATTTTCATAAAAGTTTACCCTCAGTATTCAATACAGATTCATAACTTTGAATGTCTTCGAATCAATAATTCTCAGATATAGATGTAAAGCTGAATTTATTTTGTTGTATTTAATGAATAATTAATATATAATGTAATTATAAATATATTAAAATATACTTTAGTTTTATTTATATCATTGTCAGCAATGCCATTTATGAATTATACAGAAACAGAGCAAAGATCATTTAGTTACACAATGGATGATGATAGTAATTTTATTCCAGATGAAGATATTACCTTTATCCCACGTACTTATGTATTTAGTTCCGAATTTATAGCTAATGCAATTTCTAATTTGAAGAATACATATCAAGATTCATTAAAAGAACTATGTGTATTACTGTCAGAAAGACATGAAAATGGTAAACATAAATTTTGTTTAGCAGATAGCAAACGTTTCGATGAACTCACACAGTCTCTATCTGATACAACTAAAAAAGTGAATTATTTAAGCAGATTTCAAGAAAACGCCAAACTACATCCAGATCATTTATATCATTTTGATTTTTATAATCATAATTATTATAAACTAATGCAAAATTATGAATTAATGAAAGAATATATATATTATAATATGAGTATTCAAGTATTGTTAAATAAAACTCTTCCATCTTTTGTTATTTGTTTAACAGCTGATTTTGGAAAATATTTTATTTCAGGTAGTTCTATGGGTAACTCTTTTGATGAATTTGATAGAAATTCATTACTTTCCATGCTGCATCCAGTATTTGGAACAGAACATATAAGAATGCATGGCAAAATATTTTAGCAATAAAAATGCACTCAAAATCTAGTGAATACGATATGTTTATTCTTTGTGATGATAATCAAATATATTTTGTAAAAAAAGATTTTTTATCAAGTAGAATACTAAATCAACCATTGAAAGACTCAAATGAAATGATAACATCTCGTATTAGTCTACTTTTAAAAGAAAAAATGAATAATCTTTTTCCTCAAGGTTTACCCTCAGAATTTAATACAGATGCACAACCTTCCATGTCTTCAGATCCAGAACTTTCAGATATAAATGAATAATCATATATCGATCGTAATTTATATATATTTCTGATACATTATAAAAATGCTAACCTCTCTTTTCTCTTCATTTTTTAGCTCAGATCTTCCAATACCTAATGCTATTTTAAGTAGTGATGGACTAATTAAGCAGAGTAATGAAGAGTTTAAATATTTAATTTCAAAAGATGTAAATATAAAGCTAAATCAAATTTTACATATTTATACAAAAGACGGTATGATTTTTGGGGAACATCAAGGAAAAGTATGGCGTCTAATTTATTTTAAACTATTTTGGAGTGGTTACAAAGTAATCTTTATTTCTTGTATAAATGATACTCCTAGTATATGGAATATATCATCTATTGCACTTGCTTGTATTGATAATGCTGGATATTTTTTACATAGAAATAATACGATGAAAAAATATACTGTAAATTTACTAAAAACCGATAATATATGTAAATTTTTTGCAAATTTTGATTTATCAAGACTATCACTCAATGAAAATATAATTATTACAGGTAACTGGCAAATAAATGATACACATACAGTATCCGTAAGATTACATCTTATAAAATATGAAGATAATTTTTGGTTATTACATCTTGATGATCGTACAGAAATAGATCATATTAATGCAAGATTACTAAGCTCTCAAAATCTAAATATATTAGGTCAAGTAACTACCGGAATATCTCATGATTTTAATAATATTTTGACCGCAATTCATGGATTTTGTGAGTTGCTAAAAAGCAAGTTACCGCAAGATCTACAAAGTGATCTACAAGAAATTATTAATCATACAATGCATGCAGAAGCATTAACAAAACAACTTCTTGACTTTGCTAGCTCTAAGAAAAATATACAACACTGCTCTCCAGCTTATGTTATATCTAATATCAAAAAATTACTAACTCGCTTAGTTGGAGATAATATTGAACTAAGAATAGATGCAATAAGTTCTCAGATGTTAGTAAAAGTATCAAATGTAAATCTTGAACGAATAATTATAAATTTGGTTACTAATAGTCGTGATGCAATAAAAGATAAAGGTTTGATAGTAGTAAAATTGACACAAAAATATTTTCAACGTATGTGGCATATGGGAAAGTGGATATTACGTTCAGGAAATTATTGTGTATTATCAATAAAGGATAATGGATGTGGAATAGCTCAGGAAAATATTGATAATATTTTTACATCATTTTTTTCTACAAAAGAACATGGAACCGGATTAGGATTATCAAATATTAGTAAAATTGTACAAAATGCAGGTGGCGGTATTGATATTCAAAGTCAAATCAAAGTAGGTACTAAAATTTCAATTTATCTACCAATTATTTTAAATGAAATGACAACTCATCAAATAAATGAAGAAAATTTAACAAAAAATCAAAATCAATTAAATGATCGAATTCATGACACAAATAATCATGTAACTCAACAGATAAAAGCATCAATTTTAGTCGTAGAAGATGAACAACCAGTTCGTAATCTTGTACAAAAAGTGCTAGAGCGACATAGTTATACAGTATATGTGGCATCAAATGGCCAAGATGCACTAACAATATTAAAAGAAAACAATATAAACTTAATAATCACAGATGTAACAATGCCAAAAATGAACGGATGTGATTTTATCAAGGCTATAAAAAATGATAATAATGCTAATAATGCTAAAATACTTGTAATGTCTGGTTGGGATGAAAGTATAATATTAGAAAAGGTTGGACATAAAATGAATATATTATTAAAACCATTTAGCACTAATCAACTTTTAAATAAAGTGCAAAGTATATTACAGAATACGAACTAGTAAATATAATTTTATGGTAAAAGTCATTATAATAACTATGGTTGATCATAAATAAGTGAAAATTTGTATTACAAATGATAAAATAAGTGATAAATTCAAATTGATTTCTTAAGATTGATTTCATATTGACTAACGTGTGTAATATTCAGCATTGATTCTATTTTACTTTATAATAATATGTAATTTATAAAAATATTTTCGATTTATAAACTTAAAATTTATTGTGCATAATTTTGTTTAAAATAATTTACATTAAAATATAGAAAATCTATTTTGTAATAAAATAACTCAATCAAATAAATAAAGTATAACTTGAATGATACATAAAACTTGAGTAGTCAAAATATATAAATTATAAAATTAATATAAAATTAACTATTGACTTATCTTTCATTGCAAGTGTAATGTAAAAAGTGCATTATATACTTGCTTTTTTAATTGTAAGCTCTTTTTCTATGAAAACGAATTTATCATTATTCTCTAAAATTAAAACATCAACTGTAATACAAAATGAACATTTTATGTTAGGAGATTTAGCTCAAAAATATACTGATGCTACTATGGGTATATGTATGCCTTTATTATTTATAAAGGAAAATTATACTGTTGCTAAAAATGATATGTTTATTTCCTCTTATTCAAGCAAAATAAATGGACAAAATATAAGGATGGTTGGTTTAATAAAGCATCAAGATTGTAATACAAAGATTGCGCTGATCGCTTCAAATCATGATCGTATATATTTTATGGATGTATTACTATATGAAAAACAAGTTCAATCAATGAAGAATTTAAAGAAAATTCCTAATTTACTAAATGCTATTAATACAAAAATGTCAAAATAATTATTTTCTAATTTATTACTCACTACTCATATTCTATTAAAACTATAAAATATTTTAGAATTATATTTTATACCTTAAAATAAATTCACTATTTAAATTTTAATTCTCTGTAAATCAAAATCACTTTTTATATCAAATATATTAGATATAATTATCTGTCCATTCATTTTTGATAATTTTTGCAGTAGTAAATTTACTTGAATTTCATCTAAAGAACATAATACATCATCTAATAATAGTATTTTTTTTGATTTTTGATTTAGAGAAAATACTTTTAAAATAAAATTTAATATAATTCGTACCTGCTCACCAGTAGAAGCATGCATACCATTTAAATTTTTTTCATAAATTACAAAATTTGTTTTATGTACACCAATTATATTTAAGTTGCATTGTAAATATTTTTTCCATTTACTAGCATTATCATTAGTATTATTTTTTTTATGCATGAATGTATTAGATGCAATTTCTTGATCGATTGTTTGCGTATCACATACTTGCTTTTCATACATTATATTTTCAATTTCACCAGTCATTTCAATTTTAATTGCATGATTAGCCATTTTTTTAATAAACCACATTCTATTTTGCATAATTTGCATTCCAGTTTTAACTAAAATGTCATTTAACATATCAATGACAAAAATTTGATAGTTTGAATTTAGTAATTCCGCTCTTTTACGCCTTACTCTTTCATACTCAGTAAATAATGCAGCATGATTATGACAAAATTCCATAACACAACGATCTATTACATTACGACGTATTTGAATATCTTTCCAAAATCCTGTGATAATTTGAGGTGTTAACCACTGTACAGCAAGCTCTTTTGATAAATAAGACCATGTAATACGCTGTTGATTTTGTAAAATCTCTCTTTTATTTTGATAGTAAGATATAATGTATTGCTCTTCATCAAATACACATTTCAATTTCCACATTTCACAATTATTACGAGCTATGTCAGCAAATTTTGCCTTACGTAATCCATATCCTGAACTTAACATTGATATTGCTTCTAATATACTTGTTTTGCCAACACCATTATTACCATAAAATAATGACATTTGTGATGTAAAATCAAATTGTATATCATGATGACATCTAAAATTCCATAAACTTAAATTTCTTAGCATATTCTCACATCTTATTTAATGGCATTACAATATAAACAAAATCATCACAAACACTTGACTGTAGTTTTACGGGCCCATTTTCTGTATATGAAAGAATGATATCTTTCGAATCAAATAATTGCAAAAAGTCTAATATTGCAAATCCATTAAGATATAATGTTGAATCATTACCTTTATATTCACCAATAATTTCTTCAGATCCATATCCGTACTGCCCTTGAATTTGAAGAGTAATTTTTTGCTGTAGTTGCAAAACTAAAAAATCATCTTTTCTGGCTAGTAATAATAATCTCTCAATAGATTCCTTAAGATTTACTAATTGCACACGTAATACATTTGTAGGATTATCAGGTATAAGAGATGTATATATTGGAAATTTTGCATTTAATAATCTGGATTTAATCACAATTGATTGAATTTCAATTTGTATAACTTTATCTAAAATAGAAAAACGAACCGCAGTATCCATACCTCCTAATATACCGTATAAAGTTTCAACTAATTTTTTTGGTAAAATTACATCAAAATTCTCAAAATTAATTTTATGCTGTATATACGTTAATCTATGACCATCAGAAGCAGCAAAATGCAGCAAGAAATTATTACATCGTAGTGAAACACCATTAAACTGTAGTCGTATATCATCATGAGCCATAGCAATACGTGTTCTATACAAATTTTGTAGTAACTCTTTACTTTGAATTTCAAAATGATTTTGAGGCTTTTCAATATCAAAATTATTCCATTCATTTAAAGAGTGTAGCTTAAACTCTCCATGATCATGATATATATAAACATGCCCTTCTTTACATTCAATTTTACAAATTTTTGATTTTAACTTTCGTAATATATCATATAAAACTACTGAAGGAATCACCATAAATCCTTCAGATATTATATTTGCTGTAGTAATTTTATTTTGCATATGAATATCTCCATCAGAACTTTCAATAGTCAAAATATTATTTTTCGCAGAGAGATATATATGATTAAATACAGAAGTAAGATTTTTTTTATCAACAACAAATTGAGAATGCCGTATAGCTTCAACCAATACAAAGCGTTCTACTTCAAAACAAGCCACTCTTATAGATTACAATATATTTTCAATCTTCTCTATAGTTTTTTACCGTAATATATTTTTAATTTTGAACTCAAGCGGTATTTAACATTATAGCAAATATAATTTTACTACATGATGGCCTCATTTTCCATCTCATACTTCTAAATGTATTTGCGTATTGATTTGGATCATTATCATTAAACTGCTTATCTTCATGAACATGTGAAATGACCTGATTTTCTTCATTATCACCTGCTTGAATTTCATAACCTCTATCATCATTTAGTCCAAGATTATAATCTTTACTAACACCTGTTACATAATGTACATCAAGTAGTACACGTCGTAATCTTAATTGTATTCCCAATCGTCCTGTAAAAAATATAGGATAGATAGGTAATATATCAATTTTTTGTTGTGAATCAACTTGAAAACTATAATATGACATATGTAATCCCACACCTACATATGGAATAATTTGACCTATAGCTCGCCCAATATTACAAGACAATGAAAGATATGGACCATAATTATTTATATTTAATTGCATAAAGTCTGTGTATTTATTCTCTGAAGAATTATTCTTTGAATCGACTTGTATCGTATTTGGTTGAAATTTACTTTCATGTTGTAGACTTTGTACTGAATATCCAATTGAACAAAAACCACCTAGCCAAAAATGTGACATATCTGCAAACCATCTATTGGCAGCAAAGCCAAAGTCTCCTTTTAACATATTTGGTGTAGTAACTTTTAAAACATTCCAGTTTGAAAGTACACCCTTTTGAGTATCACTATATGATAAATCTTCTGTAGCGAAACCATCAGCATTGCTACTTGATGTATCATTAATTCCTAGATATTGCATATATAATTCTCCATAATGTATACCATACAAAAAGCCAATATCAGCTGACGTCACATATGTAGTTACAAATAATAGAGTATAGTATTGCAGATATCTCACTTAATCTCCTTTATAATTCATACAATAAATAAATTAATAGTACATTAATATGCAACATATCTTCATATAATCAATTTCAAACTAATCTTTATATTAAGATTATTAAAATTTAAATAAGTTTTATATTTTAAATAAAAGACTTTATTACGTATAATATATATAAATTTATATTATATTTTTTCTATACATCATTCATGGTAATATTTATTAAAAATGAAAGCTAAAAATGAATTATAAAATTGATAAAAGTAATGCTGCAGCTTTAGCATATTCTAATAAACCAAAATTTATCGCAGGTGTGACAGGAACAGATGGCAAAACTTCAATTGCTTGGAAGACATATATGTTATGGAAATACTCTGGTAAAAAATGTGCATACATGGGAACATTAGGGCTATATAATAATTGTAATGTTAAAATTGAATCTTATAAACTTAAAAACATGACAACATTTGATTCTTTTGTCATACATGAAATTTTACATAAATTAGCAGAAGCGAAAGTACAATATGTAGTAATTGAAGCTAGCAGTATAGGATTACATCAAAAACGATTATTAAATGTTAAATTTGATGTAGCAGTCTGGTCTACATTTTCCTCTGAACATTTAGATTACCATCACACTATCGAAAATTACAGAAATGCTAAATTGAAAATATTACAACATTTAAAATCACAAGCACCATTTTTCTTTCATTATAAATTAGATGATAAATGTAAACGAGAAATTTATAAGTATAAATATTCTCAAGAATATGGTAAGAAGTGTTACATAGAAAATAATATATTAACTTGGAGAAATTCAAAACATATGATTAATCTTCAAAATTCAATATCTTTTTATCAAAATAATTTGCTAGCAGCACTACATATCTGTGAAACATCTAAAATACAAATTAAAGATCTTATACCACACTTAAATATTAATGTTCCTGGCCGAATGCAAACAGTAACTCTACATAACAAGTTATTTATGATTGATTATGCTCATACACCACAAGCGATTAAAAGTCTACTATCTCAGATAAAAGCAAAATATAAGAAAATTGCCGTTATAACAGGCTGTGGAGGGCATCGATATACTGCCAAACAATACAGATCTGAATTTATAAACAAAAGACAAAAAATTGGAAAAGTGCTACAAAAATATGCGGATATTTCTATTATTACTGATGATAATGTAAGAACAGAATCTGCATCACAAATTCGATCAGACATTCTTTCACAATGTACAGGAATAGAAATACCATCTAGAGCTTGTGCTATATATTATGCACTACATTTAAATGTAAATATTGTTTTAATAATTGGAAAAGGAGATGAACGTAATCAGATATATGGTAATACATTAAACACTTTTCATGATTTATCAGTACTGCAATCACTTGCAAAATTTTATAAAATGTGATGTTTTTGAAAAAAGAGTTATAAATATTAGTAAATCTAGCACTAACAATGTTTGTATATATCTCTAGTTATGGAAATGACATAAGTAAAGATACGTATACTTCTCAATTAGGTATAAAATTAGCTGAAGAAAATTTAAAGAAATTCAAAGCTAATATAGAAGGTAAATTAGAAGAAATTCAGCAAAAAATTCAAGAAGTTTTGCAAGAATTTAAAAATCAAAAATTATCACAATCAGCAAAAGAAACAAACAAAGATGGTTTGAGTGAAAATCAAAAAAAGATGATAAATTCACACCAATCATTTCAGAAAAAAGTCAATGAAACACCTAAAACATATGAAGATTCAGCAAAATTTGACCCAAAAAGAGAAGTAAAATCAAGAGTTAATATAAATATACCTGATAAAGATGGAGCTTTTGCTTCATCAATGTTAGAAATGTCTAAGGTTAATATGGATAACGAATTAGAAGAAGTTAGACAAGAAATGCAGAAAATTCAAGAGGAATTGAATAGCGAAAAATTATCACAAGATGAAAAAAAGCAAAAGAAAAAAGAATTGATAGCAAAGCAAAGACAAATGACAGCTATGCAAGCATTTCACACTATGATGGAAAATGCTGCACTTCAAATCTAAATACGATTTCTACGAATTATCCAATATTTATGAAAATGAAAGATATGATTAATAATCATTCATATTTAATTGAATAAATTTCCTATATTTATTAGAAGAATTTTTTAATTGACTTGTATTATATTTAACTAAAACTTATTTTAAGTTATGAATTTTGTAGTAAAAATTCAATTAAGTAAAACTATTCAAATAAAAATATTACATATCTATAAAATAGCTGTTTATAATAATGCCAAAATCAGTTTTTAACATTTTTGATGTAGCAACCTATACACTATTTTAGTTTTAAAATATACTTTTCTATATATCAATTATAATATATTTTTTGTGGTAAAATCATCATTATATTTATTACAGCAGAAGCACAACTGAAGTATTGAACAAATCAATCTAAAAAATAAAATCAAATCAAAAAATGATTATTAAATATTAAATGTTATATAGCTGCTATACATTCTTCTTCGAGAATTAGAAATTACCATCATAATATGAAAAATTATATAAATGCTAATTAAAAATATGACTTTAATTAAAACTGCAAGAGTTATTTCTTTATTATATGACAAGAATATACAATTTAAATATGAACATTATTTGAATAAATGTAAAAGAAGATGAATGTAATCAGATATATGATAATATATTAAATATCCTACATAATTTATTAGTATTACAATTACTTGCAAAATTCTATAGAATATGGTATTTAATTTAAGGGGAGTTACAAATGCTAATGAATCTCGCAGTACTAATGTGTGTATGTATGTCTAGCTATGGAAATGTTCCAAATACAAATTCAAATATTGCTGTATTTGGTATGAAAAATATGAATACAGTAAAATTAGTCAGAAAAATTGAAGAACTATTAAAACAATCTACAGGTAGTATAGATAGTAAATTAGAAGAAATCAAGAAAAAAATGCAGAAAATTCTAGAAGAATTAAAAAGCGGAAAATTATCACAATCTGAAAAAGAAGCAAAAGAAAGTGCCTTTATGGAAGAGCAAAGAAGAATGATAAGTCTGCGCGAATCATTTCAAGATAAAGTAAATGAAATACGTAAAACATCTGCAGATGCTGTGATGTCTGCATTATCAAAATCTGCTGAGAAAATAGTACAAAAAGGAAAAACTAATATAGTTCTACCAGATGCAGCTGTTCTTGCTTCATCAAAAACAGGAGTTGTAAAGTACTCAGATGAAGAAGTTGTAAATATGATAGATGCTGAACTTAAAAGTAGAGAAGAAGAAATATATGAAAAGGCAAAAAATCTACTTGCTCTTTAATAAAAGATGTATCTGACTTGATAAACAGTGTATTACACTACAGTTTCATCAAAAATTATTTATAAACAAGAAAATGAATAATTATAAATATAAAATCAAGTTATTATTTAATTAAATATTATAGTATGAAAAACATATTCAGATAAGATTTTTACTAACTATTAAATATAGTATATTTAAAATACGAAATAAATATTAAAGACCTCTCACCTTATAATATTTTTTATGATATAATTTTATGTATTATGCATAAACAATTGTACGGCTGTATTGATTTAGGTTCAAACATGTGTCGTACTCTTATTGCTATCAAAAACACAAGAACTCCTCTCGGATATAATATTATAAAATCTGTATCATCAACTGCAAAATTAGGTGACAATATAAAAGAGGAATATATTTCTTCCAAATCATTAGATAGAACTATTTCTGTACTACAAAATCATGCGAGTATACTAAATGAATATAATTTAGTAAGTGTTGAATATGTAGCAACAGCAATCTTTAGATTTGCAAATAACTGTGTATCAGTTTTAGATAAAATAAGAGAAACGACAAATATTCAATTTAGAATAATAGATCCAGGAGAAGAGATATTTTTAGCAGCAAGAGGATGTTCTGATGTAATGCCCTCAACATTGTGTATTGTTATAGATATGGGTGGATGTAGTACAGAAATTGCTTTATGCCAAAATTATGGAAATTGTGATATTGAAATTAAAGAATGGATATCACTTCCATATGGAATTTTTTCTGTACAAAATTTACAAGAATATCCATTTCTTTCAACAGCATCACATAAAATTTTGATGGAATTTATATATCGTTGTAAAAAATACAAAAGTGTAATTCCTATACTATTATGCCGTTCTGGTGTGATGACTACCCTTTGTACCTATATGTGTAAGATTTCATATCTTGATGGCACTATTATGCATGGTAAAATTTTTACTATGCCGGATGTGCTAATAGCATTACAAGATTTATCTTCGATGAGTAAAAAAACTTTAATCTCACAATCATTTATATCAAACAGAAAATACTTATCAAAAACACGAGGAAGTATAATTTTCATATATAATATTTTAAAGCTAATGCCATCAAATATATTAATTACAGCAAATGGAGGTGTGCGAGAAGGCATAATCAGCATGCTTTGTAAGTGATGTGGCGTAAAAAACAACATATGGATCATTTTTTTAAAAAGGCAAAAATTAATGGATATAGAGCTAGATCAGCTTTTAAACTAATTGAAATACAGAAAAAATATGCACTGATTAATGCAAATGATAATATTTTAGATCTTGGATGCGCTCCTGGTAGTTGGTTACAAGTATCAAAACAATATACAAAAGGTTGGATTGGTGGAATTGACTTAAAATGTATTGAGCCAATTTCAGGTACATATTTTAAACAATGTGATTTTTTAAAATCTGATATTTCTGAAATATTACAAATGCCAAAAATAGATGTTTTACTTAGTGACATGTCTCCAAATACATCAGGTTATACAGAAATAGATCATCAAAGTAGTATAAATTTACTGTTAGCAGTATACTCATTTGCTATTAAATATGATATTCATAAGTTTGTATCTAAAATTTTGGATGGACCATCACTTAAAAATAATTTACAGTCATTTATAAATTATGAAACGAAAATATTTAAACCACAATCTAGTAAAACGGTATCTAAAGAAATATATGTAATTGCAAAAAAAATATAAAAAATTAAAGTGCAAATTATAATTAAAGTGAAATTTACAATAGTATTACTAACTAGAAAATAAAAATCCTAATCCTAATCCAGACCAGATTGATGCTTCGGCCTGCTGTTGATTTTCCGTCTTTAAACTTTGATAAGAAAAATCAGGTTTGTCAAGCTCTTGCTGTAAATTTTCAAGTATTGATAATCTATCAGCGTTACTATTTGTTGCATTCCATATGTCTTGAGATTGAAATACATCAAAAAGAAAATGAGTTTTATCATAGGTTACCTGAGAATTTATGTCATTCATTATATTTCCATCTATATAATTCTTTACTCTATTCATAATAGCTTGTATCACTTGAGCTACATCTTCATTTGCTTGTATTATTGCTTGTGCTTCTTGACTTCCTGTGCTTCTTATTATTGCACCTAATTTAAAGAATGAAGCTTTTAGATTAATATCTTCTGTTGCTTGTCTTTTTTTTGCTAGAAAAAAATCTAATAGATACATCGATTGACTACTGTCAATTTCATTAAAATAATTACCTCTCAACATAACAACACTGATATCAAAATATCCTAAATCTTTTTTCTTTACTAATGATTGCCATGGTGAATCTATGATTTTTTCTCCATTACGATCTATAATTTGAGCTATCTCATTAACATATTCTGCAGAAAGTTCTATAATAATGGCTTTAGCAAAGAGGTCCTTATCAAAGTATTTGGTAGCCTGTAATGTTTCTTGATCTAATGATGATAAAATTGCATCTACATTTTCATTTTTTTCTTTGTGATTACCTACAATTAATACATATTCATACACTATCTTGCCATCTTTTTCTTTTGATCTAAAACATCCATCCCATCCACTATAATATAAGTTAATAAATGAAATTCGCCCCTCATATTCTTTTAATTTTGAGCTATTTTTTACAATTTCATGTGCTTTTTGCTTGATAAGATCACTTTCCTGTTCAGCTTTAGTCAATGCATCTTTCATTTCAGAAGGAATAATTTTCTTATTTTCTACATCATTCAAATCAATTAATTCTGAACTATCAAGTTTAAAATCTGTTGGAAAAACCTCTGATTTGGTCCATCGTAATACTTCTCCATTTTTTAAATCAAATATCAAATTTTCCATTGTTAATGTTGAACTACCAGCAACTTCAAGCATTACACATCCTGGATCTAATACACTAGGGTTTTTATTATCACCAATACTAACTTGATTCACTAAAAATTCAGGATTTTCACTAGGATAAAATCCATTAAAGTGACTGATATAATTGTTATCATTAATATGAACAGCAAATAATCCTCTTCCAGAACGATCGGCACTTTTGGCGTTATCTACAACCATTACAGCTCCATTATTAGTTTGAGAAATATACATACTTTGACTTTCTGAAATATTCTTTTTTAATTCTACTCTTAGTGCATGCTTTCCCGGTATATCTAGCATATTAGAAGTTTCTATATAGTCTTGATCTATTAATGGAAAAAATCCTTCCTGATCAGGTAATCTTACTTTACTTATAGGCCTCACATTTTTTATATCAGAACCGTTAGAATCTGTATATAGAACAAATTGAGAGGCAGTCATAGAATCACCTGACAATACACGTTCTACTGATAAGTACTTATCTTTAGCATAATACATACGTGAATACTCTGTTTCAATGTCATTGCCTTTTGATGCTAATGATGATGGATAAACAGTATCAACACTTAAAACCTTTAACTCTAACTCTCCTGATGAGGATGCAGTACTAGAAATAGGTTTACAATAAGCATAAAATTCTGTAATACCATCTGTCTCTTCTCCTTCAGAAAGAAATAATACTTGAATTAAACATTTGTTGTCAATCGGATTTGAAATACTGCTTGGTAATTGAATTCTAATTATATCTGCATCTACAAATTTAACATTCAAATTAGGTAAAGCTGGTTTGACCTTTATTGTATCTACATTTTCTTCTATTGAAGTGAAATGCCTTCCTGATATATCAACAAGTCGACTATTTCCTAATAATGTTTTAAATGCATTTCTATCATCTTGCGTGATTCTATCACTATAATCATAACCAAAAAGTGAAATATAAAAGCAACATAATAATATTGAGTACTGTTTCAAACTACTCCTCCTGCTTCTGAAACTATAATGTATTATTTAAAAAAAAGTAAATAAATTTGAATTTGTATATAGTTATAAATAATAAATTATATAAATCTTTTGATATTTATTTTTAATATAAAGCTTGAATTTAGTATAAAATTAAGCCAGACTTCAAAGTATGTTTATAGTAAAAGCCGGAGCTATAATAGCTTGTAATCAAGGAGCTTTACCTACTCCTTTAAATGTTATACGACCATTTATCAAGACTCAATATACACCATGCGCAAATGTAAATGATTTTGTTCCGATGGTTAATATAGTACCATTTGGTATATGCAGAAGCCCTATGAATCCAGCATTTAAACCTCCAATTATACCACCCTGCACACCCATCATTACTAATCCATGGAGTGCATCTAATTCATCAAAAAAGCTAAGTGGTTGTGCGATATTAACTAGTAATGCAACATGTAAATGTCAATTAGGAGGAACTATTTCTATATTATTTGCTGGTCAAATGCAAGTAAAGTTATCTTAGGTTTAAATAAATAATTCCATCAAATATAGTTTGTAATTAAGTATTCATAATAAATTAAATCAGTTGTACCTATTAACAATAATCAAATTAGTTTATTAATATTATGAAGTTATATATATGATGAAACTAAGATTTTAAAATAAAGATATAAAGTTTATGTACTGTAATAGCAAATTTATATCATTTCAATTATTATAAAAATGCATGAAGAAATTTACCAAATTAAATATAATAGTGAAATATAAATATATAATTTGATCTATATATAAAAATATAATATCTAAATCAGCTGATTCAGCTCTAACATAGAGCGTATCTGTTTTCTTTATTATGAAAATAAAATCTATATTTTATCTGTTTTCTTTATTATGGAAACAAGATCTATATTTTATCTGTTTTCTTTTATATTTAATTGAAATGTATTATTAATATATCCGCAAATGAACTACTTTCTATTAATATTTTAAATGATTTTTTATCATTTTATATAATAATTTTATCATCATTATGATTAAAAAGTGAAATATAAATATATAATATATCAAGTAGTATTTTAAACTATTTCATCAGCTTCACGAACTAAAATGTATTGTTGATTTTCAATGAAAAAGTGGTAATTATCATTAGTAATGATTTGATGTAATAAAGTTAAAATAGATTATTTTGACGAAAAGAAAAAAATGATCGTGAAGTAATAATAATATGATCATGTAAAGCAATGTTCATCATTTTTGATAGTTCAAATATATGCTTAGTAACTTCAACATCAGCACTAGATGGACTTGAATCTCCACTTGGATGATTGTGTACTAAAATCATTGCTCCAGCTCCTAGTTGTAAACATCTTCTCATTAACTCTCTAGGGTACATTGATGTATGATCGATTGTTCCTTCATGCTGAACTTCATCTGTAATCAAATAATTTTTCTGATTTAAAAATAGCACTCTCGTCTGCTCTCTTGATAAATATCCCATTCTTGATCTGCAATATGCAACCACACTATCTATATTATTAAGTAGAGATCTTGACGTAAGATCATGTCGCAATACTCTACATACTGACTCATGAATCACTTTAAACATTGCTATTGATGAGTCTCCAACTCCTTTAATCGATCTTAGAAGATCTAAATCGCATCCCATCACAGCTGCAAAGGTTTTTCTAAATTTTAGTAATCGCTTAGCTATAGGTTTAACATCTTTTCTTGGCTGAACTAAAAATAACAAAAGTTCTAAAACTTCTGCATCTGTAACTGTTGCTGAATCTGAAAGAAGAAACCTCTCTCTTAATCGAGCTCGATGCCCGACATTTAAGTTTTCTGCTTCGTTCACTTTTATAGTGTATTAACTTCACTATTTTTTTCAAGCTTTTTTTAATATATTTAGAATTTTATTACTCTTTCATAAGTTTATACATGATATTTTTTTAAAAAAGTACATTTCTATATAAAAAATATTCAAAATTGAAAAATAAGATTTACAAATCTCTAAATATTCTTAAGAGATAAAACAATGTATGGCATATAAGAAAAAAATCAAAACATTTTTTTAAAATTATAATAAAATCAAATTTAGATTAATTTAAAAATAAAGAAAAAATATTGCATGAATCTGAACAACTTAATAAGATATATAATAAAAAAATATATACGAAATACACTATGCTTTGTTAAATAAATCAAATCTTTTGTCGTAAATATTTTTAGAATAAACATCATCATTCTTATTTAACTTTAAATTATTAGTTGATGAAAATGAAGCAAAAATGATTAGTCTTCTAGATACTTCTATGTTGATATTCAAATATTGATTAAACTTAAAATTATAATTTATAATCACTTTTATTATCTATTTTTTCAATATCTGTAGAGATTAAGTAATCTACTGTTTTTAGTTAAATAGTTTAAAACAAGATTAATGACCAATATGAACTTGAAAATTATAATAAAATGATGCCTTTTACACTAATTATTATTAATACTAATAATTCTAAATTCTTATTAGATAAAATTCACCAAAATTCTGAACTAAAATGAGAGAAGCCTCATCAAGCTCTTTTATAGAAATTCATAGACTCTCAACCGAACAAGAGTGCACTGATAATCAAAATAGATTTTTTCAAAGATTTATAATCAAATACTAATCTAAGTAAAGATAGAGTGCATAATTTTAAGTTTAATGATAAAGATCATACAATAAATATTAAATTTGTAACACATGATAACGTATCTGTTAAATTATTTTTCTATAAAGGGTTTCTTTGCTTTATTGTTGTTATTCAAGATGAATCAGCAAGACACTCACATTTAAGATAGTGATTCTCAATATTAAACTCGATAAATTCTATTAATTTATAATTCTAAAATATTAAAATTAATCTATATTAATTATAGTAATTTTAAATTATTAATTCTAAATTCAAAAAATTCTAATAATTAATAATTTTGAAAGCTTAATAATTCTTTGTCTATCTCAATCTATGTTTTTTGATAAAAGAGAATAATTTATATACAATAATTTATGTATTTTATAATGTATATTAAAATACTAAATTATTTAGTACATTCCACCCATGTCTGGTTTAGAATCTTTTGAAGATGTTTTTTCATTAACATCACTTACAACTGCTTCGCTCATAAGTACAGAAATTGCTAGAGATGAAGCAAATTGTAGACCAGATCTAGAGCTAGCTTTAGGATCTATAATTCCTGCTTTTTTCATATCAACGTATTCTCCAGCTTTGACATCAAATCCAAAATTTTCGTTATCGTTACTCTGAATTTCTCTAATTATAATACCAGCGTCAGAATCGGAGTTTGCATTTCTTAGGTTTTTTCTCAATGGAGCTAAAATAGAATTAGCAATTACGGAAACTCCGTATAGAAAATCTGCAGAATGTTTTCCAGAATTTTTTAAAATACCCTCAAGCTGCTTTGCTACTTTTGTAAATGCAACACCTCCTCCAGGAATTATACCTCCTTCGATAGCAGCTTTTACAGCTTGTACAGCATCTTCCACACGATCCTTCTTTTCCTTTTGATCTACTTCTGTATCTCCACCAACATTGAGAACTGCAACTCCATTAGATAACTTTGCTCGTCTTTCTTCTAGTTTTTCACGATCATAATCTGATGTAGTATTCTTCATCATCTCCTCAATCTGTTTACAACGAGTTTCGATATTATTGATTGTATTAACATCTCTTTCTCCGCTAACAATAACAGTTCTATCTTTATAAACAGTTACTTTTTTAGCTTGACCTAAATCAGTTAATTGAGTTTTCTCAAGCGTTCTACCTAATTCTTCTGAAATTACCTGACCACCTGTTAATATAGCAATATCTTCCATCATTTCTTTTCTACGATCTCCAAAACCTGGCGCTTTCACAGCTGCAACTTTCATTATTTGATTTAAAGTGTTGACAACAATTGTCGTTAGTGCTGGATTTTCTAGATCTTCACAAAGAATAAGTAAACTTCTTCCAGATTTTACTACAGCTTCTAGTAAAGGAATTATTTGAGGTAGTCCTGCGATTTTCTTGTCATATAGAAGTATATATGGATTATCTAATTCACATACTTGTTTTTCATTATTTGCAAAGTGAGGAGAGATGAAACCACGATCTATCTCTAATCCTTCTACTATATCAACTGTTGTATCAATAGAACGACCATCTTCAACAGTAATTACACCTTTATTTCCAATTTTAGTAATAGCTTTTGCAACTAAATCACCAACAAATGCATCACCATTTGCTGAAATTGTTGCTACTTGCTTAACTAATTCTTCATTATTTGAAACTTTATGCGCAACTTTATCGAGATATTTTTCTACATGATCTACAGCATGACGCATACCAGCAACTAATTCTACAACATTTGCTCCACTATCAACATATCTTTTTCCCTCATTCACCATTGCTTGAAGAAGAACTATAGCTGTAGTAGTACCATCTCCTGATGTATCAGCAGTTTTTGAACCAGCTGTTTTAGCTATCTTTACTCCAAGATTTTCTGTTTTATCTTCTACATCGATAGATTTAGCGACACTAACTCCGTCTTTTGTTACTCTTACGGATCCAAATTGCTCCATAATTACGCATCGGCCTCTAGGTCCCAATGTGACACTAACAGCATCGGCAACTGTATTAATTCCACGAATAATCTTTTCACGACCTTCGGTACCTTTGAAAATTATCTTATGACTCATGAAGCCCTCCTATTTAAAATTAATAAGATGTCTGATTCTTTCATAACTACCAATCTATCTTTTGGTATACCATCTAGATTAATCACATCTCCTCCCCACTTTTTAAACATAACATGATCTCCTACTTTTAAGAACATCTCAACTTTGTTTCCATTATCTATTCTACCAGAACCCACTTTTAAAATTACTCCATCAGATACTTTCTCCTTTGCATCATCAGGAATAATAATTCCTCCTTTAGTTTTTATATTTCCGTCAGAGCGTAAAATAAGAACATTGTCGCTCAATGGTATATAACCTTCAACCATACTGCTTATACTCTCAATTTCTGCAGTATTTTTCATATTGTCAGTCAATTATATCCTCCCAACATTACCTTGAATTAACATAAAATTTACTGTTTGACAATACCTTATTTTGATAATTATGTATTTTATTTAATTCAACTTAAGTGATTAGTATTCTAAAGTTATAAAAATTCAATTCTTATTAAATAAATTAATTTGAAATAATTGAATATTTTGAATTAATGTATTGCCTGAAAAATTATTTCTTATCTTATCATATTATTTTATGAAATTGTTTTATTAAAAAAACTAATTAAGCTCATTGTTACATAATTCATAAAATGAGCTATAGCACTAAATATAAATTCAAAAACATATAACATCATAGATGTTGTCCAAAATGGAGCAATTAGTAATAGTACTACAAATGAAATTATGAATAAAGTTTTATAACTAACATAATTTAATGGATTCATATATCTAAATAGTCCTAAAATCATTAATCCAAACATGGAAATAAGGCCAATTTGTTTATACGAAAGAGCTTTTGTAGTTTCATTTGTTCTTACTTGTAACTTTTGACCGTCCGGTATTGTACTTGAGTTAGATGTATTTATCTCGTTTGAATTCGCATGTATACTTCCACATTGAGCTAGTAGAAAACTTAGTAATGTGTAAAAAAGCTTAGACATTACTTAATTATACATATTTTATATTAAAATTCAATTCATTTTGCTTTAATAAAAATGATTTGCTATGAATTATATTTATGCAATGAATAGAAATGCAAATTAAATATAGTAATTTATTTGATTAAAATTGATTAAAATTGATTAAAATTAATTTATTAACGCTGTTTTACAAATTTAATACTACTAACTGATTCAAAATCAAGAAATCGATTGATTGATGCTAATAATGAACTGACCTCATAATATAAATAGGTTTCACTTTTATTGGATAAATTTTTTAGATATAAAATATTAAATCTTGCAGAATATGAAACTGGCTGTACGGTATTTGCAAAATCACCAGCTATATATTGCCAGTTCCAAATTAATCTAGATAAAATATCATTTTTGCCATTTTTTGTATTATCTTGAATAATTTTTTGTAAAACTTCACCAAATTTAACCGACCGAAACATTTTATTTTATTCCTCAAGCTTATTTTACTTTAAATTTTACTACAAAAGCAATAAATTTAATTATATGAAATATATATAATTATATACCTATTTTTATTATTCGTACTAAATAAACTTTATTGCATAAGTAAAAATATATAAAAAATATTAAATTTACTGATTATTCCATTTCAGAATAAGTAAAATTACTTCTATCTTAACACTTAATAAAAAATTGATGAAATATGAGCTACTAAGTAATAATATAAAAATTATAAATTGCCTTATATTAAAACTAATAAATGAAAATTATTATATTAACTAAAATTATTTCTGTAATTTGTATATACTATATTTATTCTACTTTAACTAAAGAACGTGTTGATTATTAAAAATATACCAATCATTAAACTCTAATTATCAATTGAACAATCATTTCCATCATTATTTTTTACATTATGATTCATTAAAATTAAAACATCACAACCTGCACTAATAACAAGAGAAGTTAATATCATTGCTTGTGATAGCTCTGTGTTTTTGTCACATGATGATATGATAAATGTATGAACAGCATGACTGAGAATTACATAACCCAATATAGATTGTGATTGAAGTAATAAATATATACATAATGTATATAAAATAAATGAAAATAACATGTAACTAGTATAGTACTGTTAGAAAATGATGTAAATTTGATTATCAATATAAAATTACAGAATTTACATATTCATAAAATAAAACGTATGATAGAATCTATAAAACATGAATACTACAATACCTCAAAATGGAGTTTTAATGAGTATAGACTATGGAACACGTAAAACTGGATTAGCAATTAGCGATAGTCAACAAACATTTGCATTACCACTTGGTGTAATTCATACACAGTCTCCATTACAAGTGATTATTAAAAAATTACAAGAATATAATGTAGTGGGATGTATAATTGGATGGCCGTTAAATGCTAATGGTACAAAAGGACAGCAGTGTATGATTACAGAAGAATTTACAAAGCAATTACTTAAATACTGTAATTTACCAATCATATATCAAGATGAGCGCTTCTCTTCTATATATACTACATTAACCTATAATCAAAATGATGATTCAATTACTGCAATGACAATTTTAAATGAATTTTTAGAAACACGCATTCAACAAATACACAGAGAATAAAGTACTAACTTGTATAAAAATAATAAACTCATATACATAAATTTATGAATTCTATTTTTCTATCTTGAATTCTTTATACGACATTAAACTTGGATGACTTTTGTAGACTCCACAAGATTTTTGAATAAAATCTGCCAAAGATATTAGAAGCGCTCTGTGCCCTTGTGTCAGTACTTGAGAATTAGGTCTAACAATTTTTTCTATTTTCAATCTATTAATAATTAAATTTAGTATATTCTTAACATCTTCTCTATGAACAGGAAGCATAGAGTCCATTATTCTAAACGAAGGGCTTAGAGCATGTACCATTACACTAAAGTGTACATGTGCACGAAATCTTGAAGATTTCTCTTCTTGAGGTTTTAAATTAACATGCTGCAGTGGTAGTCCTATGTGATGTAAATTCATTAGTATTTCATTAATATTTCTTGTTTTACTAAAAATATTATATATATCTGATAATCTAATATAATCTTTATGACTTTGCTTAGGTAAATCTAAAATAGGTAAAAATTTATAATCTATATCTATATCATAAACTGATACTTCATCAGGTATAGTATCGGTTCTAGATGGATCAAAACTTGTTGGAATTTCACCTTCTGCAATAGCTAAAGAAAATCTCAAATGTTCAGGTATAGTTGGCTGTTTAGCAGCATCCTTTAAGGAGTTTCTGGAAAACACTATACTTAGTGGTGATTTATCTACTCCTCTATATATGGAATACCAAAAACCTTTAAATGCATTATTTCTTTCTTGATCTGTTTTAGCTGTTCTAACTTTAGTTTGATAAAATGGATATAAAACGCGTACTAATTCTTCACTATTATTCATAGGATTCTGAGCTAAAGCTAAAATATATCTTCTCTCATCCTCACTCATTCTGAAATAATTAATATTAGACCTTGTAGCATGATACTCATATCTTGCATTACTATTATAAATAAACACATCGTAAAAGCTTAAATTATTTAAATTAGTAATATCATAATCAAAATAATGCCTATGTCTATACGGATAAATTGGATTGACTTGTGTAACAGAAATTGCATCACTTAACATGTGCTGAAAAGCATCTTTAGATATCTGATCAGTGTAGTCATGAACAGATATTTGATCACCATCTCTTCCCATAGTAGATGTTAATAATATCAACTTCTTTTCTTTGACAAGAGATTTTTGAATTGATCTATGAGAAGATATAGGAATTAATAAATTTGTACGAAATTCTTTGCTCGCTTGATTATATAATACACATACTAGTATTTCTTCTGTTCTATCATCAATATGATCTTGTAGATGATGAGCTAAGTCATGACCAGAACTACTAATTACATCGCTTAAATACATACCGGCAAGAGATTCTAAAGAAATTCTCTCTTTATTATGTATAGAAAATAGTAATGATGAATATGGAAAAATCATAGACACAGGATGATATCTGTGAGTTGGTTCAATGTCATTTATGTTTATATTTAAATATTTAAGATCTGAATCTTCTACTAAATTCAATACACTAGTATCAGATATATCTATATTAGCTACTCGCGCACGTAGTGATGATTCAGCTCTATTACAATGATATAACTTCATAGCAATAACATCTCCATTTACCGTAGCATCATTCTCTATTACAGGTTTTGCGTGGCCTATACTTTGAAATAAAGTATTATGAATATTTAATACGGTGCTTGGAGGAATCCATAAATATATATTGTTTTCGTCCATTACTATAATTTCTCCGCTACTAACTCTATGAAATGATTGTAAATATTGCTTTAAATTAAATTTTTCTGCATATCCTTTAACCTTTTCTAACACAGTATGATGAGCATCTTCTGTATCAGATCTTGCTACGGATGATTCTCTACTTTGATGTGCTGATCTATCATATGATGGATCTTCACTTTGTACTGCTCTAGCAACTACTGGAGAATCTGAACCTCTAGGTGCTGATCTACCTGCCATACGTCTCATTGCATTTATAGCTCTTGTTGAAAAACCTCTACGAGATGGAGATGCTCCTCTTACTACGGAAGCTTCTCCATTTTCATCTAACTCTTGCTGATCTGCTGCACTTCTTACATCAACATCTTCTGTTTCAATTACCTTTGGTGAATGTTGATCTTCTTCCGTTTCAATTGCTTTGGGTAAATCATCTTCTTGAGTGATGAGCTGTGATGTAAGAGTTCCTTGACCTACATCTGAACTATCTGCTCTAGTAGGTGCTGGCATATCACTTTCTTCTTGTGAAGGTTTAGCTAATAAAGAAGTGTTGCCAACACTTGCTCCAATCATAGTAGATAAGCTTGAAATAGATCTTTGACCTTTTTTCTTTTCTACTGCTTTAGGTGCTGGTGAAGCTACTTCTACAGGCTTTAGCTGAGGTCCTTCAAATACTGGTTTTGCTTCAGCGGATGGTAATGGCTGTTGTTTCTGATCTGGCATAGCAGATATATTGGTAATACTTATTAAAACTATTGCAAGTAATATATGACTAGATTGCAAATAATCCTCCTGTTTGAAATTCTATGTATAAAAATATTGACAAATAGTAAACATTTTGAAATCATTTTTCATAAGTGAAAATTATAAAAATTGAATCTACTCCTAATAAACATACAAATAAATTTGTACTTGATATTATTCTATCAAAAAAAATGAGAGAGTATACTCAACCTGATAAAAATTCTTTACTTAGTAAATCTTTAATGAAAACAAATCAAATTGCTTCAATTTGTATATATAATAACTTTATCTCAGTTACTAAGAAAGATTTAATTTACTGGAAAAATATTAAAACAAAAGTTAAAAGAATTATTACAAGAAACTTAAAGTCAGAGTTTAATCTACATAATAGTCAAAAAATTGAAACTGATACACGTATTCAACATTCTGCATTATTTGATAAAATTCAAGAGGTAATAGACAACTATATTCAGCCAATTATAGCTGCTGATGGAGGATATATCACTCTTCATAGTGTGACTAATAATATTGTATCAATTCAAATGCATGGAGCATGTATTAACTGCCCAAGCTCTACAGTAACATTAAAAAGTGGCATTGAAGTTTTAATTAAGCATTATTTTCCGAAAATAGTGAAAGTGATCTTGATATGATATATTTAGTTGGTTTAGGAAATCCAGAAACAAAGTATGAAAAAACTTATCATAATATAGGCTGGATATTTCTTGATCACTTACATAAAAAATATAATTTTGATCAATTTCAACATAATCGTCTTTATCAATTTTCGCAAGGAAAAATAGAAAATACTTCTATTACTATGATAAAACCAAATACATACGTAAATTTATCTGGGCAAGCAGTGCAATTTCTACAAAAATATAAAAACATATCTCTAAAAAATATAAAAGTAATTCATGATGATATTGAAGTGCCAAAATTTACAATAAAAACAAAAATGGAAGGAGGTTCTGCTGGTCACAATGGAATTCGAAGCATATCATCAGCTGTAGGAAGTGAATATACTAGAATTCGCATCGG
>CAJXXZ010000007.1 GCA_913063285.1 uncultured bacterium | reverse complement strand
CGATGGCTCAAATATTACACCTACTCATAAAGTCGATGATATAAATATTACATCTAAAAAAACATTACAGTCATCAAGCTTATCTGCAAAATTTTCACCAAAATTCACGACAAATTCTAACAATACAAAATTTTCTAACAATTTAATTTCAAAATATTTTGTACAAAACAACAAAAATGAATTAAAAGAAGATACTCACATTATACAAGATGAATTTATATCACAAGAAACACAAAATTTACTATTTGCATTACAAAATGATGATTTTTCGATAATAGGTCAAATTCATAATAGTTATATCGTAGCACAAACAAATTTTGGTGTAATAATCATTGATCAACATGCGGCTCATGAACGTCAAATGTACGAAATTTGGAAATCAAGTATAAAGCCAAATTATGGCCAAACATTACTTTTTCCAATTGAAATTAATCTTACTAATGAAGAATATACAATTATTCAAGATAATATTAAAAAATTACATAAATGGGGATTAATAATACATAAATCTAATACAAAACAACCTGATGATGAAAAGTCAAAGTCAAAGAATGAAAAAATTGATGATAACAATAAAAATAATGATGATACAGATAAAAATCAATTATGGGTAACGCATATTCCAACTTTTTGGCCTAAAAATTCAACTGAACTAATTCAAAATTTTATCGAAAATATTACTGATCTTTCCTTTGATGATTGCAATCACATATTTTGGAGTAAGCTACTTGCAAATGCCGCTTGTAAAAATAGTATAAAAGCAAATACAAAACTGACCTCAGATCAAATGTATGAAATTACTAAAAAAATCTCTTCATCATATGGAGTATGTAATCATGGTAGAAATGCTTATATATTTTTACCAATGAATAAATTTCAAAAGCTGTTTGATAGATAAAATTAGATAAAATAATATCATACATTAATCTTGTTCTATAAAAGATGAAGTTGTAACTGGAGTAATATCCAACTTATATCGTTTTAAAAGTTTAGACATTTTTGAAGGAGAGATTAAAGTTGCTAATTCGGCAGTTGAAAGTTCTATCTCTTCCTTTTTTGACTGTACCTGTAATATCTTAAGATCTATCAGATGCATCATAGATGTTCTTAAAACATGCATATAAAGTAAAATCAAACATGATATAATTGCTGAAACATGTATAAACCTCATATCACTATATGATGATCTACAAAATAACTTATGTCAATGAATATAATTTATTAAGTGTATTACATTAAAAACAACTTGCTATACATTATGTTGAATATTATTTGAAAATAGTTATTATAATAGTGCAAAATTAGTTTGAAAATTATTAATTAAATTATATTTAAAACAAGATATTGCAGAGTTAAAATTCATAATATATAATTAGTTGTGCGTATGTATAGAACAGCTTGTGTTTTAGTTCCAAGTCTATCTGGACAAAAAGCAAAAGATTTAATTGCTGAAATATTAGAAGAATGCGGAAATGTTCGTGTTGTAAATCAAAAGTATGACGGAGTACAAAATCTATCCTATCCAATGAAAAAGCATGCTCAAGGTCATAGAATTTTACTTGATTTAGAGATGGAGGCATCAAAAGTCAAAGATCTTAGTAGATTATTTTCAGTAAATGATCTAGTATTAAGACATATGATAATTAAGATTTTGCTTAAAAAAGAATCAATAGACAATCGTCATGACACAATAAGACACATTAACGATAACATGTTTCTTGATTCAGATCTTCGTATTAATACAACTCAAAGAGGTAGAATTTTAGACAAAATGCCTATTTTATCTAAATTACCTCAGTATCCTGTAATTAAAAGATATGTAAGTAAAGCAATAAAAAGAGCTCGTTACATAGGAGTTTTACCCTACTGCGCAATAGATTGATTTTAAATCAAATTTTGATTTTTAATAAACAAATACTTAACCATATTCTTGTATAAAAAATATATATTTAAAAAGTTTATCTTCTATTTGTTAAAAAGTTTGATATAAAAATTATATTTTTTCATAAAATTATTTTGTTTTCAAAGTTTCTTGTTTATCACATATACCTTAACGTAAAAATATTAATTATTTTATTTTTTAGTTTTAAAATCATAATTTTTTAAAAATTAAAAATGTTATATTTTGATATATAAAATAAAATTAATTTATACTCACTTGATGATTTTAGATTAAATTTACTTAGTTTAAGTGTAAAAAAAGAGATTTTTCTTCGATTAAAGCATAATTTAGTAAATTAAATTTTTAGTTTATATTATTAACAACTTTATTTATAGCATGATTTTATCATCATACTTGAATTTATTAATCAGTAATGTAAGTTACGTCATATAAACTTTAGTAAAAATTTTCAACATTGAAAAAAATACTACATCATCTAATTTAGAATAATATTTCATTATAAAGTTGATTTTAGTACAAATTTCTTTAAAACTTTTAAAATATAGCTTGTAACTATTTTGTTTATTATTATATAACTCATTATTTTCATCAAAATTTTAGTACAATATTGACTATCATAGTTGTCAAATTACATTAATTCATATTAAATTATATGTTTAAAAATATAAAATTTATTTTTTTCATGAAAAGTACTACATATTTTATCGTCAGTGTGTGAATTTTAGAGATTCATATTTATTAAAATTATTCTTAATAAGAATTATCAAAAATAATATTAAGTTTTAAAATTAGTATTAGTTAAAAAAACCTTTTATTTCATAATATGAAACTTCATTTTTCAGTTTTAAAGAAAAATTTTTATTATACGAAATTTGTAAATTTAAGTATGATACTTAACTCAGTTGCTATAAATTTTTACAACGAATATCATTATATTTTAAATTAAAATTCACGACAAAACTTTAAGTAATTACATGTAATATATAAATAATTTTATTCATTTTTGATTTATTCATATTATTTTTAAATTGTTAATATGATTACTATGAAACTAATCAAATTTTCAAAGAAATAATAATATTGGTGTAAGGAAAATTTTGCACTTTAGTATTACAAAAATGTATAGAATATCAATTTGAAAAAAAATATAAATTTTTGCACTGAAAATAATGCTTAAATATACTAAATCAAAATTAAAATATACATCATAAAGTTTTATCTAAAATAAATTAGTACACATGTACTAAAGTTACTTGATAAGTAGATAGCTTACTAAATTTACTTTAAAAACGACACTTTTACATAATAATTTAAATTAAGATGAAGACTTATAAAAATACTAAAATTAACGAATCATGTTTGTAAAAATTTACAAAATATTATTTATAATTATTACTGATATTTTTTATTATGTTATTTAAAATTAATGTAAAAAGTTATGGATAATAATTTGCGTAAATTTTATTAATATTGATTGATAGATTGATAAATAACACTTTATATAAAAATTAGTAATTGATCTAGATATAGTTTATTGTTCATAAAATCAAAACAAACTTGATTATATTTAATGAAAACGATACCATAATTTAATGGCTAACTTATATGAAAAATGAAATCTCAATAGTTTGGTTTCGACAAGATTTAAGGTTATCAGACAATCCAGCACTTTTTGAAGCAGCACAATTTCAACAGACATTACCAATTTATATATTTGATGATTGCGCTTTGAATGAATTTAAAATTGGTGCAGCTAGTAAAGTTTGGTTACATCACTCACTAAATAGTTTAAACGATGCACTTGATGGCAAATTAAATATTTTTATTGGAACAGCAAGTACAGTAATGCAATCACTAATTGAACAATACGAAATTCACACTATCTTTTGTAACGCATGCTATGAACCATGGCATATAAAGCAAGAAAATGATGTCAAGTCTCTTTGTGGAAAAAAAAATATTAATTATAAAATTTTTAATAGTAGCTGCTTATGGAATGCGCAGGAAATATTAAAAGATGACGAAGCTTATTATAAGGTATTTACTCCATATAAAAAAAGAGCACATCAGTATAATCCTCGTAAGGCTATAGAAAAACCCACTAAAATTAATGCTATAAAGAATTTACAAAATAAATTAACTATCTCAAGTTTAAATTTAATACCAAAAAACACAACATGGCATACAAAAATTACAAAATCATGGCATATAGGTGAATTAGCGGCACAAAATAAATTATTTGAATTTATTAAAACTAAACTTGCTGGATATAAGTACTGTCGTGATTTTCCAATGAAAAATCAAACCTCTCTTTTATCTCCACATCTACATTTTGGCGAAATATCACCTGCTCAAGTGTGGCAATCTGTAAAAAAGCTTGGATTTCAATATGCGAATGAAAAAGATATAGAGCACTTTTTAAGTGAAGTAACTTGGCGTGAATTTTCATATTATCTACTTCATCACTTTCCTACACTACATAAGAATAATTTTAATGATAAATTTAATAAATTTCCTTGGAAAAATAATGCTCAATATTTAAAAGCATGGCAAACTGGCAACACAGGATATCCTATTGTAGATGCTGGTATGAGACAGCTTTGGCAAACAGGATATATGCACAATAGAACTAGAATGGTAACAGCATCTTTTTTGGTCAAAAATCTTAATATACATTGGCACAAAGGGCGTGATTGGTTTTGGAATTGCTTAGTTGATGCTGATCTAGCAAACAATAGCGCAGGTTGGCAATGGGTTGCTGGATGTGGATCTGATGCCGCTCCATACTTTAGAATCTTTAATTCAATTACTCAAGGAGAGAAATTTGACACTGAAGGAGAGTACACAAGAAAATTTATTCCTGAGCTAAAAAATATGCCAAATGAATATTTATTTAAACCTTGGACTGCTTCAAAAGCAGTTTTAAATGCTGCAGGCGTTACATTAGGTGAAAATTATCCGTATCCTATTGTAAATTTAGAAGAAACTAGAAATCAAGCGCTAGAGGCTTACAAAAATCTGTCTGTTAGAAAAGAATAATTGTATGATTCACTACTAATTTGATTTTATACTGAGGAAGAGTACATAAGAAAGTTTATTTTCGAGCTAAAAATATGCCACATGAGTGTTTATTTCAACCTCTTCTTCAAAGAAAATTTTAAATACTGATTAAATTAGGTGAAAATTATTCATATTTCATTATAAATTTAGAAGAAACTGAAAATAAATTTGTTTGAAAATAATAACTAAATTATAAATTATACATTTAACTTTTATATTTCAATTTATTATTACTGTTTGTATTTATAAAATAATGCATTTAATTTCCATCATATTTTTTCTCTTGATCAATAATGATGAAATATATTTTTGTTTATATAAAACACAATAACGTTTTTTACACTATAATATAAAAATTATTTATTACATATTTCATAATTTTATATATTCAGATTTTGACTATTATTAAAATTATCATTTTTACTGTGTTAATTCTTATAAAAATTTACTGATTATTAATAATATTGATGATTTTTAAAACTAAGAAAGCAAGTGCTTAGCAAAATATACATAAAATATTAAATTTTATGATGTTAAAATGGAAAAGGCTCTTAATAATTTAAATTAGCCTAATAGTTAGGAGAATATTAAATATGAATATAAATAAAAGTTATATAAACTTAGCACTTTGGATTCTTACGCTTATGTTTGTAGGTTCAGCAATTGGTAGTGTAATGCAAGGAAGTGTCGACACTTGGTACAAAACATTAGTTCGCTCTCCTTTGACTCCTCCAAATTACGTCTTTGGTATTGCATGGAGTATTTTATATGCGATGATAGGCGTTAGTGGATGGTTAATTTGGAAAAAAGAACCTAGCTCAAATATACAATTAATCAAGCAACTATATACCGCTCAACTTATATTAAATTGGTGTTGGACACCGTTATTCTTTAGATATCATCAAACTTCATTAGCATTAATCTGCATGATTATGATAATAATTTTGGTGTCGATATTAATTAGTAAAGCATATAAAACTTTACCTAATGTCTCATTTTTAATGACACCTTATTTGTTATGGCTGATATTTGCAAGTCATCTAAATGCTTATATATTAATATATAACTAGATATTATAATGTTAAATGAAGTGTTGAACTATATAAAAGTGACATAGCTTCTTTTATAATCATGAAGTCTCATCATATATATAAAAGATTTTAAAATTGCTATTATTATACATATGTATTCATGAAAATATTATATCAGTTTTTAATTAAATTTAAAATATAAATAATTAAGTTAAATTTTTAATTTATTAATCTTTTGATATCATACTAAAGATATATCAAAGGAGTAATAATGAAAGAATTTGAAGTACAGGATAATGATTCACATCAATTACATGAAAAAATTGATATGTTAGAATAAAATAATACTTTTATTGGAATAATGGGATGGAATAATCATGATAAATTTAATGAAATGTATAAAGAATTGATAAAATTTGATATGTTTGATGCAAACAATCAAGAATTAAAAATTGAAGATTTTCGTAAGAGTGGAGAAGTTGATAACATATCATCAGAAGATTATAATGATGTAAAAGATTATCTAAAGCTAAGATGTATTCCACATCATAAAAGTGAAATTGATGATCCTAGAAACTTAAAACAAATAAATAATATGTTGCGTAGAATAGCAATCGATCAATGGGAAGCAATAAGACACATATTATTATCTTCTATTAAAGATTTAAATCTAAAAAAAGCAGGTTTAAAGGATTTTATTTGTAGTGAAATATTGTGTCTCATTATATGAGAAAGATACATATATTCAATATTCTGTTGAAGAAGACCAAGATGTAGAGCCTCAAATTTTTTACAATATAGCTAAAAAGGAGTTTGCATCATTAGGTGATATTACAAAAATTATTTATAATATAGGTAAACATGCTTATTTTCTTAATTATAATAAAGCTGTTTTAAAATTAATAAAATTTAATATCGGTTGGATAAGATCTGGTATTATTTCTGAAATTAGAAATTTACTAGCAAATGTTAATGATTTAAACATAAGAAATGAGCTAAAACCTGCTCATTACTCTATTGTAAAAAAAATAATTAATGCTCGTATTAAAGGCAACGATATAAAAATTGATGACCCCAATTTGCAAGTACCTATATATGCTCTAAGAAAATCAGCTCGCATTCAAAAGCTAGCAGATGTATTAGGTAAAAATAGTAAAAATGAAGTAACAGAGCATATGAAGCAATTTAATACAATATTATTAGACATGGAGAAGAATTTTAATGAAAACCAATCAGCAAAAGAAGAAATAATGACAAAATTAGAATTAAAGTACTCTGATATAGATGAATTACGGGATCAAGTAAGCTTACTAGAATTCGACAACCCTTTGCTTGGAATAATGGGATGGCAAAATCATGACAAATTTAATGAAATGTATAAAAAATTGATAGATGTTGATATGTTTGATAAAGATAATAGAGAATTAAAAATTGAAGAATTTCGTCAGAAGGGAGAAGTGGAACAAATATCATTTCAAGATTATGAGCACATAAAAGATTATCTAAACCTAAGAGGTATTCCATATAATAAAAATGAATTTCCAAATTTAAAACAAACAGGTGGTATATTTGGTATGATACCTTTATATAATAACAATAAAATTACAGAACCTAGAGACTTAAGACCAATAAATAATATGTTACGTAGAATAGCAATCGATCAATGGGAAGCAATAAGACCTATATCATACTCTTCAATTAAAGCTTTGATAATAAAAAATGCTGAAGATAAGATTTGGAAAGAAACTGTTTTGAAAGAAATATTATCTCCGTTATATCATCAAGGTAAAGATAATTATAGAGATGAAGGAATACAATATTCTATTTCAGAAAAACATTTTGCACAGGGAAAATTGTTAAAAAAAATAGCTAAAGAGCAGATTGAATCATCAGAATATAATGCAAAAATTATTCATAATATAGGTAGACATGCTTATTTTCTTAATCATAATAAAGCTGTTTTAGAATTAATAAAATTTAATATCGATTCAATAGCTCATAATATTAATGATGAAGTTAAGAAGTTAATGGACACTGTTGATGAGAATTTCTTAAAAAACAATAACATTGAATTTGATAGTTTAATTATGTTAAGAGGGCAGATTGAAACTTTTATTAGATCAAAGGGTATTGAGATTAATCTGAATACACGAGCAGCTATATATCACCTAAGACGATTAGCTCGCATTCAAAAGCTAAAAGAAGTATTAAACAAAGACAGTGGAAATGCAGTAATAGAGTTTATGAAGCAATTTAATCCAATATTATCAGATATATAGTATCTTTTTCGTGAAGATATATAAAGCTATAATGATAGAAGATCTCATATCTAAAGATATATAATTTAAAAATCAGTGATTTGTATAAAAATTATAAGTTTTAACATGAGTTTTAAGAAAGATGTATGTTTGTAATATATTAAGTCTTTTAAATTAAAATAAAAAATACTTAAAGGAAAAATAATGGAAAAATTTAGTTCAATAACAGATAGCATAAAAGAAATTGATTTTAACAACTTCAATTTTACCGAATTTGAAATAACTGAAGATGATTCAGATGAGTTAAAAAAAGCAATGGATGAATTAGAATCAAATAATTCTATTCTTGGTGTAATGGGATGGGGAAATCATTCTATGTTTAATGCAATATATAAAAAATTGATAGAAAATATAGATAATTCAAATAATGATAAATTAATAGCATATGCATTTAATGAAAATGATCTACAGTTTATTAATTCTACTTATTTTGATGAAACAAAATTTCATAATATGATAAATTACTTGGCTCTAAGATGTGTTCCATTTGATATCAAGATTTTCAATTTACTAATGCAATTAAAGAGTTCTTTACAGATCTCTAAAAGTAATGCGTCAAAGATAGAATTTGCAAAACTTATGAATGTTTATATACAAAGAATAGCAATCGATCAATGGGAAGCAATAAAATCTAAACTTATATCTTTAGTTAAAGGGATGGGTCTAGGTCTATCAACTCAACCTGTTATAGAAAATATATTACTTCCATTATATGAGAAAGATGGAAATCTTAAATATGCTACTGAAAAAGGAGTAGTAAATGCAAAACTTATAAAAACTGTTATTATGGACAAAAATAATAAAATATCAAAAAATGCGAAAAAAGTTATTTACAGAATAGCTAGACATATTGATTTACTTAGAAATAATATGGCTGTTTCAGCATTAATACGACTCAATATTCAGTCTATAAATACTGGTTTTACTCAAGAAATTAAAGATTTAATTTCCAATACTAATGAAAAAATCATCATGCAAACATATCAAGGTAAGTTAAATGTAGTAAAGACATTGCAATTCATAATAGATCATCATGCAAAAGACAAAGAAGAGGGTTTAGAAGCTTACAAATTTGATAGAATTTTGAGGCAATGTGTTTATCTACTACGAAAAAATTGTCGAATTGAAAAGCTAAGAAAAGTATTAAGTATAACAACTAAAGAAGAGATAATAAAGGTTATTAAGTTATATAATCAAGTATTTGAAAATATGGAAAAGCATTTTAATGACGATGATTAAATATATTATACTTAGAGAGTATATAAATATAAATGATTTACATCAAAATTATGAGTTTTGACATAAATTTTAAGAAAGCTATATATTTCCAATTTATTCATTTTTATAAAGTAAAATAAAAGATATAAAAGGAGAAATAATGAGAGAGTTTTATTTTAATGAATCAGGCGCAGATGAAAAGAGGTTAAAGGATATTGATTTTACCCAATTTGAAGTAACTGAAGGTGATTCAGATCAATTGAAGGAATTAATGGATACAATAGAATTGAGTGACCATACCCTTGGTATAATGGGCTGGGAAGATTATAAATTATTTAATACAATGTGTAATAGAATATTAAAAGGTATATATAATAAAGAGGATTCTATACTAATTCATGATACATATATGAAAAAAACTAACAAGGATATTTTTGATAACTCACAAGATATGAGGAAATATGAATTTTCTGATGTAGCCAATTATGCAAATGTAAGATGTCTTAGATATAATGATACAAATCTATTTAAACGATTGCAAGTAGTTAGTAATGATGATCTTCTAAATAATATTATAAAAAAAATAGCAATGGATCAATGGGAAGCAATAAAATATAAATTTATACACTGGGTTAAAGATATGAAAATAGATGAAAAATCACGTGATCTACTTATAAAAGATATACTATGTCCATTATATGATGCAGATCAATCTTATAGATATTCTACTGAAAAATTTGGAGTAACAAGCTCACAATTTATAAAAAGTATTATTTTAGAGCTTCCTAATAATATAGAATTAATGTATGACAAAAAAATTCTGTATAGAATAGCTAGACATATTGATTTACTTAAAGAGAATATAGCTATTAAATTCTTACTACGGTTGAATACTATATATGTAAAAGATAATTTTACGCAGGAAATTTGGGATTTAATAAATAATTCTGATGAAATAAAAATTAAAATCAAAAATGTTTCTTCTTCTGTACAAAGGGAATTATCAAATGCCTTAATGAATTTAAATTTTCTGGATATTAATAGATTTAATGCAAGTTTTAAGAAATCTGTTTATCTATTACGACAAGATTGTCGAATTAAAAAATTAGCACAAGTATTAGATAAAGGAAGTAGAGAAAAAACAGTTGATTATATTAAGCAATATAATTTAGTATTTCAAGAACTTCCATTAAACTCAATAGAGGGTTCAGTTATGTATAAAGAAAAAGCTCCAAATTCGTCAGACATGTTTGATAAATATGCAATAAAAGAAAAAGATTTAAATTCGTTAGACATGTCTGATGACTATGCAATAAAAGAAAAAGATTTAAATTCGTTAGACAGATACTGGCAAGAAAACGCAGTTGAAAGTTCAGATATGAAGGACTACTGGAAAAAAAATAGAAAATAATATTTATTAAAGATCTTATGGATTAAGGATATATATTTTAAAACAAATGATTTGTATCAAAATTATAAGTTTTGAAATAAATTTTAAGAAAGAAATATATTTTTAATTTATACATTTTTTGCAAGTAAAATAATAGTAATAAAAGGAGAAACAACAATGAAATATTATTCCAATATAAATTATGATGTAAAAGAAGAAGAATTAAATAATTTTGATTTTAGTCTATTTGAAACAACTGAAAATGATTCAGCTGAATTACATGCAATAATGAATGATATAGAATTATCTGATTCTATTTTTGGCGTAATGGGCTGGGGAGATTATACATTATTTAATATAGTATGTCGTAGAGTATTACTGAATACGAATACTGAACAGGATCGAGAAGAACTAGAAATTATATTTAAAAAATACAATGTAAATCCTTTTGACTCAAGATATGATTTTAGTCCAGAGAGAGCTAATAATGTATCCACTTATGTATATGCAAGATGTATTCCATGTGATACTTATCTCTTTAATAACTTGACGTGGCTGAGGACTCACTCTGATATACACGATATTTTCATAAATCATCTTGTAAAAAGAATAGCAATTGAACAATGGGAAGCAGTAAAATACAAATTTATAGATTTAGTTCAAAAGATGAAAATAGGTGTATCAATACGTAATCTGCTTATAGAAAATCTATTATGTCCATTATATGAAAAAGATCAAAGATTTGATGGCACTCAAATTCGTAAATATTCTACTGAATTTGGAGCAACAAGCTCAAAATTTATAAAAAGTATCATCATACGTCTTAATGATGTAACAAGTATTGATAACAAAAAAATTATGTATAGAATAGCTAGACATATTGAGTTACTTAAAAAGAATTTAGCTGTTGAAGCATTAATAAAATTGAATATTAATTCTGTAATTAATAGTTTTTTTCATAAAATTAAAAATTTAATTAAACATCCATATTCTATATTACACATGATACAAAATTCTTATATTAATGTACAATATACATTAAAGACTATAATGCATGGTTTAGTAAATCCTGAACACATAGATTTTCACAAATTTGATTTAGATTTGAAGAAAGGAACTTACCTATTACGAGAAGATCATCGAATTTTAAAATTAACGAAAGTATTAGGTAAAAAAAGTAGAGAAGCAACAAGAGATTATATTAAGATATATAATACAGTGTATGAAAAAATGAAGCTTTATTTTTCTTAAAGAGTATAAAAAAATATATATATTAAAGGGCTTATACACGAAGAATATATAATCTTGAAAGTAAGTAATTTATACCAAAATTATGAATTTCGACATAAATTTTAAGAAAGAAATATATTTTTAATTTATTCATCTTTTTAAAGTATAATAAATCAACCAAGGAATAATAATGATAGAACTTGATTTCATAAAAAATTAGAATTACATGAAAATGATTCACCTAAATTACAATATGAACTTGACAAACTACAATTCATCGACAGTGTTCTTGGAATAATAGGATGGAAAAATTATGACACATTTAATGTAAAGTATAAAGAATTTATAGATTTTGATATTTCTGATGTAAGCATTGAAGATTTTCGTCAGCACGGAAAAGTTTCGAAGATATCAACTGAGAAGTTTCTTCTATATGAAGAAGTTAATACAGCACAAACTAATGACCTTGTACAAAATTATCTAAATATCACATGTATTCCGTATCATCAAAGTGAAATAGACTTTTACTCATTAGAACAAATAAATAATATGTTACGTAGAATAGCAATCCATCAATGGGAAGTAATGAGACACAGTTTATTATATTCAATTAAAGATTTGAATCTACAAGATAGTGATTTAGAGGATGCAATTTGTAGAAGAATATTATATCCATTATATGAGAAAGATAGAAATCTTCAATATTCTGTTAAAGAAGGCCAATATGCAGATCCTATATTTTTTATAAATATAGCTAAAGAGCAAATGAAATCATCAGAATATAATGCAAAAATTATTTATAATATAGGTAGATATGCTTATTTTCTTAATCATAATAAAGCTGTTTTAGAATTAATAAAATATAATATTTTTGAGATATCTCATAATATTAAAAATGACCTTAATAATTTAATAGATTATGTTGGAGATATACCTGTACCTATATCTATACCTATACCTAAAACAAGTAGTAATAAATATAAGCGGTTTATAGATATCTTTTTTGAAGTAGCATCTTATCTTCACGGTTTATCTACATCTGAACCTACACCTAAGCCTAAAGAGCATGTAATTCATATACGTGAAGCACTTTTTGATCCTAATATAGGTAATATGAATCTGGATAATATATATGTAAGAGAAAACATATACGCTATAAGAGGATTAGTTCGCATTAAACTGTTAAAAGCAATATTCAAAAAAGAAAAGGATAAAGAGGTGATAAATTATATGATGCAATATAATACAATATTATTAAGCATGAATAAACTTTTTAAATTTGATTTCACACAATTGGAATTCAATGATAATGATTCACAGGAATTAAAGAACGAACTAGATAAACTAGAAGAAAATAATCATTTTTTTGGTATAATAGGATGGAAAAATTATGACACATTTAATGTAAAGTATAAAAAATTTATAGATTTTGATATTTCTGATGAAAAGTATCATAAATTAGACATTGAAACGTTTCGTAAGAATGGACAAGTTAATACAATATCAGAAGAAGATATTAAGGATGTAAGAGATTATCTAGATCTAAGAGCTATTCCACATCATAAAACTGAATTTGAGTTTCCTGGTATATTAGAAATGAACTGTATGTTGCGTAGAATAGCAATCGATCTATGGGAAGGAATGAAATATAGACTCTTGTCTTTCGTTCGACATATTAATTTAGATGCATTTGATGGTATAAGGAATGCATTACGTGATGAAATATTATATCCATTATATGAGGAAGATAAAGGTATTCAATATTCTGTTGAAAAAACAAATATGTGCATCCTCGACTTTTTAATAATTACGCTAAAATAATAATAGAAAAGTATCCTAAGGCTATTAATATTGCAAAAATTCTTCATAAGATAGCTAAACATGCTTATCTTCTTAATCATAATAAAGCTGTTTTACAATTAATAAAACATAATATCAGTGAAATAAAGTTAGGCTTTATTTATGAAATGAAGGATTTAATAACAAATGTTAGTAATTTAGTAATAAGAGATAAGATGAGACCTGGTGAGTTCGCTACTGCACAAACAACAATTAATACTCATATTACAAAAGATAAAATTGAACTTCATTCCTTTGTACAAATAGCCATATATCGTCTAAGACGAATAGCTCGCATTCAATATCTAGGATATGTATCAAGGATACTGAGTAGAAGTAAAACATTAGATAGAGAAGGGAAACATTATCAAGATAACTATATATTAGACCAAACAAGTATAGATGCAATATTAGATTATATGAGCAGGTATAATAAAATATTATTAGAAATGGAGCGTCATTTTGATGAAAAAAAATAAAAATATATTTATTAAGAATCTTAAACCCAAAGAATATTTAATTTTAAAAGTAGGTCGCTTATATCACTTATAGTAAAATTTTTTCGATGTCACACTTTAATATATTATTACATCACCATCAAATATTATCTCAATTATAATAAATAGCATATAAAAACAACTTTGATGATATTAAGAAATAAAAATTTATATAACATAAAAATTTCATTTCTTATTTTCAAGATTTTGTATCATTTTACTAGTCATATCTATTGTATCTTGTAGTTCAGATGCACTTTCTTTTGTTTCTTGTATTATTTTAAAGTCAGCATTTTCTACAAATTGATCATCCTGTAGTCTTTTATTTAACATAATTAACGTTTTTGACTTTACATCAATTATAGTTTGTAGTTTTTCCTTAATTTTCTCTTTCGTTATGTTTTTAATCGGTAAATATACTATTAATTCCAAAATTGTTAAAGGTAAACAAAGAAAGTCAGCATGTCCTCGTTCAAAATTTAAATTTAACATTTGAGATGCTAACATTACATCATCATATTCTTCATTTTCGTTTAATTCATTAAATTTCATAAATTTAACTGTCTTGTTTCTATCAATATTAAATATACTACTCCAACTACGAATCTGTTTTACAATTTCTCTTGTCGTATGTAATTTTTCATCGCTTATTTGTATTTGCGTAAGATTAGGCCATTTTGATTTAAGAATAGATTTTTCATACTCATTATTTTGATATAATTCCTGCCAATATTGCTCTGTAATAAAAGGTAAAAATGGATGTAAAACGTGTAAAAGATGTGAAATTACTACACGAATTGTGTGCATTGTTTCTAATTTTGTATCTTCATTTTTTAGTAAATGTTTTGCTCCTTCAATATACCATGAGCAAAATGTATTCCAGGTAAAAAAGTATACAGTTTGAGATGCTTCATGAGTTTGCCATTTATTAATTTGATTTTTAACCTTTTGCGATAATTTTGTAATTTCATTAAAAATCCATATATTCCAAAAATGTTTGTATTTTATGTTATGCTGCTTCGTCCATATATTTTGTAATTTTGTCCAATTTATCATATTTTGAATTTTAATGTGAAATCGTCGTGAAGTATCAATATCTTTTGTAGAAAAACGTGCATTTTTACCAGGTACCGAATTATAAAGTAATGCAAAACGTAAAATATCAGCATTTTCCTTTTCTAAAATTGTCATTGGATCTATAACATTATTTTTTGATTTTGACATTTTTTTGCCTTTTTCATCTTGTACTAATCCATGTAAATATACAGTTTTAAATGGTATTTGATCATTACAGTACATACTCATTAGTATCATTCTAGTTACCCAAAAAAATAAAATATCACTACCAGTTACAAGAAAATCGTTAATTTGAGTTTTTTGATTTGGCCAACCTGTAGTTACTAATGGCCATAATGCACTTGAAAACCACGTATCTAATACATCAGTTTCTTCTCGAAGATCTTTACGTTTGTATTTAGTTTGCGCTAACTGTTTTTCAAGCGAATCTTCATCTTCTGCAACAAAAATTGATCCATTTGCAGTATAATATGCGGGAATTTTATGCCCCCAGCAAATTTGGCGTGAAATACACCATGGCTCTATATTTTCTAACCAATGCTCATATGTTTTGATCCAATATTCAGGTATTATCGACAAATTATTTTCTCGCACTACTCGCAAAGCTTTTGGTGCTAATTTTTCTACATTTACAAACCATTGACTTGTAACATATGGTTCTAATATTGTGCCTGAGCGATCTCCGTATGGAACTAGATGATTTAAATTTTCAATATGCATATCTATTAGATTGCATAGTTGTTTTCTAGCTTCGACTATGGTTAAACCTTGTATTGATTTTGGCACTAAATTGTTATGTGCTAAAGTACCATTTTTTAAAATTACAACAGTTTGCGGTAGATTATGGATTTTACCAATTTCAAAATCCAAAAAATCATGAGCCGGAGTCACTTTTACTGCTCCAGTTCCTTTTTTAGGATCACATCGTTCATCTGCTATTATTAAAATCCATTTATTTGTAAGCGGAATTTTTGCATAACAGCCAATTAGATGTTGATATCGTTTATCTGCTGGATGTACCGCTATTGCTTCATCTCCAAATATAGTTTCTGGTCGTGTTGTTGCAACTGTAATACTTGTTTCAAAAAATTTATCGCTATCTTTTATATCTTTTTTTGTTGGTATTTTTGACGTAACAAAATACTTGATATGATAAAAGTGACCATCAATTTGCTTAAACTGTACTTCTAGATTAGAAATTGCTGTTTGTAACTTTGTATCCCAATATATCATTCGTTTATCTTTTTCAATAAGTTTATTTTGATATAAATCACAAAATACCTTACGAACTGCATGAGTAACGTTTTCATTCAATGAAAATGTATACTGTTCCCAGTTTAGTAAAGCACCCATGGTTTTAATTTGAGTACAAATTCTACTTTCTGATTTTTTCTTCCATTGCCATATTTCTTCTATTAATTCCTCTCTTGATAAATTATCAGCTTTTTCACCAATTGATTTTTTTACTAACATTTGTGTTGCAATTCCAGCATGATCTGTACCTGGAATCCAATTAATATAATAATTATTTAAAGCTGAAAAGCGAACTTGTAAATCTTGAATTGCAATATTTAACGCATGTCCAAGATGAAGAGATCCCGTTACATTTGGTGGAGGAAGAATCACATTTGTATCAAATTTTTTTATTTTTAGTAAAAATTTTTGCCATAGTTCATTGCATTTTTTCTGATCCATAATTTACAATAAACTATATTTTTATTTTTCAAAGATATTAACGAAAAAATTAGAAATATTATGAAAAATTTTACGAATAATTTATCAGTAAAATCAAATTTATATACTAAAAAAATTACACAACTTACTATATAAAAAATAAATCTTTACTTTTCATGTAAATAACTATTTAATCTAACGAAATCTTTTAACTTCTTTATTGATTAATAAAATCAATAATTTGCTTAGCTAAATCAAATACTAACTCAGTATCAAATGTTAATATTATATTCTCAAATAACTTTGTATGTACTTCATAAAATTGATTATCGTAATAAATTAAATCATTTTGTATTGGCATAAATATTTATATTATATATAATAATCCACATCTCATTTAATATCAATAAATCATGGCTCACGCATAGCCAATTGATTAAATATGATGTTCTTCAATTTATTATTAAAATATTTATTTTAATCATCAAATGATTTTAAAATTACTTTTATCTTCAATCAACATTGCTATTATATATAGTGAACTACATAAATTTTTTAAATAATTTATTCTACCTCTTAGAAATATCATATGCATTATAAAAATGTATATAGATTATTAAATTATAAATATATATATTTGTGTTCAAATCTAATTTTTTATCATCATTTACATAAGATTCATATTTTTATGTGATCAGCTTCAACATATAATTAAAATCGGTGTTTCATCATTTCTAAACATGTTACTGTATCTATTTAGATAAATTTTCAAAATCTGTAGTAGCAAGAGATTAAAAGCTTATCCTTATGATATGCAGATCTGTAAGCTATTTAATCTTTTAGATAGTGCATGAAATCATCAAAATTATTACTAATAGGCTAAAAATATTTCTGTGCAACATTTATCACAGCATAATCTTTTTTACTATTTTTATGAATTATCTTATGTAATGTTAAAATATAGAAAGATATAGAAATTTATTAAAAATAAGTTTTTATTAAAATTAATATTCAACTAGCTTCAAAACTTTATCAATTACTCTTTTTCATCTTAAGTATGACTTGAAAATATAAAGCTGAAAGCTTTTAATATTGCTATATCACTTTTATATTTTTATCATGACTAATCATGATTATCTAAGTAATTATCTTTATCTGTATATTACTGAATAAATGTAAGAAACTAAAGTCATTATAAACTAGTTATAGTTACTTAAAACAGCTTTTTTCATTGAATAATCTTAACAACTATTTGATTCGAAAGTTCAAATATAATATTTATACAACTATATTAGTTTAGTATAAAAATAGTCATAATTATTCACATATTTCTAAGTTTGAAAAATTGAGTATAACTTTATCTAAAAATAAAAGTTGACGGAGAAGGTGGGATTCGAACCCACGGTACCAGTAAAGGTACAACAGTTTTCGAGACTGCCCCATTCGGCCGCTCTGGCACTTCTCCTTATAAAGTTTTATCACACTACTACATATAACTTCAACATAAAGTGTTTTTTATATCAATAAGATTAATATCACTGCCCTCCTAACTTTGATGATACCTCTTCTTCAAGATCATGAATTGTTTTTATTTCATAAACTTTATTAAGATTAATTTTAACTTCATGAGAATGTGATCGGTAAATTTCATCTTCTAGTCTAACTATTAACTCTGCAAGCATTATATGATCAAATCCTAATTCTTCAAATGTAATGCTTTTATCATTGATAGATAGATCTATATCAAAGTATTCTTCTAAAACAGTTTGCAGTGCAGTTATGACACGATTCATTTGATAATTTATCATACAGTATGTATATAAACAATAAAAATGATATTTTTTTCGTAATATGAAATAATTTATATGAAATTTACACATCAAATATTTATAAAAATGAAGAAATAAATTATATATACAGTAAAAAATAACTATAATTTTAATGAATATATATTTGTTTATATATACAACTAAAATATTTATATATAGAATGTTAAGGTTTCAGTTTATTAACCTTTTTCGAATATAATAATCATAGAAGGAGTGTAACAACTCTGCAAGTGAACAAGATCTACTCGGAATGGATATATTGGAATTATGATGGTGACTTCAATGAATATTATGACAAACTAATAAATAAGGAATTTCCAGAGGTATCAACAAAAGATTTTGAAATCGTAAAAAATTACTTAAATCTAAGATGTATTTCTTATCACGAAAGTGAAATTGATTATTCTAGTAGCTTGAAACAAATAAATAATATGTTACGTAGAATAGCAATAGATCTATGGGAAGTAGTAAAATATAAATTTATATGTGATATTCCAAATATTCTACGTTTAGAAGGAAACGCAGGTTATCTTATATATGAACAAATTATGTATCCATTATATGCAGAAGATGAAGGAAATTGAATACTCTTATTATAATAGTATGGATAATTTTATCTACCTCAAGCAAATGTAAAACGTATAAAAAGTCTAGTTAATTATCAAAATTTAGAAGATTATAGGAAAAAAAAGATTCATATGACGTGTCAATATATTACGCTTCTTCAAAAGAATGAAGCTATTTTAGAATTAATAAAATCAATATTGAACAAATAGAAAAAAATATTAAGAAGGATATTAAATCATAACGAATGATCCTACTAATGATATTTTTGATACTTATGATCCTAGTAAGATACCTGTGAAAGTCTCAGAAAATCAATATACAAATATAAAAGAATTAATGAAATCAAAACCAGATAAAAAAGTTATTAAAGATCATCCAGAATGGAGAGAAAATATATATTCAGCAAGAAAATCTTTACGTATTGATGCAATAAGAGATGTATTGATTGTACTATATGTATTAGATGAGAAAGATAACAATTATAAAGCTGAGCAATATGTAAAAAGATACACTCTTGTATCATCAGAGATGGAGCGTCATTTTAATAAGTATGTTTAATTATATATTTCTTAAAATTCTGAAACTATATATATCAAAAGTTTTACTAAGATTTATTAAATATGTAAGCTTTTATCTCAGAATTATTTAGATCTATCAAATAAAATTACTAAATAGCAATTACATGTAATATTTCTAGTTATCATCTAAATTTTGGAAAAATTAAATATAGAAATCGAAAGCATTTAAGTATTTTTTAGTTATCTTTCTCTGAAAAAAATATTGAAATTTAAAGATTCATAATATATAAGTACAAATATTAATCAGTAAAAAAAGCTTTTAGAAAGTAGTGAATTCTAAGCACGACATAATGAGAAATGAAATATTTTGTAATACAGTCCTGAAAATCTATTCGAAATATCAAATTAATTTCATAGACTTTGTACTAATATTAGAAGATCTTGATATGGTATTTCTCTAGCATTTTAAAAATTAATACAAATGATTGTCACTTCAGTATTCTCAAATTGAGTATCTCTATTTTTACACAAAATAAGGTATATATTTAATATAAATTTATGAAAGATTTATCAAAGAATTTAGCTTATCAAAATATATATAAAGCATAAAAACTCATGTTGAAAAATAATTGATTTTTTATTATACTGCTTTGAAATATATTGAAATTTTTATGTAAAAAGATTCCGCTATGATAATAAATATCTTTACATATATGTAATTTGATAAAAGTCAAAATCTTTTCGTAATATATACTATGATAAAAAATATAATATGAAATAACGAAAATTATACACTAATATAATTTACCCAACTTAGTAAAATATTATGCAATTTTAAGCAACGCGTACCATATTGACAGATCCATTAGCAGTCATTTGTAGACGCCATGTGGCATTCATATCTTCATACATTCCTCTATCATCATTAGTACTTACTCCAGCTATAGTACGTTCAATTATTTGCCCACTACGAGTATTATAAATAAATCCTTCATGAATTATAAACTCTAGTCCATCAATGCCAACATAGTAGTGATATTCGATTAAAATTCGCATTAAATCTTTTCCTTTTTCAGTAGTAAAGTCAGCATTCAAATCAATGACTATTTTATCAATACCATCTTGAGAATCAAATCCTTCAAATACAATTTTTGATTCAAATCCAACTGACACACTTTTTATCTTATTCGTTCCATTTTGAGAATACAGATGAGCTTCACTTGGAAATCCTTCTGAGTAGAAAATATTTATCATAAGTTGTTGATCACATACAGCCTCAGCTGATAGCACTTTAATCAATCTATTTTGACAACGTGTACCTACTCCAAAATCAGCCATGGTTATTTTTGTGGGAAGTCCAATTAATTTATGCTCATTTAAATGCTCATATGTATCATTAGTTTTATTAAAAATGATACGGTTACCATACAATACTTCTGATATTCTTGATATACTTTTTTTCCATACAATTTGAGCTTTATTAGGTAAAATTGCAAGAATTTCACTTTCATATATCCATGATGTATATAAAATACATGATGAGATAAAAATATATAATATATATTTAAAAAGTATCTGCAAAATACTGCTTGAATTTCCATTATTTTGATTATTTTGCATATTTTAAGCCTTTCTGTTTACTCGTCATTGTACTCATCATTTCACTTATATTAATATATTTCAAAAATGAATAAAATATTAAATAATAGTATATATGCATACTTTATCAGATATTATCAAATCACGAGTAAAGATAAGTGAAGTAATAAGTCGATACTGCAAAATTCAGATTTTAGGTCAAAGAATGGTAATATCATGCCCATTTCATATGGAAAAAACTCCTTCTTGTTATATACAAAATGATAAATGTCGATTTCATTGCTTTGGATGCTCAGAAAGTGGAGATATATTTACATTTGTACAAAAAATGCATAATATTTCTTTTCGAGAAAGTTGTTTAAAAATTGCTGATTGGTATGGTATTCAAGTACAAGAAAAACATCAATTTACAGCTATTAAAAAATACATACAAATTCTTAATCATCTGACTACATGGTTTCATGATAATTTACTTAGATCATTTGACACTTTAAAATATTTACAAATGCGTAATATTGTTTCAAATACTCAAAATCAATTTAAACTTGGTTATTTTTCAACATTGAAACAATTTCAACAATTTTGTCATGATAATAAAATTACAAAAGAAAATTTAACTTACATTGGACTACCCTACTCTCTGCTTAATATAATGCAAAAACGTATAATATTTCCAATATTTGATAATACAAATTCAAGACAAGTAATCGCATTTGGAGCTCGTAAAATATCTGATGCAAATAATTTTCCTAAATATATTAATAGTGCTGAAAGTACATTATTTAGTAAAAAGCAATCTTTATATGGATTACATTATCTTCATAGCTCAACTCAAAAATATAAAGAAATATTTTTAGTAGAAGGTTATTTAGATGTTCTTACTTTATTTCAATTTGATATTCCATCTGTTGCTACATTAGGTACTGCTGCAAATGCAACACATCTACAAACTTTATGGTCAAAATACAAAAATATTACAGTTTGCTTCGATGGAGATATTGCAGGACAAAATGCGATGCAAAAATTAGCCGTTATTGCTCTTTCTACTATTCAACCAGGTCATAGTATATCATTTATAAAACTGCCAAATGATTTAGATCCTGCAAATTTTCTTAACATACATACTAAAAATGACTGGAATCATTTACCACGTATTTCTCTAGTACGTTTCTGCTGGGAAAGTGCAAATTTAGCATCAATATATCATACAAAAGGTATAGAACATGCTGTAAAAGCATATGAGAATTTATGTTTGTTGACTAAAGAAACACAAAATTCATACATCAAAAATTTATATTTAAAAACTTGGAAAAATTACTGGTATGAAGAAGTTCATTTTGCGGGAAAATTACAACATAATAAAAAAAACACTCAATTAACTCAAAATGCATCTAAGAAACATTATATTAATTCAAATATGACTTATATTAAAATTCTTTTTTCTACAATTATTCATCATCCATCAATTATAGACTATGTTTGTGATGAACTATTAAACATTGAATTAACACAATCTTTTGATAATATGAGAGAAGCTTTACTAAAATTTCATGAGCAATATTTAGAAAAAAATTACAAAAAAACTCTTGACTTTTTGCATGAAAATGAATTTACTGATATGGTGAACGTGTGTTGTGCACCTGAAACATATCAATTAGCTCCATTTATTCTACAATCCAATGATATTCAACAAATTTCTCAACATTGGAAAGAAGTATATAAATTATATCTAAATACAATTCAGTCAAAATGACATACGAAAGCAAAAAGGAATATACCATGAACATTGAAGATGCATTAAGCTCTATTTTAAAAATACATAAACAAAAAGATATACTTACATATGCTGATGTTATTCAACATCTACCCGAAAATTATTCTACAGAAATGCTAGAATCCATAATTTCTAATCTAGAGAGTAAGGGTATTAGAGTATATGACACTTATGAAAAAGAAAACTCTCAAGGAATAATGCGCACTTCATTTAGTAGTGATGATCCTGTTAGATTATACCTACGAGAAATGGGTAATATACCTTTACTATCTCGTTCTGAAGAGTTAGCAGTTGCTAAACAAGTTTCAGAAGGTAAAAAAAATATGATTCGATCCATATCACTAATACCGAAAACTCTATCTGTAATCTCTCAATTACATAATGATTTTATTCTAGGAAATATTGCTGTTGAAGAATACATAGAAGTTGAGGACATTGTAGAAATTTCTGAAGATAATACGGAAGAAAAAACTGATTTATCTACTGAAGAAATTACACAATTTGCTACAGAAAAAAGTGAAGCTTTATTTGCAATTTATAAAGATTTTGAACCTATTCAAAAAGAGGTATTTCTTTGCTATGAGCAGCAAAAATCAATATCAAAAGATCTTGAAAAACAATATAATGAACTTTCCTTACAAGTCTCAAAAGCTGTATTTGATTTACATCTAAATCGACAAAAGGTTGATGAAATAATTCACAGTGTTTTTACAATTAACACTGATATATCAGAAATTGAGCTAAAATTAATTAAATTATCAGAAACATATAATATAAAACGAATGGATTTTTTAAATTATTGGAATAAAGGAATAATTTCTTCAGCAAATACCAAATTAGCAAAATTTATTGAAGAAAATTCAAGTAAAATTAATGAATCAAAAGAAAAAATAAAAGAATGTATTGAGCCGCTTCAGCTGCCTCTGCTTGAGTTTAGAAATGTAACTAAAGTTTTACACAATGCATATAATCAAGTAAAAGTGGCAAAAGACAAAATGGTGTCAGCAAATTTAAGACTTGTAATTTCAATAGCAAAGAAATATTCAAATAGAGGTTTACAATTTTTAGATTTAGTACAAGAAGGCAATATTGGTTTAATGAAAGCTGCAGATAAATTTGAACATGAGAGAGGATACAAGTTTTCAACATATGCAACCTGGTGGATTCGACAATCAATTACTAGAGCTATTGCAGATCAAGGAAGAACAATTCGAGTACCAGTTCACATGATAGAGACAATTAATCGTATCGTTCGAGTGTCGCGACAAATTTTAAATGTAAAAGGAAGAGAAGCATCAGCCGAAGAGATTGGGCAAGTATTGGATATACCGACAGAAAAAGTGCAAAAAGTATTAAAAGTGGCAAAAGAGCCAGTTAGCCTTGAAATGCCATTAGGTAGTGATGAGGATGGTCAATTAGGAGATTTTATCGAAGATACTAATGTTGTATCTCCATTTGATGCGATGATGAAAAGTAGCTTAAAAGCATCTCTAACGGAAGGATTTTCTTCTTTACTAACTTCAAGAGAGGAACGAATTTTACGTCTACGATTTGGTTTAAGTACAAAAAGTGACCATACTTTAGAAGAAGTAGGTAAGCAATTTAATGTTACTCGTGAAAGAATTCGACAAATAGAAGCAAAAGCAATTCGAAAACTAGCTTATTCAAAGAAATTACGCACCTTTGCAAGATTGTAATTTATTTTATGATTTATTGTTAATTGTATATATCATAAAATTTAAAGTTGATTACAAAGAAATTTACAGATGAAAGCAAAAGCAATTTTAAAACTACTTATTCAAAGAAATGATGCACTTTTGCGAAATTGTAATTCATTTTATCATTAAGTACTAATTACCTATATCATGAAATTTAAAGTTAATTGTAAAGAAATCTACAAATGAAAGTAAAAGCAATTTCAAAACTAGATTATTCAAAGAAATTTTGCACTTTTGCGAAATTGTAATTTATTTTATCATTAAGTACTAATTATCTATATCATGAAATTTAAGATTGATTGTAAAGAAATTTACAAATGAAAGTAAAAGTAATTTCAAAACTAGATTATTCAAAAAAATTTTGCACCTTTACGAAATTGTAATTTATTTTATGATTCGTTGCTAATTACCTATATCATGAAATTTAAAGTTGATTGTAAAGAAATTTAAAAATGAAATTAGACACAGCTATTTATCTTGTGAATCTTAATAAAATTAAAGTTAATATAATAATGAAAAGTGTTAAACACATATATTAAAAATTACATCTAAAATTATAATAATTATTCATATTAATTTTAAAAGTTGAACAAATTTCACTAAAAAGTTTACTAAATAATTTAAATTTTATGTATAAGTAATCATAGTTTTTAAATATTTAAATTGTTAATATATCATTTCAATATCTGTTTTTGTAGTATTTATTTTGACTTTTTGAAAGTTGCGGTGATGCTTGTAAATATATTTGAAAAATAATTATTGTGATGATAATATAATTTGTAATTTTTAAGAAAACATATATCTTATACTTAATTATAGTTAAATAAATCTATCTAAAGTAGAGAGATAATGATATTTATGAAGATTATTAAAAAATATGTCGTGCATTTTATACTCTATTGAGCAAAAGTATAATTAAATCAACTTGTATACTTTATAAAATTTCATAAATAAATTGTATTATCAAATGTTTGTAGAATGAAAATTATGTAGTGAATGTTTAAGGAAATATTTAAAAAAGTAAATGTCAGATGTATCAGATAGTATTTATACACTACTATAGTCAAATTATATTTTAATATTGATAACATAGAATGAATGAAAATTATGCAAAAGTTTAAAACTAAAAATCAGTAATAATTTAAAATATTTCTTACAATTACTCAATTTCAATTTTTATATTTCATCTTTTAATAAAAATATTGAAATCTCACTACAATTAATCTTAAACTTATTATTAAAAAACTTTTTCACTTACCTAAAATAATCAGCTTCAGTATATTTTAATATAAGCAGAATTGACAAATTATCATATAAATTATATGATTAATGATATCGGAGCATGGCGCAGTCTGGCTAGCGCACCTGCTTTGGGAGCAGGGGGTCGCAGGTTCAAATCCTGCTGCTCCGATATGAAAATTTACAAAAATCATAATTTCAGTAATTTAATAAGTGTAAAAAGTGAATTTAAACTTCAAACATAAAATTTATTTTTACTAAATTTAATATTTAAATTGCATTATAAATTTATTTTTATCTAATGTTTCAGCTACATAAAACTCAAATTTATTTTTAAATGACTAGTATTTATTATTAACTTAATAGTATTAAATACATTGAAATTTACGCTTACCAACATCATTATTACACGAACCTGATATAATTACAAAAATTAAATATAAATACTTCATTACAAAATATTTGTATGCAAAAATATAATGAATAAAATCACAAATCACACAATTTATATCATACAAATGACAATTACAGTAATTACTATGTAAATTTAAGAAATAATAATTTGAGATGTAAGGTGTTTTGAAATTTAAACGATGATAAGTATTAAACAAAGTATAAAGTGAATAAAGTTTAAAGATTACTTGAAATTGTACTGTAATAATAATTTATATATTTTGACTGAATTTATAAGTTTATAGCTAAATTACATATTAAAATAAATAACTTTCAAATTATACAAATTTAATCACCACAAGATATAACTTTTATTTATATATATATTGACTAAAAGCAAAATTAATTTTATGATAAATTATGAAATATTTGCTCGCAATAACTTTGATAAATATAATTTCAATGCACCCAGCACAAGACTTAGAAAGTAATTCCCCTATATTAAATATTCAAACAGCTGAAACTAACCTTGCCTCACCAAATTTAGATGAAATTTTTGCTTTTCCTGAAAACACAGAACCATCACGTTTTTCGAAAATGTTATCAGCAGCTAGGGAAAGTTTTTCATCAGTAGCTGAAAGATTTACATCAGCAAGAGAAACGTTTTCTTCAGTTAGAGAAAAATTTTCATGGCTATTAATGAGTACTTCTAAGAGATCTGAAAAAGTACTAAATGAAATAATAGCTAAACATAATGATTCACATGAAGATAAATTTACTACACTTCAAGATGTTAGTTTGGAAACTATGCAAAAAATCACAAAGAAAATAAGAGATGCTGTTCAAAAAGGTGAAGTAAACTTTCACGATACTGATGGTATGAATTTTACATTAAAAGAAATTTTATCAGTTGCAAAATTATTAAGTACAACTAAATTTGAACATTTAGGTATTAATTCACTACCAACAATACTTGATCAGGATGTTTTGGAAGCAGCTATACTTCTACATTATGATTGTATTCGACGTCATATAAAAGCAGCTTATGAAGCTCTTGATTATGATCTAAATTTAAGCATCAAAAAAGAAATAGTAATATCTGTTTGTTTATTTCTAGATGACGTATTATGTGATGAGAAAGAAAAAATCAAAAAAACACATGAGTATTATCAACAAAGAGAAGATGAATTTTATTATGAGTTGTTAGCTTTAAATACGTTACCTCAAAATGTCAAACTTTGTATTGCTCATATTTATGGTAAACTTCCTGAAAATAGTTCTCTATTTGATGTCAATGAAGTGCCAGCTTTAGCAAATTTGAAATTTTTACCAAATGTAATTAAAAAAGTACAAGATTTACAATTTGATGCAATTGTAAAAAAGGTGATTGAAGACTTAAAAGATTTTGAAGCTAAGAAAATTTTAAAAATGTTTATTAATCTATTTCGATAATCTAATTTTTTTCATGAAGACTAATAAAAAGTGATCAAAATACTAATAACACTTAACTTTAATCATAATTTAAAAAGAAAGTATAAGAATTATTAACATAAGAATTAAATTTTTCATAACTTATACCTGAAAAGCTTCACTTTTCTTTCATGATATTTTTCGAATAAATCTCAAAATATAAAGTATCTGATCTTGATTGTCATATGATCAGTATCAATTGTCATCAAATTAGCTTCATTCAGTAAAGGTTTTATTACCATAATTTTGATACGCTTTTTATTTGTAATTTGTTATAGAGTTTTTTCATTACTTTCTTCTTAAGAAGTATTTTACTGTCGATTTAATTCATAAAAATATAATAAAATTCTATTACTTTTTTTGATTGCTCAAGATAAAATACCTTTATTTTTCATTATGATGAGTACCGACATAGAGAAGTAGGTATAATCATGAATAAACAACATAAATTTTCATGCTTTTGAGTGTGAAATTACTATCAGTGAAATTTTCATGCTTTTTAAATGTAAAATTACTATCAGTCAAAATATCACCATCAATTTTAAATTTTGTAACTTGAATATATTTATACTCATTCAAGCTCTAAATAAAGTGTAGCAAAAATTTTACATAATTTATCTATATAACAATTAAGTAAAGTTTAATCACATACCACTATATCATTACCTCAGTATTATTTTCAAGTATTGAATTTCATATTGGCATTTAGAACTACATCAAAATACAGAAAGTTAAAAATGTATTCACTTCGCATTATATCATGAAATTGTTTTGACATGCTTTCATAAAGCTACTTTGCTTCAAGCGATTGCTATTTTTACAAATTTAGATTTATGAAATATGTGAATGATGAATTTTCCATTTTTAAGCCAATACTATATTTATATTTTAACAACATAAACAGTTAACATTGATTTTATGAACATTATGACATTTAGTGATGCACCGAATCTATCATACCATATACTAATTTACACCTGTAATAGCATAATTATTAAAAATAATATCTAATTGACTAAATTCATTATAAATTATTTTGATACTTACTACCATGTTCATCTAATATATCTATATGATATAATTTATTATCTATTTCATTGTTAATTTTACGCCTTTTGATACTAAAATATCACTAATCATCAAAGTAACTAATTGACTTGAAATGAATTTAATAACATCTTATAACCAGCTTTTATAATTTATAATCGCTATTTTTTTAACTCTTATTATAATTTATACTTATAATATATAAAATTAAATTAGTGAAATCTGGTAAAAGATTATACTTATAGTAAAGTACTTCATGTAAACAAAGGCCATAAAATGTTTATCTGTTGACATAATTTTCATATTTTGTATTAGTAAAATAAGTTGTTTTTAAATTTACTCTATTAGCTATTTTTTTAATCAAATTACTTTCAAAATCATCATTCGTTATTTAAATAATTTTTTACGATTTTTAAATTATTTCCTATAATATTACTAATTTTAGTAGTCTAAATTACCCTCTCAAATATTGCTAGATCTAGTATTTTAGTTTTCAGCTATCAATTGATATAAAAACTAACTTGATTTTTAAAATATGAAGTTTCAATTTGTTCATAAATTTAGCTATTTTTTATCGTAATTGCAATTGGCACATGATCACTTGGTCGTAATTTAGTACGATATTGTTTTAAAGTTTGAAATTGCTCAACTGATACACCTTGATACAAAAAATAATCTATTCGTAATCCATCATCTGGCCTTCTATAATCCCACCAAGTATATGCATTTTTACCATTATCACATACATTGGATGATGCAACATTTAAACAATTCTCAGAATCAATATTTATCAAATTATACATTTTTTCTCGTACATCTTTTCTGCATAAAACACTATTTTGCCATCTTTCTACATAGCGTACATCTTGATCAGTCAATGCCACATTAAAATCACCTCCTAATATTATTTTTTCCTTCTTTTTCAATCTTTCCTGACATAATTTTGATAATTTATCAAAAAATTTCAGTTTATCTTGATATGACTCTTCTGATTTAGCTCCACATGGTATGTAAACTGATGCAACCCATATATTTCCATTTATCAGTCCCTCAAGATATCTTTTTTCTTCACTTATTTCATTTTCACAAATATCTTCTACTGAAAATTTTGAAATAATCGCAACTCCATTATAAGTTTTTTGTCCTGAGCAAAATACATTATAACCATAGTTTTCAAAAAATTCTTTTGGAAATTGATCATTCACGCATTTTGTTTCTTGTAATAAAATTACATCGGGAATCTCATTTTCGATTAACTCTTTTAATAAATGTAAACGAACTCTGACAGAATTTACATTCCAACTTATAATTTTCACAATATTATGGTAAACTACAATGTAAAAAAGACAAGTATCTTGTAATTTCATAAAATTAATAGTAGTTTATTAAAAATGCAAAATTCTTATAATATTAACAGCACAAACATTGTCTATCAAGGTAAAAAAAAAACTTTTTTCGCGGACTAAAATTTGGCTCACTTATAATGCGATTTTGCAATACTGAATATGATACTCAAAGAGTTAGTATTTCTGCAAAAATATTAGAGTATCTCTCAAAATGTGGCATTCGTACTCATCTTATTTATACATTAAATAGAAGAGAACAGTTAGTTGAGTCAGTCGAACAATGTGCAGTATTTGTTCAAATACATAGTATAGCAAGCAAAAATTTACAAACAAAATTTGGTATTAAAGCAGGCACTATACTATCTCACCCTCTTTTAGAATGGTACATGAACTCAAAAAAATTAAACAATCCTTTAATTTCCTCAAATCATATCATACATTTTCAATGGCTTACAAAAAATCAAATACAAAATATAGTAAAAACAGCTCAAAGAATACACGATATTGTAAAAGCATTATTACAACATATTAAATTACAACTTTCATCACAAATACTAAAATTTGGATTTATTAATAACGAATTAGTATTAATCGATGAAATTTCTCCTGAAAGATGTGATTTTATCAATGAGAATGGATTTTTAGAATCCTCAAATGAGGTATATGAAAAATTTTCAAATGCAAATTGGTGCTGATTAAGATTTTTAATAAAATTTTTTAATAGACTTAATCATCACATCTCAACTAAAGCTACATAATTAAGCGCTGTATACTGCTGCTTGCTTATAATTGATAAAAATGAATATAATGAGCTTAAATGTTAATTGATAGCCACTGCCATTTAAGTTTTTCAGAGTTACAGTGCAGGTTACCCGCAGTTTTACAAAATGCCAAAGAAAATGATGTTACTGGTATGTTATGTGTATCAACTGACTTTGATAATACTGATGTAATATCTGAAATTGTGAAAAATAACAAGAATCAAGCAAATATATGGATGAGTGCCGGTATTCATCCATTAAGTGTAAATCAAGATTCTATATTAAAAACTGAACAATATCTAAATCATTGGAAAAAAAATATAGTTGCTGTAGGAGAAACAGGATTAGATTTATTTAAAAGTGAAAATTTAACTCAGCAAATTGAATCTTTTAAAATACATTTAAATTTTTCTATCAAAAACAATCTGCCTATCATTTTACATACTAGATCTGCAGAAACAGAAACATATGATAGTCTAAAATCTTCATACGCAACTGGAGTTGTACACTGCTTTACCGGAACAAAAGAATTTGCAAGAAAAATGCTAAATTTAGGTTGGTATATTTCATTTTCAGGTATTGTAACATTTAAAAATAGCGAAAATTTAAGAGAAGTTGCTCGATACGTTCCATTAAATAGTATGTTGATTGAAACGGATTCTCCATATCTTGCTCCAACACCATATAGAGGTAAGCAAAATGAGCCTGCATATGTAAAGTATGTAGCACAATATATAGCAAATATAAAAAATGTAACATATGAATTAGTCGCATCACAAACTACGCATAACTTTTATAAATTATTTAATACATGTAATGAAGAGATGTGAAAATTTTTACATAAGATTCGTTGACAAACTTAAAGTTGATTTAATAAAATTACTTTTATTTTAAAGTGTAAATAAAATTTACTGAAAACTTTCTTTTACGATACATTTCAACTTGTAATGTTCATAAGAATTTTGGCATCGATAGGTATTTTAGATGAGACGAAGCCAGTTGAAGAGAATTTAACTATAAACACTTCTTTTGACTTAAAAGTAAGTTAATTCTTCAAATTTTAAAGTCTTTAACTGAAGCAAAAATATATAATTGCTTACATTAATTAAATAAGTATTGATAAACTTCAGATAAATATATAGTTATGTACTTGTATGAGATACATAATATCAATGATACTAGTAAATTCTATGTCAACGTTCAATCCAGTTTTGCAAGAACCTTCTTTAACTGATGCTACATCCACTCAAGTAGATGTTCGCATTTCAGCAACTGAAGGAAAATTACGTGAAATTTTAGAAGAAAATGGAATTAATATTAATTTAGTAGATGATTCAGAAAGAACATCTATAATACCTTTAGGTGCAGATCATCCATACTCTCTACATCAACAGATTCGTAGGGGTGCTTCTTCTCTATTTGCTGGTATTACTTTGCGAAAGATGGAAAAGATAATGGCATCTATGCAAGAACAGCAAATAGATATAGCTAATATACAGGATGATAGACTAAAGGAATTTATTACACTTGTACAAGCGTTCAAAATTAAATCTAGTTTCTATTTTGATATGGATGGTAGTCTAATGAATTTAGGCGAAGCTTCTGATGAAACAAAAAGAGAAATATCAGAGCACTTATTTGCTATAGAATCTTTATTTAGTAAACATAAGCTGGATGACTTCGTTGAATCTGAGATAATAATTAATATATGCTTGATTTCACTCTCTAGTAATAATCAACCAATACAAAATATAGTTGCAAACATAGAATCCTTTTTTCAAGATATAACACCTGATAAGATTATGTCCATTGCAAGTAGAAGTCTTCTAGAACATATAAACCTACAATTGTACCTATTAAATAGAATGTCGATTGATGATTTTCAAAAGTTTATAAGACATGTAAGTGCAAGTCATTATATTAGTGATGAACTAATTCAAGTAATGTCTGTACATTTGATATTACAATCTAGTCTTATAAATCTAAATAAGAATGGTGATTTTAAAAATTTCAAAGAGTTAAGAGTTAAGCTTCCTGGTTCTTTGATTAAATATATAAAGTGTTTTCATCCTGATGCAAAAACTGAAGAAAAATTATTATCACTAGGCATTAGAGATGAATCATATCTAAATGATGATACGTTAAGAAAAAAGATACAAATAATAGAACGCTTTCCTGAATTAATTATGAAACTTAATCCATATCTTCAAATGTAGATTGCACCGAATAAATTAATAATGCTTTGTGAAATAAAGTAAATCAGAGTGATTTAATAGTTTTTTGATTTAATAAAAAATTAGTTATACTTAGTTATTATAATATCACTACTAAAAGTTATTTAATAATCATAAATTTAAAACACAAATCAACTATTTAATAAATACATATAAAATCACTTAGAATAGTTGAAAATCAAAATTCAGTAAAAGTACTTGAAATATTGAGAAAAAGCAGAAAAAGTTGAAGAAATACTATAAAGTAATGCAGTTTACAACATGATCGTTATGTAAAAAAATATTATTTTAAAAAAGTTGAATTGATTTTATTAATATACATGATTAATATTATAATATGTATATAAAACAAATATTAGCAATGATATTTATAAACATCATATCAATACCTAAATCTACTTCTTCTAAAGAAGAAACACCTTCCAGCATGTATGCAGAATTAGTTTCAACTTCTTCATTCTGCACGGAAGCAGCTTCATCTTCTAGCTCTTCAACCACTGTTCAACGAGGTTCTAAGAGGATTACTATAATTGAGCCAGTTGATAATTTTCAGACCTCAGAAGAAAAGAAAAATAGGAAATTATTATATGAAATTTTTAAAAGACATAGTTTAAATCTTCATAGACTGAATGATATAAAATTAACTGAACAACCTCCATCGAATTATCGTAATTATGTTGATACTGTACATTTTTCATTGCATAATATTACTCCTGAGATAATAGAAAATATAATGTTAGCTATTGAAGAGAAGAAAGTAAATTTACGCAAAATAGATTTTAAATTATATAATCTTATTTTGGCTTTACAAAGAATACAAATTAATTCTATATTTGATTTTGATAAGAAGAAAAAAATCGGCAATGCTCAAAACATTGCTGATACTAAAAAGGATGAAATAGAAAGATATTGTCGTAATATGCATCATTTAATGATGAGGCAAGATATAAATTCTCAACTTCTTTTCGAAATAAGAAGAAATGTATGGCAAACATTGATCGGTATTAAATTATCAGAAGATATGCAGGAATTTAAAATATCTATTGTCAAAAATATGAAGCTTCAAGATATTATGTTAATTTTAAATAGAAAAGATGATAGACATCTGTATTCGGCTCAGCTATTTCTCGCTAAAATGAAAATTATAGAAAATATATCTGAAGTACAATTTGCAGAACTGATTGAACATATAGATCAAAATATTGATGATTACACTAATATTTTTGTACCAATAACTGCAGGATTAATAGGTCAGCTTGACATGTTAAAATTACTATCTATACTTCAACTCCCAGTATATCAAGATGAAGAATTAAAACAGGAATTCTTAAAATCACAACATTGTTTTAAATTATCACAAATACTAGAACGTACTCCAAATTTCATACCAATAATGGATAAAATATTCAACTTGCCTAAGGAGCAAATTAAAATATAAAAATGACAAGAAATAATTAGATAAAAATTAAGCGAAAATAATACAATATTATTGCTTATCATTAGTTTAGTTATGCAAATCAATCACCTTTTAAAAAAATAAATTATATGTTATATGACTGAAAAGTTTAATTATCAATTTTAGTATATGTAATACAGAAAATTTTTCAACAAATAAAAATAAGTAAGCATTTCTAAAACTCTTTAAATTAAAAATTTAAAAATAATTTATATTTCTATTTATTGTATCTTTAAAAATTTCACTCTGTTAAAATCAATATTTTAATTTTAGAATATTTTGTATTATAAGTATTTAATTTTATGACACTTGACTTATATAGAAAAAGAAGATATGACAAATTTGTGAAATGTCTATTAACAGCTATGCTAGTAAGTTCACTATCTATGCCTCATACACCAGAGGAGCAAGGATTAATATTTCATAGATCTAGTCAATCACCAAGTAGTAACTTAAGTTTAACTTTCTTAGAAGAACAGCCCGCTTTTTTATATTCTATGGAACAATTGATTCCTGCTGTTATTCAAAAAGCAATAAATAAAGAGCCTCTTTTAAGACATCTAGATCTAAGTTCTATAGATGATTCTGAGATGAAAAAACGTGCTTTGATTATTCGAGCAATACAGGTAGATGACACAACTCATTTTACTGAAGATCGAGTAGAAGAAGAATTAGCAGAACATATTAAGAGTATAAAAGGTTTATTAGATATCAATCCTAATATGAATCAGGAACTTCGAGAGCAGATACAATTTAATCTACTAAACTCAATAGGCATTCCATACTGGGCTTTACCAAAGGAATCACAATCATATATAGCATCTATATATGAAGATTTGAATTTAAAAGGAGATCTTTCAGTTCTTCAGCAAGCATTACATATAGATGATATTCATTATATTCAAAGAGGTGCTATCACACTGAAACAACATATTAATAATGTAAATGATCTATTAGATAGTAATTCTGAAATGAACTCAAAACTTCGAAGTCGTATAGTACTTAATTTACTTAAAACATTACATGAATATTATGAAAATTATGGTTATCTACAAGACGATATAAGATCATTAATATTATCTGTTTTTCAAAGATTGAATCCAGAAGAAGCAATAAAGTTTTATCAAGATATTTCAAGAAATATAAATCCTTATGAGTTTTCAGTTATACAACATATGCCAGATGATGTAGTTAAAGCAGTTATACAGTATATTTGTGATCATCCATGTTTATTGAATGAAGAATGTATTGGTATAGTAATGCTTATTGAAGATGATTTGAAATTATTTGAAAATACGGATGATGATACTGCACAAAAATTGAAAATAATTAAAGATGTGCTACAGTCAAATATCAATAAAAACACAGAGCAGCTTGTAGAAGAAGAGAGAATAGGATATTACCTGAATATTATATCAGAATTACGTACGAAAATTAAATTTTTCAAGGAGCTTATTGATATATTAAATTCTAAATGATATGATAAATGTGAATATATTTGACTCATTTATATTTCTAGTGATTATATTACTAAAAATTTCACTTTATTCAATCAAAATTTAGTACTTGACTTATATATAAAAAAGAGATAAGATAAATTTATGAAATACTTACTAACATCAATGTTATTAGGTTCAGTAAACATTCTTGAACCTAACACAACCACACATATAACACCTGCAGCACAGAAATCATTTACTGAAGCATATATACCAGATATAGCACATAGTCAGAAATCATTTACTGAAGCATATATACCAGATATAGCACATAGTGAATCTGAAGTTGCAAATGTATTAGAACTTATTCCTACAGTAGAAGAGATGAAACTCTACCTTACATATCTAGAATCAATAGAGGAAAACAGTCTTATTACATTGATTATGGAAATAATGGAAAAGAGCAGCATCGAATATTTTCAAGAGGAGTTTAATGATGATTTTAGAGGAATAGCATTATCAGGCTTTATTAACAATATGAAGCATGTATTAGATAGTATTCCTTCTAATATGAATGATTCATTGGTAGCGAGTCGTATACGAGTTAATCTACTTAAAATATTTAATCAGTTTTATGGAGATATATCATATGAAGCAAAATCAAAAATAAAATCCATTATAAAAGAATTAACTCCAGAAGAATTAATAACGTTTTATACGGAAGTAAGTTCATCTGCTATAGGATTTTTAGTTATGGATATGATGCCAGCTAGTACATTAGTAGAAGTGTTGAGAAATACAGATCCAAATTCACTACCTATTATTCTTTATAATGATCTAGTCACTTATAGATATTTTAAACAAATAAAAACAAGTAAGTATTCTGACAACTCTTTATATGTTGAAAAAATATTTGAACGTCCAGAATTATATTCTGTCAAAACAAAATATCAAAAACAGAAGTCTACACAAAAACCGATAATGAAACAAGATTTTTTGGAATCAGATGAAGGTTCATATAGGGATCTTTTAGATGAAATAGAAGATAGTTTGAAAAGAAGATCTACTCTTATTATATAATATGAGAATTCGTGTTTAGATATAATATCAATCATTGTAAGAATTTTATGTATCAATCTATCAATTTCATTTATTATTTCATTATCATATAAGAAATATTCAACATTTTCTCCATTTCTTCAATATGCTTTTGTATTTTTTCTTTATTACGACCAAAACCATGTCTAGAATACACAGAAGATCCTCGTATAATTTGAACGATATTTCGAAGTGAATAATCTTTTATGTTATCTAGGTTTACTCTCATTAAGTTTGGATTTTCATCTAATATATTTTCTATAAAATCAAGATTTAGCTCTTGTAATGAATTTGGAAGTAAAAAGCTTTGAACTAATAACGTTATATCATCACCTTAAGGAATTTTCTCTACAAGAACTTCTTGAATTATAGATGATTTTTCACCAAGTAAAGATCGAATTGCAGGAATACTTCTTAGCCATTCATCAACAGTTTGAGGTCCTTTCACAAAGTGAGTTGGTTCTTGTGTTTCATCTAGTTCAACGGAGTTAGTTGGTTGTACTGATAGAGGTTGTTGTATTGATTGAGATTCACTAGCTGATGATTGTATTGATTTAGGTTTGCGAGATGAACACATGTTCCGTAAAGATTGCATTCCCGAGATACATCCTGTCCAGCCCTTAAAATTTGATGATCTATGTTGTTCTGTATTAGTTAATTGTGTCATTTGAGATAAATCTGCTGATCTAGCTATACCAGGCATTTTATTTTGTAAACCAGGCACATTGCTACTGCATTTATAAGGAAAATTAGAGACAAATGTTTCATACTGACATATGTATTATTTTTTATTAAATAAGTCAAGTAACACACAGTGTAATTAGGGTAATTTTTATTATATAAAGTTTTTATAATACAACTTTTGTTGTCTTAATTAATATATATCGCATTAGATCTGTGCAAGATACTTTAGTCAATAATTTCAGTTTGGTTTTCTAAAGTTAAAATGAATATTAATTGATATTAAATTACTATGAAGCTTTTTTATAGTCAAATTTGTAGTTCATGTTTAGTTTTACAATTTTTAATGTACTTTTACGTTAATAATTAATTTCAAGTATGTCTCAAAAATAAAAATAAGAAAGCATAATATTTAATACTTCATATTTTTTTAATTCTCAAAATTACAAATCATGTCTTTTAAAGATAGGATATTCTTTATTACTTAGACAATGTAAGCGTGATGTTTAAAGATTCGATATTCTTTCTTAATTTTCCAGTGATTTTTTTATTTTAGCTTATTTTGAAGTTCACACTTCTGTGATTATAAACACTCAAATATTATTACCAATTTTTATTTGATCAGGGTTTTTATATAATATACAATACACAGAAACATTATATAAAATTAAATTATGACATTGATATTATGATACAATGCTTGCATTAATTCTTTAATCTGTTCAATTCGCATATACTCTATAATTGAAAAACATGAACTTGATAAAGATTTATTGTATTATAAGAATAAGTGCTTGTACGAAAAATCTCGATTACCTATTCATTAGTTAAAGCCTGTGTTTCTGATTTGAGAAATAATCTTTGATCTTCAGTCAATTCATGAAAATAAAAAGTACATATTTTTACCATATTAACTCGTATTGAATGCATTACTTCTTAATTTATATTGAAATTACTATTTAATGTTGTTATCATTCTATTAATATGATTTAGCATTTTTTTTCTATTACCAAAGTGGCACAGGTCTTCCAAAGAATTTCTAAAAGACAACTTTACTTCTCATATAATCTGTTTTTACATAACCTTCAAAATTATATCTTAATACATCTTCTTCTATATGATATTTAAAATTCTTTGAAAATAATTTATGAAATTTATATATAATAAGTGAGAGATATGTTTTATGTTTTTAGCATCTAAATTTCTATAAGTAAGTTCTATAAATAATTCTAATTACATATAAACTAAATCACTATAGTTCTATTGATTTTAGTAGACTAATTTGTATTAGCTCTGAAAATTTTAATTTTATTTTAAAAATGAAACTTAACTTTTACAATGTACTAGATCAACTAAAAGTTTTAAATTAAAATTTGTATTATTTAAGTACTTATCTGAAATATCTTCTAGTTCTACCTACTATAGCTTAAGAATCAGTTCTTATTTGGCTGCAAAGGGTCGAAATGACACTTTATATTTACAATTTACGCGATCAACTAGAAGTTTTAAATTACAATCTTTATCACTTAAGTATTTATCTGGAATATTCTCTAGTTCTTGTCCCATAGATTGATACATAGCTCTTCTTGTTGCTAGATTTGACTCCACAATATCTTTTATTATTTTAAATTTTTCCTCATCACGATCTTCTGCTACTGCAAAGAATTGTAAATCTTCGGCTATATAATGTACATAGTATGAAGGTGAATCAAAAGCGTGCTTAATAAGCAGCTCTTTAATTGTATCTTCAGGCATATGTTGTATAGGTGAAAACTGACTGTATCTTGTAGGATGTTTAGTATAAAACATTATTGCTTCTTGTGTAGTTAAGTTTTCAAGAATAGATAATATGAAAATTTTTATATAACGTGGCAGACCTCTATAAAGCCTATCTTCATGACCTTCATTTAATAATATTCTTAATACATTAACTCGTATATAACTTCGAAGATCTGAGGGCATATTAGGATTCATCTTTAATATATTTAGCATATCATCAGCATACTCTAGTACTGCTATTTTTACTTTTTCTTCATTCCAGTTATGTTGATCCTCAAAATAATAAATGGAATCTATTGATGTAGATATAAGAGCTTTTAGATTTCCTTGTACATCTAAATTTGCATAAATAGAATCCATAAATACTCGTAAGTCACCTGGTAAAATATGAAGGTCAACAGCTGTTGATTTTAGCAGATTGAGTTTTATCTGCTCTCTAAGTTCTGGATGCATATTAGAATTAATAGCTAATAGCTTACTTATACTATCAACGTGTCTTATTAAAAGATCTGTGTTTTTACTTTGACGATGATCTGTAAAGCAATCATTAGAATCAATTACTACTCCTCTCATAATTAAAGCAAAATTCAGTAGATCAGGATCTGATATATAATAAATCGAATCCATAAAGCCTGAATATTTTTGTATACATGCGACTTTTTTTACATGCGAAGAAGTTAACCTTTCAAAAGAAGTAGGCATTAAAAAGTCTTGAATTTTTTTTGCCAAATGATTCTTGAATACATCACGATTAATATAAGGAATTTTACTGATAAGCTTTCTAAGAGAAGATGCTCCTCTAAAGATAACTCTAGTTATAATATTTTCTCTTATAAGTTCGTTAGACCTAAAAAGATCTTTAGCATTATATAGATTTTTTTTTAATTGGTAATATGGAGCATTATATGCAACTATACCTTCTAATACACGATATTTATGTGAAGGCTTTTCAGGTATGCTTAGTAATGTAGGTTTGTATTTCATGAAATCACTAATCCATTGCATATATTTTTGAGTATGTGACAGCAGATTAGGATATGGTTGATTATCAATTTTATCACGAATACTCATATATCTTGATTGCTCATCTTCTAAAGAAATACGATTGGGTGCGCTAATTACTTTTTGAATGTGCTGCCACAAATTCATATACAGTTGATACTCAGTTTTATGATAGATATGCATATATATTAATTTATAATCTTCTAAAGAAATACGATCAGCTACTACAACTAGCCTTTGTAAGTTCAACCATTCATTTGGACGCTCAGTTTTATCATAGATATGCATAAGTCTTCTGAATTTTTCATTACCTAGATCAAGCGTACCATTAGAGATTGTAATTACTTCATATGTATTCGTTTCACTTCTGAATTTGGACATCAATCTTGTGTATTCATCATCTATAGTATCTGTCGAGAAAGAAGGTAGCTGTGATCTCACTTGTTTTGTCACTGAATCAGGTATTGCCATTTCGGGTTTAACCAAACATTCTTTATCTAAAACTGATTCTTCTGAATATTGATCATCAGCTTCTAGTTTAGATATATCTGAACCTGAATGTAAAGAATCTGAATCTGAATCTGAAGATAAAGATTCAGTTAAATTTATACTAATTGAATACTTGTCTGTAATTGTAAAATCACCATTATGCATTGCTGCTATATTTAATAATGTGAGTATTAATGTATACTTCATAAAGTATAACTAGCAGTTTTTTTATATAAGTAAATAGATATTTTTTAATTTTACACTTAATTATAATATATAATTAACTTTATAAATTATATATAGAATTTTTGTTAATTTAAGATGTTCTTTATTTACGCTGGTAAGTCATATCGCATAATAATTTTAAATGCATGCAATATCATTGAAAACCAATTTTTGCTACATCTTAATTTTTTTCTTTTGAATTCATGATTTTCATTATTAAATTTTCTCAATACTGATTTTAAAGACTTCTGTATCATTTTTAATTTTTGTTCATCTAAATTGGGTGACTTCACATATTCTGATAAATCAAACAAGTAATTCATTTGATCTAAACTCCTACAACATACAAAACTTAATAATTCATCAAGTGACTGATATGATATACATTCTATAGGTGAAAAAATCCCTTCAGATATTGAATAATGACTACATAAATTTAGAAAATGGGAGTTAATTATTCTTAAAAACCTTGATATATATTTTGATCCATTTATTTTTAGTTCATGTCTATATTTTTTGGATATTACTTTTAAAAACTTTTTTATTATTTCTGATTTTTGTTCATCCAAATTAGGTGAGCCTACATATAATAATAAATCTCGAAATATGTTTTTAGTGCGTACATCATCAATTCCAACACAACATAGATAACTTAATAATTCATCAAGTATTTGATATGATATATGTGTAATAAATAAAAGAATACTTCTATTCAAGTCTATTATATTATAGGAATTAAACATGCTTATAACTTCTCTTGCATTTAAAGTTTGCAAAAAACTGACTACAAGTGGTTCATATTGCATTGGACTACACAATAGTGTTAGACATAGATTAGTTCGTATATGTTCTCGAATTACTGAATGTATATTAGTTTTAGTATCTACTTCTAGTAAATTATTTATATATTCTTGTAATTCTTCTTCTTCTAAACAAAATCCAACTTTCATTCTTTGTATAATAAATTGCATCTCTTTTTCCTCAACAAAGTTTTGTAGTATGTCAACTAATGCTGATTTGATATTTTGTAATAAAGTGGGTGATTCTATTTCCTTTGTTGAAAACCCATCAGGTTCTCTAGAAATTGATAGTATATTAGCTAATATCTGATTTTTAATCTTTGAACTTAGATCGAAATCAACATCTAATATTGCTCTCATTCTATGAATATGCATTGATATTTTACTTAATTTACTTGTATGCTCATTATCAAATAAAACATCACTACTCTTTATCACACCTTCAACAACTAAGAAAAAGTGTAAAATATTGAAATCATGTATATGATCTAAGTTAAACATTGGTATTCCACCCATATAGTATGCTTTATGTATAAAATCAGGAGTTAAATCTGCTATAGTATTAGGAATTAAAAAGCTTTCAATTTTTCTTACTATATCATCGCTGAAAAGTGGACTCTTCTTATCGAAAACAGCTATCTCTTTGTCAATAAGAGGTGTTTTAACATCATCAGAGCTAACTGCTTGCTCAACAAGAGGCTTCTTTACATCTTTGCTATGAGATATTTTTGCAATAAGTTGTGCCCTTAAAGATAATTGCTCATCAAAGATAATTTTGATTAATGGAGCACCTTTCATAAGCTTTGCATATTCTTCAGTTTGCTTCCAATCAAGTTTATGAGTTTTACTTAACTCAACTAATCGATTCATTTTTGATTGCATTTCCTCTCTAAATTTTTCTTCTAGTGTATTAGTAATTTTCATGTCAGCTTCTTGAGTAATAGGTATATCTTCTTCATTTGATTTGAATTTTGCTTCTAGTATCATTAGTTCCATCAAAATATTTTCTTTTTCTACAACATCTGATTCTTCAGATTCTTCAGATTCTTCTATTAGGTCTGCTATACTACTTTCAGTAGCATTATGACCTAATATACCTAATTCAGTAGGTGCATAAATAGCTTCAGGAGCTGATACATCATCTTCATCTGATTCTGATACTAGGCCTGTTAAACTAACTTGATTAACATTTACATCATCATTAAACATTCCTGTTGTGCTTATCAAAATTAGTATTATTATATACTTCACAAAGTGTGATTAGCAGTTTTTTTATATAAATCAATGTATTATTAACTAATTTTAAAATTTTTTCTCAATTATAAATATAAATATAATTAAATATATATATATATGTTATCATGCTAGGTCTAAGTATATCTACTAAACTTACTAAAATAGTTATTAGTAATTTTACTGTTACTGATTTGTTTATATATGTCAAGTATAATTTTAATATTGTATAGTTTTTAAAGTGACAGATGAAAATATTGAGCTAGTTCTACAAGGAGTGCTAATTAATACTAGATATCCTGGTAAAAACAATATGAAAACACTAGAAGCAATGCTGAATCATATTAATGCAATGAAAGCACTCTTAGAGACTGACATAAACTCAGCACTTAAAAGTCATATAAAAGTTAATATGGTATTATTACTGATTGAGTCTTATGGTAAATTAAATCAAGAACAACGAAATACTTTAAAAGTCATCACTCAAAATTTAAGTGATCAAGAAATAATAAATCTGTTTTATGGTATAAATAATAAAGATTATCATGATCAAACAATTCATTTTTCAATTATAGAATATATGACACCTGAAGCACTTGAAAAATTCATGAAATACTTTATTGAAAATCCAGCTGATCATCCTCATGACTTCTTGATGAGATTTTTACGATCAAATGTTGATTCGCAGAAATCAGCAATAATATCACATTATTTGAATTTGATTAATCAACAATCTTGACAGTAGTTTAATATCAATTAACACTAAATTTTCACATTAGGAAAGCAAACTAAAACGATTGAATCAAGTATCTTGTACAGATCTGATGTGATATATAATTAATTAAGATAAAAAAGTTGTATTATAAAAAACTTTTCATAATAAACACCATAGTAATTACACTTTATATTGCTTGGTATCTTTAATAAAAACTGATATAGTATTCATATGAAACATTTATCTCTAATTTTTCTTATAAATGCAATAGCAATACCTTGTTTAGAAAATGCAGCTTCTAGTGAA
>CAJXXZ010000006.1 GCA_913063285.1 uncultured bacterium | reverse complement strand
ACATCTTCTTATATATCAACTTCTATCACTTATTTCTCACTGAGTTTCTATCTTCTTTTAGAATATAATTACCTTTTTTTTCTCCTACTTGCCTTATCTAATGCCTTTTGCATATCTTTTTTATAATGTTTCTGAGCCTGTCTTTGTTGATTTCTCCTTTCCCTATCTAATTCCTTTTGCATGTATTCTTGATGATCTTTCGCAGCCTGTTTTTGTCTCTCTTCTAGAGCGATTGCTTTCTCCAATTTTGTCTTAAGTGCATCATCTGTAATACCAGGATTCGAATCACGAATCTCCTTTTCCATCTTCTGCTTCTTCTTTTCCATATCCAACTTCATCTTTTCCTCTTTTGCTTTTTGTAGTTTAGCTAAACGATGAGCTTTTTCAGCTTTTTGTTTTTTTTCCCATTTTATATAAACTTCCTTCCAGTTTTCATTTGTAAAATCTTCTCCTGCTTGCCTCAATTCATTTTTTTTTGCTTCTTCTTGTAATACTTGTACTTTCAAGTTAGCTTCATCCATCTCCTCTTGAAGTGTTTTAGGCTCTGGTTTTGGTGTTTTTCTCTGCATCCATCCACTAAACATTCCAAGGAAATCACTTGTTGATTGATGTTGTTTTGCATTAGAATCAATCTCACTTGTTGTTTGTGGAAAATTACTAGAACCACCAGCACATATACCATTCATAAGTATGCAGAAAAATATGAACTTGAATTTCATTTTTACCTCTTTATATATTATGATTTAAAAGTATTGAAGTAATAATGTAAAACAAATATCATATGCATGGAAATTATAGATGTAAGGTGATTATTTTATATTTATTTTTGCTTTATTCTTTAATTTAGTAGTGTAAATTTTAATATCAAAAGGTTGAAGCTTGTGTGAAGAATCAAAAGTATCTATCCACTCTTGTGCTTCTAGCAAGTATCATCTTTCCTGTTATGTTATCTCTTATTCTATTTATCTCGTGTCTCAATTCCTCTTCTGTGCTCTCTTTCTCTATTCATCTCTTTCTTATGCTGGATATCTTTTATTGAGCGACGGCCATGATGCTCAAAATATTTTTTTCTCGTATCAAGATAATCGAAAGTCTCATACAATGTTTTTATCAATCCACTACCTATTCGTTTCATTATAGTTTGATCACTTTTTTGCTTAAGAGTTTCAGTTAAGTGTTGATAATCTTCTTGACCTCCTGCACTGTTACCAGCGAAACATACACCACTCATAAGTATGCAGAAAAATATGAATTTGAATTTCATTATCACCTTCTGATATATTGTATAATTAAAATGTTAAAACAAAGTGTGAAAAATATAATTTAAATAAAGATTATGAAGTTCTAGCTGTATTTGCATTTATATTTTAGAATTTCATTCACATAGTGCTAGATCTTTTTAAATGAGGTTGAGATTTAATTATAGGTTGAATAGATGTAAGTGTAGATTTAGATGTTGCAGGTGTATGTGCAGGTGCAGGTATATCTGTAGCTGCAGATTCTGCAGTTGGTTTAGTAGCTTCATGTTCTGGTTTTTCAAGAAAGGTTGTCTCACCTCTTAGCCTTCTTCCCAAGTTTCTCAATCTTCTCTCCTGCTCATGTACAGTGAATGGGTTGTTTGGGGGGGATATTTTTTCATCTGTTTTCCTCATTGTATCTCTAACACTATTTATTGCATTTCCTCCGACTCTAGTTATAAACTTATCGATTCTAGTAAATACTCCCTGTTGCTTTTTATCTACTTCTTCAGTTTGCGTTGAAAGATGATCAGAGTTCTGTACATCTTTATCATTAGCATATAAACTGCTCATTAGCATGCAGAAAAACATAAATTTGGATTTCATTATTACCTCCAACCTTATTATGTATAAAAAATATAAATTAAGTATAAAAAATATCGAATTTTTCTATATAAATTTTTATAATATTTCAGAAACATAAATCTAAATTTTATTATTTAGTAAAAAGAATATACAGCATTTTTATATGAATATGAATTATTATAAAACTAAATTTTTAATGAAATACTATGTAAATTTTAATAAATATATAAAGTAAAATAAAAAATATCGTATGCATGGAAATTATAGATATAAGATGATTATTTTGTATTTATTTTTAATTTGTTTTTTTAACCTAGTTTTTTTCGCCCAAAATAGATCTTTTTATTCTTTCAGTTCATTAGTGTATATCTTTACATCTTCTTATATATCAACTTCTATCACTTATTTCTCACTGAGTTTCTATCTTCTTTTAGAATATAATTACCTTTTAGAATATAATTACCTTTTTTTCTTCCTCTTTACCTTATCTAATTCCTTTTGCATATCTTTTTTATAATATATCTCAGTCTGTCTTTGTTGCTTTCTCTTTGCCCTATCTTCCTTTTGCATGTATTCTTGATGATCTTTCGCAGCCTGTTCTTGTTGCTTTGCTAGAGCAATTTCTTTTTCCAATTTTGTCTTAAGTTTATCATCTGTAATACCAGGATTCAAATCACGAATCTCCTGCTTCTTCTTTTCCATATCTCACTTCATCTTTTCCTCTTTTGCTTTTTGTACTTCAGCTACATAATTAGCGTCTTGTTCTTCTTGATATTTTCTATAAACTTCCTTCCAGTTTTCATCTGTAAACGCTTTACCTGCTTTCTCCAATTGACTTGTTTTAAATTCTTTTTCTTGTTGTTCTGCTCTCTTTTTCACCCGTTCTTGATTCAACTTATATTGCTTCATCCTCTCTTCAGGTATTTCAGGATTGGATTTTGGTAGTTTAGTATTTATTTTTGGTGCATAATTAGCATCTTGTTCTTCTTGATATTTTCTATAAACTTCCTTCCAGTTTTCATTTGTAAAATGTTCTCCTGCTTGCCTCAATTCATTTTTTTCTGCTTCTTCTTGTGATGCTTTTGCTTTCTGTATAAGTTCTTGTGCTTGCAAGTTAGCTTCATCTATCTCCTCTTGAAGTGTTTTAGGCTCTGGTTTTGGTGTTTTTCTTTGCATCCGTCTACTAAATATTCCAAGAAAATCACTTGTTTCTTTATATTATATTGCATTAGAACCACTCTCACTTGTTGTTTGTGAAAAATTACCAGAACCACCAGCATATACACCATTCATTAGTATACAGAAAAATATCGATTTGAATTTCATTTTTATCTCCTGATTTGTTTTAATTTAAAAGTGTTAAAATAACCTATAAAAGATATTAAAGTATACATCGTATTAAATAAAATACGTGATTTCGCATGTGAAATTTTTATTTTATGTTAATATTTTTAAGTTGTATGATAAAAAATAACGTGAAAAATATTACATATAAAATATATTATTAATCATAGTAAATCATTAAACAAAAAGCTTGCTATTAATTTTCGAAAATGTTAAAATTCAATAAACCTATGAAGTTCATATGTCGTATAGAAACAATGAAAAAACTAATTATTACTCTCATATCTTATTATATTCCCTTTTTTTCTTTATCTAACCTTTCTGCGATGCCTCTTTTATGAATTTTTCATACTCTTCATTATTCTCTTGTTTTTCTCTTTTTTGATGTATAACTAAATACTTTACTAATAAACTGGATAAGCCGATAAAAAGTCAATCATATTTTTGTTTTATTAGTCCTCTCATCAATAAGACTGAATCATATCATTTGATTTAGTTGATACAAGTTCTGCATCTATTTCAGAGTCACTCATATTAGGATTAGCTTTCTTGAACTTTTCATACAATATACGCTTTAAAGCAGTCACCGTCATTGTATCAGCTCTAATTTCTTTATAATCTAGACTATTTATCTTATCATAATAATAAGTAATCTCAGCGAGTTTAATTGATGCAAGTTCATCTAGTTCAGAGTCACTCATATTAGGATTAGCTTTCTTGAACTTTTCATACAATATATGCTTTAAAGCACTCAGCTTCATTTTATCTGCTCTAATTTCTTTATAATTTTTTGGTAGGTTTACTTTCTTTGAAGGACTGGAGGTATTATTTATCCCATAAAGAATAATCTCATAGAGTTTAGTTGATACAAGTTGATTTATTTCAAAGCTACTCATATCAGGATTAGCTTTCTCGTACTTTTTATAAAGTATATCCTTCATATCATGCCACGGCATCCTAGGTCTAATTTCTGAAAAATCTAGTTGTATTGGTTTTATTTTCTTTGAAGGACTGGGAATATTATGATCTAATAACTCCCTTCTTTTTTTCGGTTTTATACTCTCTTTAAGTTTTTCAGCTTTTCTCTTTATTTTTCGACCCATTTTACTCCAAATACTTTTATTCTTAATATCTTCACTTGTTTCTTGATGTTGTTTTGCATTAGAATCAATCTCACTTGTTGTTTGTGGAAAATTACCAGAACCACCAGCATATACACCATTCATTAGTATACAGAAAAATATCGATTTGAATTTCATTTTTATCTCCTGATTTGTTTTAATTTAAAAGTGTTAAAATAACCTATAAAAGATATTAAAGTATACATCGTATTAAATAAAATACGTGATTTCGCATGTGAAATTTTTATTTTATGTTAATATTTTTAAGTTGTATGATAAAAAATAACTCATAAAATATTATATACAAAATATATTATTAATAATAGTAAATCATTCAACAAAAAGCTTGCTATTAATTTTCGAAAATGTTAAAATCCAATAAACCTATGGAGTTCATATGTCGTATAGAAACAATGAAAAAGCTAATTATTACTCTATTTTAGGTGTACCTAAGGATGCCAGTGCTAGTGATATAAAAAAAGCTTATATAAAATTAGCAAAAATTCATCATCCTGACAAAAATCCTGATAATAAAGTTGAGTCAGAGAAAAAATTTAAAGAAATATCTGAAGCTTATTCAGTATTAAGTGATTCAGAAAAAAGAAAACAGTATGATATGTTTGGTTCAGCAGGAGGAGCTGAAGGATTTAATCCATTTTCAGGTGCTGGACAAGGTGGAATGGATATTGATCTAAATGATATTCTTAATAGCATGTTTGGAAACTCTGGCTTTGGAGGTTTTAACTCTGGTTTTAACCGATCATCTCAAACTAGAAATACTCCAGGCGCAGATCTAAAATATCGATTAGAAATTTCATTAGAAGAGGCATATAAAGGTAAAAAAGTTTCTATTAAATATCCTAGAATGACACGTTGTTTACCATGTAAAGGAACTGGTTCATCAAATGGAGAACGTAAAGTATGTAGACAATGTAATGGAACTGGTCAAATTGTAAAGCAAAACTTTATAATGAAATTTGCTCAAACTTGTGGAATTTGTAGAGGAGAGGGATATGTAGTTAGCTCTCCATGTCAATCATGTGGAGGAAGAGCACGTAAAAAACAGGAAAATTTACTAGAAATTACCATTCCTCAAGGAATACAAGATAAACAAGAAATAAAGATGCATAATTATGGTGATGCTGGTGTAAATGCAGCCGATGGAGATTTGTATATAGAAATTACTATTAAACAACATTCAATTTTTCACAGAAATAAAATGGATCTATTTATTCAAAAAGAAATTTCTCCTATTTTAGCTGTAAAAGGTGGAATTTGCGCCATTCCGACGATTGCTGAAAAATCGGTAAAAATAAGAATTCCAAAGGAAACATCATCAGGTGCAAAGTTAAGAATAAAAGGATATGGAATGAAATCATCATCTTCAGTCGGTGATCTATATGTTGAAATTTCGATTAAATCTCCAAGTTGGAATAATCTTTCTCAAAAAGAAAAGGATCTATGGAATGAATTATATTCATTACAAGCATTTTCATCTAATACAGAATCAGATGTAATTGAATCTGATAATTTTAAAAGCGAGAGTACTTTTCATGATATATTCAATAGAATGAAAAACTTCTTTTTTCATAAAGATAAAAAAAATGCTAAAGATACATATTAATATAATAATGTTTTATAAAACTAAAGTGATTAATTCAAAAATTTGAAATGAAACATGTTTTTGGACTGATTTTTAAAATACTTAATCAAGTAATCTTAATTAATTGCAAAAGCAAAATTTATTAAAAACACTATTCTTTTAGATAAACTAAGAAAATAGTATTTAATTGTAAAAATTTCAAATGTCACAATGATTGTTACTAATCAGTTTATTCGATACTATCTAAAGTAAAAATGTGAAATTAAAAACTGATATTAACATATTAATCAATATTTTATATTATATCAAGATAAATCAACATCTCTAATTTAAAGATTTTAAATTACAGTACAACTATGTAAATTATTAAAAAAGCAAAAAATATATTAATATCTTAAGTACAAATGTTAAAATTTAGGAAATAAAGTATAAAAAATGATATAAATATCTCAAGTAAATTAAATTAAAATTGATAATGACTACTATAGAATCTGAATCAATTTACAAATCTCAAGTAATCAGATTTGAAAGAGATTGAAATATTTTCACAGGTATGTCTTGAGCTCGTAATTTTTCATATTCTTCATATTTCTGTAATATTTCACTCAAAACAGGCCATTTCTTTAAAATTGAATTAGCTATTTGTTTTCTTCTAGTAGAAAATGCATGCTTTAATAGCTGATCAAGTTTTTTCCAATTAATATTTAAATTTTCTTTTGGTATACAGATTATAACTTGAGATGTCACTTTTGGTTTTGGATAAAAACATGTGGCTGGAACAATCACATCAAGAATCACATCATAAGCAGATTGTATGATAACTGAAGGTCTGCCATATTCAGATGTTGAAATTTTTGCAGCTAATCTTTGTGCAACTTCTTTTTGCACAAGAAAAACACATGGCTTTCTTACAAACATCGCTAAGTGCATAATTAAAGGAACCGAAATATTATACGGTAAATTTCCCGCAATAATGTACTGCTCATCAGGCCAACTATATTTCATAATATCTTTATAAATAATGGTAAGATTTGAATATTTTTGTTGTAACAGAGATAAAGTAGGTTGTAAATCCTGGTCCACTTCTACTGCTTTGACATCTATTGATAACTTTAAAATTTCATTAGTTAATCTACCAGATCCAGGACCAACTTCAATTACTGGTAATTTAAATTCAGAAATTTTATTTGCAATTCTTTTTAATTTACTAGCATCATGTAAAAAATGTTGCCCTAACCATTTTTTTGCTCGCATTAAGATTTAATAGCTTTTGAACAAGGTATGTTATATATATTTGAATCATTTTTTATTTTTACTAAAAATGATTTATGCAATATGAGAAACTGAGTGGAATCTACATTTTTGAATATTGAATTAAGTTTAGCACTATTTTGCATTTATTGAACCTGTTGAGATTTGATCTTTGTCATATCTTCTGAAGATAATTTAATCATCACCTTCTTAAAATCTGATTGTTTACCAAGTCTATTCTTAAATCGAACAACTTTTCCTTTTTGAAGTAAAGTTCTGATAGATAACGGAGATATATTCCATACTCCTTCTATCATAGTGCGAATCGAGTTTTTGGTTACTTCTTTTCGAGCTAAAAAAGTTATAATATTACTTTCTGATGCTTTAACACTTTTTTCAGTTGAAAGGGCTCTATGAATATATTGTGACATATATCTTAATGAACTATTCATGATTTTTCTCCATTCTTTATTTTAAAATTTGTTATATTATCTATAAAATTGAAAACTAATTTTGATAGCTTAATTCTTAAGAACATATTTTTCATTTTGACACCAGCCTATCAGAAATTGCCTGCATAGAATTGATATCAGATAATATAAGATCATGTCTAACCATATCTAGTACATTTAATCCTCGAACGGGCAATATATCTATATAGTGTAGATTTCTTATACATAGATCATCTATGTTATCTGATACAAATAGAATTTTTTTGGATTCAACTTTCAATACATCCCTTAAATTATTTAATAAGTTTACAAAATCTTTAGTTTTACTAGCTCCATGTTCAGATGTTTCTAGAAGTGCAACTCTATTTTCAGATAGTCTTTTTGCAAATGCGCTTCTCAAACCTAGCTTCTTAACTTTTTTCATGACTTTAAACTCATAATCTCTAGGAAATCTACCATGAGCTGCACCTCCACCTCTAAAATGAGATTCTCTTCCATCTCCCTGACGAGCTTTTCCACTCTCTTTTTGTGGTCGAATTTTTCGAGTAGATCCACTAACTTGTGATCGTGATTTAATAGATTGTGTTCCTGCTCTTGCCTTTGCTCTTTGCCATCTAACTATTTCATGAATTATATCTTCACGATAAGGAGTTTGAGATATTTCATCAGAAATTTCAAAATCACTAACTACTTTACCTGTCCAATCAAAAACATCTAATTTCATCTTGCCTCCTGCTTATAAATTCTACACCAAGAATTTTTGTGTCCAGGAATAGATCCGTGAACTCCTATCAATACCTTATCAGAATTATCAATTTTATCAATGACTACAACTTTTAGATTTTTTATGGTTACTTGAGAATTTCCATCTCTACCTGCCATTTTTTTACCTTTAAATACTCGACCAGGATATGTTCTATGTCCAGTAGATCCATGTGCACGATGAGCTTTTGAAACTCCATGAGATGCAGGCATTCCTGAGAAATTATGTCTCTTGATTACTCCTGTAAATCCTTTTCCTACACTTTTTGCCGTCACATCAACAAGTGAGTTAAGGCTAAATTCTTTCTCCAAATCAATATAATCACCAACTTCATAATTTAATGAATTTTTACATCTAAACTCTCCTATTACTTGTGAAAATTCACCATTAAATAAAGATTTTTGAGGCTTATTCCACGATTTTTCTTTACCTTCACCACACCCTAATAACACAGCATCATATCCATTTTTCTCTTGAGTTCTATAGCTTAAAACTTTTACTTTTTCAGCAAGCAAAAGTGTAATTGGAAGAACTAAATCGTCTTTTTTGATTTGTGTCATACCTAATTTTTTTGCAAAAACACCAAAATATCTCACGATTTACCTCCTGTTTTAATTTCCACATGCACCGTACTTGGAATTACATATTCAAAATTATCTAGCACATTGACAGTAGACACAGGAGCTCGAATTATTCTAGTCATAGTTCTCTGCTCTAGCTGATGTCTAGCATGCTTATCAATATGCGGTCCACTTAATATAGTATGTCGTTTAATTTTAGTTGGTAAAGGATGCGGACCAATCACTTTTACTCCCGAATTTGTTAGAACTTTAGTCAGTTTTTGTGCAGCTCTATCTAAAGCTTCTACATCATAGGACTTTAATATTATACTAATCATTTTTCACCACTTGGCATACATGAATTTAATATCATCTTTATAATAAAACTACAAGCCTTATTTTTAATAAGAATTTATTTTTTAATATAAAATATTTTTTCACAAAATACCTTATGTTTGATTTTAATACATCAAAAAATATTGGTTTGAATTTAAATATTTTATAAATTTTACCTTTAACAAGATATTTTAATATCAAAATGATAAAAAAATAGTAAAATTTTATACAAAAAGCACTTATACTGAAAAATTCAATTATTTTTTTGACAAAATATGAAGAAATTTATTTAAATCAATCAATCTTCTTTACTAATTTCTATATTTAAATTCTGCACTTACGAAATAATCATCATTAATTTAAATTTATAACCACTAAAAATAGTTTTGCATTTCATAATCAAAATTTAAATAATTTGTATTTTGAAATGAAAAATTAATTTGATAAATCAAGTATTTATAATAAACTTTTTATACTATTATGTAGATATATATACTGAACAAGTTTTACACATATGAATCATGCATACATTACTATACTATATCTAATTTTCATACTTAGAAATTAATTTAATCTGTATTATACTAAATCTAGTTTGAATTTTTACTACCTCTACTCAGTATATATTTTGGAATTTCAGTAAATAAAAATACTGGACTCAATATAAAATCAATATATGCTCCGATACCGGTAATAACTTCTATATGAGGATTATTCCAAGGGCCACTTACTCTAATTCTTGCAGCATCTTGTAAAAATGATGGATTTGTATCTAAATCTTTTTCTATAAATATTTCATTCCAATGATTTATAGCTTTGTAAATCACTTCAAAATTCATATTACTCTCTTTGAGATTTACTGTTCCTTTTGAGCTTAAAGATAAAAATTTATTTTTCATATGAGATTTTTTTATATCAAAAATAGTAGAATTAAAATCAAAAGTACCAAAAGCGATAAACTGCTCAAAAGAATTAGGATAAAAATCGTATTTAATAATCTTTTCCCAAGTTGAAGTGCTAAATAATGTTTTAAATTGTAATGCAGTACTATCTAATATCACATCATTTACAATAATTTTCCAATTTAAACTTTTTGATCCTACATCTATATTTATCTCAGTTTTTTCAGCTTTTTCTAATCTTTTTCCTCTATTTACCACCCATAGCACATCTTTTAATGAAGGTATCATACAAACAAACTTACCATCTTTTATATACCGTAAAACTAATTTTTTATTCTGTAGAATTGCTGTTCCATCAGCATGTAATATCTTACCATCCTTCATTTTATAAGACATCTCTGCATCTAACAAAGCTTTATCTTGTGACAAAAGATACAAATATTCAAATTTACAGTTTAGTCTAATATCTACACTTGCTCCTCTTTCAATATTTTTCAAGAAAGGTTCAAGATGTAAGTAAAATCCATTACCTAGTACATCCATGTATCCATCCTTCCAAGCTATATGTCCAGATACAACAAGAGGATATGATTTTAGATCATATAAAATTTTTGATTCTTTACCAAGATATAGATTTAAGGAAAATTCCTTATGTGTAAGTTTTACAAACAAATCATCAAGATCAATTTCAGCTATAATTGGAAATTCCCTACTTAGATTTACATTTATTGGTAATAATTTAAATGCACGTTTTTCATCCGATTCACAAATTAAACGAATTAATTTATTTTTAGCCTCATAATTCCATCTAAAATTTACTACATAATCATTTAAATTAGCAAAAATCATCACACCTGAACCATGTTGTAATTTATTAGCCACATCATATTTTAGCTCAGAAATTGGAATGTTATTTTTTAATAAATGCAGTCTTGCATTTTTACTTCCAGAAATAAATCGATAGGTCCATTGATTATATTTTATATCCATACATAAATTATTTCCTCTATAATAAATTTCAATTATTATATCATGAGCATTTAATGATATGTGTAATTGATCTATTTGTGTCCATTCGTATATTTTATGTAAAATAAATTGAGGAATTTTTGATGAGGAAATAAAGGATAAACCTGTATTAACCAAATCTAAATATCTAAAAACAAATTCACTATCAATACTTGTTTCATTTTTAATGCGATTTTTCTCTATATACTCAGGCAACTCATCTTTTTGATTTAATTTTGGCTTTTTCATATTTAAATCGCTTTTATTGCATTTAACATCATTATTATTTTTTTGATTTATATCGGTAGGCTTAAGATTGAAAATCATATTTTTGTATTTGTTTTGATATTTTTTAGCAATATCAATAAAGTTATATTCTGTATCTATATATATAGTTTTTCCATTTTGTTCTGGTTGAATATAAACTTGAAAATAAATTGGTATTAATAGTATGATAATTAAAATTGACAAAAATACAAATTTTACAAGATGATATATAAATCGTAAAACGTAATAAAGCGTTATAAATACAGGATATAAAATATTAAACAAAACATTTGTCAAAAGATATTTGCTTAGATATATTGTAATAAAAATTAAAATTCCAATGGTAAATCCAAACTCATGTGAAGCTTTTAATGTTAATAAAATAAAAGCTACACTCCACCAAAATTCAATTAAAAATTTAAATATGCCTATAATTAAATGCACATAAAATGCTAACATAGCTGTAATATATTTTCAAATTCTGATCTATTAAAGATACAAATTTATAAATAAAACTTAATGAATATTTATATGAAACAGATTATAAAATTACTTTTAGTTTACAGCTGCATACAAAACTGCAATGCATTTTTAATATGTAATATGGTGATTAGTTTCATTTTACTTTGAATAGCTGATGTAGTTTCTGGTATTAAAGCTGTATCAAAACCAAGTTTTTCAGCTTCTTGTATACGACGTGCAATTTGTGGACCTGATCTTACCTTGCCTGATAATCCAATCTCACCAATTATTATACATTTACTAGAAATTGTAATTTTTTTGACAGCAGAAATTAAAGCTATAGCTGCAGCAAGGTCAGATACAGGTTCTGTGGTTCGAATACCACCCACTACATTAAAATATAAATCTTTTCCACAAAGTGATATGCCGCATTGTGTTTCAAGTACTGCTGCAAGCATAGATAATCTATTAGAATCCCATCCAACTACTGATCTTCTAGGCATTTGTATATATGATTTTGATACTAATGCTTGCATTTCAACAAAGATTGGTCGATTTCCTTCAATACTAGGAAATACAGTAGATCCATATGAGTTACAATTACGATTTTGTAAAAATAATGATGATGCGTCTTGTACTGATACTAAGCCTTTATTTTGCATTTCAAAAATTCCTAATACATCCGTTGGTCCAAATCTATTTTTTACAGCTCTTAATATTCTTAAGGGACCTTCAGTTCGCTCACTTTCAAAGTATAATACGCAATCAACCATATGTTCTATCACTTTTGGACCAGCTAAAGCTCCATCTTTTGTTACATGACCAACAATTATCATAGGAATATTTTCATTTTTTGCCCATTGAATCAAATTATGTGAACATACTCTTAATTGAGCTACTGTACCAGGAGTTCCTTCTATAGAAGAAGAATATAAAGTTTGAATTGAATCGATGATAACAAGAGCAGGTTTACACGATGAAAGAACTTCGATTATTGACTCAAGATGTATAGTTGATGCACAGGCTACATTTTCCATAGGAATTTGAAGACGTTGAGCTCTCATTTTAATTTGATTTGTAGCTTCTTCACCACTAATATATATTACTGCACCCAAAGATTGTAATGCACTACTAATTTGTAATAGTATTGTAGATTTTCCAATACCAGGCTCACCGCCAATTAAAGTAACTGATCCAGCAACTATTCCTCCGCCACACACATAGTCAAATTCTTTGATATTAGTTTTATAACGTTCTACTGATTTAGTTGTAATTTCGTTAAGATATTCTAATTTTACTGCTTGTGTTGATATTTTTGTTGTATGCTGTGCTTCTTCTAAAGTGTTCCATTGACCGCATTTGTCACATTTTCCGCTCCATTTTGAAAATTTTGTATAGCATTGTGTGCATATAAATAAATTTTTACTCATTATATAAATTATATAATCTGTTTTATATTAAATCTATACGTTAAATTTTTTATATAATATATTAGATATATTTTTATGAAATTTACTATTAGTAATAGCTTGAAAATATATTTATCATGCAAAATGTATAAGATATTCAATTTTAAAAACTTGAGTAGTAGTTAAATTTCGATAAAAATTTTATCAACATACTTTGTCATTAACAACTTTATTGAGTAGTTATATTTGAACTTTTTATAAGAAAAATTTTAATTTACTCGCTTATACTCTTAAATCACAACAACTTTATTCATAAAATTAAAAATTTACATTTTTTTTGCTTGTTACATAAATACTTTCAAGTAAATTTTCAACAGTTATATGATTATTTTTTAATCTTCATCTTATTTTATACTTTGTACTAAAATTTACTGATATGCTAAGTTGAATAGTTAATCATTTATCTTATATATTAGTTATAAAGTTTCTAAAATAATTTAATAAAATTAACTAATAACATATCATAATTTTAAAATCATTTCATTTTTGAAACTTATCATTTTTTCTTACAATGCATATTTTTAAATAAACAACTTATTAAAATTTTATTTTTGATAATTTGTTTAAAAAAGTAATACAAAGATAAAATAGTAAGTTTAGTGAAATTTTTTATATTTGATACAAAATAATCTTTAACTCATTTAGCTTTCTACTAAATTATATATTTTGTTAAATTTATTTTACAAGAACTAAATTAGTATTTTTTATATAATAATTAAATTATGCATACTTAAACAGATATTTATAAATTTATTAAAACAATAAAAAAATTTTTGCTTACTTTATATAAAAATAAGTATACATTACAAACAAAGATAAATTATATAAGAGGTGATTTTAACCTATTTATATAAATTTCGATACAAATACATAAGAAAAAAATATTTTGATTCTCTAAAACTAAATTCAAAAAATTATTGAGTGATATTTTATTCATGTATAAATTTTTTAAAATCTTAATAAAGAAATTTGTAATATTAATTTTACAAATAAATATTATTTACATAATGAAATACATCATAAATCATGAAAAATATTTTTTTAAAAGACAATTTTATGTAATATATATTTTTTATTATTAATATAAATTTCGATACAAATACATAATAAAAATAAACAATATTTTTTAAAACTAAATTAACTTAATTAGTGTGTAATGTTTTCATTCGTGAATAATAGTATTATACAAGTTTTTTCTAAAAATAAAACTCTTCTATGATTGAGATTGATTATTACATTTAAGAAATTGTAAAAATTCTTTTAATATAAAATTATACTGTGATTTGCAAGATTACATAAATGTCAAACTATGTTATTATAATATAGTCAAGTTATATTTTTAAAGAATTTCTATAGATTTTTAAAAACTAAGCCTGTTTCATATGTTAAAAATTCACTTTTATAGAATTTACACTCTGAAACTACTTAACTTTTGTAGAATTTACACTCTTAAACTATTTATATTTATTTAATTATACATACTTCATTTATTTTTACATTCAAAAACTCAAAAGTTGAACGATAATCTGTATTATAAGATTATTCTTTTACTTCTTCTGAATCATTAGTATCAGAAGACTCACTAGAATCATTCTTTTGAATATCAGCCTGCTGAGCTTGAGCTTCCTTGTATACAACTTCACCTAATTTTTGAAAGAATTTCTATAGATTTTTAAAAACTAAGCCTGTTTCATATATTAAAAATTCACTTTTGTAGAATTTGCACTCTGAAACTATTTATGTCAGTTTGATTCTAAGGACTTAAGTTCTTATGTAAAGTTGGTTTATTTGTAAATTAAACAACTCAAAAGTTAAGCGATAATCTATATTACAAAATTATTCTTTTACTTCTTCTGAATCATTAGTATCAGAAGACTCACTAGAATTATTATCATCAGAAGATTCACCAGCATCATTCTTTTGAATATCAGCCTGCTGAGCTTGAGCTTCCTTGTATACAACTTCACCTAATTTTTGAGAAGACTCTTGTAGATTTTTAAGAACTGCATCTATTTCATCTGATGAATTGATGTCTTTTTCCTGTAAACTCTTAGCTTTCTCTAATGCTGAGCGAACAGACTCTCTATCATTTTCTCCTAGCTTTTCACCATGATCTTTTAGAGCTTTTTCGGCAGAATATATCGAAGTTGCAAGAGTGTTTTTCTTTTCTATCAGATCCTTTGCCGCTTTATCCTGCTCTTTATACTCCTCAAATTCTGCAACTCTTTGTTCAATTTCTTCTTTACTTAAACCTCCTTGACCTTTAATTACAATTCTATTCTCTTTTCCAGTACCCTTATCTTGAGCTGAAACGTTAACTATACCATCTACATCAATATCAAAGGTTACTTCTATTTGAGGAACTCCTCTAGGTGCAGGAGGAATATCTAACAAGTCAAAACGTCCTAAAATTTTATTATCTTTTGCTAGAGGTCTCTCACCCTGACCTACTGCTATGGTTACTGAAGTTTGATTATCAGCTGCAGTTGAGAAAATTTGAGATTTTTTAGTAGGAATTGTTGTGTTACGAGGAATGAGAACGGTCAAAATACCACCTTCAGTTTCAATACCAAGAGATAGAGGTGTTACATCAAGCAAAACTAAATCGTCTTTCATACCTCCGGATAGTACGGCGCCCTGAATTGCAGCACCTATAGCAACAACTTCATCTGGATTTACATCAAGACATATATCAGCGTCGGATTTATTAAATATTGATTTTACATGATCTCTTACAGCAGGCATTCTAGTCATACCACCAACTAAAATAATTGGCTTTATATCTTCTTTAGCAACTTTTGAATCCTGTATTGCTTGCAAGCAAGGCTGTGTTGATCTTTCTATAAACTTACGAGTTAGTTCTACTAGTTTTGCTCTAGTAATTGTCATATTTAAATGTTGAGGACCCTCATCCTGTTTTATAGTAATAAATGGTAGATTTATCTCAACTTGAGGGCTACTAGATAATTCTTGTTTTGAATTTTTTGCAGACTCTTTTAGTCTTTGCATTGCTTGCTTATCTTTTGATAAATCAATTGAATGAGTTCTAAGAAATTCTAGTATTATATACTCTACTAACGCATTATCAAAATCTTCTCCTCCAAGCATTGTATCACCATTAGTTGATTTCACCTCAAAGACTCCATCATTTATATCAAGAATAGAAACATCAAATGTACCTCCTCCTAAATCATAAACTGCTAATGTTCCGCTTGTATTTTTCTTGTCAATACCATATGCAAAAGCTGCAGCTGTGGGTTCATTAATAATACGTTTTACATCCAATCCAGCAATTTTTCCAGCATCTTTGGTTGCTTGTCTTTGTGCATCGTTAAAATAAGCTGGAACCGTAATTACAGCGCCCGTTACTTTTTTTCCTAAGCGTTGTTCAGCATTTTCTTTTAGATAAGATAATATCATTGCGCTAATTTCCGAAGGATGAAATACCTTACCTCCAACTTCAACGCATGCATCACCATCTTTATTTCCAACTACTTTATAAGAGACATGATTTGTAATGCCACTTTTTTGTACATCTTCAAACTTTCTTCCAATTAATCTTTTAATTGCAATTAAAGTCTCTGAGGGTTTTAAAATTGCCTTACGAAGAGCTGCTTGCCCAACTTCTATTTGCTTGTTTCCTTTTTCATCAAAGGAAAGATTTACAACAGAAGGGGTTGTGCGAGCTCCATCTGCATTTTCTAGAACACGAGGATTTCCATTCTCCACTACGGCCATACATGAGTTGGTCGTACCAAGATCTATACCGATCACGACTTCATTACCTGCCATTTCGCCACCTCCAACAGTTTATTAAACATATATCACATACATATATATATTGCAACATACTTAATGATATATATCTAATAAAATTTCAATAATTTATATAAAATATTTTTGTAAATTTAGGCTTTGGAAGAGTTATAGTTTAATATAATTATCATACTACACTATAAATTATAAATAAAATCATTTCATTTAGTCAAATGAATATAAAAATTTTCAATTCTTTATGAAAAATATACTTTTTATGAACAATCAAATAAAGCTTGATTTATATAAATAATCAGTATATGTAAACTCGTGCGATATATACTATCAGCTATATTTGTAAGTATAGTAGCAACATATGATGATTTGCAATTTCATCGAAACTTTAGTGACTTCGTAGTTTCCGCATCTGATTCACCACATCAAAGTCGCATTTCACATTTTGTAAAACATATCACTACAAAAGCTAAGCAACCATTAATGTATCTGTTTGGTAAAAATAATAATACTCAAAAAAATGACCGAAAATTAGAAAATTCATATGATCATCTTTTTTTAAAGGAAGATAAAATTTTATTTGATATATTGCTGAAAAATAATATTTTCTATATTAAATGGATGACTCCTCTTATTTGTGTATTCAGAAGGCTGGATAAAGATTTGGCAAAAAATATTAATAGCTTCTTACCTCATACATTAGCTGATGTTTCTGTAGAAACTATGCTGAAATTTTCAAAAATAGCAAAAAGAATTAATTTATCTAAAATTCATGACTTCGAATTACGAAGTATAATTGTTGTTGCAAATGCACTAACTGTGTGTAACTTGAGTGATATTGATAGAGGTATGATATACTCTATTTTTTACTGGGTATATATGATGAGTGATGCAGTTTCGGATTCACCAAAAGCTTTTGATGAAAATTATATGGAAAAACTTTTATTACATATAAGAAATTACATAGAGCCATCTTTGCAAATTAAAGATCTAAATTTATTCATCATGTCGCAAATAAAACTTAATATTATATTTATAACGGGAGAAATATTATTTAATCAACTTTATTCCGACTTTACTTATATTGAAGGAGATGATATAGAATTGGAAGTATTTTATCTATTACCAGAAGATATTCAAAAAGTTATAAAATTTATAGTTGATACTTCTTCAAAAGAAGAAATGATGTATATTCTTGCTGACAAGTCGCATTGTGTTACTCTTAGATTAATGAAAAGAGTAACCGATTATATTGCATAAGAGGTCAATAATCATATTTAGCAATATATTGAACTTTATTTTTTAAAATACTTACATGTTTTAATTATGTTATAGTCAAAAGTTTTTTAATAATATGATTGAACTGATTAAAAATTAAAATATTCATTGAAAAAACTTATATTTTTATCTATCAATAAATATTAAAATAATATTTATACTCTTAATACTTGTTGTAAATGAAAGAGTGCAGCTATTGAACAAATCAAGTAAAATATTTCGTTTTTTTGAAGCAAAAGTAAATAATTCATCTTCTTTTGAATAAAGAATTAATAATTCATCTTCTTTTAAATCAAGCATGAATAACTTCTTACAAAGTGAAAGTATATGGATGAAAATTTCTTCAAAAATATGTATATTTTTCGAATTAATTTGATGATTTACTTGAATCATCAAAAAAATTTTACAGAAATGAAACTATCGAAATAGTTTGAAAAAACTTCTTAGTATTAATTTCTTGAATTGAAAGCATCGATTAAATTTGGTTTTATAAAATTCAAATTGAAAATCTAATGTAATTAACATAGGCTTTCATGTAATTTTTAAATAAATTACGATGCTGCAATGCAATGTCTTAAAACATTTTAGATTATTTAAAATTCATCTAAAAATTAAAAACAGTTAAAATTATAAAGTATATTTAGCTATATTTTTATAAAAAGCCAATCAAATGAATAATGAAATTTTTGTATATCATAATTTACAATATTATGTCATCAATTTATTTTGCAGTATATTTATATTAGATATATTTTATAAACATATATAATAAGGAAAATTTATAATTTTAATTTTTATGTACCAACACTATTTAGGTAATGATAAGAAGAAATATGAAATAAGAACTTATATTAATATAATTAAACATAAAGATTTTAATAAAGAAATAACTTGGTGGAAAGAAAGGGATTCGAACCCTTGATACATGGAATACATGTATAACGGTTTAGCAAACCGCCGCCTTAAGCCTCTCGGCCACCTTTCCTAATTTCTACTTTACAATAAAATTTAAAAAAATCTATACCTGTCTTTGCTATAAAGTATTTAAAATTATGACTTTCAAATATTAAATAATTTTTTATATGTATTTTGTATACTATCATAACTCAAAGTAAACTAAAGTTAATAACTTTCTTAGCAATATTATTATAGTATGTGCTTGTTTTCTTGTAATCATCAAATTTTCATCACTTTTACTTCAATAGAATTTTGAGCATCAATAAAAATATGATATATTTTAGGCACTGTTTATATTTGATAAATTTCTGATATCAGCTATATTTGATATTTTATAATTTTACTAATTGCATTACTAAAATAACTCATACTTAATTAAAATAATTGACTAATTTATTAATTTCACTGCTTTCACTCTTATAATAATAAATGAATTATATAAAAAAATTTTAATGTCATATTGTAATATATCATATAACATGTGATACTATACCTAGTTGCGGATATGGCGGAATGGCAGACGCGCTAGGTTTAGGTTCTAGTAACGTAAGTTGTGGGGGTTCAAGTCCCCCTATCCGTATTACCTTAAGCATAAAGTTCTTATTTAAATAAAAAGTATAAAAAGATCATTATTAACTTTATAACGTTCAATTTTATTTTTAGCACAATGAAATATTACTCATATAATATAAATTATTCTATAATTACAAAATATATCAAATGGGCTCATCTTAACTAAAAATATCTTAATTAAAAACACTATTTTGCTAAAATTTATATTCATAATATGAAGAGTAAAATTTTCAAAATTAATAATAAAATATATGCAACAAATTGCTTGAATAATAAAATATCATTTTAATTAAGTCGCATAATAAAGTTTTTTCGTTGCAAAATACAAAACACATATTTTTATATAAATTTATAGCATACCTTAATTTTATAAGGCAAATTATATTTTACACAATTTGTACAATAATTTTGTTACATATCTTAAAACATAATATCTCAGCATATCAAACAATTTTTTTACAATTGATATTTATGATACAACTCAAAAAAAGTACATTAATTTGCCAATCACACTAAAAAATTTTTTATATTTAATATACTTATAATTTACAAATAAAATTTTTAGTAAATATTTTTATGTGTTTTCAACTTTTTCAATTAAATTTCAAGCAGAATATCTATAAATTTAAACTAAAATTAAGTTAATATACATTTTTCAATTGATTTGAAATATGTAGTATATTATATTTCACAAACTAATTTTAAAATAAAATATATATAAATGATTAAACTTTAAAATACTTTCTAAAATCATGTGAAAATCAATAAATTAAAAATATTTTTATTTAACAAAATTAAAGCTTTTTTACATATAAAATTTTGACATCAATAAATTATGTATTTTTTTATATCTTCAATATAATTTTCTGATTTTTATACTTCGTTTAAGTCAAAGTGTGTGATAAAATTAATCATGTTTACAAAAATTACATATGTTATACATAGAACTATAATTTTCTGTATCATACTTGGCTTAAGTGCTCTTTTATATAAAGAGTTACAAATTTATGATGTACAAATTCATGGAGTGCTACATTCAAATGTAAATTTAAATCAAGTTAAGCAAAAATGTCAAAATCAAAATTTGTTTTTGTGTAATACAAAAGAGATTTGTAAAATTTTACAATCAGATTATTGGATTCAAAATTGTCAATTTATTCGTAAATGGCCTCATACAATGGAAATTCTTGTATCAGAAAAAATTCCAATGGCACTATTTTTAAAGAATGAAAAATATTTTGGTGTTGATATACAAGGTCGTATTCTTGGAGAATATAAGCAAAATGCAAAAAACATGTTGTGTATAAAAGGAACTTATGATCAACATGATTTTCAAAAATTTTTACAATATGTAAAAGATTATGATGTTAAAAAGGCTGTTTTGGTACGTAAAGGACGTTGGGATATTACATTTAAAAATGGTAAAAAATTACGATCTGGCATTGACTCTCTTAAAAATGATTTAAAAATTTATCGACAGATTAGTGAAACTGAAAATCAAAAATGGAGTGTCATGGATTTGCGAAATTCAGAAAGAATAATACTAAAGTGATTAATTTACGAAATTCGAAAAGAATAATACTAAAGTGATGTTATTTAATAAATAAATGAAATCGATTTAACTTTATATCAATAAACTATTTTATAAAATTTACAATAATTTTCTCCTTACGCACTATCACATACTTAGTTTCGCTTGTTAGTAAAGCAAGTTTACGTGCTTTTTCGATGATATTTTCATCAGTTGCATTTTTATCTATTTTATTTGTTGCTTTAAATCGACCATTAATCGTAACCACTAAAATTACATTTTGTTGAGGTGATGATATATCATATTTTGGCCATTTTTCATGTAAAATTGATGTATATTTACAATGTTTAGCAATTACCGATTCACGAAGTCGCATATACCAATATTCGGCAAAATGTGGTATGAACGGCGCTAAAATTCGTAATAAATTTAAAAGATATTTCTCTGGTAATATTTTGTATTTATTACAAAATGTTATTATAAAGGCAATTGCTGTGTTAAAACGTAGATTTTCCATCTCTAAAGTTACATCATTTAACATTTTTTGAAAATCATATTGTAAATTATCATTTGTATCATAATTTTCATGTTTATCATTTTTACTGCTTTTTGATATATTTTCATTGAAATTTTTTGAAAGTAAATCATATGAATTTTCAAAAATTCGCCATAGAGAATTACAAAATCGCTCCATTCCGACGATATTTTTCAAATTCCATGGACGTGTTTGTGAAAGAGGCCCCATATACATCATATGAAGACGAAAGACATCAACTCCATATTTTTCACAAATTTGCATAGGATTTACTCCATTTTTGTATCTTTTACCCATCTTTCCAGGACAAATTTCTAGCTTCTCTTCAGTTTTCGCATGATATGCAACCTCTTTTCCATCAACATTTTTTAAATTTACTAAATTTACATCTACATATACACCACGTTTATCTCGATATGCATTTGCGGTAATCATACCTGGATTTAGCAATTTTTGAAATGGTTCTGGAGTTGGAACATGACCTAAATCAAATAAAACCATATGCCAAAATCGTGCATACAAAAGATGTAATACAGCGTGTTCAGCTCCACCTACATATAAATCAACAGCTCCATAACTGTCACCTGACCAATATTTTGCTGTATCAAAATTTACAAATTCATTTTTATTTTTTGCATCCATATATCTAAGATAATACCAACAAGATCCGGCCCAGTTAGGCATAGTATTTGTCTCTCGAATAAATGAACTACCATTTTCATCAAGTAAAAATGCTCCATTCTGAATTACACCCTTAACATGAGTCCAGTCTTTATTACGTTGTAGTGGAGGTATAGGATCTTTTACATCATACTCAGGTTCAAAATTCATTTGTTTTGGTAGCAAAACGGGTAGATTATCAATATGAACTGGATATATTTGATTAGTTTTTGCGCAACGTACTATAGGAAATGGCTCTCCCCAATATCTTTGGCGACTAAATAACCAATCACGCAACTTGTATTTTATCACACATTTGCCGTAACCTTTATCATTAAACCAATCACAAATTTCATTTATCGTTGCTTTATTATTCATATTCAATTTTGCAAAATCATATAAATCACCAACTTCAGTATATGCAGTTTTATATTGATATGAATCGTTTTTCCATAAATCATGCAATTGCTCAATTGTTACATTTTGTGCATCACCTTCATAATTTTCCAATAACCACTTATCAGTAGGAATGATTACGGGCTTACACTCAATATTATACTTTTTTGCAAATTCAAAATCTCTCGTATCATGCGCAGGAACTCCCATTATAGCTCCAGTTCCATAATTATGAAGCACGTAATTTACGATCCAAATTTCAATTTTCTGTTGTGTAATTACATGTTTTACAAATATACCAGTTTTTATTCCAATTTTCGTATTCAAATTAGTGCTATTTTGTAATTGACTTAGATCTAAATTATGCATTTTTGCTATTTTTTGTGCAATACAATGCTCAGGTGCTAATCCAATAAAAAATACTCCAAAGATTGTATCTGGTCGTGTAGTAAAAACTGAGATTGCACCGTATTCACTTTCAAATGTTATTTCAACACCGCGACTTTCTCCGATCCAATTTTTCTGCATAGTTGATATGTTTTCTGGCCAATTTAAATATTGAAGATTATTGATTAGTCGAAATGCATATTTAGTAATGCGTAACATCCATTGCTGCATTGATTTTTGTGTTACGGGATAATTTCCTCTCTCGCTAAGTCCATCCGCAGTTACTTCTTCATTTGATAAAACAGTACCCAATTTTGCGCACCAATTTACCTTTACATTTGCAACATATGCTAGGCGAGCTTCATTTAAAGCTTTTTCAATTTCATTTTTCGATGGTTTTGGTATAGAATTATTTTCATTTGCAAAGTCATTATTTGGTACCGGAACTCCATTTTGAATAATCCATTTTTGTGATTGTAAATACTTCCTTAATATCGATATATTTTTTGCTTTACCTTGTATTTTATTGTTAAATTTATCATACCAAACTTCAGTATGATCAAAAAAACTGTCATACATTTGTAAAAATATCCATTGAGTCCATTTATAGTACTCTGAATCTGTAGTTGAAAATACTCGATTTTCATCATGGCTTAAAGATAAATTTTTCAATTGATTTGAAATTGATTTGATATTCTCATTTGTAGTTATTTCAGGATGCTGTCCAGTTTGTATTGCATATTGCTCTGCAGGTAATCCAAATGCATCAAAACCCATTGAATATAATACATTAAAATCACGCATTTTTTTGTATCTAGCATAAATATCAGTTGAAATGTACCCTAAAGGATGTCCAATATGCAATCCTGCTGCACTAGGATATGGAAAAAAATCACATATAAAATATGTTTCATTTGAATTTATATGTACTTCATACGCTTTATTACGCTTCCACAGCTCTCTTATACTGTCTTCTATATCTATGCAAAATGTGCTCCAATTTTTTGTATTCATTAAGTATAATATTACATTGCATAATCATTATATTCAACTGATGAATATTATTTTTACATCACACAATAAATTATTTTTTAAAGATTAATATTTTTAATGATTAAGTTTTGATAAATTAATACTTATGATTTTTTGAATATAAAATTTGAACAATTTCATATATTATTAATAATGAATTTATAGATATATAAAAAATTTATTTGTAATAAATTATGATATAGGTTTTATAGTTGAATACATTATAAAAAGAATATAAAAATATCTTACTGTATACAAGAAATGTATAATAAAAACAGTTATCTTAAAATAATTAATATTGTGTCGAAAATTTGGATAGATAATTGCTTGTATTTGTTCAAATGAATCCTGGTATGTCAAAGACAAAGTAATTGATACTATATTGTCAAAAAAGGTATTTATTTTTTCCATTATTATATCCTTCTCTGATTCTTTTAAATCTCCATGTTTAATTTTAATTAAAAGATTTTCTTGAGTTGATGCAATTATATTATTAATTGTAGATCTATAATGCTCTTCATCAAAATCTTGTGATACTAACTCATTTAATGAATCTTGTGTATTCCTTGTTGTAGAAGAAATAGCAATTAAGTAAGATTGAGATGAAGATTTATCAAAAAAAGTAGTTTGAATATATAACTTTAGCATTAACATAAACTGCCCTATTACAAAACTTAATATTTTCACTACTTTTATTGGAGGACTCAGATCTTCAATATTCTCTGGAGTACTATATAAATTAATAGTCACTTCTTGCTCCATTTCAAAAAGTATATTTTTAACTTTGTCTAATATATATTTTTTATATGTATTTTTGTCATCTATAAACTGTAATAATTCATTTGTTTCTTTAGGAATATCTCTCATAAATTTTTTCAATAGATTTTTGAAATCATTGATTCCTCCCACAAGATTCAACCATGACTGATATTTAAATTCTATTTTTTTTTGATCTACATAACGTAATATTTGAGGATCCATAAACAACCTTTTTATATCAGAAAAACTTTTTCTAAATATTTTAATATTTTTATAATATTGCTCACCTTGCATTCTATCAATTGTTGAGTCAAATTTTTCTTCTTTTAAAGCATATACTAATAATAATATATGTGAGACTAAACAATGTAATAATCTCCATTTTATTTCTAATGATATATTGGAACTTCTAATTAAATTTGTTATTGGTAATGCCATCAAGTATAAAGAAATCTTATCACTCGCATAAAATTTACTAATATATAATCCTCCAATTAACACACCTAATGTCAATAAAAAATTAATAACTGGTGATATTTTATATATTATTAGATAAATAAATATTATTTGAATAATTGTTGATAATAAAATTATCATTACTTTCTCAAAGTTAGAGTATTTTGCCAATAAAGTTCGAATATTAAATAAAGCAAAAAATGATAAGTAAATTCCGGCCAATACTTCTAAAACTACTGATATGTTTTCAATATACATATACAGATCTTCAAAATATAATGCTATCGATGATGAATTTGATATTTGGCTGAATATTGTAGTTTCACTCATTGATATTTATTTGCTACTAAAATAATTAAAATTTTACTACTAAAATAAAAATTTTGATAATTTATAATGAATAGTATAAATAAAGTTATATCTTAATGTGATTTAGTATAAAAGTATATTTTTTATTTACAAATAAAATAAATCTTGGTAAATTATCATTAAGTTAGTGAGGTAAAATATGAACGAAGAGTATTCTTCAGATCAGTCAAAAAATACAACTGATAAAGAAGATTCTGAACCTAAATCAGTTAATGATAATGTAGTCGAAGAAGAACAGTTCACAAAATTCGATGATGAGAATGAGAATATAGAATCAGAAAAAATCGACAAAAAAGATTATGATAATCTTTACAAGAAATGGCTTTTAGCTATAGCTGAACAAGAAAATATTAAAAAGAGCTATCTACAAATGATGAATAGTAGAGTGAAAACAGAAGTGAAATCTTTACTAAAAGATATGTTGGGTATTTTAGATCAAGTTATGTTAGCTCGCCAAGCAGCAAAATCAGATCCATCTATTGAAACTGGATTAAAAATGACTTGCGATGAAATTAATAAGATTTTAAATGGAAAAGGAGTTAGTTGCTTAGATATAAAAGTTGGTGATAAATTTGATTCTAAAAAACATTTTGCTGTATTTGAGGAATATTCTGATGATATAGAAGTATCATGTGTTATGCAGATATATAGCCAAGGTTACTTAATAAATGAAGAATTACTAAGACCTGGAAACGTTGTAATCTCTAAGGGATCAAAAGATCAAGATGAATCAACTTAATATTTTAAATATATACAACTAGAAAATATTATTTTACATATTCAAAAAGTTATTATTAAAATTTAATTCAATTAATGAAAAAATAAAAATATAAATGTTAAAAAAAGTTTATTTATGAAAAAGCTTAAATGCTTATATAAACTTTCGTTGAAACATTTTTATTTAATCTTGTTAAATATATTTAATCAAATAATTTATTAAAAATAGTTTTAAATATTCGTATAAATACGTATTCATTCTTATATAAATTGATATTTCATTTATAATAATTGATTTTGCGCTTTATCTACTATCTATATTTTTATTTTAAAATATGTTTTTTGTGTGAAAAAGGTTATAGTATAATTGTTAGTATATATCATATACTAAATCACAACTTATTTACAAGAAAAATTTTGTACATTTTATAAGCAACTTTACTTGATAAAAAGCTAAATCAAAACATACATATTTAAGTATATCTGAATGATTAATATTAAAGATAAAAGATGAATTATATTGCTTTTTTAATAGAATAGAAAAAAGAATTTTAATATTTTTTTATAATACATATAATTTTTACAATTTATAATTTTCAATAATTTCTTTTTAAAAGTTCTATTTTCATTAAATTAAAATCAATATATATATTCTGTAAGTGTATTTTAGTAACTTTGTATACTATATGATGTATACTGGTCAAAAATAATTCATTTAAACGAATTTAGTTGTAATAATTAAATTTGAATTTTTAAAATTATAATTTATCTAATACAGGTATTAGAATAATAAGTTGATTTTTACATATTTTCTCAATCATTTTATAATATTTCATACAATTTACTTTGATTTTTTCATCACACTTTATATGATTTGTGTAAAATTTAAATATACACATTACGATTTTCTAATCATACTTTATATAATTTTTTGCATCTTTATTTAATAAAAAATTAAATTTTTACACTTTTTAACACAATAAGTAAAATTAATAAATCAAAATTTCATCAAAACTAAATCATCAAAAAATTTATATTACTTAAGTAATAACCTAGTACGTAGAAATATTTAATAGTATATTGTATCAAAAATTATAATTTGTTATCATATCTCTTATAATGATTTTGGTAACTTGGAATTTACCGTATACATCCACTTTTTTTCTTACATGTTCTAATTATTAGCTTCATTATATGAAACATATCTTAACATATATGATCTTAAAATCCAGATATTTGCTACTTCATGTATGGATGTATTATTTTGATAGTACATATGAAATATATTCGCTAAATCACTATGTAAGCATTGTAGACGTTGATTAATATCTTGTACTGGCTGATCATAAATTTTCATTACTTCTTCTGAAATTGGTATATCATCAATGATAATTTTTTCAATTTTCAATATATGACTCGTTCTACTCCATATATCTTTTAAAATTTTATAAGCAGTATTTATTTGTTCAACTTTTCCACCATTTTTCTGATCAGGATGAAATTTACGCTGTAGTTCATAATATTTAGTATCCAAAATGGAGTCTATAAAAAATGTATATGGTAGATCTAGTATCTCAAAATAGTTAACTGAAACTTTTTTACACATGAAATGAACTTCCACAATGACATTTACTTTTTTCGTTTGGATTTATAAAAACAAATCCTTCGCGAATATCTTTCTTTTCATAATCAATCACAGTTCCGCATATAAACATTACCGCATTTGGATGAATACGTAATACTATATCATCAAATTTTTCAATTACTTCATTTTTCACTTCATTATGTGCAAATTCCATATTATATGCATATCCCGAGCATCCCTTTTTGATTACACCTATACGTAGTCCATTTACCGAAAATGGATTTGATGAATTATAAGTTGATATTCTGCGTTGTAATTCTGATAACGCATAAGCGGTAACATTTATAATACGCATATACCATATATTAAAAAAAATCATTAAAAAATCAAGGTCTTGTTATATTGCTCAAGATATGTTAGAGTTCAATTACATGCATAAATTAGCTCCTAAACGTAGATTATTTGAGTTAGAAGTCAATGTATCACAAGATGATATTGAAACTCTCGAAAAACATATAGAAGATTTTGCTTTACCTGCAGAAAAAAGCATTGTACAAGGAGAGGTGATTAAAATTGCCAATGAAACTGTTTTTGTTAGAGTCAAAAACACTAAATCTGAGGGAAGAATTCCACTAAATGAGTTTGCACTAAATGGATTTGGTAATGTTCCAAATATAGGTGATGTAGTTGAAATCTGGTTAGATAAGCTAGAGAACTCAGAAGGAATTTTAAGTGTAAGTAGTACACATGCTGCACAGATTCGCTCATGGGAAAAGTTAGAAGAAATATATAAAAATAGAGAATTAGTAGACGGTGTTATAACCAAAACAGTTAGAGGTGGATATATTGTATCATTACTTCCATATGGAGCAAAAGCATTTTTGCCTTCCAGTCAACTGGATCAACCTCATGAAAAAGAAGCTTTGCAAAAATTACAGGTAATGAAACATCCTTTTTGTATTTTAAAGATTGATCATAAACACAGTATAGTAGTTTCGCGTAAGGCTGTACTTTTATCTGACTCAAGTGAAGCTCCTTTACAAGGACAGACATAATAACAGGATAAATTAAGTGCAGAAATGGCATAAAGGCTTTATTCTAAATCTAATTGAATGGTATGACTTTGCAGTATTTTCATCTTTTGTAGGTATATTTGGAAAAATTATTTGTTCACAAAATTCAGTTAACTATCAAATTTTTTACGGATTTATTTTAATGGCAATGGGATTTTTATCTCGTCCATTAGGAGCTTTGTACTTTGGATATATTTCAGATACACAAAATAGAGAATTTGCTGTAATTGAGACATTATACATAATGACAATTGGTACAATTTGTTTAGCTATCACTCCAACATATAATTTTATAGGATTATTTTCAATTTTATGGTTTTCGATATGTAGATTTGTACAAGGATTTGCGCTAGGAGGAAATTACGGTAGTGTTTCAGTATGGTTAATCAATAATTTAAATAAAAATCTTAATTTTTACATGAGTTGTAATCAGGTTGGATTTGTAAGTGGCATTTTGTTAGGAGAAATAGTAGTTGCAATTTTTAAAAGTTATTCTTCTGAGTTTTTTTTCACAAATTATGCTTGGAGATTATGCTTGCTACTTAGCTCCATTCCGTCGATATATATTTTGCAACAAAGTGGCAAATCAGTAAAAATCACAACCTCAAAATTTATCGATAGTATATCATCAGTCTATAAATCCGAAGCATATATATATATTAAAAATAATCCACTTAAAATACTACAATGTATCTCAATTATATCATTAGATATGGTTGGATTTTACATGTGGTTTATTTATATTCCTCAACATAACTGGTCATCAAATGGAGATATATTTAAGCTAAACATATTACATAAGCTGTTATTATGTTTATTTTTACCAATTTGCGGTGTAATAACAGATAAAATTTCAAATCATATAATGTTACGATGTGTGGCTATATCATTTATAATAATGTCAATATTTACACCATGGAACTCATTTTATTTTTCGATTATATCCGCGATAATCATGGCCGGATGCTACTCATCAATGATGGTATGGATTGTAAAGCAATTTCCATCAAATATTCAATCACGAGTTACTGGATTAATAATTAATCTTACAGCGCTATTTTGCGGTAGTTTAACTCCAATTATCAGCTCATATTTTACAATACAATTTCAATCTAACATTAGTTTAGGAATCATAATCGGCATCACGGGAATATTAGCATTACTATCTCTTTCAAAAAATGAATAAACACTATTGATCTAATATTATTATTATGTTAGCTTAAAATCGTGGAGGGCGTTTAGCTCAGTCCGGTAGAGCATCTGGCTTTTAACCAGTGTGTCGCAGGTTCGAATCCTGCAACGCCTGCACCCACATTTAAGTAATCAATTTAAAATTATTTATCTTAAATAAAAAGATAAATTTATATTTTTGATCAAAATTCTTTACATATCTTTTTACACTTTAATAATATTAAGCTATAAATATATTTATAATAGTAATTTACATGAAAAATTTTCCACTTTTACATAAAATATATCATTTATATATGTGAAGTTTTCATTAAATTTTAATAAAATTGATACTAAGAAATTAAATAAAAAATGTATGACTTTTTGATTAAAAATTTTATATCTACAAATACTGAAGTAGTATCAAAATAAAAATATAGAAAAAATGAACTAAATTTAAAGTGATTTTGAGTATAATTGTAATATTAATTCATAAAGTTTTTTTCATTAATAGTTGAATAAAATTACATGTCATCAAGGTAATTATATGTAATTTATTTATAGTCAAGTTGAATCGATATGATACTAATATATTAGTAATATACTATTCTAGTTTCATTTTTCATTTTATAAATTTGATTTAGCTATATAATATAGTGTTTGTTTTACTTAAATATATTACCCTAATTGATTATCGAAAAAATCATACTTCATCACATTTATTTATATATTGAAAAATTAAATTTATGAGTAAAAACTAGTATAGTATTTGCAATTCATATTAAAATTTATAACTTGTAAATAAAATCAAAAATTAAAAGGCATTAAAATGTTACTTATAACTTAATAGGAATTAAAGAAATTGAAAGTCATTAAAAATTATTTATACATTACTTTACATAAAAATAATCCAGAAGCAGGTGCAGTAATTCCAGCATATTTTCTATCTTTTTTATGTAAAATTTCTTTTAAAGAAGTTTTTAATCGACCCAAAGCAACATCGACAACAGTTCCGACCATAATACGAATTGAAGAATGTAAAAATGCTCGACCCATAAATTCAATCATAATTTTTTCTTGAACTCTAGTAACAGATACCGAATATAAAGTTCTGACAGTAGAATTTGCGGAACATTGAGAATCACGAAAACTAGAAAAATCATTTGTGCCTACAAGGCATTTTAGTTCAGTTTGCATTTTCTCAATATTTAAAAATCGTGCTAAATGCCAAACATATCGCTTTTCAAAAACACTACATACATCAGCATTCCAAATATTATATCGATATAGCTTTTTTACCGCATCAAATCTTGCATGCAAATATGTTTCTTGTACGTCTCGAATGATAATTAATTTTGGTCTAAGATAAAAATTCATACCAAACTTTAATCTCTTTAAATCATATTTTTGCTGAAAGTTTACATGAGCAATTTGTTCTAATGCATGTACTCCACTATCTGTTCTACCAGCTCCATGAAATGTAACTTTTTCTTGAGTAAGCTGAAAAGCGGCATTACTCAAACATTCTTGAATCGAAACAGCATGTTTTTGCTTTTGCCAACCGCAAAATTCAGTTCCATCATATTCTATTTTAAATAGATATCTCATTTAAGTCATATTTTATAGATTTAAATTTATAAAGCTACTTTTTTACTTTTTTTACTAATCATATAATTTACATACACGATTACCCCAAACATGCCGCACTTTTCCATTAAGTTCCAAATCAGAAAGTATAATTCTAACTTGATGAATAGAAATTTGTAATTGATGAGCTAACATATCAATCGATACGGGTACATTTCCTAGAAAATTTAATAATTTATTCTCAAGTTGAGGTAAGGAATGATCATTTGTATCAATATTTGAAAAACTGTTATCAGTAGATTCATAATCAAAACTATTTATGATTTTTTCATGTAAAAAACTATTATTATCTATAAAACTATTTGTATTTTTCGACAAACCTTGTATGTTATTTTTTTCAAATGGCAATTTTCGTACCAATGTTTCATGTGAATAATGATTAATGATATCATCGGCAGATTCAACTATTATAGCGCCCTCTTTAATTAATCGATTACATCCTTTAGAACGCGGATCAGCTGGACAACCCGGAACTGCAAATACATCTCGACCATAATCTAAAGCAGAATAAGCTGTAATTAAAGATCCGGATTTTGATGCAGCTTCGATTACAACTGTACCACAGCTTATTCCTGCAATAATTCGATTTCTATTAGGAAATAAATGCTCTTGCGGAGCACTTGAAAAAGGCGCTTCAGATACAATCAAGCCATTATCAGCAATTTTTTTGTACAATTCTCTATTTTCCTTCGGATAAATTTGATCAATACCGCAAGCCATTACAGCAATAGTATTTGTAACATCAGCATTATGTGCATGATGATCAATTCCACGAGCAAAACCAGAAACAGTAATATAATTAGCACCAATTAAGCCAATTGATATATCATGAGCAATTCGCCCTCCTACAATTGAGGAATTTCTTGCTCCTACAATAGCAATATGCTGTTTTGTAAATAAATTAATTTTACCTTTTACACTTAAAAAAGGAGGTGCATTTCTAACTTGCTTTAGCATTTTTGGATATCTTTCATCAAATATGGATATAATCATAGCTTCATATTTTTCATGTGCTTCAATCTCATCATATATATCACTTAAGTTTGCTAACTTAAATCTATTAGAAAGATTTTGTATGATATTATTTGCAGTTTTATACTTTTCTAGTAAAGAAAAGAAGGAAATTGGACCAATACCTACTGTTCTATAAATTTGTAATAATTTTATGTGTTCTTCACTTAACATGTATATTTTCCTTTCAACCGACAGCTCCTTTTCTAATTTGTGGTAATTTTAAATATCCAAAAGCTTCCTGTATATGACTTAAATTTACAGTATCAACATTTTCAAGATCAGCGATGGAGCGTGCAACTTTACAAGTATTGTAATATGCTCGATGAGAAATTTGATTTTTTGCAGCAGCGAAATTTAGCCAATTTTGAGCTTGTGAACTAATACATAATAAATTCATTTTTGAAGATGAAGCATCACCATTATAAGAAAATGATAAATTTTCATATCTTTTTTTCTGTAAAACTCTAGCTGCGAAAACTCTCTCACAAATTTGCTCACTACTTTCACGTTTTTCATTTTCATATTCCGCTAATTCCCATGGTTCTAGATTTTCTACATCTATTACTAAAGCAAATCTATCAAGAATAGGTCCTGGTATTCTTTGCATGTATAACTCTGCACAAATTGGAAATTTACGACATTGTGCATTTGTATTTGCTTTTCCACAAGGGCACGGATTCATTGCTGCTACAAGTTGAAATTTTGCTGGATATTGCACATGATTATTTGCTCGAGCAATAGAAATATATCCTGTTTCCATAGCTTCACGTAGACCATTTAAAACTGTAGAAGACCATAATGTCATTTCATCTATAAATAATACTCCATTATGAGCTAATGAAATTTCTCCTGGTAATGCACGATGTCCACCACCGACTAAAGCAGCAACGGATGAATTATGATGAGGATCTCTAAACGGCCTATCTCTTACTAATCCATTACTATTTATTCCTGCGACACTATATATCATTGAAGTTTCAAGAGCTTCAGATGCCGACATTTGTGGTAAAATTGTAGAAAAACGTGCAGCCAACATAGATTTTCCAGCTCCAGGCGCGCCAATCATTAACATATGATGATTACCCGCTGCGGCAATTTCCATAACACGTTTTGCAGTTGTATGTCCTTTTACTTCGTTAAAATTGACATTAAATTTCTTGACAGCATTATCTACGACAGTAAAAGTATCATCTTGTATTTGATGACCATTTAAATGATTTATCAATTGAGTCAATGTTGAAGCTGCTATAATTTTTAGATCACCAGCCCACTGAGCTTCTTTTACCGAACTTGTAGAGCAAATTAATCCTTCGTAAGATAAGGCATGAACTGCAGATATCACCACTCCTCGTACATCATTAATTTTGCCATCTAAAGACAACTCTCCAACAGCGATATATCCATTTACAGAATCAGCAGAAATTACTTCAATTGATACTAGTAATCCCAATATAATAGGTAAATCGTAATGACTACCCTCTTTTTGAAGATCAGCTGGTGACATATTTACAATCACTCGTTTTGCTGGTAGAGCAAGTCCAATTGACTCCAAAGCACTGCGAATTCTTTCTTTTGATTCATTGATAGCTTTATCTGGTAAACCAACTATTGTAAATTGAGGTAATCCATTACCAATATGAACTTGTACATTGACAGTTTTTGCTTCTATACCACAAGATGAAACTGTCAAAATTTTTACTGAGGACACTACATTAGATAGTAAGAAAGGTTAGCAAAAATTGCAAGTAAAAAATATTAATTTTCTTCATTAATTATTAAGAAAGTGTATTATTTCAAATAAAATTAACATAAAAATCAAATGCAACAAATTTTATTTAAATATGATCAAGAATTTCGCCTATACATGATATTTGATTCATCAATTCTATTTTTAACATCTTGTCAAATTTTTCTTTCTTTAAAATAGCAGCAATAAATCTTACTGACTCTTGTAGTTTTGAAGGTAATATAGCAAATTTTGCTAATAGTAATTCAAAATTCATATCAGCATTTTCATCGTTTATCAAAAAATCAACATCTTCATCATTCATCGAAAATAATAGTACGCTGTTTACTATTGATAAAGTATTGAAGCATATATTTAATTTAATATCTACGCTTAAATCATCACCTTTAACAAGTGGCATAATACAATTTGTAATATAATGTTCGACTCTATGTTCAAGTGGTACAAAAAAATATTTATATCCTATAATCGAACAAACATTACGAAACATTTTAAATGGATCACAGTAAAAAGAAATATCATTTATTTTTAATGCATGTACAATTGCAAGAATTTTTCGTAATCTATAATCATAAATTTTAGATTGATTGATTTTATATAAATATTTTGCAATTTGCTGCATATTCTCAAGGCAAACACTTTTTAATGATGAATGTGATAGATAATTTTGAATAGTTAGTACTGCAGTTTCAGGAAGTGTATTACAAAAGATAACTTTAACTTTTCTACGTTGAGCATAATTACAATGAATTTGATTTAATATATCTAGTAGTTTTTTCTCATTTTTTTGAATATAATATTGATCAATACCTGACATTATACCACTAAATGCATCACATATTTTTTTTCTAGCTTTAAAATAATGACTTATTGAAAAATCTTGTGTTACTAAATTTTGTTCACTTTGTAAGTTATCTACACTAGCTATTAAATTTACAAGTATAATTGATATTATATACTTCACAGTTTGATTTTAGTATTTAATGTTGAAATTTGTAAAGTGAAAAATTAATTTTATTATGAGTTTAATTTCACCTAATTAAATTTACTTAGATAAATATAATATTTACTGTTTTGTTAAGTACGATTTATAACTTTTCTATATACATCATACCAAATTTCGTATGTAAATCTTAAGTAATTTTATATTAAATTAAATTTGATAAATATTCCTCACTCTTAAATTTCGAAAATTATATACTAAGTTTTTTTATTAAAGATTCATTTATGGTAAATATTTTTCTCAGAAGAAGTGTTTTTTGTATCACAATTTTTATAACATGCTCTCGATAATATATATATAATTAATATAGTGTATAAGTTGCAATCAAAACTTTTAAAATTACCAAAGATATCAATGAATTTTCTAATTTTAACTGAAATATAATTTCATAAATATGAAATATGAAAAATCATTTTTTATTACAAAAAAATATTACTTTACTTGTGATTAAACGCATCAAATATCAAAATTAGTGAAAAAGCATACTTTAAAATAATTATATAATAGAATTAAGATATTAATTTAAAAATTATCTCCTATATTTTGATAATATTAGATGAATTTAGCAAATATTTTATGTGAAATATGTATTATAATTTTATATTATGCATATTTAGAAAAAATGATATATCTCTTCATTTATCTATAATTTTTATACAGTCTATGATGTGCATACAATATTTGTCATTTATTTCTTTATAAAAGTGATATGGCTTTACATGTAAATAGTAATAGATTAAAGTCTTTATTTATAAAATATTCAAGTTTATAACTAATTAACCTCTAAAATTTAAATTTTTGATATACAATAATGATATTATATATTTCGAATGAGTATTTTTAAATACTAATTTCATCATGATTTTATGCAGTCAAAATATTTACTACAAATAAAATTTACAACTAAATTAGTTAAATTTAAACTAAATTTCTTGAAAGCTATAAATAAATAACTCAATTATTAAAATAACTTTTAACTTATAGATTTATCTTATTTATGCAGTTATGAGTGTATTTACTAAAATATATCTTATGTTTTCCTTACGAAATTTTTTAACTAACAGGCATAAAATTTAATGATATATTTATGTAAAGATTACTAAGATAGTTTTCTTAAGATATGTTAAATAGATTCATTGGCTGAAAAAATATTTTTACATATTAAAGTTTATGAATTATATTTTCATATATCAAAATTTTTCGATTATAAATTTTGTGACTACTAATCTTCATTAACCCATAAAATGTGTCTAGTTAATTATTAATTTTTAAAGCTTAGTATTTTGCATTATATCTGTAGCCCAATTCTCTATACTTTTTGCCACCTCTATCATAGTTTTTTCATCATAAGCTGAAAAAACATTCTTATATATTGAAAATTTTTCGATTATAAATTTTGTAACTACTAATCTTCATTAACCCATAAAATGTGTCTAGTTAATTATTAATTTTTAAAGTTTAGTATTTTGCATTATATCTGTAGCCCATTTTTCTATACTTTTTGCCACCTCTATCATAGTTTTTTCATCATAAGCTGCAGTCATTACATGCATTCCAAGAGGTAATTTATTTTCGCCAAATCCAGCTGGAACAGAAATTCCTGGTAATCCACATACATTTGCAGTTACAGTAAATATATCTTGACGATACATCACTGTAGGATCATCTTCATAATAATCAAGTTCAAAAGCTTCATTAGGAGATGTTGGAGATAAAATTGCATCTACATGCTCAAATATTTCTTGCATTTCACTTTGTGCTTTTTTTCGTAAATTTAAAGCGTACATATAATATGCATCAAATCTTTCAGAGGCTAAACAAAATGCTCCACTTAAAATTCTTCGCTTGACTTCATCGCCAAGTACAGCACGACTATGCTTGTACATAAGTTCAAAATCATCATTCATTACTCGTTCACCAAATCTTACTCCGTCAAATTTTGCAAGATTTGAAAATGCTTCTGATGTAGTTAAGATATAATATATTGATAAAAAGTACTTTTCACTTGGTATTGAAATTGGTATTAATGTTGCTCCTTGCCTCTCAAGTTCGTTCATACAATCAATCCACATTTTTTTTACATGTTCATTTTGCCAATCTAAATGCTCTTTGATAAATCCAATCTTTTTTCCTTTTACTACTGCTGATAAATTCTTTAATGTAATTTGATTTTCATCTTTTAAGCTTGTCATATCTTTATTATCAAAACCCATTATTTCATCTAAAACTATACATGCGTCATCAACAGATCGAGCAATTACACCAGCTTGATCAAAGCTTGAAGCATAACTGATAATACCATATCGAGAACATCTACCGTAAGTGGGCTTTACTCCAACTACTCCGCAAAAAGCGGCTGGCTGACGTACGGATCCTCCCGTGTCACTACCAATTGAGACATATGACATATAATTTGCAACATTTGCTGCACTTCCACCAGAACTTCCTCCTGGTACACATTTTTCATTTATTGGATTTTTTACTGGTCCAAATGCACTTGTACGGCAAGATGATCCCATAGCAAATTCATCCATATTTTCTTTACCAAAACAATAGGCTCCAAGATTCCATAAGCGCTGTGTTACTGTAGACTCGTAATATGGTACAAAATTTTTTAAAATAGTAGATCCTGATGTTGTTTTAATACCATTCGTGCAAAAAAGATCTTTGACTCCTATAGGTATTCCTTCTAAAGTTCTGGCTTCACCACTTACAATTCTTTGCCAACTATTCTGCAAAACACTATTTTTGTCTTCACATACAGTAATATAGGAATTGAGATGTTCGTACTGTTTTTGTCTTTTTAATAATTCAGCATGTACTGCAAGAGGAGAAATCTCTTTTGCAATAAATTTTTCACGTAATGATCGCAGAGATAATTTACATACATTAGAAACTTCTAAATTGCTTGACTTATTAATCTTTTCATCAAAATCATTATTTGAAATATTATGCTCACTACTTTCGGTATACAATTTATTTTTACTATCTTTTTCAGTTTTCTCTTTATCTTTTAGTAACTTATTATCCATTATCAACCACCTTTGGTACAACAAAACAGTTATTCTTAAAATATTTTGTATTATCAAATATACGTGAAAGATGATCCGAGTTTACTATAAAATTTTCTACAGAGTCATTTCTTAAGTCGTTTAATTGAAAAACTCGTTCATTTAAAGGTAAATTTTTGTCAATTTGCATTTCAGTACAATAACTTAATAGGTGCAATAACTCTTTGATATGTAGATTATCATCGACAAGTAATGCTGCTGTTTTAGCAAGTTTAGATATATTAACATCCACGTTTGAAATTTTACCATAATTTATGCATGAAATTCAATATAAACTTTTGTATTTAAGTTATCATAAATAACTGATTTCAACTTCATTTAATATTAGTTGTAAATAAATTAAAGTTAAATATCAAATAAAAAATTATAGTAAATTAATAAATATACAACTTTATTAAAATCATTAAGTATTTTAATACTATTAAATAAATGTGATTGGTAATATGTTATAAATTGTATTTCTTAAAAATAAATTTAAAATATTATTTGCATAAATTTAAAACACAAACAGATAATATTTAGCATGAAAAATTATTCATATTAAATAAAAATTCTCAAATTTTTAAAATAAATATCTCCAACGACCAAAAGAACCCTTATATACAATGATAATTGAGCCGATCGATGGTAAACCACCCTCTTTTATTGTCATGCTACCTTCTGCTTTGGTAGCCAAAATTTTAAATTTTACTTTTCTATCCTGTATTGATGTTACTTCTGCCTGATTGACATCTTTTTTTGATTCACCATACACCTTATTAAATATATCATTTCCAATTTTGATAAATTCACTCTTTTTTGCTTTAATCAAAACTCCATTATCCTTTATTTTTATCTCAGAATTATTTTGTGGTGTAATTTTTTTCCAATTAGCATCACTCATTTTTTTATTTGACATAGAAATAAAGTAAGTTGTCATATCAGCCAAAGATGAATTTGATTCAAGTATTTCATTTTTTTCTACTAAATTCTCTTTATTTAATTCTGATTTGAAATTTGATTTATTATGTAACATGATTAACTCTGTATTATGCTTACGTTCATTCTTTTTATTATTACTTGATTCTTTTGTCTCTGTTTTTTCTAAATTTACTTGACTAAACTTATCTGAATTAGGTGTATAATGTTTTGAACTATGTATTTTAATATTTTCAGATAAATTTCCTCTATCCTCATATGCTGTTTTTCTATTTTTACTTCTAACAACATCATCTATATCAACAACATTATCATTATTATCTTTAATCGTATCATTTTTTTTAAAATGTACGTCATTTTTAAAAATATTCTCTTCTTTATTGTTTTTTTCATCAAAACAGATTTTTAAAACTCGTTTTAATTTGTCAAATCCATATTCTACTCCAGAGAAAAGTACTTGCCATGGCAAATGTGCAATTTTTATATCTAATTGTAAAGCTGTAATACCTTTTGATGTTCCTGCTAATTTTAGATCCATATCACTCCAATCATCTTCACAAGCTGTAAGATCAGTTAAAAATATAGTTTGAGCATTTTCAGTTAGTAATCCAATGGATATTCCCGCAACGCGATCTCTAATACCTACTTCTAATTTTTGTAAAGCAATACTTGAAGCACATACACTAGCCATTGAAGATGATCCATCAGATTCAAGTACTTCTGAAACTATACGAATCATTTTTGAATCTTTTACAGAAAATCGTAATGCCTTTTGTACCAAACATCCATGCCCTATTTCACGTCTACTTGATCCGTCACAGCGTCCAACTTCAGCGGTACTATATGGATGAAACATATAATGCGTAATAAATTTTTCTCTAAACACTCCATCTAAAGTTTCAACAATCTGACATTCATCATTAGAAGCCATAGTTGCTACAGATAAAACTTGCGTACTTCCTCTAGTAAATACACAATGCGGTTGTTTCATAGCAATACTTTCTATTGAAATTTTTCTGATATCATCAAATTCTCTTAAATCAATACGAATATTATTCCATAGTATAAACTGTCTCATAATTGATCGAACAACTTGATTCCATCTAAATTCACCTAGTTTTCTATTTTTCCAAGGTAATAAAAATTGCTGCTTTTGTTTTTCAATAGCTTCATAATTTTTTGATTTATAATTATCAACTAACTCTCTTGCATTACATTCTGTATCATGTTGCTCTATCGCAACTGGATTCCATGTAATTTTTTTTGCAGCAGAAGCAACTTTTCGCACAAGTTGAGATGAATCATGTAAAAATGAAGTAGCATATTGAAAGCCTTTGTTTAGCGCTGAGGTGGAAATTGGCTCTCCATGATTTTCCAAAGCAGTTACTCCATATGAATGACCTGCAATAAATAAATAGTGAGAACACTTTTCATCATATAAACTCCAATTTCCTGATTTGTATCCAATAGCTACAGCTCCGACAGCTACAGAGGGTACTCCAGCCATTAGCAAAGCTGCAGAAGCTCCTACAATTGACATAGTTGAAGTTGGTACATGTTTTTTGTCATAATTTATTACAGTACATACTATTTGAATTTCATATCTAAATGATTTTGATATTGTAGGACGTAAAGCTCTGTCAATAAATCTGGCAATAGCAATTTCATGCTCTTTTGATCTACCCTCTCTTTTTATAAATCCGGCAGGAATTCTTTTAATAGCATATGCTCTTTCCTGATATACTACTGAAAGAGGTAGACAACTTGAATATTCTGACCATTCACCAACAGTTGCCGTACACAATATAGTTGCTCCTTCATATGAAACCAAAACAGAACCATGTGTATTTTTTGCTAATAGTCCAGTTGAGATTTGTAATAAAGAATTTTCAAATAAAACTTCAAACATACTTATTTTTTATACCGTAGATTTAACTTGTCACACAAGCTAATAAAAGCTTTTGAGTCAATTTTTCTCAAATATTGCATCAAACTTTTACGTAAAGTTACCTTTTGTAAAAATCCTCTCTTAGAGTGATGATCTTTTTTATGCTCTTCAAAATGCTTTTGTAGATATTCTATATCTTTAGATAATAAAGCGATTTGTACGTTAGGAGAACCGGTATCACCCTTATGTACACCATATTCCTCTATAATTTTTTGCTTTTCTTGAACAGTTAAAGCCACTTGCGCTCCTTCTTTAATCACAGTGTAGCATACGCTGAATCACAATTCTATCCCCTGACATACTAGCAAGCCCAATAATTTGCTCATTATGTTTAAGTAAAAAGTTTGGCCAATTAATTTTCTCTCTCGTAACAATTTTACCCGTACTTAATGCTAAAAATTCATTATGATCAATTTCAACAACACGATTTGTCCATTTATTATTTAATAATATTACATAATTACAGTTTAAATTTAGCTCATTTTTGATTTCATATGCATTATCATTTGTAAATTCTCCATATCTGCTACGATGAATGCGCGTAACATATGCAAGAGATTGTAGTTCAGTTGCTATATTTTCAGCTAAACTTCTTACATAAACTCCACTACCACATGTAACTTGCATTGTTGCTAAATTGTTCTTATAACTAATTAATCGTAAATTTTCTATGTAAACACTCTTAGCTTCAAGTGTAAAATCTACATTTTCACGCGCTAATTTGTAAGCTCGCACTCCATTTACTTTACAGGCCGAATACTTTGGTGGTACTTGCTGAATATTGCCAATAAAGTTTGATAAAACATTTTCAATTTGAAGTTTTGTTGGAATAAATTTTGATCGCTGTATGATATCACCCTCAATATCTGCAGTTGTTCTTTTTTCGCCAAAACATACGTCAAATTCATATACTTTGAGTAATGTATGTAGATGTGCAATAAATTTTGTAGTTTCTTCACAAGCAATTGGTAACACTCCTGTCGCAAGTGGATCTAAAGTTCCTCCATGTCCAATTTTAAATTTCATTTTTTTAGTTTCATTCTGATTTGCACATGAGCTTGTAATTTTTTGCTTTAACTGTCGCTTAATATTTCGTACTACATCCGTTGATGTCACTTTTGATTGTTTATTAACAATAATCCAATAATTTTTCATAAAACTATTCTTTCACTCCATTTACTCTAGAGTGAAATGCAGCTGACAAAGTTTCAGAATCTAAATAATCAAATTCCGCTCCTACTGGAATTCCCATCGCTAATTCTGATACTTTAACCGAAAATTTTGATAATATATTGAATATTTGATGCACAATAATTTTTCCATTCAGTGTAGGTGCTACAGCTACTATAACTTCACTAATTATTTTTTCAGTAATTCTTTTCATTATATTTTCACCTATCAATTCTTGTTGAACAACATAGTACAGTCCATCATATGCTCCGGAACGCTCAATTGCATATAAATCAATATTATTTTGTACTATACAAACTTTTGCAGTATTTCTTTTGTTATCAGAACATATGTAACATAATTCTTCATCATTGATTAGTCCGCATATTTTACATTTTATAGTATGTTGATTAACGTCATTACATATATCTCTTAATGCGATTAAAGCTGTTTTATTTTCTGCTAAAAACAATGCAATTTTTCTAGCTGAACGAGGTCCAACAGCTGGTAACTTTGCCAAGGAAATCTCAAGCTGACGCAAATAACCTTTCATATAAAATCATTATATCTTAAAATTAAATTAAAGTAATATATATATAATATTTGCTAAATAATTTTGTGAAAATTTATACCAATAAGTATAATTATATGATTGTTTAACTAATATCATACAACTGTAATTTAATATAAATTTAATCATAAAATGAGAAAAGGTGCAAATGTTAATTGCTAACTACAAAATAATACTATGTTTTTTTATCGGTAATGTTTTTGCTACAGAACCCAATAAAAATCAAAATACAAATTCTGATCTTGCATCTTTATTGAATAATAATTCCGCTCAACCTAACTCAAATAATTCTTCTAAATCTAATTCAAATAATAAAGCTAAGTCTAAGTCAAATCAAAATCGAAATTTCACTGCTACAACACCACAAGCAGCAAATCAGTCTTCTTCAAATCAAAGATATCAACAAAAAATTCAGCCTTCTACTACTTTGAGTAAACAGTTAAAAGCACCAAATAAGAATCAATCAACTAATATTAATAATTCAAAATCAAAATCTGAGAATAAAAATCAAAAAACAATGCAAAATCTAGTTGATGAGATCAAAATCAATAATAGGATGTTTACGAAAAAATTTGAAAAAATTGAATCAAATTTAGGTAAAATATTACAAAAAAATAAAGATGATGAATTTAAGGAGAAGAATAAGGATAAGTATGAAGATGAGATACTAAATTGGTTTGTATCTAGACATTGGCTAAGAAAAATGAAGCGTTCTTTTAATTTATTTTCAAAAACTCTATATCACTATGCATGTGAAACTTGCTTATCATATTTTACCTTACTAGAAGCAAGTCAACGAGATAAAAGTATTTTGAGAGTATTAAAATATCAAAAACAAGATGCTGTAAATGCAGTTGTAGCATTTAAGGCAGCTCTAGATATATCATATGATAGAGGATTTTATAAAAAATATATTAATTTAGTTCGCCACAAAACTAATAATGTTAAAACTAATAATAATAAATTTGCTGAAGATTAAAATTTAAATAAAGAAATATGATTTCAATAATTAAATACTAAATTATATTGAATTAATTTGATAATTTTATCAAAAGATTGTAATTTTTTTGATTTCATGCTAGTTTTCAACGAGGTTTAAATGCAAGAAAAAAGACTGTATTACAGATATCCGACAGCAGCCGGTGATAATGTATATATGGTATCACATGAAACAATATGGCAATGGTCCAAAAACAATGGACTACATCGATTTTTATTACTAAAAGGTCCTGCATCACATCTATCAGCTTCTTTAGACGGAAAATGGCTAGCATTTACATCACAAGAAGAAAGTCACTCAGATGTATATGTTGTTTGCCTTCAATCACAGCAAGTAAAACGTTTAACATATTTTTCAACATCAACATTTGTAACAGGCTGGACAAAAAATAATACAATTTTATGCGCATCAACATATGAACAACTTAAAAGAATATATTGTGGATATGAAATTGATCCAATATCTGGAAAAATTAGTAAATTACAATATAAATATGCAACTCGAGCAGTAACAGAAAATAAAATTGTAGTACAAGTAAATGGATATGGTTATAATATGTGGAGAAATTATAAAGGTGGTGATGCTGCTCGTCTATGGTATAAAAACGAAGAGCAAAATTTTAAAGAACTACCATTACCAAAAAATAATGCAATAAGACCTGTTTTTTGTAAAAATGAGCTATATTTTTTAAGTGACATTGATGGTATTGGAAATATATATCATTATGATCTGAACACATATAAATATAAACAGTGTACTACTCATGAAAATTTTTACGTACGTGATCTATCAGTATGGAACGATAATTTATTATATAGTTGCGGCGGAAATATATATTTATATGATACGAAAACAGGTAAAAGTAATGAACTTCAACTACATACATCTTCTTATTCACCTTATGCTCAAAATACTTTACTAGAACATCCCGAAAATTACGTAACATGCATTACAATTAACAATCAAGGATCTGCGGTCGGTATTGCTATTAGAGGACATGTGTTTCGTGTACCACTATGGAATAAAAGTGCTTGGAAATATACAACGGAATTACGATATAGAATATGCACAACAGTAAATGATAATGAAATTTTAGCAATACGCGACATGTTTGATGATGCATCATTTGAAATTTATGATACTAATGTAAAAGAAGCCAAAAGATTTTTTCTTGTAAAAAACATAGCAAGAATTGAAAGTTTTTCACTATCAGAAAAAGAATATTTTGCTTGTATAAATAATCGTAATGAATTATGGATAGTTGATTTAAAAAATGAATTAGCAAAAAAAGTTACACAAAGTAAGTATGGAATTAAAGACTTAGCTTGGTCACATGATGGTGAGTGGCTTGCATATGTAAAACAAATTTCATCCACTATATCCGTAATATGCTTATACAACTTTTTAACCGAGAAAACACATGAAGTTACAGAAGGTCGATTTAAAGATACATCTCCAAGCTTTAGTCTTGACGGAAACTATCTATACTTTCTTTCATTTCGACATTTTAATGCAGAATATGATCGTATGAGATTTGATTTACATTTTGCTTCAGGAACAAGTATATATGCTGTTTGTCTCAATAATAAAGCAAGACATCCATTTCATCCATGGTTATATGTAGAGGAAGATGAAGAAAAAGAAGAAGATAATGAAAAAAATAAAGAGAAGTCAGACAACACTAAAGATGAAACCGATGAAAATGACAATGATGCAAATAATAAAGGAAGTATTGATGTAAATCAGAAAGATGCAAATAATAAAGATAATGATGCAAAAACAAATACGAAATTAAATGAAGACAAAACAAGTGATGATACCACATCAAATAAAAACTCGAATGATGATAAAAAATTAAATATTGAATTTGATAATATTAAATTGCGTATAATAGAATATCAAGTTAAGGAAAAGCAATATAAAAATCTTTGGGCATTAAATAAAAAACTATTACTAGTAAAAATAGTAGAAAATAAATATGTATTGGAAACTTTAGATCTAGCAACTATGCAGATAGAGGTAATATTACAAGCAAACTCATTGCATGTTCAACTTTCTCGAAATAAAAAATGTATGGTGATTTTATATGATAATATATTACGAATTGGTAAAGCTGGAGAAAAGTTTAATGATAATGACACTTCATTTAAAAATGGTGGTAAAATTTCTTGGAATAACTTTATCACATTTATAAATCCACAAAATGAATGGAAGCAAATGTTACAAGAGGTATGGTGGTTAAATAAAGAGCATTTTTGGAATAAAAAGTTTATAGAAAGTGATTGGCAAGTAATTTTAGATAAATACATAGCACTTTTGCCTAGAATACAATCTCGTGAAGAATTAAATATTCTCTTTGAAGATATGAATGGTGAATTACAAACTTCACATGCATATGTATTAGAAAGAGGAGATGTTCACTCAATTCATCATAATTCTGATGGATATTTGGCTGCAAAATGGCAGTGGAATAATGATGGATATGAAATATTAAAAATGTATATCGGCGATAGTTGGAATAACAACACAAGGTCACCTTTATTAGAACAAAGTGCCAATATAAAAATTGGAGAAAAAATCGTAGCTATTGATGGAGTAAATCTTTCCGAACAAATTACTCCAGAGCAATGTTTACGTAATAAAGGTGAAGAATCTGTAGGATTATTAATTCAAGATCTACAGGGTACATTTCGTACTGTACATGTAAAAGCGCTCTCGACGTGGACTAATTTAGTTTATAGAAGTTGGGTAAATAAAAATCTTGAGTATACACATAAAAAATCACAAAATAAAATTGGTTATGTACATATTCCTAACATGATGTCTGAAGGTTTTTCAGAATTTTATCGATATTATCTTCATGAACATTTATATGATGGTCTTATAATAGATGTAAGATATAATGGTGGAGGTCATGTATCTGAATTGATTTTGGATCAAATACAAAGAAAGATAACAGGAATATTTAAGAATCGATTTGATATTCCGGAATATTATCCAAGTGAAACGCCACAAGGTACAATGGTACTTTTGACAAATGAAAAATGTGGTTCTGATGGAGATATATTTAGTTACATGTTTAAAAAATTAAAATTAGGAACGATAATTGGAAAAAGAACATGGGGAGGCGTAGTGGGAATTGCGGTACGTTATTCTTTAATCGATGGAGGAATTACATCGCAGCCTGAATGGGCTTTATGGACAAAAGATCAAAAATTTAATATAGAAAATTCAGGTATAGAACCAGATATTGAAGTAAATATAACACCAGAGGATTGGGAGAATGGTAAGGATCCTCAACTTGAAAAGGCAATTGAAATATTACAAGAAAAAATCAAAAATCATGTACGATTTGAAACTCTTTTGTAATTGAAGAAAATGATAGAAAACTTATGTGTAGAATTGAATATTAAAGTAAATATAAGGATCAAAGATTTGAATAATGGTGAAAATTCTCAACTTGAAAAATAGAAATATTACAAGAAAATCAAAAATCATGTACGATTTGAAACTCTTTTGTAATTGAAGAAAATGATAGAAAACTTATGTGTAGAATTGAA
>CAJXXZ010000005.1 GCA_913063285.1 uncultured bacterium | reverse complement strand
TTATAGATAAAGTATTATAATACATTTGTTTTATATAAAATTATAAAATTATAAAATTTTAACTATAATATATACAACAGAAATAATTTATAACTTGTAGTTAAACTGTAAACTTTACCAAATATTTCATTCACTATAATTATATATTTATATATATTGCAAATGACTATTCTGAAACGATATTAATTATTATTACTTTGCACTCTTTTGAATATATATCTTAAATGCAATATTTTGAATAATTGAGCAAATGTTATGTGTTATTGTATAAATAATTACAATAGCTGATGTTTTTAACATGCATATGAGTATAAAGAAAGTCATACCTAAAGTTACAGATTGTGGAGCTGATTTATTTTCAATACGTTGCTGTATGTAAAATAAAACTGCAAATATTAATGGCAGTAAAGCAACACTCGAATATCCAGGCCACGGTAATAAATTAAATAAATTTAATATTGATGTTGAGTCTGCTTTTGATACATCAGAAATCCATAACCACTGCTCATGACGAGCTTGAAGGTAATATGGTAGTACAAAAAACATTGGTAGAATTGATAACATTTTTACAATTAATAATAAAACTGATCCAAGAGGATTTACATTATGCTTCTTATATAATTGCAAAATTGCTGCAGTCATTTCATTTTGATTATTTTTATATTGTTGCTCAATTCGCTTTAACTCTGGCTGTAAATTTTGTAATGTTTGCAATGAAACATATGTACGATATGCAACGGGTGTCATGACTAAATTAAGTAATATAACAAAGGATATAACTGATAATACATAGTTATGTAAAAATTGATCTATATATACTATACATTTTAACATTGGATAGCTAATAATTTTTGAATAACCCAGATTAAGTGATTCATCTACTTTATTAAAATTCTTATTATATTTTTTGAGTATAGGTAATGTTTGTGCAATTACTCCAAGTGAACAATTCCATGTTGTTGCCTGATTAGGAGCAATTTTTTGAGATCCAAGGCTGATATAAACTTCAGAATTTGTGTCATTTCGTGTGTATGATACCGTCACATTCTGTGATGATGATTTTATAGCATATAACCAGTAAGGAGTTTGTAGACCAAACCAGTCATATGAACCTGATGTGTTTGAGTTGTGAATTTGAATTGAATTTTCAAAAAGACCTACACCATTTATATATGAATTTTTATATAAATCTGCGTCTATTGATAAAACGGCAAAACATTCAATCTCTATTTCTGTTTCAAAGGGATTATTTGTACTGCAGTGAATTTTAGCAATGGATTTATCTCGTTCCAACTGTATAGATTTAGTAAAAGCCATACCCATATTATTACGAAAGAATAATATAACAGGCTGATTTTCTTCATTTGCTCTATGCTGCCATGTGGTATTTTCATCAGGAAAAGATATATCTTGATTACTTGACTTTAACTTCCAAATAATTCTAAAGTGAGACTTTTCACCTAATAATTGTACAAAATCAGTTTTATCAGTAGTTTCAAAAAAATCTTTTAATTGCAAATTATTCCATATTGCTCCTTGAAGTTTTATACCTGCAAGCAAATGATTATTTTGAATTTTAACGCTTTCTCCTTGTAAAGATGTTTGTATAATATTAGAAGAAGATGCTTGAGTTGCTGAAGGCACATCTTCTTGCTTATTAAGTAAATAAACTATGGACGCTATTACAATACCAATACATAAAACATCTATCCAAGATATACTTTGTGTTTGTACTATATATCTTGTTATAAAGTATGCACAGATTCCTATTGTAATATATAATATAAATTTTGCTGGTATGATATTAAACATATGATCTTTCAAATTTTATCACGTTTAATTTATAAACACTAGTGCATTAATTTGCTTCAGTTTAATATAAAACTTTTTTAAATATTAATAACGACCAAAATTTATAGAATATAATGGTGATGGTAAAAATAACTTAGTAAGAATAAATAATATCACTGAAATTACTAATATTACTACATCTTTTTCAGTAATTTTTTGATCATACAAAATAGTTTTGACTAGCAGATGAATAATGAAAATTAATATAAAAATATGAATATAATGTAACATCATGAAGGGAATAAATGGCAATATAAAGATAGGCAATATTGAAGTAACAAGAAATTCCCAAACAGAAATTCCAATCATTCTATTTATTAAATAAATTATAGAAGCAGTGGTAATACCAACATATGCAACATCTCTCCAAAATATAATTTGCTTTGGTACTATATATCTAGCTATAAAATATGCAAAGATAGATATTATAGTATATAGTATAACTTTTCCTAATATAGGTATTGTAAGATATTGCATAGTATTGACTCCTGATATGATGATGATAATAATATATTGCTTGTTTAAAGCATATTTAACTTAAAACACTAGTATTTCAATTTGATTAAATGAGTTACAAAACTTTTTTAAATATCAATAATGATTAAAATTTATAGAAAATAATGGTGATGGTAAAAATAACTTAGTAGTGATCAATAATATCACTAAAATTCCTAATATTCTCACGTCTTGTGAGTCATTTTTTTGATTACGACCAACTCATTCGAAGTAAATGAAGAAGGAAAGCAACTATCAAAATAGGTATAAAACTGAATATAATTGAGATAAGAAATGCAATTAATCCAAAAGTAAATAAAATTGGAGTAGAAAGAAATTCTGAAGTAGAAATTCCAATTATTCTATTTATTAAATAAATGATCGTACTAGTTGTAATACCAACAAATCCAACATCTTTCCAAAATACACTTTGCTTTGGTACTATATATCTAGCTGTAAAATATGCGAAGATGCTAATTATACTATATAGTATAACTTTTCCAAATATAGGTGTTGTAAGGTATTGCATAGTGTTTTTCTCCTGATGTAATATTAATTATACTACTTGATTAAATCATATTTAATTTAAAACACCAGTATTTAAATTTTATTAATTTAATTATAAAACTTTTTTAAATATTAATAACGACCAAAATTTATAGAATATAATGGTGATGGTAAAAATAACTTAGTAATAATAAATAATATCACTGAAATTACTAATATTACTACATCTTTTTCACTAATTTTTTGATTATAAAAAATATTTTTGACTAGTAGATAAATAATGAAAATTAATATAAAAATATTTATATAATCTAATATAATAAAGGGAATAAAAGATAATATAAATATGAATAACACTGAAGTGGAAATAAATTCTAAAGTAGAAATTCCAATAATTCTATTTATTAAATAAATGATAGTAGTAGTTGTAATACCAACAAATACAACGTCTCTCCAAAACACACTTTGCTTCGGTATTATATATCTAGCTGTAAAATATGCGAAGATACTGATTATGCTATACAAAATAGTTTTTCCTAATGTATTTAATACAAGATATGGAATAATAAGGTTTTCTTCTGATATATTATTAAACATTTAATAATTTATAAAATATCACATTTAATTTTCAATTAATAGTTATTTAATTTAACTACATTTATTATAAAAATTTTTCTAAATTAAAATGATAAACCTTGTTGTAATTTGATGATGATGGTCGATATACATTTGGAATACTGAATAATATTAATATACTTACTAATATTTTCATATTCTGTGAGTCAAGTTTTTGATCATATAAAATAGTTTTGACTATCAAATGAATAATCCAAATTAATGCAACAGTAGGTAAAAAACCTAATATCATTAAGATAGAAAAGAAAATTGATGGAAAAATAAATATTATAGTAAAAAATATAAAAGAAAATAGAGAAACAATTGCGATATTTATGATACTCAAAACTGGTATTACAAAAACTACTAAAGGAATCATTAATATGAATATTGCTATAGCGCTGATTGCTGATATACCCAATAGAAAAATTGCTGGTACTATCCATAAAATAGCTAAAGTAAAAAATAAAAGTTCAATCATTTTCGAATTATAGCATACTTTCTTTAGTTAATACTAATTTTTTTGTGTATTGTATTAATGGTCGTAAAGTTTGTGGAACTCTAGTTGAAGTAATAAAATCATAGTTTGTATTTGAAGAAATTTTTTTATCGCATTTTGTTGCTATAAGCTTACACGGTATTTCAAATGATATAGCAGATTGTATTACTACCTCATCGATCAATTGCACATTTCGTCGACTATCAATTAAAATCCAAAGTTCATTTAGTCGTTGAGAGGATAATAAACTATTTATAAGTATCTCACATCGTTTTGTAACTGATTGAGATTTTTGTGCATATCCGTAACCAGGTAAATCAAATAGTAAAGCATTTTTCATTTCATAAACTCCAATCCATACCGTACATCCAGGAGTCTTTGATGTGCGTGAAATATTTGTATTAAAAATTGCATTAATTAAAGATGATTTTCCCACATTTGACCGTCCAATAACGGCAACTTCATATTTAGTTTTTTTTGGTAATTCATTAAATGAAAAAATACGATTACTGCTTATGCATTCAATTCCCATATCAATATTATATTCTAGAGTTTGTAAATCACCAATGTTATTTGTAATACAATTTTATTAGTGAAAAATTTTTTGATATACTATTTTTGATGGCTAATAATATTACACATACAATTGATGAAATACTTGGATTTCGTAAGAAAATTTTAAAATCTCAATTTGCAACACATCCAAAAGACACAATGTTACTAGTTGGAATGTCTGGTGGAGTTGATAGTTCAGTAACAGCAGCAATCATGCATTATCTTGGTTTTAATGTCATAGGAGTGACTTTGCAATTATACGGTGGAGAAAAATCAGGAAAAATGTGTTGTACTGGTCGAGATATTGATGATGCAAAATCAGTTGCTCTGAAAATTGGCTTTCCTCACTATACATTAAATTATGAAGATAAATTTTTTAAGTCCGTTTTATCAAACTTTGCTGATGAATATTTAGAAGGTAGAACTCCAAGTCCTTGTGTTCGATGTAATCAAAGTGTAAAATTTGCAGATCTGCTAAGTTATGGTAAAAAATTAGGTGCAAAAGCAGTAGTAACCGGACATTATGCACGATATGTTGTAAATAAAAATTGCATTGCAAAAGGTGTTGATATGACAAAAGATCAAAGCTACTTTCTTTCTTTAATTAATCGTGAAAATTTACAATTTGTTCGATTTCCGCTAGGTGATTTTCATAAAAGTGAAATACGAGAGATTGCAAATCGATTTAATTTATGTACTGCAAAAAAAGCTGAAAGTCAGGATCTATGTTTTGTGCAAAATAATAAATATGCTGAAATGATACAAAAAATTTATCCACATGCAAAAGAGAAATGTGGAGTCATAATTTCAACTCAAGGACAAATTCTTGGTTATCACGATGGTATTTCAAAATATACAGTTGGACAACGAAAAGGATTAAATTTGCCAAATGGACCATGGTTTGTAATTCGATTAAATTCTCATGCTAAACAAGTGATTGTTGGTAAAAGACATGAACTTGCTCGTAAAGTGTTTTACGTAGATTCATTAAATTGGATGATGAATTACGATCAGTTTGATAACTTAAGTGTAAAAGTTAGAGCAAGACACTCGGAGATTAATTGTAAAATTGAAATTGTTGATCATATTGAAGAAGAACATCAAGAGTTGTATGAAGAAACAAGTCAAATAATTGAAAATAATATAGCAAAAGTTACATTAAATGAAAATGAATTTGGTATTGCTCCTGGGCAAATTTGTGCATTTTATGCAAATGAATTACTTGTAGGTGGTGGAAGAATCATTGTCTAATAAATTAACCTTTATACCAAAATATTGCAGCTAATCAAAACAATTATATAAAATTTTACAAATAAGCAAATGATCTATTTCATCACATAATCATAATAATAATTTTAAAACTTTAAAAATAGTTAAATGAAATTTAAATTACAAATGCAAGTTATAATCTCTATTTTGTATTATTTAGTTATGAAACATTATAAAAAAGTTGTTTATATGAATACTGATATGATTCTTAAATCATAAAACTTATATTAAATATTTTATAAAGCTACACTTGTTTATAATAAAAAAGTAAATAATATTTATCAATTTATATTAACTTATAAGGCTTCAATTTATTTATATAGTGAGATATGTAATATCACAGAAGTGAAAGCGTAAATTACGTGACAAAATTAGTAAATAATTCATAGTATTTCATACAAAATAAAATATTAATTCAACTTGTATGTAGCATACAATAAGATAAAATAAATGTTAAATGAATGAAAATAATTTTCAAACACTAAAAATAGAATGGAGAAAACTAGCAAAAGCATTAAATAAATATAATCAGGCGTATGCCTATGGTAATTCTTTAATTCCAGATGATTCATACGATAGTATCAAAGCAAGATTACAAGAAATTGAAGTAATTATAGGCCCTCAAAAAAGTAGTCCTTTGCAAAAAATTGGACATGAAGTTGATCGTAAAGCAATTGTACATACGGTTCCAATGCTATCATTAGATCATGGATATGGAAATGAATGGATTGCTACAATATGCAAAAGAGTTTCGAACAATGAGTGGATTGCTGAACATAAAATTGATGGTATTGCCATTGAATTACGATATATAAATGGAAAATTATCTCAAGCTATTACTCGAGGTGATGGAAAATACGGATATGATGTTACTATGCATGTTCAAGATATAGTACCAATTATTGATAAAGAAAACTTGCAAGTCAGAGGTGAGTTATACATGACATGGAAAAATTTTTACTCAATACAAAATTTATTTGCAACTCCAAGAAATGCTGTAGCAGCTAAAATAATGAGTAAAACAAATCAAAATCATATAAAAATAGACTTTATGGCTCATGAATTAGTTAATTCAAATTATGAAACTTATGCACAATCTATACAATATATAAAATCATTAAAATTACAAACTATGCCTACATATATTTGTAAAAATTACAATGATATACAACAATTTTTTACAGATGTACAAAACTTACGAAACGATCTTGAATATCCAATAGATGGTATTGTAATTAAAATAAATGATTTATCAAAATGGAAACAATTAGGCGCACATCTCACAGCTCCTAGATACGCTTTTGCTATTAAATTTATGCCACAAACTCAACATACTGAAATTAAAGATATTATTATGCAAGTTGGAAAATTTGGTACTATCACACCAGTTGCAATATTAAAGCCTATAGAAATTCAAGGAAGTACAATTAGTAAAGCTACTATTCATAACCTAGAAGAGCTATATAAGAAAAATTATCAGCCTAAAGATATTGTGCAAATAGCAAAAGCAGGAGATATTATTCCTTATATTCAGCAAATTGTATCAAAAAACTCTACTGAAACAGTTAACATTATAAAACAATGCCCAGTGTGTAAGTCAATAATTGAAAAAAGAAATAGTACCTGGAAATGTATGGCTGGCTGGAATTGTGAAGCGCAAAAATTACAAAGAATGTCTCACTTTGTCTCAAAAAAAGCATTTGATATAAAAGGTTTAGGGGAAAAAATTCTTCAAGATTTTATAAAGCAAAATTGGATAAAATTTCCAGTAGATATTTTAAATTTAGACTTGTTAAATGATAAACAGTTACATCTACGTAATGGCTGGCAGCGTAAGTCTGTAGAAAAATTACAGAAAAGTATAATGCATGCTAGAAAACGACCCTTACATAATGTAATTTACGGTTTATGTATTGAAAATATTGGATATGATGCTAGTCAAATATTAGCTAAAAACTTTGATTCATTACAACATTTTGTAAATTCCTTTTTAAGTGAAAATTATATTTGTGATATTGCAAAAATTGGACCTATTATGGTTGAATCAATTAAAAATTTTCTCATAAAAGATATGTGGATCGAAAAATTACTTAAAATATTATAAATTACAATATTTATTTTCATCAATATAAGTATCAAATCAAATTTTATAGTAATTTATTTCTTAAGCTTAAATCTCAAATTTGATTAATCTTCTCTTATAAAAAAGCAAGTATCTACTGCAATGAACAGTTTAATTTATCACTTTCACTACTTTCGCATACACAAAATTTTGTATCACCATCAAGCTGATTAAATTCCGGCACAAATTCCATACATAATTCTTCGGTATCTTCTGTAAATTCCGAATTTATCATTTCTCCAGCAGATATAGGTAAGGCAGCTCTGCGAACTTCTTGTTGAGATATAGGTTGATAATAAGATTGAGGTATAAGTACATTACTGCGTGAGGAAAAAGTTTGTGTATGTACTGCACTTAAGGGTACTTGCAAATTACTATAAGGTGTTCTTGCATAAAAGTTTATTTGCATTCTAGAAGGAAAATTATTATGACTTTCTAAAGGTCTTGAATGATCATAAAAATCATAAGGTAATGTTTGTACATGATCAGATACATGTCTTGTTTGATGAAGAAATGTTAATGTACTTTGATTCATTGATGATGCAGCCGGTGATCTATTTACTTCTAATGGGGTAAAAACTGCTGTACTGTTAACTGCTTCAAATGTTTCACTTTGCCTACTTATTTGCCTTTCATTCTGAACAGTATGTACAAGATATGTTTGATCATAATCAAAATCAACTGAGCCAAAATCACTTTCATCTTTAGCTTGTAACCTTGCTTGCGAATTTATATCTTGAACAGCATCCATATTATATGCAACATCTGAATCTATTGGGGATCTACTGTGAAATTTTGATGGTATTGCTACTAATGTTTGAGAAAACTGTGGTAATGATTCATATTCCATCAATATTGCTGATGGTAATGAATTTGCCTGTATTACTGCTTCTTCATTTCTTGCTATATTTACATCAATATCTTGCCCTATACTTTTATGATTACCTTGAATATTTTCTGCTGTAATACTCGACTTTGGACTAGCTTGTAAAATTAAGCATATAAAAATTACTATTTTGTGTATAAACACTTTACCTCCTAAAAATGGTATTTATAATTTATTTATAATTTCATCAATATTTTCTTAAATTTTTTAGTATTATCATATAGTATGGAACACAGCGAAAACAAACTCTGGTTGTCTATACTTGATCCAGATATAGAGATAGATAATAATGAATCTCTTGATCTAAATACTATAGATGATTTTGATGATGGACTGTCAAATTATTGACATCATATGATTAAGAGTACGTAAATTTTATATTTATCGACAATTTAATTGCTTGATGTTTTGTAAAACAAAGGGTAATATTGTATAAATGAGAAGTTTAATTGATGCTCGTACATGGCCTGTAAAAAATGCAAAAAGAATTCTTGATAGAATTAAGCAGTATGAGACGAAAAATGAAATAATATTAGGAAGTGGTTTTGGTCCATCAGGATTACCTCATCTTGGAACCATTTCTGAACTTGTACGAACTCGTATGCTACAATACACATTACAGAATATACAAAATAAACCCGTTAAAATTATCAGCTATTGTGATGATTTAGATGGATTACGCAAAGTACCTGAAAATGTTCCAAATCAACATATATTAGAGAAAAATATTGGTAAACCTGTATCAAATATACCTGATCCATTTGGCTGTTGTGAAAGTTTTGCAGCACATAATATAAGAAAACTACATGAACTAATTGAGCAATTTGACTTAACGGAACATGTAAAAGTTATACCAGTAAGCACTCTATACAAAAGTGGTGCATATAATAATGAAATGCTAGTTATTTTACAAAAATATCAGAAGGTTTTAGATATAATTTTACCTATACTAGGAAAAGAGAGAAAAGCAACTTATAGTCCTTTTTTGCCTATTTCTCCAATTTCTGGCAAAGTATTGACTACTGGCGTAATAAGTCATAATTTGACAAAGAAAACTATTACAGTTAAAGAAAGTAATGAGGTATATGATGTATCGATATTTGATGGATGTTGTAAATTGCAGTGGAAGATTGATTACGGCATGCGGTGGGCAGCGCAAAAGATTGATTATGAAATGTATGGTAAGGACCTTATTAGCTCTGCTGAAATTGGTTCTCAAATTTGTGAGTTACTTGGTGAAAAGGCGCCGGTACAAATGTATTATGAGATGTTTCTTGATGGTAGCGGTAAGAAAATTTCTAAATCAAAAGGTAATGGAATTGATCTATTTCAATGGTTAAGATATGCTCCAATTCATGCGCTAAAACACTTTTTATATTTTAATCCTGATAGAGCTAAAATGTTAAATATGGATGATTTGCCAAAATATATAGATACTTATTACTCAGCATTAAAAAAATATTCATTGAAGAATGAAGATCATGTAGAGAACGCTCTTTTTTATGTTCATGAGAAAGATGTGCCGCAAAAAATCGAATGTTCCTACACATTGTTGGTAAATCTAGCAGAAAGTGTGCAAAGTCCTAATTTGAATACATTTCAAAATTTTGTTTTACAAAGACTACCTGATCTAAATTTACAATTAATTGAAAAAGCATTTACATTTTATCAAGAACAATACAAAATTAATGAAAGAATAAAAGTTTCGCAATGGATGATAAAATACTTACAAGAATTTTTAGCATATATGGTCAATCACAGTACAGCAGATGAAATGCAAACTAAGTTATATGATCTAGGTAATATAGCAGTACAAGCAAAAGAAGTTGAAAATCTAAAAAAATGGTTTGAAAATTTATATTTAGTACTTTTTGGTAGAGTAAGTGGACCAAGATTAGGTAATTTTTTTGCTTTATATGGTATAAATAATTCTATTAAAATGATAAATAAAACTTTAGAACAATAATATCAAAATTAAAACTAATTTCACTGATTTATGAGGATATGAATTTAATGAGTACAAATAATAATGATGCCCAGCATATATTAGAAATGCTTGTTGAGAATTTATCCTCATTAATAGAACAAGTAAAGAAAAAGATAAATATTGATAAGCATGATGAAGATGATTTAGAAAATTCTATAAATAAAATCGCCTCTAATATAGGAGTTAAAATTAGTAGTTTGGCGAGTTTTAAACTTAATCTATTTGAGAATCTTTATATACCTTTATTAAAACATCAAGGTCCTATTCTTTTAAATTTGATTACTAATCTAATCAATATAAAAGTAAAATCAAAAGAAGATGCTGAACGAAAATTTGTACAATTAATTCGTGCCGAAGAGATGTTAAATCAATATATGGATAATGTGACTGATCTAACAAAAATGACTACGAAACAGCAAATGAGTTCAAAATATAATTCTCAGCCAGATACATTCGCTGTATTAAACTCATTTCAAAAAGAAATGAGACATCTTACCTCAGAATTTGAAATCGATCCCAACACATTACAAGTAAAAATAAATCAATATTCAGTAACTGATGCTGCTCATAGACAATATTTAATTGATATTGAGACTGATCATTCATTATCTGCTGATGGTATTCCTATTATAGGGCAAATAATGTCCATACATCGTGCCTTGACAAATGATCCCGTTGTTAATCAAGAATTATCCAAAGTAAATCACATATTAGAAAAAGATATTAATTTGGAATGGTCAACGTATTATCTTAATAAATTCATAAAGCATATAATAAAATTGCAAGATGATTCTAAAACACAAGCAAAACATAAATTAAATAAAATGGATATGTTTATGCAACTATTGGCTAATTTAATAGAAGCCTCAAAAAATATAGATATAAATGAATATGATGTTGGAATAATAATGGCATTAGAAGCAAACTATGCCCTTTTATATAGAATAGAACAAGAACTTATTAATAAGTTTAATCTTCATGATGAGTTTACCATTCCATTTATTTCTGATTTAGGTCAAGCTCCATACAGATTGTTACATAATAATAGAATGAAAAATACTAAAGCATTGGTATCTTTTGTGCATATATTCGGAAAAGTAACAATCAAGGTCTTAAGATTTATTAATTTATATTCATATGTAGAGCTCGGTTTGTAGTTGCTATAGATTAATAACATAAATAAAGATTTCAGCATTTAAATAATTAACATTTTTATTATATTAAAATAATATGTAGTATAAAATCAATTTTTACTTAATATGTCATGTTTAATTATAGATAAAATAGTTTTATACTAATCTTACACAGTACATTCATTACTAATGATATATATTTTAAAATTGAAGTTAAGTTAAAGAAAGTTTTTCACTTAAATAGAAAAAACCTTTTAAGCTAAGATAATAACTTCTCAAATACTGAGTTGAATATAGAAAAATAATAGTATCTTAACTTTTATATCGTAAAAAATAGAACTATGTACTTTCTTCAAACAGAAATTATAATTCTTCTCGTTATTTATATAAGTATAACAAGTCTCTTATTTCTAATATATCATGGACGTATGTATGCAGCTCAAAAAAAAGATGGTAGTCTGACATTAGAAACAATAACAGGATCTTTAGCAAAATGCTGTGATATACCAATTGCAACTAGTATTATCACATTATTTTTAATTTTATATTCTATCTTTAGCTCTGATGCTTATTTTTTAAAACATTTTATAGCAAATAAACAAAATACAGATTCTGCTCGTTTGATTTTGCATTATTTTAAAATAATTTATATATCATTATTTGTATTGTATGTTTTAAAATTTTTACTACAAATGCCATATATGCTTGTAAAATCTGTAGGAAGTGTAGAGCGGTCAATTTATATTCCATCGAAAGATAATGAGAAAAGTAATGATGATATTGCATCACAAGTCACTATGTCTAACACAGTTGCTAGTGTAGAATCTGGCCAAATATTATTAAATTCTATGCCAGAGTATACTATTTCAGTATTGTTTATATACATATTAAGATTGATACTATATGTTCCTTATATGTTATTAGTATATATACACAATTCAAATAAAATAACTTATATACCATTATATCATGATACTAAAAATGATCATAATGATATCAAGCAAAAAATTGAGAAAAATAGGTCTAATAAAATTATTGTGATACATGATGATAAAGCAAAGTTGCATTCAGTTTGTGATTATTATGTTGCACATAGTAGTCATGCTATAGTTATTTGGTATATTTCTGGATTATGGATGTTTGATATATCTTTATCTAGACAATTTGGCCATTATGTAATATTGGAAATGTTAGATGAAAATGATATAAAGTATCCAATTTCCTCTGTGATATATCTCATTCGCGCAATATTTATTTTTGTAACTCTATTTTGCTTTTTCTCTCCTATTCAATATTTTGATTTGTATTTAAATGCAATTGCTACAGCATTAATAAAAATTGGATTTTAACCTCAGTTACAAAGGAATAATTTTGAATTTATTGAACTCTAAAAAACTAAATATATCATATCAGTATTTGTTCATACTATAAATCAATTAAATAATTGATTTTTATGTATCAAATATTTTTATTATATTAATTATTTCTTAAAAATGCAGCTTTTTTTCGCTATCAGTGAGAGATGTAATCAATTTTTAAAATTTTGTATTTTAAATCAAAATACAGTTTTTTAATTCTTAATTGATCTATTATTGAATGTAATTTAATTTTAATTTTTAACAATCTGAAGTAATTGTGAATTCTGTGAGATAAATTACCAATTTTATTCAAATAATAAATCATATAATTCATCATAGAAAAAAATTTTACTAAATCATTAATATTTATTTTAATTTCAAATTCAAATCCTAAAATATTTTTTATTACTTTATAAAGTTGAAGTATTCTATTATAAAATATATATTTTATATCTTATCTTTAGTTTATACTGAATTATATCTTCAAAATCTAAAAAAGTAGCTTTTAAAATTCAAAATCAGAAAATATATACTGATACTACACTACCTTCTTCAAAAAAATATCATTTTGATTAGTGTAATTATTTTTAAATTTTATATTTTCTATACTTCGATATAATGTTGCTCTCTAATATCACTCATGATTTTGTAACAAACTACATATCTATATATAAATTATTTCAAACTTAATCATTAATAACATATATAACTATTGAAGTATATCTACATATATTCTTCTTAAATTTTATTAATCTTTGTATTTTATAATACTATTTACATATTCTTGACAGCTTATAAATCATCATCTTAATGAAGAAATAATTATATTACTTACATATATGATTTAATTTTCTTAAGCTTTATCATTAGTAATATGTAATAATTTAAATTTTTCATATTACAAAAAATATAAATATTGATACTAAATGAATTGTAAATTTATTCATACAATAGTGTATTCATCTCTTTTGTAGTAATATTTTATTAATTTTATAAACAAATTCAAATTTTTCTTGCAAATTAATAATGAAATATATTCTTACTATAATATATAATATGTTGCTAGTTAATATAAATGAAAAAGTGAAGATATTAATTGAATATCTTTCACAATATAGTGCTGTTATTTTAGTTTGGGTTTTACAATCAAAATATATCATTGATAACTGCTAAATATCAATTCATGTTATTGTATATTCTATTCTACTCTTATACCTATTGATCGTGCAGAACCTTCAATAATTTTAAATGCTGTTTCTAATGAAATAGTACTTAGGTCATCAAACTTATCTTTAGCTATAGACATGATTTGATCTCTACTAAGGGTAGCTACAGGTTCATCTCTACCTGGATTACTAGATCCAGATTTTATACCAGCAGCTTTTCTTAACATGTGTGATACAGTAGGCTTTGTAATATGATATTCAATAGTACCATCTACATACACTTTTACTATAACTGGTAGCTTTAATCCAGATTCCATTCCTTTAGTTTTATCATTAAACTCTTTACAAAAAGCCATAACATTCTTTACTTTATGCTGACTTAATGTTGCCACAGGAGGAGCTGGAGTTGCTTTTCCAGCTTCTAAATGAAATCGCACTATCGCTTTCACCTGCTTTTTCTTTTTTGCCGCTACTCTTGCTGCCATATTTACCTTCCTACCTTATCGATTTGAGCAAATGTCAAATTTACCGGAGTTTGTCGACCAAACATTGAAACTGACACTTTAACTTGCTCCTTATCATATTCTATTGATTCTATAACTCCTTGTAAACCATTAAATGGAGCTTGAGATATTCTTACCAAATCTCCTATTTTATAGTTGGTTATCTGCATGTTAGTTTGCTCTTCTGAAAATTTCTGCTTCATATTTATAATTTCTGTTTCAGCTATAGGTGTAATCTTACGAAAATTCACATCAGCTTTTGTCAAGACTGAATGAATATTTAAAGCACTTGTGGATTTTATAAATATATATCCAGGCATTACACAAGTCTCAACTTTTGTAGGTTGTACTGCATTTTTTTTCCATATTCTCTCTATGACTGTAGGAATATAAACATCTTCAATTTCTTCATCATTCGAGTTATGAAAAATCTTATCTATCAATTTGTTTACATTTAACTTACTTCTAAATATTGCTTGAACAATATACCAACTTCCATCACTTTTTGCATTTGACTCATTACTTGTTTCTTCAGTATGATCATGATCGTTATTATTATCAGTTTCAACTTGTGTGTTAGAGTTTTCTAAATTATCAATTGACTCATTTTTTTCACTACGGTTTAAAGTAGAAATATCATCATTTCTTTCCATATAACCTCCAATTTTTTATTTCATTATATAGAAAAGCACTTAAAACTATAAACCTGTTTTGTTTTTGAGGTTTAATCATAAACAAATTATATAATAACTGATTAAATAATACAATAAGAATTTATATTTGAGCTGTTAAATAATTTGTGAGTATAATTAATATAACACATCATATTTTATATTTTACCTTTTGATGCATAAAATACAAAATTCATCTTTTTTTTTCATATTTTTATGATTTGGAATAGCGTAAATTTCAATATTCATTTGTGGCTGACTAATGTGTTCTAATTTTTGTAAAACAGTAGGATGTAAATATTGTTTTTCTGACACTATATCGTCATTAATAAATTTTCTCTTCGTTATTTTTGTAACTTTTCCATCATTATTTGCATAATATTCTGAGGCACAACTACCATTATTATCACTATATTTAGATCTAAGTGCTGCTTTTTTTGATACTCCATCACAGTGATATGTCATAAAAGTTGATTTACTAAAATTTTGTATGTTCTGATTATTTTTATAATAATTTTGCATATATTCATAATCACCCTTTTCTGTCCAGTAATCCTTTGATTGTAAATTATGCTGTTCAAAAGGTTTATCAACTTTACATTTCATATTTTTTTGCATATCACTTTTATCATCAATCAATACATTCTTGATAACTTTTCCATTGATAATTTTTTGAATATGATGTTGTACTTTACCATTTTTATGAAGTGTAATTTTTCTATATTCAAGCTTATTTCCTTCATTAACAAATATCTTACGATGAATGACTTTTGAATCTACTTCCGGTGGCAAGTATAAATTCAGATCATTATTATTAGCATAAGATTGTAAACTCTGCACAAAATTGATCTCTTGTGTTAATTCACTGCCATTACCTTTTTTCTCAACCACATGACATTTACTTTTATTAAATTTTGCAAAATGACGATGCCAAGTACCATCTCTAAATTTTGATTTGCTAACAAGACTACCTCCATTTGGTTTAATTATTACTCTAATAACATGATGATTTGAATCAGCAATTATATGCTTTTCAAAATCACTAAGTTGATTAAATATCATTTGTTTTAAATTAATCCACTTAAACCCATCATAGCAGGAGTTATTAGAATAAATAGAAATAAATCCAAGTAGAACTATAAATAACATCATGCCTCCTTTATTATTTATTTATATATATTATATTATCAATTTAAAATATTAAAGAAATACAAAATAAATACAAAATTTCACTTTAAATTAATTTATGAAGTTGATATAAATCCTCCGGATTGCTGTGACCACATAAGAGCATAATCTTTTTGATTTTGTAATAATGTATGATGATCACCATCTTCAACAATAATGCCATTTTTAAAGACTAAAATTCGATCCATCTCAATTAAAGTTGCTAGTCTGTGTGCTATAACAATAGCTGTTTTATCTTGCATAAAATCTCGCAATACATTTGAAACACACATTTCGGTAGTAGCATCTAATGCAGATGTGGCTTCATCCATTAATAAAATTGGAGCATTTTTTAGTAACACTCTAGCAATCATTACACGCTGTGCCTGCCCACCAGATAGAGAAACATCTTTGCCTATTATTGTATCATATTTTTTTGGCCATTCCTCAATTAAGTCGTGCAACGATACCAATTTGGCTACTTTGACGATTTTCTCATGTGATATATTTGAACCATAAGATATATTTTCAGAAATACTTCGACTAAAAAGATATGGCTTTTGTGGAATAGTAGCTATATTACTTCTTAAAGATCTTTGTGTAACAGATTTTACATTTTGTCCATCTATGCACACTTCTCCTTCATTAACATCATATAATCTTAAAATTAAATGTCCAAATGTGGTTTTTCCACTACCAGACATGCCAACTAATCCAACCTTACTACCTGCAGCAATATAAACATTTTTATTTGAGAAAACTTCAACATCTTTATAGAGAAAGCTTACATTGATAAAATTTATCTCTCCTTTAGTAACTTTTAATTCTGTAGCATTTTCACTATCCTGAATATCATGCTCTATTTGCAAAATTGATAAAGATTCTTCACAAACTCCATTGTCATATGTAATACGAGCTATATACATGCCAGAATCCCAAACTAAACGAGCAATATTATAGGTCATATTATATATAGCTATAGAATCACCTACTGTCATTAATCCTCTTTGCCAAAGTATGACAATATTATATAATACGTAAAGAAAAAATATATTAAAATTCATTGAGGCAAGACATTTTACAGTTGCTGAATATTTATGCACCTCATAATTTTTGTACTTCACCTTATCTCTATACTGTTGTATATAACTAGATTCCTCTTTTATGGAGTCAAACACTTTTACAACACCAATATTTTCTAATATATCTGTAACTACTCCTTGCATATGCTGTACTTCAGATGTATTACTTCTAACTAGATTTAAAAATGAATTTTTTGATAAAATTAAAAGAAGAATATGACTAATGCACCAAATCAATAAAGAAATACTAAATACCGAATGATATCTAGAAAATGAAAATAATGCTACAGAAAAAACACAAAAGGTTGGAATAATTCTTATAATGATTGCTTCTAACATATCGGAAACTTTTTCTGTTAGATTAGTGATCTTTGCAGATATAGTTCCAGTTAAGTTTTTTGCAAAATATGAGTAAGAATGTAAGGCTATATAATCAAAACAATATGCAGAAATTTCCATCTGCAACCAACTTTCAACTTCTCCCCAAATATAACCAAAACATAGATAAATCAGATCGATTAACATTGCAATACAAAAATATACAATGATGTATATGGCGACTTCTTGAAAAATACCAACTTTATTAGTTTCATGTGCTACAAAAGCATCTATAATTTTAGCAAAAATTGGAGAATAGACTATATTTTGTAGTGTACCAATAAGCGCCAAGCACTGTATAATGAAAAAACTCCATATTCTCTTTCTCAAAAACATAGATACAAAATTATATACGGATTGATGAGCTTTCATAAAACGAATTATTATTTCATATATTCATTATCATTACAACATATAATGTTAGTTACAAAATTTTACATACATTAAAAAATGTTTGCTTTAGACGATTTTATAACTTAATATTACTTATTCCAAAGTAGTATAAATGTTTCTATATTCAAACTTAAATTCAATAGAAATAACTTTTAAATCAAATTAAATTAAACTAAAGTTTAGTCGTTACATAGCATTAAATTAATTTTCATATAGATATTTAAAATTTTGATATTTATTAATATAATTTAAATGATTTGATGAAAAATATGACTTATACTATTTAGTAATACAAACTTGAATATTTAAACATGCAATAATATATCTTTGTTAATCAAATTATAATAAAAATCTGAGAACATACTCTTGTATATTAAAAAGGAGAATACAAAATGACAAAGAAAAAGGAACAGTCAAAAATTCTTGAATCTAAAGATATTCAAAAAGCTGAAACATTAGCTAAACAAGCAAATACAATTGCATCTAATGCTAAACTTTGGGCTGAACAAGCTTCAGAAGTTGCATCTAATGCAAGAAAAGCAGCAACATCATCTACAAAACAAAAATCTTCTCTTGAAATTGATGATTTTTCAACTAAAAAAATCACAACAAAAGAATCTTTTAATTCACAAATTGATATGATCTCAAGTACAGCAAAACGTTTATCTGAACAGGTTAAATTAGTTGCATCAAATGTAAAAAGAGTCGCTTCAACAAAACCAAAAAAAGTATCATCAATTCTCTCATCAAATATGAATTCAGCATCTAATAATTCATCTTTCAATAAAATTAAAGCATCAGCAAAAAACAAAACTAATACATGTCCATCTAATTCATCTAAAATAAAAACCACGACAAGAACAACCTCTAAGCCAATAAGTTCAATGAACTCACAAAAGTCAAAAAATAAAAATTCTAGTACGGCATTGACCATAACATCTACATCAACAAAGCGTTAGATAGTAATTTTACTATTTTATATAAAAAAGTTTTATAATTACATCTATACAACATAAATTAAGCAACAATATAAATAAGGAACTATTGACTACTTATGTTAATTTTGATAGAGATAATCATGGCTCTCAAAGTTCCTAACAAAATGAAAAGCTACTTTCCAAAAGGAAAAGATCTAGTAGAAAATAGAAAATGGTGGCTTATTGATGCAAATGATCTAGTGCTAGGACGTATGGCATCTACTATTGCAAGTAGACTAAGAGGTAAACATAAAGCTATAATGACACCAGGTACCGACTGTGGAGATTTTATAGTAGTTATTAACTCTGACAAAATTCACTTAACAGGTAATAAACTACGTGATAAAATTCATTACAGGCATACTGGATATCCGGGAGGTATAAGACAACGTACTATGCAAGAACGTTTTGAAAGAGATTCTAGAGAAATAGTTACAACAGCTGTAAGAAGAATGTTACCAAAAGAAAGCTCTCTAGCAAGAACACAAATGCGTAGACTTAAAGTCTTCAAAGATAATATTCATAATCATGCGGCACAAAATCCGACTCCTCTGAATATAAGTAGTATTGCTCATAAGTATAGGAGTCAATCATGAATGAAAATTTATCTGATACAACAAATCTAGATCTGTCACTAAATAATACAGATGAACAAGTAGAAGACTTAAATAATGAAAATAAAGAAGTAAAAAAACAAAATCAAATTAAGTCTAGAGAACGACTCAGAATAGTCGATAAATTTGGTCGTGCATATGCAACAGGAAGGCGAAAAACTTCAGTATCGAGACTATGGTTAAAGGAAGGAACTGGAAAGTTCATAGTAAACGATAAACCTCTCGAATCATATTTTACTAGAGAGACTCATCGTAATGAAGCTTTGATGGCATTTAGATATGCTATCGGTAAGTTTGATATAATGAGTACAGTAAAAGGAGGAGGCATTTCAGGACAGGCTGGAGCATTTTCTATGGCATTGAGTCGTGCAATCATCAATTTTAATCCAGAGTTTTATCAAGATTTAAGAAATGCTGGATTGTGTACAAGAGATTCTCGAATAAAAGAACGGCGCAAAGTTGGGCACAGAGGTAAAGCTAGAAAGAAGCCTCAGTACTCAAAGAGATAATAAAGTTTTAATACATTCAAGTATAAAATAGTCATATTATTATCCATAGTAATTTAATAAAATTTATCAGGAATTATTTTTTTATAATAAATAATATTTCGCAAATAGATATAAAAAATTATTTCATTAATTAAAATATAATATATCTTTCATATCTAGTTATTTTTAGTTAGTTTTAATTTGATATTTTAATAATCATAACTCTCGTAATTGATATTATATTGTATTATATACTTTATATATATACTGTATGGTCAATATTTATAAATTGCTTTAAATTTAATATCCATATTTACACCAGATATATACTATATTTTTTATAAAAACTGAAAATTATATATTTCTTTTAGTTAAACATATTTTTTAGTATAACTTTTTATAAAAAAACTAATAGATATATACAAAATTCAAAGATTTATATTTGAGATTATTTTTTAAAAGTATATATTTGTTCTATATTTTCAATTAGTAATATTTGTATTTTTTTACTAATAAATATTTTATTGAAAGAATAATAAAATGAAACAAGTAAAATGTATAATTAAAATTAATATATAAGCTATATAAATTATTATTAATTCAATTCAAAATAGATATTATACTTGATGATTATATTATATTTTTGAAAATTTTCTTTTGTAAAAAATTAAATTAAGTAATAAATAATAAATTCTCATATTATTTATAAATGATTATAATAATTTTATGCAAATTATAGTGATTTTATGCATTTTGCTCTTTATTTTGTAGATCAGTTAATGCTTTTTTAATTGCTTTTTCAGCTAAAACAGAACAATGTTTTTTAATTGGAGGTAGGCTTAGTTCTTTAGCTATATGATTATTAGTAATTGATCTAAGATCATCTTTATGCTTACCAATTACAGATTCAATCAAAAAATTGCTAGAAGCAATTGCTGCTCCACAACCAAAAGTCATGTGTTTAGCAGACTCTACTATACCAGATTTATTAACTTTAATATAAAATCTCATTACATCTCCACAAGCCGGTGATCCAACTAATCCAGATCCAACATCTCTATCATTTTCATCTAATTGACCTATATTTCCTGTGTCATTAAAATATTTTTGCAATTTATTTGAATATGCCATATGACATAATATCAATATAGATTATAAAAGGCAATAAAATTTATAGATAAAATATTATTATGAAATAAATTTTTTATACAGATTAATCTAAATATAGATATAAAATATAATTATATTATATATATCGTTTTATTTTATGAATAAGATACTATTCAACAAGCTCAGATACAACGCCTTGTCCAATAGTTTTACCGCCTTCTCTAATTGCAAAACGCAACTCTTTTTCCATAGCTACAGGCTTATGAAGTGTAACTGTACAGTTATTTATATCTTCACCTGGTTTGACCATTTCAGTGCCATCAGGTAATGTTATGTCTCCTGTGACATCAGTGGTTCTAAAGTAAAACTGAGGTCTATATCCAGAGAAAAATGGTTTCTCTCGACCACCTTCTTTCTTACTTAAAATATACATACTACACTTAAATACCTTTTTAGTTTCAATCGATCCTGGCTTTGTTAATACCTGACCTCTTTCAATTTCATCTTTCTTAATACCTCGAAGAAGTAATCCAGCATTATCACCAGCTTCACCTCTTTCTAATGACTTCTTAAACATTTCAACACCAGTTACTGTAGTCTTTACTTTCTCAGTTCGTAGTCCAACAATTTCTATTTCATCTCCAACCTTGATAACTCCAGTTTCAATACGTCCAGTAGCAACTGTACCACGTCCTGCGATACTAAATACATCCTCTACAGGCATTAAAAATGGTTTATCAAGAGCACGTACAGGCTGAGGAATATGTTCATCTATAGCTTTTAATAACTCTTTGATTGCATTCTTTCCAATGTCATCATTTTTACCTTCTAATGCACTCAATGATGAACCGCGAATAACAGGTATATCATCTCCAGGAAAACCATATGCTGATAAAAGTTCACGAACTTCCATTTCAACCATATCGATTAACTCTCCATCATCAACCATATCAACTTTATTTAAAAATACTACAATTGCAGGAACATTAACCTGCTTTGCAAGTAGAACATGTTCTCTTGTCTGAGGCATTATTCCATCTGGAGCAGATACTACTAATATTGCACCATCCATTTGCGCTGCACCAGTAATCATATTTTTAACATAGTCAGCATGACCAGGACAATCTACATGTCCATAATGTCTTTTTTCTGTTTCATATTCTATATGTGCGGTGTTGATTGTTATACCTCTTGCTTTTTCTTCTGGAGCAGAGTCTATTTTATCAAATGAAACAACTCTTTTGTTATCTTCACCTGCTGCGATTTTAGAAATTGCTGCGGTTGTTGTAGTCTTTCCATGATCAACATGCCCAATAGTTCCCACATTACAATGGGGTTTAGTTCTTTCGTAAACTGGTGCTGCCATTTATTCCCTCCTATTAAGGGCCCCAGTGGAGCGGATGATGAGAATCGAACTCACATTATCAGCTTGGAAGGCTGAAGTTTTGCCATTAAACTACATCCGCATGTGGGAAGAGCAGGATTCGAACCTGCGTAGACATGATGTCGGCAGATTTACAGTCTGCTGCCTTTAACCGCTCGACCATCTTCCCAAGCGCAAGGGGCTTATATATATATAAATACATATATGATATATGTCAAGAGATTAGTAATATTTTTCTTTATTTCATACCTGGAAATTTATTTTTAAATTTATTTACTCTACTTCCACGCTCACTACTAAATGATCCATCTTTAGTCCATGCTCTATGAGATTTAGGGCATGTATCTAGATGAAGCTCATCATTTGGAAATTTTTTACTGTACATCATGTATCTTATAGATTTATCTGTTAGTATAACTTTTGTTTTATACTTTTTTGGATGAATATTTTTTGTTTCTTGCTTTGCCATATATTTTTTGTATCATAAATTAATACAAATGTTCAAGTACAATTTAACAACTCAAAAAAATAATTTAAATTTATCTGAAGAAAAATCATCTTTTACAACATCTCAAAATAAGATTTTTGATTTATCTGAAACGAATTTGCCTTCTTTAATTTCTAATTTGCCAATACATAAAGGTGTTGGAATTTTTTTATATGGTGAAATGGGATCTGGAAAGACAACTCTAGTGCAAAAAATATTACAAAATCTAAATATAAAAGATAATGCAGGAAGTCCAACATTTAATATCATTCATCAATATGATCATACATTTAAAATTCTACATTGTGACTTATATAGAGTGGAAAACACATCTCAAATTATGAATGAACTATTAAGTGAGATGGATCATGCTCTTATCTTAGTAGAATGGGCAAATAAATCAGCAAATTATGTTCCTTTATGGCTCAAAAGAGTAGAAATTACAATAGAAAATATATCAAATACACGAAGATATGTATGTAAATATAGTGATATGCTGCAAAATAAAAGTAATAAATAAATTTTCAAACTTAATTTTTTAATAAGTTAATAAAAATAGATATCTTATTTAATAAATGATATGCATACTAATTTAGTTATAAAAAAATTGTGAAACTTTTTTATGAATTTACGTGAAACATTCATGAAACATTCGTGGAATATTCGTGAAACATTGTAATAAAATTGATATTCTATAAACAAAAAAAATGGTTTAACTTTAAATATATTTAAAGGTTATTATGTAATTAATAGTTTAAAATTTTTATATAAGAGATGTAAAATCTTTTTTATTAGTTATATTTGTCTAAAATTATATCTTTAAATATTGTATTTTAGAAAAAAATTAACACAAATAACTACTAGAAATATCTTTATATTATTGAATTAATTTAACTAATTTAGTATAAATGGTAATTTTTTATTTCAATAATTAGTTGAAAATTATTGTAAATTCTGTTTTAGAAAAAAGTAATTATGTTTTTTGATTAAAGAATAAACTCATTTTTTCAGTTTATCAAATAGATTACGTATTACTTGCATAAGAATCACAGGTTGAATAAAATTCAAGACGATTCATTCAAGATGCATTGTATTCTTCACATGCATACCCTGTATAACATTGCATTCTCACAGCTGAAACTCACTTTTTTTCAGTTTATCAAGAACATCCTGTGTTACTTCCACAAGCATCGCAGGTTGAACAAGATCCAACAGACTTCATTCAAGATGCATTGTATTCTTCACATACATCTTTAGTGTAACCCTACATTCTCACAGCTGAAACTTGTTTTTTTTCAGTTTATCAAGAACATCCTGTATTACTTCCACAAGCATCGCAGGTTAGACAAGATCCAACACGCTTCATTGAAAATTCATTACATTCTTCACATGCATCTCCTGTGTAACCCTGCATTCTCGCAGCTACAACTCGTTTTTCAAGATTAGATATTTTTTTTTCTTTTTGATTATCTTCACTAACTTCCATCTTCACTGTAGTGTTAGTAAAAATCTCAGTTTGATTACTGCTGTTATCAATCTCATTTTCAGATTCACCCTCAACATGACCTAGTGACTTCATTTTTCTATATGAAATTCCAAGATCACGCATTAGATAATCAATTAATGAAGTTGCATATTTGATTTTTGAGTGTCCTGAAACTGGACCAGAAGGCTCAAATCTGCTAAATGTAAATGATTTTATATATGCCTCTAAAGGTACTCCATATTGTAATCCAATTGATAGAGCTCTTGCAAAGCAATTCATAAGACCTCTAAATGATGCACCTTCTGTGCCCATACCTGTTGTAAATACTTCTTTCACATCATCATCATACCCTTCTCCAGTTGTATGATAAAAATCATATCCTCCTATACTAATTTTTTGAGTGTATCCTCGTCTTCTTTTTGGTAAAATTTCTTTTTCTCCGCGTAATAATTTTTTATCTACAGGTTGATCAACCTCTATATCTTTTGAATTAGCATCATTTAAAACTTCAAATAATGTTCCTTGCTGCATTGATGTTAATGCCTGAGATAATTTTGATCCATCACGATATAAAGCAATTGCTTTTAGCCCTAATTTCCATGAGTCAAGATATGCATCAGAACAATCTTTTAATGTAGCTTCAAATGGCATGTTGATTGTTTTTGATATAGATCCAGATAAAAATGGCTGAACAAATGCCATCATGTTAATATGAGCTTGCATATCAATACATCTTTCGCCTTTTCCACATCTATTTGCTGTATCAAAAATTGGTAAATGCTCATCTTTGATATGTGGAGCTCCCTCTATCATAAAAGTTCCACACACGTAAGTATTTGCTTCATCAATTTGATTTTTTGAAAATCCTAGATGAGAAAGAAGACAACAATCTTCATCTATGGAAAGATTGAGACGATCAAATGTGCTTTCTCCCAAAACCCAAGGTGAAAATACAGTGCGAATATCAAATGCTGTTCTTAGTGCATCGTTAATTTTATCAATTTCAGTTTTCAACAAACCTTTTTTGAGTAATTCAGCAGCATTTACATGTGGAGCATCATTTATATTACCGTGCCCTACCATATATAGCTGAATATCATTTATTTGATTCTGCGAGTACCCAAGTATTCTTAAAGCTGGCTCAACTGAATGATTTACTATTTTCATATATCCAGCTCCAGCTAATTTTTTGTACTTAACCAAAGCAAAATCAGGTTCAAGTCCAGTAGTATCACAATCCATCAATAATCCAATAGTTCCTGTTGGAGCGAGTAAAGTTACTTGAGCATTTCTAAATCCATACTTTGCACCTTTATCCAATACTCTATTCCATATATTTTTTAGATATTGCATATCTTGTAGAGCTGAAGCTTTCCAATTAACCTGAGGCTGAATTTTTACCTCATCACACGGCTGATCATTTACAACATTTGCATGATTTTGAATTACTCTTTGCATAAATGCCTTATTTAAAGAATATTCTGAAAATGCTCCAAATTCAGCAGCCATATCTGCAGAAGTTTCATATGCTACTCCATGCATAACAGCTGTGATATATGCTGCAGTCGAAAATGCTGTTTGACTATCATAAGCAATACCACTTCTCATAAATAAAGCTCCTAAATTTGCATATCCTAAACCTAGAGTTCTAAATTTATAGGAATTTATTGCAATTTTAGCTGTTGGATATTGAGCCATCATTACACTAATTTCTAGTACAATTGTCCATAAACGCGCCGCATGTGCAAATTTATGTAAATCAAAGTTCCATTTGCCATCTTTTACTGAATTAAAATGAATCAAATTTATTGACGCAAGGTTACATGCTGTATCATCCAAAAACATATATTCTGAACATGGATTTGATCCATTAATATCTCCGCTATTTGGACAAGTATGCCAATCATTAATGGTAGTATTAAATTGCAGTCCAGGGTCAGCGCATGCCCAAGCAGAATGTGCAATTTTCCACCATAAGTCCTTTGCTTTTATAGTTCTTTGTATATTTCCATCGGTACGTCGCACTAAATTAAATTTCTCATCATTTTCAAGCTTATGCATAAAATCATCATTTATACGAATGGAGTTATTTGAATTTTGACCAGATATTGAGGTGTAAGCTTCATCATTCCAATCAGTCGAAAATTCTTTAATATTTAAATTCCAAATTCCTTGTTTAAATGATGCAAGCATGTTTGCGAGAAATTCAGCTGGCACACCGGCTTCATAAGCACTTTTTAATTCTTGAGCAAGTTTTTGATTTTTCTTAGGATCACAAGCAATACTCTGATTTTCAAAATCTTTACACGCCTCTTCAATTCTTTTTACATGACGATTTACTAGTTTTGATCCAGCTACCAAAGAAACAATCTTTTTCTCTTCTCTAGTTTTCCATTGAATAAAATCTTCAATATCCGGATGATCAATATCTACACTAACCATCTTTGCAGCACGACGAGTGGTACCTCCAGATTTAATTGCTCCCGCCGCTCTATCAAAAATCTGCAAAAAACTTAGTAGACCAGATGATATTCCGCCACCGGAAAGTGACTCACCAGAACCTCTTAAACTTGAAAAGTTAGTACCAGATCCAGATCCATACTTAAAGACACGAGCTTCATTTTGTAACAAGTCAAAGATTCCTCCTTCGTTTAGCAAATTGTCTTCAATTGATTGAATAAAACAAGCATGAGGCTGTGGTCTTTCATATGCACTTTCAGACTTTTTCAACTCACCTGTAAACTGATCTATATAGCTATGTCCTTGTGCTGGCCCTTTAATACCATAAGCCCAATACAATCCTGTATTGAAAAATTGAGGAGAGTTTGGAGCCGCTATTTGATTAGCGAGCATATGGCATAATTCTTCATAAAAATGCAGCGCATCTTCCTCAGAACTAAAATATTTTGCTCGCCATCCTTCATATGTCCATGTTCCAGCAAGACGATGAAATACTTGTCTAGCATCATTTTCTGAAACATATCGATCTTTTTCATTCATATTATTTAATTTTTCATCATCTGGAACTGAACGCCACAGCCATTTTGGCACATTACTTTCTTCGACTTTCTTAAGTGCAATAGGAATTCCCGTTTTGCGCAAGTATTTTTGAGCAATGATATCCACAGCAATTTGAGACCAGTTTTTAGGTACTGTAACAAAAATTGATTTCTTAACTTCTCTTCCTTGAATATCTCTTAATTGACTTTCTCTTAATTCAAATTTCATATTTTCATATGAGTTCATTTGAGTAAAATATCGATGTACTCGCATACTGTTAATACTATATTAATTACATTTTTTTACAATATGTATTTTTTCGCAAAAACTAAAATTAGATAAAAATCCACATAAAAACTCTTCAGATGTAATAACTTTTGATCCAGCTTTTTGAAGCTTTAATATACGTAAAAATCCTTTTCCACAAACGATATATAATTTATTTTCAAATATTATCATATCTCCATTTTTAGTATTTAGCTCTAAAAATTCGCAATCATCACATGCAATACACTTTATCAGCTTATATTCTGTATTTTGAATTAAATATTTAACTCCTGGCCAAACTGAAAAAGCTCTAATTTTTCTCTCTATAACATTTGCATCATCATTCCAATTTACAACACCATCTTCTTTTTTGATTTTATTAGCAAAGGTTACATAATTCTCATTTTGTGCTTGCGTATCAATTTCCTTATTTAAATATTTTGCAACCGTATTTGTAAACCAACTTCTTTTCATCAATATTTTTTCTATCAAACTTTGAGTTGTATCATTTTGTATTTTAATTTCACATTGATCTATAATTGCGCCTGCGTCCATTTTTTCCTCTATTAGCATTGCGGTTAATCCTGTTACAGTATCTCCGTTTAAAATTGCATATTGTATGGGAGCAGCTCCTCTCCAACGAGGTAAAAGAGAAGCATGTAAATTAATCCAAGAAATATAAAGTAATTTTTTAGGAATTAGAGCTCCGTAAGCAATTACAATCATTGCATTTAGATTTTTTAAAAGACTTTCATCAAAATTTTTCAAATTATCATGACTGTAACAAGGTATTTTATTATTTATAGCAAACTCACCAACCTCAGATTGAGAAATTTTTTGCCCACGTCCTTTTGCTTTTGCTGAGTTAGTAATGACAAAATCTACTTGAAATTTTTCATCTTTCACAAATTCCTTTAAAAACTCTCTTGCTATGTATGGAGTACCTGCAAATCCTATTTTGTAATGCATATTATCAAATTCTAAAGTTAAAATCATTATATAGCTAGCATAAGTTGATTTTTTTTGATTTAATACCGACATGACTGCTAATGCATCAAGCTATTTAGAGAAAATTCGTGCAAAGTGGAACTCATTTTGGAATGAAAAGCCTAAACATCAAGAAGGAACTTGGACCGAAGAAATAATCGCTATACTAGCTATATTACTAGTTCGTACATTTATTGCTGAGCCATCGATGGTACCATCAGAATCTATGTCTCCAACTCTACTTACAGGTGATTTTATTATCATAAATAAATTTGCTTACAGAAGCTCTTTAGTCAATATTCCATTGATTGGAGGATTATTTGTATCTAATAATCTTGCAGTATCAAAAAGTATTAAACGCGGAAGTCTATTAGTTTTTACAAAGCCTGGCGATTATGATCATTTTTTTGCATTTATTTATCTTCCTAGACATTATACAAAGCGTGCAATAGCATTACCTGAAGATACAATTCGCTTTTCTTCTCACTCTGTACACGTAAATGATGAACAGGTGTTTTTAAGAGATATTTCAAAAGCTAAGAAATATACTTTAAGACATGATGATGCTAAATATGAAAAAATGGAATTATATCAAGCTTGCTTGAAAAATGATGGAGTTCCTCATTTTTATCCAATTTTATTTTCAAAAAATCAATCATTTCCTGAAACTGAAGAAATGACTTATACTGTGCCAAATGGATATCTTTTTGCCATGGGTAGTAATTTTCATAATTCTACAGATTCTAGATTTGCTCCATTTGGTGATGTACCAATGGGAAGAATTGTAGGAGCTCCATTTTGCGTAATATTTTCAACAAATGCATTGTTTAGCAGAAATGTTTCATCATTACAATGGATTGTTGAGCTTCCATGGAGAATATGTGTAAGTTTATATATGGCTCGTTGGAATAGAATAGGAATAATACTAAAATAAATATTAATTAAATCAATATAATGATAAAAAAAATTGAACAAGATAAGAAAAAATTGATAGAGCAACATATAGGTTATAATTTTAAAAATATAGAAATGCTATCTCATGCCATATCACATCCTAGTGTTTCACCATCTAAATTTGAGTTATTAGAATTTATTGGTGATAGAGTACTTAATCTAGCAATTTCACAATTTTTATGGAAAAAGCAAACTTTTAAAACAGAGCGAGAATATGCTGATCAATTAGCACTATATTCAAACAAAAAAGCGCTAATTAATGTAGGTTATAGCTGGAAATTAAATGAAGTGATTTTCTGGCAAGGAATGAAAGTCAATTTACCTACTATAGTTGCTGATGCATGTGAGGCAATAATTGCTGTAATTTTTTTAGAAAGCGGTTGGTCTACAGTATACGAAGTAATAGTGCGAGAATTTTCACAAAAACTACAGAAACAAAAATTTATTGATTCAAAATCACTTTTACAAACATGGGCACATAAAAATTCATTACTATTTGAGTATAAATTATTAGATAAAAGTGGTCCTGCACATAAACCAATATTTTGTGTAAAGCTGCAGGTGGAAAATCATAAATTTGAAATTGCAAAAGGAACATCAAAACAAAATGCAGAAAAAGAAGCAGCTTTACAATTTTTAAAAAAACATGCATCAATTAAAATATAATGTATGCACTACTTTACTGCGCAACATTTATATTTTCAATTTATTTAATGGTAGAAGATTACAAATATAATTCAATTACCTACAGAGATCTGATGATAATGCATATTTTGCTAGTAATAAATATTTATACAAAATATATGCAAATTTATATTTTTTCTTTACTTGATATGATCATATTAAATTTTTTAATTTCGCTTGTCGAATATGTACTAAATAAAACAATTATTGGATTAGCTGATAGAATATTTTTATGTAGCCTTGGCTTTTTAATACAAAATTCATTTAAATTTATCATATTAACCGCATTTCTTTTAAAGATGCAATTTTTAGTGAAAAAATCAAAACAACAACCAATGTTGGTCAGTATTTTTCTTTCATTTTGGACATTGATTAATTCATGACTTTTTTATACATTGATTAACTCCTGACTTTTTTATATAATTTATCTATGCCCCTGTGGCGGAATTGGCAGACGCGACAGACTCAAAATCTGTTATCGGTAACGATGTGAGAGTTCGACTCTCTCTGGGGGTATATAAAAATATTAAATTTTATTAAATTTGATTATCAAAATTATTTTATTAAGGATATACTATTTATCTTATTTATTTAAAAGTAAACTGCTAATTATCATGAAATTTATAAAATATTTTTCAAATATATAAAATATATTAAGATATAGACAAATATATTTGATATATGTAGAATGAAATAAAAGGAAGGTGTAAAAAAATATATGAGTGGAGCAAAAAACAGCCCATTTATCGAACATATCGCTTCTCTAGCAAGAGAAAAAGGTGTGCCTGAAACCTCAATATCTCATTTAATATCTCAATCTCTAAAGGAAATAATTTCAAGATCTAAAAACAATATTCCAGTAGATGTAAATGTAGATATTGAATCCGGTAATGTAAAAATATTTAGAATATTAAGAGTAGTATCCTCAGTAGAAAATGCAGATCATGAAATTTCAATGGATGAAGCAATCGAATTTGATGATACTATTAAAGTAGGAGATTGTGTTCGTGAACTCATTCCTGATAGTGATGCGGTGCTTTCCAAATTATCTTGGTCTGATGTATCAAAAATACAAGTTTTAATAAAAAAAGGTTTACAAAATATAGAAAAAGAAAAAGAATTTAATGCCTTTAAGGATAAAATAGGATCAGTTGTTTCTGGTTTTGTAAAGCAAAATGACCTTGGTAATCTAATTATTGATCTTGGTACTGGAGAAGGGTTTCTTTCGCGTAATGAACTTATTCCAGGAGAAACATATAGTTTAGGCTCGCATGTAAAAGCATATATATCTAATGTAACGACAAATTTACATGGATCTCAAATTCAACTTTCGAGACGTCATGATGGATTTTTAATTGAACTATTTTCTGAAATGATTCCTGAAGTTGCTGATGAACTTATAACAATTCATGCGGTAGCCAGAGATCCAGGTAGCAGAGCAATAGTTGCAGTATCATCATCTAGACCAACATTAAATGCAATTGGAGCTTGTTTAGGTCGTAGTGGAAAAAGAGTAGATGCAATTTCCGAAAGTTTATCTGGTGAAAAAATTAGTGTTATAAAATGGTCGGAAGATTTAGTGCAATTTGTCGTAAATGCACTACATCCAATTGATATTAAAAAAGTTATCATGCATGATCAAAATGATCTTGAAATTGTTGTGCCTGAAACATCTCTTGGTCAACTATATGGTCATAAATGTCAAAAATTACGTCTTGTAAAAAAGTTAACAGGATGTATTGTAAGAGTAATTTCTGAAAATGAAGAATTATATAGAAGAGAAAATGAAAAGAAAGAGAGCGTGCTTATATTTAAACATGCTCTTGGTATCTCTGAGCTTCAAGCTCTTTCTCTAGTGGAATCTGATATAGTATCTTTAGATATTTTTCTACAAATGAGTGTAGAAGAAATTAATACTATATTAGCTTCTCAATCTTCAGATATCTCAATAGAACAACTACAAGAAAAAGCTCAAAAGTCATTACTAGAAAGAGAGAAATGCTTAGAAATGGAAAGTGATCCACTAATGATACATCTACCTCATATGTCTCTTGAAAAAGTGCAGAAATTAAAGGAAATTAACGTACAAAATATCAATGAGTTGGTAAAAATTGATAAAACAACCTTAAATGAAGCAGTAAATTTAACTCATGACGAAATAGATCAACTTATGAAGGTAGCTAATGAATTTGCTACACAATTTACAGGAGGCTCGCAATAATATCTATGAATGATAAAGATGTAACAGTAAAAAATTCAGAAGGAACTAAAGTTATAAGAGTAGAAATTCGTAATAAAAATTTACGTTCTACACTGAAAAAAGTTTCAGAGACTGATTCCAGCTCATTATCTAAAGAAGAACAAGAATCTAGAGACAAAGCACTACAAAAAAAACAACAATATACAAAAAAATATCATTATGAAAAAGTTCAAAGTAATATAACAAAACAGCAAGACAGTACAAAAACTAATAATTACCTAAAAGCAAACAACTTTAGAAATACATCTAATACAAATTTCGGTAATTCTTCAGTGAGATCTACTTCTTTTACAAATCAAAGATTTTCTAAAGACTTGAGCAAAAACTTAAACACTTCATTATATCAAAATCGAACTAGACGACCAGCTTCACAAGTAGTTCTTAAAAATGCATATGCATCACCTCGACCAACTATGTATCCAAAACGAGTAATGCAATCAACAGATACAGCAAAACCATTTTTCAAAAAACGACCACTTAACAGACCTTTTAAGCCAGCATTTGGTGCAAATAAATTTGGTAATTATACAAATAATAGACCTATAAATAATAAATTTACATCAACAGGTAGTGGATCAGTTAGACAAGGACCATATCAAAGACCTATATTACCTAGAAAACCATCTATATTTACTTCTTTTGTACCTCATTCACAAACAAAACCTACTAAACGAATTTCACAAAAAGCTACATCATCTAATAAAAAATCAGCAAGAACTTCTATTCGTATAGAAGAAGAAAAGCCACAAGCATTTTCAAGGCAATTTCTTGGACAAATTCAGTCTGCTGAGGATGTATTGCAAGAAGATAGAGTGCGTAGTTTATCAGCTGTTCAACGAGCAAAAGAGAAAAAACGTCGCAAAACAACTGTAATACGTGATGTTAAAGTTCATGAAGGTATTAGTGTACGTGATTTAGCAAATAGAATGGCTATAACTACTTCAATATTAATAAAAAAACTACTTCAATGTGGAATCAAAGCTTCAATAGATACAGAAATAGAAGAAAATACAGCATTATTAATGGTTGAGGAATTAGGACATAAAGGGCATGCAACTAAAAATGCTCTTAGCTCTTTGGAAGCTGACAAAGGAGTTGATGAAGATTATCAACTACGTGCTCCTGTTGTAAGTATTGTGGGTCATGTAGATCACGGAAAAACTTCATTACTAGATGCATTACGTAAAACCAATGTCGTATCAAAAGAAGCTGGAGGTATTACTCAATCTATTGGAGCATCTCAGATATTTCGTAATGATGGTAAATTTATCACATTTATAGATACTCCTGGGCATCAAGCTTTTACTTTGATGCGAGCTAGAGGTATACAAGTAACAGATATAGTAATTTTAGTAGTAGCAGCAGATGATGGAATTAAAGAGCAAACAATTGAATCTATACAACATGCTCAAGCAGCTCAATCTACAATCATTGTAGCAATTACAAAAATTGATAAGAATGCGAAAAATACAGAAAATATAAAGCATGCTCTTGTTCAACATAATATTATAGCTGATGATTTAGGTGGAGATGTCATGTTTGTCGAAGTATCCGCTCATACAGGAAAAAATCTAGATGTTTTGATGGATACAATACTATTACAAGCCGAATTATTAGATCTAAAAGCAAATACAAAATGCAAAGCATCAGGATATATAATTGAATCTTATATGGATAAGCATAGAGGACCAATTGCAACAGTATTAATTAAAAATGGAACATTGAAAATAGGAGATGTTTTTGTATCAGAAAGCACATATGGTAAAGTAAAACGATTAATAAATTTTCGCAATGAAACACTTAAATCTGCCGAGCCTTCAACACCAGCGATTATCATAGGTTTTAATGAAGTACCAAAAGTTGGAGTTGAATTAATCGTAGTTGATGATGAGAAAAATGCAAAAACTATTTCACAACAATCTATTGATTTAGGTCGTAAAATTTCTTCAACAGATTTATCTACAAATATAGATTTAAGTAATATATTTGAAGAAACCGATCAACCAACAAACATAATTATAAAAAGCAGTTCATCTGGAAGCTTAGAAGCATTAGAATCTTCTATTCTTAAATTAAGCACTGATGATACTGAACTAAAGATAATTGGAAAGTCTGTTGGCGCAGTTACCGAAAGTGATATAGCGTTAGCTATTACATCAAATGCTATTGTAGTTGCATTTGAAGTTGCTCTATCTTCATCAGTACAAAAAGAAGCTCAGTCAAATAATATTCATGTAATACGAGATGGAGTTATCTACTCTATTCTTGAAAAATTAAAGTCATATATTATTGAATTAAAACCTCAAAAAGCAGAAATACAAACATTAGGACAAGCATCTGTACGTGAGCTATTTCAAAGACCAAAAATAGGAGTTGTTGCAGGATGCATGGTAACGGAAGGTATCATATCTAGTAAAGGTAAAATTAGAGTAATTCGTAATGGAATTGAAATTCGTACAGAAGAAATTAAAAGTTTAAGACAATATAGAGAAGATGTTAGAGAAGTCAAAACAAATCAAGAATGTGGTATTATGCTAGAGAATTTTAATGATTTTCATGTAAATGATATTTTAGAGTGCGTATCTGAATAATTAAGTTGATCATCAACTCAACATGGTACTTTTTATATCAAATTATGACTTAATTGCAATAATATTACTTGTTACAAAAATCTAAATTTCAAAATAATATTTTTAATATACTTTATTATCTTACAATGTATCTTAAAGCTTAATTTTAATACTTAAATTCACCTATAAAGATCAAATGTTCTATAAATATTTTTTAAAAATCAATTAATTTTTAGTTTAAAAAAATATGTGAATTACTTTTCACATAAGAAATATATCAATGATTTAACATGTGTTATTAAAAGTTACTTCTTGATTAAACTCAAATTACACTAAAAACATTAATAATAGCATTTATATCATATAATAATGTTAATCTATCAAAACTAAAGTTGAGATTACAAATGATAAATTATTTAGTAAGAAAATCAAACATATCTGAAGAAAATATTATTGAATAACATTTTATACTTTTATTTGAACTATTAATTTATTTTTCAATGTTACTGTATAATATTTTTCTTAAAAACTTGATTTCAAATTAATTTACATTATATACTTTAATATTTTTCTAATATATTAATATGACAACCTTTACCAAATTTAATTGAATATGACGATATAAAGAAAAATCATACTTTATATTTTATTATAAAAATTAGTATTACTACAAAATACTTATTATGTTAATCTCAATAGATATCAATTTATTATGTGTAATATCTACAGCTATATTATGAGTTATTTGTATTTCTAGTATTTATATTAAATTAATTTTATAATTAACATAAAAATAAATATCAAAATATTGTAATACTAGCTTTAAGTTGTGATAAATTTAAAATTTATAAATTGATTTACTCTTATTAAAAAATCGTGTAATTCAAATTTAAGATAAGTTGTATTAATATTAAATTTTCTGTAATGAATAAAAATATTTTACCAAATTCTTTTTATAAATATACTGATAAAATGATTACTAAATGTATTATAAAATTAATAATTATTAAATTGTTATTTTAATTCATCATATTAAAATAATTTTTAAAATATGATGAAGTATAACACTAAAATATTTCATTAGACAGATAAGGATAGCAACAAAATTAAAAATTTAGGTAAAATTACACTTTAATTTTTTTGATATTAGAAACTTATATTTACAATAGTTTATTGTATATGAATTTAAATGATAATAAAATTTTTTTTAGTAATATAATTAAAATTTTGATTACAAAACTAATAGTAAAAGAAAAAATCAGATCTTACACACTAGTTATATTATAAAAATATCAAGTTTAAGCAGTAAATAAAAATCATTATTACCACCAAATTTTATGAACATATGAATAGTGAAACCATACAAAATATTCAAGCTTAAATTGATATCGTGAATATTGAAAATTTCTTGATATCCAATATTCAAATGCTCTCATCACTCTTTTTTTGGTGCGATTATTGAGTGCTTCATAAGCATCTATCTCTTTATAACGATATTTTACTTCTATTATATGAATGCAATTATTTCGTAAAGCGAGAATATCAATTTCTCCACATTTGGTTTTAATTCTACGGCCCAAAATCCAATATCCTTTACAAATTAAAACAAAAATTGATAAATACTCAAAAAAAAGACCTTTAAAATATCTATAATACATCATATTCTAACATACCAAGCGGGATTTGAACCCACGACCTTTACTTCCGGAGAGTAACGCTCTATCCTCTGAGCTACTGGTACAATATATCCTGACTTTATATTATAAAATTTGCAACTGTTAATTTAAAATATATATTTATAATAAATAATATATTATGGCAGTTCATATTTTAAACCAATGACCGATGTTAATTTATCAAATGACATATGATCTATATTTACATTCTGTTTTGAATCACAACAACTTATATTTTGCTCTAATGAACGCATACTTTTTGCATATAAAATATCGGTAAATAATTTTACACAATTACTTAGTTTAAAACAGCATCCTAGACCTAATACATAACATAAATGTGTTTTATGCGGAAATTCAATTTTGAAATTATTAGTCATATATTGCATTTTTAATGTATGAAGTTCACATCCAAAATGAGAATATACTTGTATTGCTGGAAAGTCTTTACCTGCAAATATACCAAAATATAAATCTGGATATACAGAATTAAGAGAAATTGTATAAGAGTGAAATTTTTTAGCTAAATACATATCATTTCGCCTATTAGCAAAATACATTTGAAATCCAAACATGTTACCCTTTTCAGTAATACAACCTGAACACAAACCTAGATACTGCTGCCATGAAACAATATTTGGTCTTTCATTCCAATCTTCATTGACTATTTGTAGTGGTTGTTCGGTACTTGTTATATTTTTGTAATACTCACGATCTTCACTTGAAAGTAAAATTTGCAACTTTCCAGTATTGAAATTTTGATGCAACTGGCTTACTTGAGCTTTATCATAATCTCCTATTAATTCATTTCGTAAAATATCTAAAGGAGTTGTTAAAGTATGCTGTTTCCATTGTGCGTCATTACTATCATAATACCATACTTTATTATGCTTATTTAAATTACCAATATAATGAGATTTATGAATACTATCAGGATTATTCTTTTCACCTTTTTGTAAGTAAGCTTTTTTTGTATCACCATCTATTTTTACACGCATACCATTATATATATTTTTATATATCTTCTGTGCTTGAGATAATTTAAAATGTGTACTTGCTGGCAAAACTGCATATAAATCTTTAAAAAATAAATCAACAATATGCTGCCAATCAGATGTGTTCAAACTTTTACCTTTTAACTGTAAAAACCAAATTGGACCTCTATAACCAACAGTTCTGTTATCTTGAGTACTTTGATCTTCAAATTGTACTTTTATTTCATCTGCAATGATACTTCCGTCTTCTATATCACTATATAAAATATCAACATATGCTTTATTTAATTTATGAGATGTAAACAAACTATGTTTTATTAATCTTTCTTCAAATGAAGTAATATTAATAGTGTACTTCTTTTTCTTAACTTTACTTTTTATATTTTCATGATAAACAACTTTTGTTTTTTTTAAATTTATTTTCTTACAAATAGATTTTATATTTAAATTGGATTTAAGCATCAACTCACTTGCAGAAAAAATTTGTGTATATGTATGGGTAGTATAAATAAAAATAAGAAGTAGATTTACCATAAACCATCTCCTTTTTACTCAAATAAACCAGATCCAATTACGAATCCATGTATATTATTTGACAAAAGAGAAAGTGATGTTAGCATACTTTGCTTTATTCCTCCATCTATCCAACATTCAATGTCTAAGTATTTTGAAGATATTGAAGCAATAGCTGGTAAACGTTTCTGTATTAGATTTTGCCCACTTTTCCCGGGCTTAACTGTCATAAATAATATCATCTTAATCCATTCTAAATTTAAATCATTAAAATTCTCTAAATTTTTCCAATCATCATTCCAAACTATACCAAGCTTAATATTATTGTACTTTAAGTTTGTGTATATTTTCTTAATATTGAACCATGTATTTGCGTGTATAAATAAAACTTCAGGTCGAATTTGATTTATAATATTAATATAATTATCTACATTATTAACCATTGCATGTATCTGCATAGGTAAATCAATATTTTCACGAATTTTTAATGCAATTTCATGACTAACTCCATTACCAGGTACATATTGTCCATCCATCAAATCAATATGAATGCCATTGATCTGATGTATAACTTTTTTCAACTTGTTGATAACTTGTAAGGGGCATGTTTTTGTACTATTACTTTCAACACAAGATAATACAGATGCATATATCTTCATAATTTTTATTATATCAAAAATTAATGTTTTATAAATTTCATATTATGAAAAATATGTTAATTCTAAAAATAGTGTGAAAATTTTAAATATAATTATTTGACTAAAATCTTTTATTACCATATTCTTGTGTAAAATGGGAATTATATCTATAGCAAATGACTATAATCAAAAGATTGTAAAAGAAAATTACACACAAGCTTCTTTGGCAAAAATGATTGGAAAAAGCCGTTCATATATCACAAATGTTTTACGATTATTAAATCTACCAGAAATAGCACAAAAAGCTATAGAAAATGAAAAATTAAGTATAGGTCATGGAAAAATTATTTTACAATATAAGCCAAAAATCAAAATAATACAAACAGCAATTGATCAAAAACTTAGTATTCGTCAATTAATTACATTATGTGAAAAAGCACAATCTAAAAATTCAAATCAAAATGAAGATCTTATTTGGATTGAGCAGCAATTAACTGATTCATTAAATATGAAGGTGAAAATAAAACGAATCAAACAGCAAGGAACTCTTTCTATAACTTTTCGTGATGGAGATGAATTAAATAGAATTTTGGAAATACTTTCATAACCATCTAATTTAGTATTTTGATTTTGATATATTACTATTTTTCATATGTATTTATACTAAATTTATATACCATATAATTACTTTAAGTGTAAAATTTCAAATGATACTATTATCTACTTACATATTTTGCTTTATCAACAAACTTCAAATACATAGCAAATTTAAATAAGTAGTACATTTATCACAACTTATGAATTGATGGTAATTTTATATTTGAATTACTTGAAAAAACAAAACAGTAGTCAAATTCTTCTTAAAATAAAGTTGATAAGTTTCATTGAAAATTATTAAATTAATACTCGAACTATAATACAATATCATGTTAATCTAATTATTTTTTGAATATTTATTGTTTGTAAAAAACTTTTTTTGATATGCGAGATTTACTAAAATTGTTAAAGTTAATACATAAGATATGTTTCAAATAAAGAACGAACATGTTAATAATATATTCTTTAAATACTATTTTTATGAGATTTATGCATAAGAATAGTATAAAATATGTAATGTATCATTATTAAACTATGATTTTAAATATATAGTGTTTATTAATAATTTTTATTTAATTTAAAGGTAAGAGAAGATTGTCATCAAATATAATATTCAATATATAGATAAATTTTTACTAAATTTTAGGTGAAAATTTTTATGTTAATTTCATGATTTTTTATTAGATATAATAAAAAATTTAACGTATTCTAGTGTTAACTTTAAATTCACCATTTTTAAATAAAGTAACTGATGTTTGATGATTTTTCACTTCTTCCGATATACCTCTAGTATATTGCGCAGAATGTTCTGTATGAACTTCAGTTGTTTCATAAATAGGAAACTCAAGAGTTAGAGATTTCAAGGTATCTGTATACCTAAGTTTATATTCTTCAGATATAGGAGGTATTTGTTGACCTTCAAAATTATTAAAAGGAAATGGATTCAACATGGGTTCAAAGTTCTTCAGACGATAGTAATATGGTATGTATATAAAACAACCCCTTGCACGAGGAACAATTATACGATGATTATATTCACTTCTATCTGTGATAGATTCTAACTTATCGATGATCTGCATCAATATAGGTAGAGCTAAATTAACACATATATCTTGACTAGGTATATTTTCTGTTTCAAAATTATTGCTTATAGAATGTTTCTGCATAAACTGATTGAGAATATCTCTAGCATTATCACAAAAACTTTTTTTCACTGCTAAGGTGTCTTCGTCTAATGGTATAGCCGATATTTCATGTATAATATATCTACTAAGTGTGCTATCTTCACACTGCTCTGTATGTGAAGTGAAAGGTGAATTATCTCTCATATCTTCTTTACTATTTATTGAACTATTCATTGCATTAACACTCATGAATAGAATCAGACTAAGTATATATGTATTATTTATAGTTTTTTTATTCATATATTCGATCATAGTGTAATTAAACTTTTTACCAATACTTTTTTGTGCTATGTACATTATTAATATGTTATCTAAATTAATCAAATTAAATTAAACAATTTAATATATTTTATGAAATAGTGTGTATCTATGTTGATTTTTAAGTTAAATGTTTGTAATGTTTATCATCAAGTACGATTTAGTAGATGCATTATTGTAAATATTTCTATTTTAATTAGGTAATTACTCTTTTAAATAATAAAAATAAGTTCATTATGGTGTTACTGATTTAAATTCACCATTTTTAAATAAAGTGACAGATATTTGCGGCTCTGGTATTTGCTCTCGAATAGGAAAATAAAGAGTCACACGGTGAGGTAAATTGATATAATCTACCATAACTTTATATTTTCCTTTGAAGAGAGGAGGTATCTTATGTTGATCAAAATTATAAAAAGAAAATGAATTTAGTATTGGTCTAAAATTATTCAGCTGATACCAACAGGAAGTTTCCAATAAAGAATTTGCTGAAGAGTCTATGATTTCTTCAAATTTATATTCTTTACTATCTTTAACCTCTTTTAATTTATCGATGAACTCCCTCAATATAGGTAAAGCTATAAGAACATTTACATCCACAGTAGGTTCTAAAGAATGTTTGGATAGAAAACTATCAAGTATATCTTGAGTATCATCACAAAAATCACTTAAATCTAATGATTGAATTTCTGTTAATGATTGTGATGGTGTTTTTTCTACAGCACTATTACTGGTAGGTGAATCATTTCTAGTATACTGTTCAGTTAAATCATAAGATGAACTTTCTCCTTTTTCTAGTAATTGAGCTGGTTTTTTTGTTAAATGTGCTAACCTTTTTGGTAATGGTGCAGGCATTCTTGGCTTTTGTGATGCTTGGCTTAGCCATACTTCAGTTGAATTAAAATCTTCTTCTTTTTCTGTTAATTGAGCTAGATTTTTTCTTGAATGTGCTAGCCTTTTTGGTAATGGCGCAGGCATTCTTGGCCTTCGTAATGGTTGGCTTAGCCATGCTTCAGTTGAGGTCAAATATAAATTTGATATATCTTCTTTATCACGATTCATTGAATTAACACTCATGAACAGAATCAGACTAAATATATATTTATTATTTATAGTTCTTTTATTCATATATTCGATCATAGTGTAATTAAACGTTTTGTCAATTCTTTTTTTAATATGTATATTATTATTGAATATGTTATCTAAATTAATAAAATTAAATAAAGTTGTTGAATATATTTTATAAAATAGTATATATCTATGTTGATTATTGACTTAAATATTAGTAATGTTTGTCATCAAATATGATTTAGCATATACATTATTTTAAATATTTTTATGTTAATTATATAATTACTCTTTAGAATAATAAAAATAAGTTCATTATGGTGTTACTGATTTAAATTCACCATTTTCAAAGAAAATGACTGATATTTGCGACTCTGGTATTTGCTTACGAATAGGAAAATAAAGAGTCACACAGTTAAGTGAATTAATATAATCTATCTCAACTTTATATTTTCCTTTACAGAGAGGAGGTATCTTATGTTGATCAAAATCATCAAAAGGAAATGAATTTAGTATTGGTCTAAAATTATTCAGCTGATACCATGAAACTTTATCTTTCGATGAATCATTTTCTTCAGAATATTCATTACAGGTATATTGGCTTCTATTTTTAATATTTTCTAATGTATCAATGATCTCTACCAATACAAACACCCCTAAACGAACATTTATATCTGCAGAAGGCATATTTTCTTTTTTATATAATAGAGAAGGTCTATTTATAGAATGTTGCTTCATGCAATCATTAACAATATATCGAACATGATTAAAAAAAGCAGATAAATTTAATAATTGCATTTCTGTTAATGGTTTGGGTGGTCTATTTGGTACCATTTTGACTTGTAATGTTTCTACAGAATTACAACTAGTAGGTAAAACATGATGAAGTGAATTTTCAGCAGGACTAAGAGAAGGTGAAGTATCATTACAAAGCCACTTTTCAGCATCACTAAGAGTAGGTGAAGAAGCATCATGAATCCACTGTTCAGCAGGGCTCAGAGTAGGTAGCAAACTACTACGAAGCCATTCTTCAGCTTCAGTACAAGGAAAAATCTGTATTTCTTGTGATTCCTCTGTTGAGATATAACTGCTACTAGAAAATGAATTATTTCTAGATAAAATCACAGTTGAAGGAGTATTCATCGCATTAGAATTCATAAATAGAAGAATACTAAATATATTAATAATTTTTGTATTCATATAAATTTATACACAACATAATTTTATTATCATGTCAATATTTTCATATTGTATACAAATTAATTGAATTCAACTTTCTATTTATATTTTAAAAAAATTATTTGAATGAGTGATCAATTACTTGTAATTAGTTAATAATAAATATTGATATGGTACTAAGGCTATGTTGGCTTCAGTTATGGTAAATATCAGAAATATATATTTTTTATAGGATTTCTTCTAACAAATACTATTGCAATGAACCCTACTGAAACTTCACAACTCTCTTCACCCGTAGAAGAATTACATTCAGTAACAGACTCTCCTCAGCATGATTCCTCAGTTATTTCAGTGAATGAATTTTGTTCCAACATTAGAGATGTAATTAATAAATTCATGTCTCATCATGATATAAATATGAATTCTTCCTCAAGTGTAATACCCAGTATATTTACTTCAAATAATATTATTCTAACATTACACATATTGAATCAGTTTATTGATACATTAGAAAAACGTTACAGATTCCACTCAATACAGATGTGTAGTTCAAGAAACTTCATGTGAAGGATATTGGTACATGATGAAAGGATTCAAGCCAATTCTTGATAATTGTCCTTTTGTAGATTTATCTGATTTAGAACATCCATGCAAGAAGCCATAAGAATATGCAGTTATTATAGGTTTTAAAAAATCTACTTCTGAGAATTTAACAATATATGTACCAGCAGCCTTAGCGCTGCGATATCCTCTTCAAGTTTATCCTTCTATATTACCTGGAAAAGATTTACCAATAGGTATGATAAAAGATATACAAAAAAATCAAACATCAGTCAAATTATCTATATCCGGCTCATTTTCTTTTGAAGATAAAAATAGAAAAACTAGATATCTTACTTTATCACAATGAACATATAACTAATATCAAAATACCGATTTAAAAAGTTGATCTAAATTTATTTATAACATTAAAAAATACATTCATTTTTTAAATCAACATGGTAAAATAAATAATGATAAATTCAAAAGAACTACCTAATGCGCTTGAAGCCGAACGTGCTCTTCTCGCAGCTTTACTACATGATAACTTATTATATGAAAAAATTTCTGATTTTCTTCTTTCAAAACACTTTTTTGATCCATTACATGAAAAAATTTATGAAGCAATTGTATTTTTTATTCAAAAAGGTCAATTAGCTAATTCAATTACACTTTGGACATATTTTGCAAAAGATGAAATGGTAATTGAGCGTGGTGGAAAGCAATATTTAAACTCTTTATCTTCATATCTAATGCTACTATCACACACATATGATTATGGAAAAATTATTTTTGATAACTATATTCGGCGACAAATCATTAGAATTGGAGATGAAATGATAAAAAATGCATATGATCAAAAAGTTGATGAAAGCGCTATTAAAAATATTGAAAACTCAGAACAGTCTCTTTTTGAATTAGCTTCTACAGATACACAAAATCGTACAATGCGTACATTTGCAAATGTCATTCATTCCGCAATTGAACACACAAAACAGGCATTTTCCAGCGAAAGACATGTTACTGGAGTTGCTACAGGCTTTATTGATCTTGATAAATATATTGGAGGATTACATCCATCAGACTTAATTATTATTGCTGGTCGTCCATCTATGGGTAAAACAGCACTTGCCACAAATATAGCATTTCAAGCAGCACAAATGCATAAATCTGAAGGTACAAGTGTAGCATTTTTCTCATTAGAAATGTCTGCTGAACAACTTGCTATGCGTATTTTAAGTCATGAAACCAAAATTCCTTCTGATAAAATTAGAAGAGGTGCAGTCAAAGAGCAGGATATGCAAAATTTAATCTTTAAATCACAAAAAATTTCAAATTTGCCTTTATACATCGATGATACACCAGCTTTAACAATGGCTGGGCTTCGTACTCGTGCTCGTCGTCTTTTACGTCAGCACAATATTGGACTAATTGTCATTGATTATCTGCAGTTACTTACAGTAGGTGGAAAATCGGAAAATCGTATACAAGAATTATCGTTTATAACTAGATCATTAAAAGCATTAGCAAAAGAATTAAATATTCCAATCTTAGCTTTATCTCAATTATCACGTGCAGTAGAACAAAGAGATGATAAACGTCCTCAATTATCTGATTTACGAGAATCTGGAACAATAGAGCAAGATGCTGATGTCGTAATGTTTATTTTTCGTGAAGCATATTATGAAGCACGTCGTAAGCCATCAGAAGGTTCAACAAAAATGCAAGAATGGCAAGATAGAATGAATAAAATTCATAATGTAGCTGAAGTAATAATCGCAAAACAGCGTCATGGTCCAATTAGAAATATTATGCTTCACTTTGATGAAACAGTTACGAAATTTGCAAATATTGATCTTAATGCTTTTAAATAAATATTATGTATAATAGTGAGAAAATAACTAGTAAATAACTTTAACTCATTCACATATTTAAATAGTAAAATTATTTAGTTACTCTCTTATTTTAAATCGGTGAAATGAGTATACTAAATTTAAATATGAATATAATGTACAAATTGTATATGGTATGAAAATTTAAGAAAATATTAAATTATAATACTAAAAATAATTTGCAACACTTAATATTAATAAAAAATTATTTGATATTGATTATAAAAAATACAACTAATAATTGAACGCAATATTTTAATTTGTTAATATTAAATGAAAAATGTAACTAAATCTTAGTATATAAATAAAAAAGTTGAATCAGTATTTGATAGAAATATTATTACAGATTACTGAAATTTATTTATCACTAAATCAGAAAAGTGCTAAATAACATTAAAGAATGATATAAATTTCTTTCAAAACATATCAAGTACTGCAAATATTAAATTGCAAATCATAAATGATAAATTTACTTTTGTGTATTTGAAAAATTATAATCTAATATTAAACTAAAAAATTTACTTTATCAAAAATGATACTATTTTATAAATTTCTTTTGACTGAAAATAAGTTTCACATATTATATCTTGTCATAAAATCAACATCATATTTTTACTAATAATCATTTAAATTTTTTTGAAGACTTTTCTCATATATCTTTCATAATTAGCTTTTTATTCAATAAATATTGATATATTAAGTGTTAATCAAATTTTATAATATAAAAGCAAAACTATATACAAATATTTATTTTATATATTGAAATGAAATTTATATGTTAAAAATTCATATTCTCAAAAATAGAGATATGTGAAATGCTTTCAGAATCAATTTATGTGATATAAAGAAAATCTATATTTATTTAATATAAATATACTGTACAAAATGGAAATAATATATTTAAATAGTAAAATATAAAATTACTTTTATCTGTATACTAGTTTGAATACTATATAAATATAAACTATATAATGAAAAAAATTCAACTTTATTATAATATTTTCAATAGCAAAATTTGATCTAAAACAGCATGAAATGATTTCTATGATAAATAATAAAAATTTCTTATAAAGACTCTATATATTATATTTTATCAAAATATATTGTATGTTGTGGTTAAAGCTTTTTTTAATTATATTGCTTAAAAATCATTATTTAACTTTCAAGTAAACGAATTATTGATTTTATTTCTTTGATATTTTGACTTGATTTTCCGATACATAGTCCATCAAATTTATTTAAATAGTGTTTTGCATTATTGGCATCAACAGATCCAGCAAAACAAATTGGACGAGGTAAATTATCAATCAAAATCGATTTGTTCTTTGGTTCATACACAAATATGGATGCTTTAATATGGAAATATGTATCAACATTATATTCATTAAGATAGAAAATATAGCGAATATCAAGATTATTTGATTTCATTATATATGGTGTTTTACTTTGTAATTCAGGATGGTTACAAAGAGTATATTGGCAGTTGATAGAACTTAGTGCATCAAATGTTATCGCTCCGGTTGTTTGATTTAAAGATGAGTATTGTGATGCTACATAAATGTGATTAGGTAGATTAATTCTTGCATATTGTAATAAAATCACAGGTGGTGCAAAGATAAAGCATACTTTTGTAGTATCATATTCAAAGTTACTAAATTCTTCACAAAAATTATCAAGAATTTGTAGTGTTCCAAATCCTTTCCAGTTTGCAATTAGATATTTCATGTGATTATTAAGGTATAATAATTTTTTTCAGTAATATAGTCAATCATTTGTGATTAATAGGCTAAAAACACATATTAATCATTATTGATAAATAAACTTTAAAAAATGAAATAAGTAGTATCTCAAAATCTAACTGACATCATCTGATTTTCAAATGTATTCATTGATGTATACATACTATTTCTTTGTTGTCGTCTATAGTTCATTACAGTATTTAATTCTGTATTAAACTGCCTTATATAATTAGCTGTAGGCGATTTGAAATTCATTTTTTGATACTGCAATTTTCTCTCTATCTGAATTAACATCAAACGAATTCGCTTTTTAGTATATACTTCAATCTCATTTGTATGAGCAAGAGCAACAGATTTAGCCAGCATCATACGTGCTTCTTCACTAATATAAATTGGCTTCCAACCATGAATAATATGAGTTCTTGGAATAGCAGTCAATGCATATTTGATGAAGTAATATCGATTATATACGCTTTTCATTGTATCTAATTCATACATACCTATTATATTATCTACTGCTTTACTAGCTGATCCTTCTCCTATTTTATCAATTAATTGCTGTCTTGAATATTTAGTTGGATTTATATTATCTGCAGCTGCTGCTTCAGCGATATTTTCAGGAACTGTAATTATTGAACTATCAACACCTGCAACGATACTATGTAAATATATAATCATGTATATTATGAACACACTTAATGTAATCATTACAAATGCTGTTATTATTCTTTCTCTATTAATGGTCACTATACTTTGTTATTTCATAAGTTTTAAAAATCTGTTATCGAAGTATGAGTTTTTGTTTGAGAAGATGGAATTGTCTGAGTATCAACCAAAATAGATGGATTTGGAATTTTAATATTATTTTCATCAAATAATTTCTTTAAAATTTTATTAAATGCTCTACGTGCTCGAGTATGATAGTGAGGAGCAACTTTAATTTTTGCTTGCAGTATTATCGAAAATCCTGTGAATTCTGATATTCCTCTAATCTCTAGAGGAAGAAATATTTTTTGCTTAAATTCAGGAATTTGTCGTAACTCAGTAAATGCTGTTTCTATTAACATGTTTACCTGATCAGTATCAGATTCTCTATCAACAGAAATGTTTATAATTACACATGCAAATTTTCTACTTTTGTTGTATACAACATCAATTTTATGAAAAGGAATTGTTAATAAAGTTCCGTCATCCCATCTAACACGCATGTATCTAAGCTTTACTTCTTCTACTATTGCTACTCTACTATCAATTTCTAACCAATCTCCAATTTTAATTGTATCATCTAGAACAATAAGAATTCCATTTAAAATATCACGTATAAATTGCTGCGCACTAAAAGATAGACCTGCAGATAAAAGTCCAAGACTCTGAAATATAGATGATGCATCTATTCCTATTATAGATAATGAAGTCAAAAATGCAAAAGCTCCCATTGCGATGTAAGTTAGTGTACTAGAAATAATAAATAATGTTTGTGTACGTTGTTTATCTTGATTGTTTGAAGATACTAATCTAGCTTCAAAGGTAAGATTAATAATTTGTGATACTATATATGAATTAAATATTATAAAGGAGATTAGTATAAATTTACGAACAAATATTGGTCCAAGTATCTCTTGAGCAATAATAAAAATATTTACTTTCCAAATTAAAGACATGATAAATGTTGGAATTCCTATTGATAAAAATGGTAAAATTGTTTTTACCATCTCATATATCATCCACAAATGCTTACGAAGAGAAATTGGATATGCATGTATCAACCGAATAAAATACATATGTATTCGTGATAAAATATTTGAAGTTACTGGCCATATTAGTGGTGTCAGTGAAAGGCGAATTGCTCGATATTCTAACTCTTCATCAGAAGAATATACTATTGAAATAACAAGCATAATAGCTGGTATAGCCCATTGTTTAATCAGATATACTAAAATTGAACTTGATTTATTGTTTTGAGAAAGAATTTTATGCCGTAGATGTATAATTGCTAATAAAAATAATATACTTGCTAACATATTTGAAAAATAATGAAAATCAGCTTTAAATTCTGGAGTAATATTTCCAACTGATAACCAGGAAGGAATAGCATGTCGTGTATTAAGTACTAATGAAATTAATGATGACCATATAAGTAGAGGTGTCTGTACATTTTGAAATGTACTTTGCTGATTAAAAAAATCAAATATAATTTGTATAAAATATAGACACAGAGCCGTGGAATAGTATATTGTAACAGTAGATAAAATTACCCAATATTCAGCAGACTTTGTATCTGATGAGGTTACAGCAAAAAATATATATAAATACACAATGTATATACTAGATAAGCTAAGATCTAGTAGCTTGAAATTCTGATTACTACTAAAAACATTTTTTATAAGAATATGAGTACATCTACCTAAAATATAGCATAAAATTATAATTATCAGCATTTTTTGCATCTCAGCTACTAATTTAATTTGAATATCAAAGTTATTTACTACTACATCTTTTACTTCAATAATAGCATTATATGTATTCTGTAAAACTCTATATATCCACCGATAATCAATATCTGTCTCAGTTATTTGAGTTGTGGATTTATTATTAATTGCGGCCTGTACTTCTTGTATCTGAGTCTGTATTATATCTAGTTTAGATTTGAGATCTTCACTTAGATCCGCAAAAATAATGGTAAGAAAAAATATACAATATTGAAAAAACATTATCTAATTCTATGTATATACTGTAGTGATTTACTCATACAATTTTCAACAATATCTTCCTTTATTCTCTTTAAATCATCATATTTCTTTTGTAATGAAGCACTACTTTCTATTAGAGGATAATTCTCTAAGCTTGTCGGCACCACTACTATAATTTCATTTTCTCTTCTGAGAATACGCCGATATGCTATCTTATCAACTTTTGTACAAAAAAGAGCTAGATAAATATCCTGATCATCTTTCTTCTCAAATATATTATTAAAACATATTCTATCTATTTTTTGCCATTTATCGGAATCCAGAGAAACTGTATTTGCAAATTCAATTGCCTGTTGTTTTTTTGACTTTTGCTTCCAAAGTCTATTCACCTCTTCTTCAACTTCTTTCAATGGTTGTACACGTTCAGCATTGGTTGAGATCTTTCTTACACTCCATAGTAATTTTCCACTTTGCTTTAATTCATTAGATATTTCAGATAATAATGTTATTTCTTTGTTAATTTCAGTGGGTATATTCTTTGAATCTACCAACTTGCCTTTTTTCCACTCACAAAGATAAATTTTACCTTCATATTTACTAATTAAGTCTTTAAATGAATTTGCTTTTTTCACTTCATCACGTATTACTGATATAGGAGTTTCCTTGTTATCATTTATTACAACTACCTCTCCATATGTAGTTTCTGGAATAATAAATTTAGAATAGTTTTCCTTATAAGTTTCTTTTAAATTTTTTTCACTTGGAGGCTTTGCTGAAAAATCATCTATTTTTACTATATATTTTTTACCCTCTCTAAATTGTAATATTCCTTTTATATATTTATCAGCAACTGATTTTGGTAATGGAATTATTTTATTATAAATATATGACATCTGTTCTTGAAAAAGATTTTCTCTTGTAATTGCTTCAAATTGTTTGTATGAAAGACCACGTTTATTTAATACTTTTTGCATTTCATCATATGAAAATACTTTACCTTTTTGAAAGGATGGCATTCCTTGAATCTTACTTAAAACTATATCATCTGTTATAGTTAATCGCAATCTTTTACTTTCAGCTTCTATTAATTTTTGCTGAATAAAATCTCGTAGAAGCTCTTGCTTACTTTTTCTTTTTTCACTACTTGACATTCTTTGCATTGCATATATTTGAAAATCTCTTTCTACAATTTCTATATTGCCTATTTTGCCCAGTATATTTTTTTGCTCAGGAATTTGCAACAACATAGATAACAAAAATATTATAAGAGTTCCTAGAGAAATTATGTACGACCAGCTATTTTTTGAGGATGATTTATTCATCTATTAAAAGATCGCATACTTATTTATGTTTTTCAAGTAATGAATATCTGAAAATTCATATTTTCTTTATATAATTTTTATAAAACTAACTATGTTTCATAAATTGCTATATCCTATATTAATTATATGGTTAAGTGGATGTCAGAATGTACCCGAGAAAAAGTATGAATCTCATTTAGCAGTGCAATCAATTATTTGGCAAAAATATTCCATAGGTAATATTAGTGGATCTATTCCTATTACATATCAAAATGCTTGCACTCAAATTTTAAATAAAATTCGACCAGCAAAAGTAGGAGAGTTAAAAGTTATATTAATTATTGAAGATATATCACTAGTACACAATAGAGATAATATGATACATGGACGTGTTTCAATCAAATGTATAATTAATGGCAAACGAACTTTACGATTTATAGCTAATAATAAATGGCCAATTTCTGATAATATTGGACAAAGTGCTCAAAATTTACTTAATCAACTAATAGATACAATTCAAATATTTATGATACGTACTTTTGGTGCAGTTAGAATAGAAAATAGCAATCAAGTTGAGTTTCAAGCAGGAAAAATAGAGCAGAATAAAATTGTACTTAATACAGATAAAACTGATGTTGAACTAATGAATAATAAAATTGCATCCGTAATACAAAATAAAGAAGAAACATCTATTCAAATTGATCGTTTAAATGAAATTGAGCATATTGATGTAGCTAAACCATTAGCAAAAAGCTCAAAGCAGATTAGTCCAAATGCAGATGCAATACTTGATCGATTACAAGAAAAAGCAAATTTTGATCGTGATAATAAAATTGATTACAAAGATCTACAAGAAAAGATGCAAAATATTAATGTTAAATCTGATCAAATTCAGTATAATCGTGAAAAAATTGTAGATCAAGAAGTGAAACGTATTGAAGATGTTATAAATGTGCCTGAAAATGATGTTGATGTATCTTACAAAGATCTAGGATTTGATAATGGTATATGAGAGTATTTTGAATGATTAGTAAACTACCTGCTCTAATCATTTGGGATTGGTCCAAAACTTTAATTACAGACGATATACGTATAAATCATATTAAACCAATGCCACATATACCTTATATTTTATCTTTGTGCAAAAAGAAAAATATTACTCAATGTATACTAAGTAATGGAGATATACGATCTATCATCTCAGGTATTCGAGATCTTCAATGGTGGTATTTTAAATGGATTAACGGATATATTAGTACTGATTTTTTTGAAACAAATAAGCAATTAAACTCTCAAATTGAGTATAAGCCTAGTGCCAAAGGTATTCATCAAGCAGTTGAATATTTTAAATGTAGTATAAATGATGTATGGATGATTGGAGATTCAAGTTCAGATCAATTTGCCGCAAAAGCTGCTGATTGCGAGTGGAAATTTCCAGATGAAGAGTTTTTTAGTCAATTTATTGATATGTTAAAGTAGTCTTAAACTTAAAGTAATAATTATAAGTAAATAGTTTTATATAAGCTTATATCTGCAATATAAAGAAGGTGAAATATTTATCGAACTTCTGTCATAATATATCACTTATTTAAATATCAAATCTTTTTTATAATTTTCAGATAAATAAAGTATGAAGAAATTAAATTATGAAATCATTATATGTAAAATTGCACTTAAATAAAAATAAAAAATTTTAAACTTGCATAAATATAAAAAAATATTTTTTGTTTCATTTTAACTATACAATGGTATTAATATTTTTTATAGATTTATCATTAAATTTATATTAACGATATTACTATCATGAATTATATTTATCCATCAAATGAAATATATGTGTTAAATTAAAATATAAGTGAAATTTTTAGAAATAATCTTATAATTTACTTTACCTTACACTTTTAATTATTAATGAATCGGCTTAAAATAAATTATAAATATAAAATTATATTTTTTTGATTTCATATTTCATCTTTCCTGATTATTACAAATTGCCAACTAACACTATATTAATAGTTTCCTTATTAATATTTCTTTAAAATCAAGAATAAGTATTTTATATATAAATAAATTATTTAAATTACTAAATATCAAAATTTATAAATATAATGATAAAAATTGAATGAATAACACTATTAATGCTTTAGATTGATAAGTAAACTTACTTATATGAAAAAGTGTATTTTAATATATTATTTTAAAATTTAAATATTTTGATTTCTTTACTACTTTTTTAGTATAAATTTTTTCATATACATTATGATTGATGAATATTAACAGAAAATTAAGAAGTTGAAAAAAAGTTATATTTTTTCTTATGAATATGTGTATTTTACTCAAGAAAAAAATAATTTATCATAAAATATGATTCTTTATTTGCTCATCAATTACTTTAAGTTTTATTAATTTACAAAAATAGTACTGTACCAAATTAATCAAAAATATATACAATATAAACTCATAACATTATAATTATAAAATTGATTAATCGCTATTTAGTATTTTTACAATTTGCAAGCCTCCATAAGTATTTTTCCATTTATAAAGATTATGAGATTGTGTAATTAGCTGTGGTTGATTATAAAAAATATTTTGTATCATATTTGCTAAAAATTGAGCAGTAAATTTATATTCTTCACAGTAATGACCTCCATAACTTTTTACAAACCATTTTGCATTTTGCAGTTGATGATTTGCATGAGCATTAGGCCATGGAATTAATAAAGCTGGTCGCATGGCACGTACAAGATCAGCAATTGTAGATAATCCTGCTCTAGCAATTACAAAGTTACTCCATTGTAATGCAATTTTTGTATCAACAAATTCAAAAAGTTCATGAGATATTTCAAGCTCTTGATATGCTGATTTTATAAACTGCATTTTATTCTTACTAACTTGTTGATTAATTGTAATATTTTCACGTATTTTCTTTGAAAGTAATTTACATGCTTGTATAATTGTATCAATCCAAAATTGAGCGCCTATACTACTACCAATAATTAATATGCGTAATTTGCCATCAATTTTAATTGGTGAGGACAATATTGTATGCCTTGAAATTAACCCTACTTCTTGTTGCGGGTATTTCCATTGAAAAAATTTTTCCGTCACAAAAATTGTTGTGGCTAAATAAGATAGTATATGATTTGCACGGCCAATTACTTGATCACCTTGATATATATGTAATGTATATCCAAATAGATATCCTAATATTCCTGTGAGTACTGATAGATATGCTCCACATCCTACTATTTGAATATTTTTATATTTCTTAAAAATTTGCCAAATTTGATAAGCAATAAGCGGACTTTTTAAAATCATTGAGTTACTATTACTACAAGAAAGAGTATAAATCATATGAAATAGTGATAAGTCAGCATATTTTTTTCCACGAGTATCTGTTATGAGAATTGTATTAAATTTTTGTTTTCCATAAAAAGCGATGCCATTTGCGACAAAAACATGACCAGCTGTTCCTCCTGCTACTAATATTAGTGTTTTCATTTTTTATTAAGATAGCATGAGATTACTAAAATCAAAAATGAATACAACTTTCAATATTTGATTTTATTTAAAATGTTAGTTACTATTTTTATAAATGAATGAAAATGTAATCAATTTTGATCCATTAAAACTTGGTAAATTTACTGTTATTTCTGGACCAGATATTGCATTAAGAGATAGTTTATTTCAAGAAGTCAAAGCTAATATAGTGGAATTTTCTGAACAAAATATACAATCTATATATTCTGCAAGTCTTTTTGAAAATGATAGTATAAAGCTTTTTGTATCATTACAGGAACTTCAGCAAATTGATTTATCACGTTGTTGCAGACCAAAATATGTATTTATAACAGACTCATTACCCACGAAAAAAAGTCAAAATACAACTTATATTTCGTGTAAAAATTTAAAAGGACAAGATAAACGTGCATTTATTCAAACTCAAAGTCAAAGATTAATGTATAAATTTGCAAAAATTTCTGATCTATATTGGGTTGAAAATTTATTTGATCTGCATTTTGCGAATAAACTAAATCAGTTGATTCAAAATGCAAATTTATTTACACAATATTTTTCAAAATGGGATGTGCCATATTCAAACACAGCATATTTAAAACTACTAAATACAGTAGATTCTTGGATGTGGCTAAAATACTATCAAAAACGTAATGAAAATACAAAACATTGGATTCAATATCTTGAATTATGGGCGCGTGATTACGTACCAAATGATGAGGTTTTGCGCTGGATGATTCAAAATACAATGGATAGAATTCATGAGCTATGCCAATAAGTAATCATTAAAATATTAATATGTAAAAATATTTGCTGATACAATTACACTTTAACTTATAATCATATTTATATTCTGTTTTTATTTTTGAAGTAACATAGCAAATGTTGTTTAGTAAGTTAAATTTATCTTTTGATATTATTAGCCATCAATTTAATAACTGAATATTATCAACAAAAACATTTTTTTCTAGAAAATAATATTAAATGTATTTTTTCTATTTTTATAAAGTTAAATTATGTAATCAGACTTATTCAATACAATTTTTTTGACGTGTCACAACTATAATACTTAAAAGCTATGTGAAAATTTATATTATATAATCTAATAAGAGTACTAATAAAAAATAAAGATATCAAATAAGTGAAAAATTATATAAAATATATTATCAAAATCCGTTCTTACATTTTTCTCATTAATATAAATTTTGCTGTTTTTAGTATTTTGTAATTTCTTAAGTTTTAGCTGAAATTTTGTTTTTCATTATGTGATTTATATATTAAATAGTATTTGATAAGTGAAATGTATGTTTACTATATACTTATAATTTCATTCAATTTTATAATTTATAAAATTTTGACTACACAATAATTTTACTATAAAGTTAATCATTTAAAATTATTAATAGTTCTTGATAAGAAGATTAAAATATATGGCAATTTTAAATAAATGAACATAAAATGTAAAGGATGTTAATGCTTCATGGCACTTTTATAGCAAATAAAATACTTGATGATTTACGAAGTAAAACTGAAAAATATAAATTGCAAAATAAAATTCCTACCTTATGTGTAGTACAAGTAATATTTGATACAGCGAGCAAAACATATGTCAAACAAAAACATAAAATTGCAAAATCGCTTGAATGGAATTTTATATACGATGAGCTGCCTGAAAACACCTCAGAAGATAAAGTGATTGAAATTTTACAAGCTCGATCCAATGATATATCAGTACATGGTATAATTTTACAACTTCCTTTACCAAAACATTTAAATCAAAATAAATTATTACAGTATATCTCACCAAAAAAGGACGTTGATGGACTTACTATTACAAATCAAGGAAAGCTATTATCAAATACAGCAATTTTAAAACCATGTACTCCTCAAGGTTGTTTAGCAATTCTTGATGAATATAATTTTTCTCTTAAAGGCAAGCATGTAGCTATATTTGGTCGTTCAATTTTAGTTGGCAAGCCTTTAGCTCTTATGCTATCTGATCGAGGAGCAACAGTATCTATAATAAATCGTGAAGACAAGAATCAAGCGAGTATCTCACAAAATGCAAATTTGATTTGTATTGCAATTGGACAAAAGCACTATTTAACATCAAAGCATGTTAATGAAAAAGCCTGGATTTTAGACATCGGTATGAACAAATCAAATGATAAATGGATAGGAGATGTAAATACGAACATCACTTGTGCTGCAAGAACGCCTGTTCCTGGAGGAGTTGGACCTCTAACCGTAGCATATCTAATGAAAAACACTATGATAGCATTTGAGAAATTAGAAAATGATGTCATTCAATCATGATATTTTCAAATACGATATATAATATACATGAATTTATACTTTCAACTCGCTCGATTTTACTACCACATCAATGTTTTAGCTGTCAATCAATTAATTATACATATGGAATATGCTCTATATGCTGGTTACAACTAAGATTTAATCATAAACCAGCATGTATAAAGTGCTTTACACCATTTAGCTTTAATTATGGACAAAATATCATGTGTGGAAAATGTATACAAAAAAGTAATAGTAAGAAATATTACTTAAATTATTTACGCTCTGCTCTTTTCTACAACACTTTAGCCAAGAAACTTATTTTAAAATTTAAAAATGGACAAGCATTTTATCTAAGTAAATTATTTGCAAAATGGATGTTGTCTGTCAGTCACGATATTTTAAAAAACACAAATCTTTTTATTCCTGTACCTTTACATGCAAATCGAATATGGTGGCGTGGATATAATCAATCTGTTCTTCTTTCGCAAAACTTAAGTCAATTAACGCATATTCCAACATATACAAATATTTTACTAAGATCAAAGCAAACCTGTTCACAAGAAGGTCTATCAGCAAAAAATAGGCAAAAAAATGTTCGAGGAGTATTTACTATTAATAGGTCTCATATGCAATTAATTAGAAAAAAACAAATTATTTTAATTGATGATGTATGTACAACAAGTGCAACATTAAATGCTTGTGCAAAAACATTGAAAAAATTTGGAGCAATTACAGTTCATGCTTTAACAGTTGCTAGTACAAATAAAATGCTTTAATATGCCAACTTAATTTTCAGTTTTATTAAATTTAAAAATGATCTCTTGTGTTAAATTAACTTAATATATACAATAAACACCTAGGAAGAATGGCTGAGTGGACGAAAGCGCACGCCTGGAAAGTGTGTATACAGCAATGTATCAAGGGTTCGAATCCCTTTTCTTCCGTATTAAAAAACTTATAGAAAAAATATAAGTTTATACTACATCAACAAAACAGATTTAATTTTTAAACTTGGTCTTGAGTGAAAAATAATATATATTGAATTTATTTATGTAAAATAAATAATAACTCAGTTGTAAATGATAATTGAATCAATTTAAATATTTTTCATGAAAATTTAACTTATGTTTTCAGTGCAAACAAATTATATACTAAGTACTTGATTAAAAAAGCGTTTATAAATTTAAAATATTGTGAATGTTGAATTTATTTATTAATAAATAATTATAATATCTAAAAATTTAAATTATAAAAAATTAAAATAATAAATTTGAGCATCTCCAACGGGAATCGAACCCGTGTTTCAACCGTGAAAGGGTTGTGTCCTAACCGCTAGACGATGGAGACATCTATTAATTCTATAATTTTTCTAATGAAAATGCAAGCGAAGTTTTTATGTTAATAATGAAATTATTGGACTTTATTAAATCTTTATAAAAAATAGATATATCATATATTAATTAAGTTTAATTTCATTGTAAATTAATTTGTAAAACATGAAAGTTAAACACAATCACTATAAAAAATTTTCATGATTTAAACTTTTATAATGCAAATCTTATGATGTAACATTATAAGAATATATTTTTGTTGAATAAAACTTATATTTTGTATTATTGTAGTATAAATGAACATATTATCTTCTAGCGTACAAAATATTTCAGGTATAGGTCCAAAATATTCCTTTTTACTATCAAAATATAATATTTTTACTTTTAGAGATTTACTATTCACATTACCTAATCTTTATACGCAAATACCAATTATCACACAGTTGAATATGAATAATATCAATGAAGAAGTTGCGATTCGAGCATCAATCATTCGTGTTATTTCAACTTCATCAAAACGGTATATTCTTGAGTGTAAACTTGAAAATCAGCTTATTCGAGCCTACTTTTTTACTAAACCAATTCGCATTTTATATAAACCTAATACTAAAATTATTTTATGGGGTAAAGTTTCATTACAAAATAATGTTTTTGAGTTTTCACATCCAAAATGGTCACTTACTTCTCATAAAGATCAAATATTTGAAATTCACTATGCAAGTGGAATTCCGTCATATCTGATGAAAAAAGCTATACCAGTAATTTTAGACATGCTTGCACTAAAAGAATGGATTCCTCAAGCATTACTACAAAAATATCAATGGCCAAACTTTAAAACTAGTATGCAAGTTGTACATGGATTAATCGAAGAAAAAGATGTGAATATAGAAATAGCTAAGCAGCGTTTAGCATTTGATGAATCATTTGCATATCATCTTTCTATACAAAAATCGCTTCAAAATTTAGATAATAATAATTATAAAGTTAAAGAGCACAACATAGATAATATTATATGCAGTCTTCCTTATAAACTTACATCTTCACAAAATCAAGCTTGGCAAGAAATTAAAGCTGATTTACATAATTTTAGTAAGATGGTTCGTTTACTATATGGAGAAGTTGGCAGTGGAAAAACATGTATTGCTATGCTAGCTGCAACCTATGTATATAAAAATAATCAACAAGTTGCTCTGATGGTACCGACAGAAATTCTTGCACAACAGCACTATAATAGTTTTCAATCATTAATACCTGATATACCGATGTATCTTCTTACTCGTACGATAAAAAATAAAGCAAAAATTTTAAAAGAACTCGAAACAAAATCATCGTATATTGTGATTGGTACTCATGCTCTTCTACAACAAAAAATTAATATGCAAAATCTGGGATTGATTATAATTGATGAACAGCATAGATTTGGTGTTTTACAACGTGCATTACTAGATTTTAAATCTAATAAAGCAAATATACTATTAATATCAGCTACTCCAATTCCACGCACTTTAAGATTAGGATTATTAGGCTCTGTACCAATTTCATATTTGACAGATATGCCTCACTCAAATCCTAAACCAAAAATTGAAATTTTAGATTATACAAAGATTTCAACAGTTTTAGATAAAATGCATCAAATAATTTCAAATGAACAAGCAGTATTTTGGGTTTGCTCATTAATTAACGATAGTAATACAAATAATAATCGCATATCTATCACTCAAAGATTTGAGTTTTTACAACAGCATTTTAGTAATAAAGTTCGGTATATTCATGGACAAATGAAGGCACAAGAAAAGGAATCTACTATGCAATCATTTATGTTAAAAGAATTTAATATTCTTCTTAGTACAACAGTAATCGAAGTTGGAGTACATGTTCCTCATGCAACACTGATTGTAATTGATAATAGTGAACATTTTGGCCTTGCTCAATTATATCAATTACAAGGTAGAGTTGGTAGAGCGAATATACCTGGAACTTGTATTCTACTTAAATCAAAAAATATAAGCTCTCTTGCTACAAAAAGGTTACAAGCATTACAAAATAGTAAATCAGGTATTGAACTTGCTCAACAAGATATGTATATAAGAGGTTTTGGTGATTTATGTGGAACTCAACAAAGTGGTAATGCAACTTTTCGATGTATTGATTTAAATAAACAGTCGAATATTTTGCAACTTGCATATGAACATGCGACCAAAACAGATTTAAATCAAGAATCAATTTTTGAATTAATAGATTTATTTGGAAATTTACACTCATTTGCAGCATAGTAGTGTTATTTATGTTTATTTTAGAATATGATATATCATATGTGGTTTTTATTTCCATTAATTTCAATTACCCACCTATATAATCAAAAGACTTCTAATGTTTGGTCTTTTATTTTTTGCACTGATCTTTTTATTGGATATAGATTTGATGTGAGTAATCGATCATTACTTATCCAAGATGGATACTATGAACCAGGTATAATACCTAATTCTATTAATACAGTTCTAGAAGCATTAGATTTAAAGGTTATAAAACCCTTGAGAGAACATATTAATAGTATTCCACCTATAGTAGATAAAGATAAATCTGATGATTTTATTCAACAAGTAATACAAGAAAAATGGATAGGCAAAACATTTAATACATCAATAATATCTAATGGATTTTCAATTATGTTATCTAACTTTAATTACTCTAATCCATTATTCTATATATTTGAATTTACTTCATTATCTAATGCAAATGATCAGCCTAAATTGATTGATAACTCTATAGTGAAAGCTGAGTATTCCACTGATCCATGGAAAGAATCTAGGATAAAATGGCATTATGGAAAGATTTCAAGTGGAATGAGAGGAGCTGTTGGATGTCGTATAGGTAATTCAATTGGTATTTATCTTGGAGCTCATTCTCCATTTTTTTCCGTAATAGCTGCAGATTTAACATTAGAATTTAAAGATAATGATAATAAAATTCAAAGAATTAAAGCTCACAGTTTAGGAGGTGAATCAATTTTGCATGTTGGTATCTTTATTCCAATATGGAATAGAATTATATTAGATCTATGGGCTGGTAGAAGCTCATCAGCTCATGATAATTATGAAATTAGGGCTGACTTTATTGGAGGATTTAAAGGATCCACATATAAACAATCAAATTCATTTGGATTAAATTTATATGTTAAACTATCAAAAAACTAGACTTCAAGATATATTTATATTAGAATGAAATATGTCTTTATTTATTTCATCTATTATATTAGGAGTGAGTTTATATTATTCAACCTTTGGTCCATGTTGTGTACATTGCCTTCAAACTTTATCAAAACGCTTAAATGAAATAGATATGCAATATAACAAACTACAACATAAGCATGGGTTAATACTTGATGATATTGATAAATTAAAAAATAATAATGATGATGCTGTGGAAACAAAATTAATGTGGATACTTGGAGGAATTCCATCTAGTGCAAAAGTTCTAATATCTAGTAATGAATAAATTTTGATCTAAATTAGAGAAATTTTATTATTGTCTGAACATATATCAAAAACTTAGCAGAATTAAGAATAAAATAATTTCATATTTGAGTAGCATTTATGAAGGATATACTAATATATTGCAATATAAATATACTCAAGTAAATAGTTGAAATAAAATTATAGTGTAATTTAAAATAAAAAGATAAATTACGCTAAAAAGTTAATTTAAAATTAATTGAATCATATTCTTCTTACTTTTTTAAAACTGTAATTTCGATAAAGCCAATATTTTATTAGAAGAAATACTAAATTGATAGATTAGATAATATACATATATAAATAATAGTAAAAACTTAGCTATTCTTTTCTAGCTCAACTAAACCTCAATAGTGCTGTAAATATATTTACAAAGCTACATAGTAACATGAAAGCTCCAAAGATGGCTATTAATTAGTTTTTAATTTAATTTAATTTGAATTTTAATGTTTTATTTTAGTTATATAATTTATTTATCAAACAATACTTAATGAATAAGAATAAAGCTATTTGAATATTAATAATAATAAACTCAACTCTTTACTAAGATAGTATTTAAGTATTAAGATGAATTTTTTAATATATTTTTTCCCATTTTTCATTAGCGTATCTCCATTTTGTACAATTAAATTGAGTAATGTCACTATTAGGTACATTCCAAAATAAAACAGTATCTCCAATGCAGTTAATAACATTCTCATAATTTATTATTAAATTAGCTTTATTTATATTATTCAAATTTGAAGTAATCCAAATAGGTTGCATATGAAAAAATTTTGAATCAGTATCAGAATTTATGCCATGAGGAATAAAAGTGCGACTTTTCCATAAAAATTCACTTAAAATATTTTGTATATCATCATCTTTCACATATATACAAATTTTGTTATCTAGTTTGTATAATTTTCTTAGCAAAATAGAAAATTGAGTATTATCTCCATCAAAGTATGCTACACAAGTCATAAAGCAAAGGTGGTGTGATCAAGAAGACGACGAGTGATGTTGGTGAGTATGGCGCCAAGA
>CAJXXZ010000004.1 GCA_913063285.1 uncultured bacterium | reverse complement strand
AAAAGAATGAAGAATTTTATTTAATAATAGTCGTATTCTCATATTATGATACACGTATTCTTTCATTAGTTCATAATTTTGCATTAGTTTACCATAATCATGATTATAAAAATCAAAATGATATAAACTATCTGGATTTAGTTTGGTGTTTTCTTGAAATCTGCTTAAATAATTCATTTTTTTAGTTGTAGCAGATAGAGACTGTGTTAATCTATTTAAAAGTTTTATATCTGCTAAACAAAATTTGTCTTTACTATTTTGATGTATTTGCTCTAATAATGTGAATAATTCTTTCGATGATTTGTTATATTCACTCTTCAAATTAGAAATTGCATTAGCTATAAATTCAGCACTAAATACATAAGTAGGTGGTGTAATATCTTCATTCGAAATAAAATTACCATTATCATCCATTGTGTATCTAAACGCTCTTTGCTCTGTTGCTGTATCATGACCTGGCATTGCTGACAGTGATATAAATAGAGCTGAAGTGTATTTTAATATACTCATATTTATATTATGTTCATGATGTATATTAATTTTAAATTAAATACAATATATAATATATAATCTTTATTTAATTTCATAAATTTAGATTTACATCTTAAGGTTATACAAATCTTTAACTTGAAATTGTAAAGTCAAATTCCTTACCAAATTTGAAGATTTGAAAAATATAACATTTATAAAATTATGTATTAATTATATACATTGAGTTGAAACGAGTTTCATTATGTAATGTAATTTCATGTAAATCAAATTTTTATCAGGGTAACTATATATTAATATCATTGATATTGAAATTTTTTAAAGTTTATAGTTCAGTATAACTAAATTGCTAATTATGATGTGAAATAAAATTAATGACGTTTAAGTATATTCACTTTAAAACTACGATTTAATTATCAATTATTTTAAATACGATTGTTAACTTATATATAAAAGTTATGAATCTTATTTAGTCAAAGTGTTTGTATTTGTATTAAATGCTGAGGGTCACTTGTAGGTAATAGAGAAGTCATTCTTTTTTGCAAACCTGTTTTTATCAAATTTGTCATTTCTTGAGCTTGATTTAATCTAAAAGATTTGAATTTTGATCTAATATTTTCAACAGAAGAGTTTTTTTGTAAAAGTATAATTGATTTTCATGACAAAATATAAATATCTCAAATTCACTACATGTCGAATGCATTTTTACTACTGGAAGCTGATTATGTTGAAATCTTATATTCTTCATACCAAATGATGAATGCAGTATGGAAAATAGTGCATTTTTATCAAATTGATCGAAGGAATTACCCGTAGAGCTACCTGCAATAAAGTACTCTTTTGAATCAATTGTTAAACAAATAACAAAAGATGGAAGCGCTTTATTTAACAATACTTTGATGCTAAAATCATCATATTTATATTCTTCTATTAATTCATAATCCTTCATTAATTCATCACAATTATTATTATAAAAATCAAAATGATATACACTATTCGGATTTAATTTATCATTTTCTTGTAACATTTTTAAATACTTAATTTTATATAAAACATCATTTGATTCACATATATAATCTTCTAATTGCTTAACATGATTATCATATTGTGAAATAAAATCTGGTTTAGTACTTTCATATACTTTATCTTCACATTTCAAATTCACATCTGCTCTATCATCATGCATTATACGTAATAATGTACCTGATTGTAGTGTGAGAGACTGACTTTCACCTAATAATGTAGAAAGTTTACTTTGTAAATCACAAAGTGTTTGCTCTATAAACTCAGAGCTAAATACAGAAGGGAATGGCTTCATATCTTTATCATCACTTGTCAAGTCGATTGTGGGTGTACCATTATTATTTCTTGAAATCTTTCTAGCTGGAAGTGAAACATCCTTTGTTAAATCAATTTTTCTTTTCATACCAGGCATTTCTTGAGTATTTGAAGATGCGGCATCTTTTGTTATCAAGTCAATTGTTTCTGTACCATTAGTAGTGCGCGAAATATTTGAAGATGAAAAAGTAGCACATTCTGTCAAGTCAATTGGTATTTTCTTGGTATCTAAATCACAACCAGGCATCGCTGATAATGATATAAGTAAAACTAAAGTATATTTTAATATATTTATAAGTTAATTTTACATTGATTTTAAATTAAATTCAATATGTGATGAATGATTATATATTTCATTTCATAAATTTAAATTTATATTTACAGTTTGTAAATCTTCAGAAACTTTCTGTGTTACTACATTTGGCTGCTTTAAACTTTTATGAAAACAGGCTATCAACTCTTACTTGTAATCCTTTTTTGATCAAATTCATCATTTTTTCAGTATCTTCTGATGTAAAAAACATTGTACTTGATTCATTAGTTAGTGTTGCTTTAAAAGCAGGTACTCTTTTTCGAAAGTTGAGTTGATTTTTATGATAAAAGATAAACATCTCAAATTCACTATTTTTTGACTGCATTTTTATTGCTGGATACTTGTTACATCTATATTCTATATACTCTATATCAAATAATGGATGTAAAATAGAAAGTAGTGAATTTTTATCAAACTCATGAAGAGAATTACCAATGAAACTACCTGCAATAAAATATTCTTCTAAATCAATTTGTACACCAATAATAAAAGATGGAAGAGTGTGGTGAAATAATATTTTTATGATTATATTTCCTGTTTTATATTGATTTTCAGCTGTATAATCTTGATAATAACTTAAAATATGATATAAATTATCTGGATGTAAGTGACTATCTTCTTTTAGATTTTGCAAACAATTCATTTTTCTTGCAACTTTAGCTAATTTTAATTCAAGTTTTTCTGATAGAAAGTGTGTTAATTCATTAAAAAGCTTCTCATCTTGAGAAGTAAATTGTCTTGTATCACCTTGATGTTTTTCAGATAATAGTAGATCAAATTCTTGTAATGCATTATCATATTTACTCGGTAACTGAGTATGTGCACGTTCTAAATTTGACATTGCTGTAGCTATAAAATTATCATTAAATACATAAGTAGATCTTGTAATATCTCGATTCGCAATCCAAACATCATCAATCATTTCGAATTGAAATCTTGATTCATTTTCTTGATCATGTGATGGCATTGCTGATAATGATATAAAACAAGCTAAGGCATATTTTAATATGTTCATACTTATCTAGTATAACCAAATTATAAATTTTTCATTATAAAATAATTGAAAATTGAATTACAGTATAATCTTGTTATAATAGTAATTAATATGATATTTCTTGCTTGGCGTTATTTCACTACAGCTTTATATAATAAAAAATCATGCAAAATGTTATACGCCACAATTATTAGTTTAAGTGTAAGTATGGCCACGATGATTGCGGCAATTGCTTTTGTACGTGGATTTCAAGATGCAGTCATGGAAAAATTACTTCATGTACAAGGGCATATGTATGTTTATGGACATTTTTCAGCAAGAAAACAGATGAATGAAATTTTGCCTCAATTACCATGGGCTGAGAGATGGTTTTCTATCTCTTCTTATAATGGATTAATGTCGACTAAACACAAACCTACAAATGTCACTATAAAATCTATGCCATTCGAGAATATAAATTATGTTTTAAGAAATTCTTGGACAGTAAAACCGAATTATACAGGTGATAAGCCACAAATATGTATTGGAGATCGATTGTCAAAAAATTTTGGCATTTTTCCTGGCTCAAAAGTTACACTATGGATTCCCAACGGAGCAATGGAAGAAATTAAAATGCAAAAAATTGAAGCTGTTGTTGCTGGAGTATTTCATATTGGTTATTATGATTATGATAGTGAATACGTATTTTTAAATTCAAATAATGTGCAACTAAATACATTTGGAATTAACGTGATATATACTAAATCTCCAGCTAATATTGATCAATATGCGCAGAATTTTTTACAATATACTGATGGAAATTTAAACATTCTTACATGGAAAAACGCTCAGGAGTCTATGAGAAAAATTTTTGATACTCATGCATTAGGAATTGGTATTGTAATAGGATTATTTGTAATTAGTGGATCAATTCAGATTATGAACAGTGTATGGATTTTAATTTCTGAACGAGTATATGATATTAGTGTGTTGCGAGCATGTGCTGGATATACTATTCAGCAGGTGTATCAAATTTTTATTTTACTTGGCTTATTTATTATAAGCACTTGTATTTTTAGCGGAGTATTACTTGGAGTTGGACTTACATATGCTATTCCATACATTCGTAATTTTATCGAGTATTTTTTAAAAAGGCCAATTATAGATGCACAATCATTTTGGGTAAGTGAATTTACTGCTTCATTACAGATATTTGATATTATTATCATTATACTTTTTACATTTTTATTAATGTTTATCAGTTTATTATGGTCTACATATATTATTCGTAATTATTCTATTTCTGATGGATTGAGGTATTCATGAAATATGTAATGGAATTAAAAAATGTTTCCTTTGGTTATAATGGTGAGATATGTATACGAAATTTTACTGAATTATTTTCTGCTGAAGAATCTGTAATTGTTACTGGTATATCTGGTTGTGGAAAATCCACATTATTACACTTAATGGCTCAATTACTAACTCCAACATCTGGTGAAATAGTATTTTTAGGTAATCGTATTCAGTCAAAAATTGATCAGGAAAATGTAAGACGTGATATAGGATTGATTTTACAATTTCATAGTTTACTATCTGAGTTTTCTGCTGTCGAAAATGTTGCATTACCTTTAATTGGAAAAGGAGTTTCTATTCAAAATGCTTTGCAAATAGCTAGAAAATGGTTAAAAAATGTCGGTTTAGAAAAAAAAGAAAATAGTAATGTACTAGAATTGTCTGGTGGAGAACAGCAAAGAGTAAGTGTTGCGAGAGCATTTGTGCAAAATCCAAAATTGATTCTTGCTGATGAAGCAACAGGTAATCTTGATGAGGACACTGCTTTAAATATTGTACAACTATGTATTCGATACGCTAAGGAGATTCAAGCAGCAATGGTTTGGGTGTCACATGATTTAAGTCATAAAATGCAATTTGATAAACATATTATTTTAAAGTGATCTGATTATAATTATTAAAATTATTTTTATCTGAAGATATTCCTTCTACTTTTCATCTTTTTTTATTTTTAATATTATTATACTTTCAAAGTAGTGTTATTTACTAGAAATGTTATATTTTTTCAAATGTTAAATAAAATTATATTTGTTCGTAAAGTATAAAATAGTAATTTTTTAAAATAAACTTTAAAATTAATCAAAATATTTATATATTTAAATATGACTTATATTTTTAATTTTGAGTATTTTATATTATTTAAAGATATTAATTTTTAATATATTCAATTAAGTCAAAATTGAATATTTTCAACTTAAATAGATCAGTATAAAAGTAAATTAGATTTTTCATTTTTGTGAAAATATTAAATATATATTTGTTTGATTCACATACTTTATTTATATATCAATTAAAAGGAAAATCTTTATAATAAATTTTTCAACATTCAAGTATTATAAAATGAAAATTTATACTTGTAATTTTTGTTGAGTTAGCTATATTTATTATTTCGATATTAAACTAGTGTATTTTTGTATATATTTTATATAGTGTTGAATGCAAAATAAATGAATTGTATTTGAGAAATCAATGCAAGTTTATTTTAAATACATTACATTGAAAATTAAAATTTTATAAATTCTTTATATTTTTATTTAATTGATCAAAATATATTTGTATTTTATCGTTCTTACTTTATCAATTTTGATGTAATATATGAATTAATGATTAATATCAGTTTCAACTTATTTCCTAATGATAAAAATTTTTTCGCTTTTGATAATTTATTTAATAATAATTTGTATCTATTTTTGGTCTTAGTTGAATTTCTTTCATTTCTGCATATTTATTTTTTGTCTTTAGCTCTGATTTAGCTTTTTTCTGCTGAAAACATCTTTTTTTATAGTCAAGAATTTTATAAATTAAATTAATTATATTTTTAATCATCTTATCAATTATATTAATACAATTTATGAAGTTAACTATTTAATAATGCTAAATCTACATTTGTAATAAAATTTTTCAATAAATTTCACTTTACAGTATCAGATGTTTTAAATTTCCTTAGTTTATTACTAAGAAGAGCATTAAATGCATTATTTATTATTTTCTCGATTTAATTATATGAAACTTAATAAAGTTATTTTAGATTTGTAATTTTTTTGGTATTATGTATTTATTTTTTAATCATTAAAAAATGATAATATCTTTATCGAAAAAACTTGTATTGTATATGTTCTTAATTTTTCTATTAATATTTTAATTTTCTGCAAAATGATTTAAAAAATAGTAAAAAGTTATTATACTACATGAAATTAATAAGAAAAGTTTTATCACTTTATAAGATATTACAATAATAATAATAATATTATTATTATTATTATGTATATTTTTCTTTTATATGATCTTAAAATTTATACATAAATAATATGAAGTATATGTTTTCACAGAAACAAGATTTATTTTATATCAAAATGATTTTCACCAAGTTTTAATTTAATTTTTCTCTTTCAATGATTTTTATTATCACTGATATTGAAGTTTTTAATTGAATTGTGACATACATTTTTTAAATAAACTTATCTAAGTTGAGATTTCATCGTTAATATAAATAAAATAAGTAAGGCTAATTATCAATATTTTTCACAGAAGTAGTATGTTATTTTATATCAAAATGATTTTCGCTAAGTTTTAATTTAATATTTATTTTATCATTTTTTATTAGAGCTGATATTTAAATCTTTAATTTAATTGTATTATATATTTTCGAAATCAACTTATTTGAGTTTGTATTTCATCATTCATATAATTAAAATAATTACGTTAAGTTGAATATTTTTCACAGAAGTAAGATGTGTATTTTATATCAAAATGATTTACATCAAGTTTCAATTTAATCTTTTTTTCCATCATTTTTATTGGCACTGATATTTAAGTCAGATTCAAATGATTCATTAATATTTTCTAAGGATGATTTTGATGATTTTGATGTGATAGGCTTTTGTACTACTGGAGTCAAAATTACAGATGCACGATTATTTGCTTCTTGACTTTGCTGAGTGTCCAGTTTACTTATATCAGACAAATCATTTACAAAACCATTTAGTACATTTTGAATCGCTTGTGTTGTATGAGCTTTTTCTCTTCCTCGAAACTTTAATACCAATTTCAACTTATTTCCTGATGATAAAAATTTTTTCGCTTTTGATAATTTAGTTTGATAATCATTCGTATCTATTTTTGGTCTTAGTTGAATTTCTTTCATTTCTGCAGATTTATTTTTTTTCTTTAGCTCTGCTTTAGCTTTTTTCTGCTGAAAACATCTTTTTTTGTAGTCAAGAATTCGACATACTGGTATTCCATTTGATTCTGACATTTTGACTAGATCTAGTTCTAAGTCACTTGCATATTGTATCGCATCATTCTTAGACATTGTACCTAATTTTTCATTATTTTCACCTATAACAATAACATTTGATGCTCTTATTCCAGCGTTGACTTCTGGTGTTATTCTTTTTTTATTCAAGAGGCAACTCACTTTTTGTGCCTAGATTTTTAAAATGATTTACTAATTCATCTAATGTTAGTGTATACATTTTGCCTGATATTTTTCTAATCGAAATCATATTTGATTGCATTTCTTTCTTTCCTATAACTCCTAATAGCGAAATGCGTTTTTCTGTGTATAACTTAATTTTAGAACTTAAGGTTTTAGATGTAAAATCAAATTTTGCTCTTACTTCTTTCTTTATTAAATTTGAATACACTTTTTCAGCAAAATTCTTTGCTTCATCACTCACTGTTGCGATCACAATCTGTGTAGGTGCTATCCATAAAGGTAGCAATCCTTTTGTATGCTCTATTAAAATAGCTATAAATCTCTCTAGTGAGCCTAAAATTGCATAATGAATCATAACTGGTCTTTCGATTTCTCCTTCCTCTGTCACATATCCTATATCTAAGGATTTTGGTAATACAAAATCAAGCTGTATTGTTCCACATTGCCATGTTCTTTTACGTCTGTCACAAATTGAAAATTCCAACTTTGGTCCATAAAAAGCACCTTCTTTAGGTTGAATTGTATAATTCAAATTTGCTAATTTTGCAGCTTTTTCAAGTGCTAATTCTGCTTGATTCCATAAAGATATATCGCCTGCAAATTCATCCGGACGTGTAGATAAAAATACTTTTATATTTTCAAAACCAAAATTCGTATAGACTTGCTTTAATAGATTACAGCATGATAATATCATTTCTTCTACTTGATTGGCTGTGCAGAAAATATGCGCATCATCTTGTGTAAAACCTCTGGTTCGCATCATTCCATGTAATGATCCTGATGGTTCATAGCGATGACAAAATCCAAATTCTGCTAATTTATATGGTAAGTCACGATAGCTTTTTACCATTTTTCTAAATATTTCAATATGAGCAGGGCAATTCATTGGCTTTAAAACACATGGCACTTCATCAAAGTCAAAGCTAATCATATTGTCTTGAAATAGCTTCCAATGTCCAGATTTTTCCCATAAAACTTTATTATATAAAAATGGAGTACTGACTTCTTGATATTCATGCTCTGCTTTTAGTTTACTTAAATAAGTTGATATAAGGTTAAATAATAGTTTTCCTTGTGGTAGCCAAAATGTCATTCCTGAAGAAATTTGTGAGTCAAAATGAATTAGTTCCATATTCTGACCCAATCTACGATGATCCCACTCATTAGCCTCTTTTAAAAAAGTCAGATGTTGATTTAAATCTTCTTTTGTAAGCCATAATGTTCCGTATATTCTTTGCATTTGATCATTATTTTTATCACCTTTCCAATATACACCAGATACACCTGTTAATTTAAAATTATAACCCATATTTCCTGTATGTAAAGAGTGCGGACCTCTGCATAAATCAGTAAAATTTCCTTGTCTATATACTTGAATATCCTCACTTTTTTGTAATCCATTTAAAATTTCAAGCTTATATTTTTGATTTTTAAAAAATTTATAAGCTTGATCATATGTCCATACTTCTCTAAATATTCTTTGTTTTTGATTTACTATTTCTCTCATTTTTGCTTCAATTTCCTCTAAATTGTCTGATGAAATTGAATCGGAAACTTTTACATCATAAAAAAATCCGGTTTCTGTAGATGGACCTACTCCAAACTCAGCATTTGAATATAATTCTTGAATAGCTTGTGCAAGTACATGAGCTGCATCATGCCTTAGTATATGAAGCGCATCTTCCGTATTTAGGTATATTGGGTTCATATTCGTATACTGAATTTTAGATATATCAATTTTTTGAGAATCTGATGAGTTCGGTAGCTTCAAATTTGCATATTGATGTAAGTCTATAATTTCATTGTTACTCAATCTAAAGGCAATAATATTGCTTGCATCATCAAAATTATGTAACAGTTCTTTTATATTACATTCTTTTAATTGTTTTTCTATAAATTTGCTTTCTAATTCATATTTTTGCGTTGATGAGGAAGATTGAGTTGATTGATTATTAGTTTTTGTCATATTAATCAAGATTTTTTAACAATTTCTACAACTACACAACGACCTTTAAGAGCTGTATTTTCTGATTTTTTTCTTTCTATTGATATTTGATGTGGAGCTCCAATTGCTTTTAAGTAAGTCTTTATACTTTTAGTAAATGTAGGAAATGGATTTTCTGATACTGCTCCATAGCAAGATAGTTTTATAGTAGAATCTTCAGAAATCTGATTCTGCTTTACCATATTTGCTAGTTTAGCCTTCATTTTATTGTCTAATTTTCCAGACTTAGGTACCTGTAAAATAACCTGACACGGTACTGATATATCTGCATGCTCAACTTTTTCCATAGATTTATCATCAGATTTTCCACATCCTGCAAAAAATAAAGATGATAGTAACAATATTCCGTAAATGTTTTTCATATATTCCTCCAAACATGAATCTAATATCATAGTTTAAATTAAGTTGCAATATTATTTATATACATTATTAATCAATTTGATCCAGTTTTATTGTAACTATTCTATTTGCTGCATGATTATCAGCTCCTCCAGGCAAAACTTTTTCACCATATGCTATTATTTTTACATTTTTATATTGATTAATAAAATTTTGTACAGATTTAGCTCGACGTTCAGATAATTTTTCATTATATGCTTCAGATCCTCTATTATCTGTATGTCCTTCAAATGTTATAAAATAATCATATTCTGATACTTTTTTTATCAATTGTGATAGTTTTTTCTGCTCTTCATTTGTAATTTCATCAGAATCAAATTCAAAATATACAGTATGTGTTATTTTTTTATCTGATACTGTAGTAATTTCTTCTACTGTTGATTCCGGTTCTGTAATATTAACATCTTTTTCTGATTTAGAACAGCTAGATAAAAGTAGAATAATAAATATTTGTAGTATAATGTGCATTTTTACCTCTATTCAACGATAGCATGTGTGCTTTAAAAAATGATAAAATTTTTTTATAGAGCTTATATTTAAAGTAAATTTGAGCATTTGCAGTTTATATATATAAATATTTTATTAAGTATTAATTTTTAATAAATTGAAATTTTAACTTGATAGTATTAAATGTTACTAGAATATCTGAGTAAATTGTACATTCTTATCAAGCATTTTATTTACAAAGGCATTAAGAGAAATAATGGAAAATGGCAAATTATGTTCTTGAGCATATAGTATTGCATTTTTATCATACGCATCATATTGTAATGCTTTCTGATAAGTTAACTCTTCAATCATTTTCGCTGAACCATCATAACGTGGATCAGACTCAAAAACACCACCTACTTTACAAATTTTTGCTACCCATTGACACTCTAACTCTAATGCTCTTATTACAAGAGCTGTATCTGTGCTTATGTAACCACAACCTAAACCTCCAGATAAAATTATTGAATATCCATCCTTATTATATCTTTCTAGAATAGGTACATTATATTTTCTTACAAAATCAGATGATCCATGTGAAGACATTATAATACTGCTATTTCGTAGATTATATAATAAATTTGATAGTCTCAATGCGTTAATTTCGGTACTTAGCATACCTATGCGATCCATATAGGTTCTTTGCATGCCTTTTGTTGTGCTACGTCCTCGAACTATATTTCCTCCTCCAACCATAAAAATAATTTTTTCATGAAATTTTTGATCAATTATGATTTTTAGAGAACTTTCAAGTTCATCATCATTACTCTCAAAATATGAACCTGATATTTTAATTATTCCACGACCTTTAAACATATTATACTCATTGAAGCAAAAGATGTTAATTAATGCAAGTTTACAATATAATAAGATGATAATTCAGTGTTTGATAAAAAATTAATTTACATATTTTACATACTAATTTTTACTAAAAAATGCTTACAAAATTAAGATTTATTAATATTTGTAATGACTAAAATTTTTATTTTATCATGATTTGTGTTAAAAACTTGTATTTTATAATTGGTTATTAATGACTTAATATCAACAACTAAATTTACAGGAACCTCTGCTATAAAATGGCAAAATGATGGAAGATTTTGAATTATTTGTATATACGTTAATATGTTACCAAAAAGAGCAATTGGAGGATCATACATTGCTGAAATATGCACATCATTAATGTTAGTAATATATGGAGGATTACAGATAATGAGATCAAAATGATCATTTTTATGATTTTGTAAAAATTTTTCATATGAAATATGATGCAAGTTACATGTGATTTTAAGTAATGATGCATTATATGCTGCATTTTGAATTGCATATTGAGATATATCTACACCAGTACTTATTGCATGGTAAAACTTCTGTGCCAAACTTAGTAAAATACATCCAGAACCTACTCCTATATCAAGAATTTGAGATGGGCTTTTATCATTATAAATCTGTAGAGCAATTTTGACTATGTATTCCGTTTCAAATCTAGGAGCAAGAACAAATGCAGAAAGAATAAACTCATTTTTCCAAAAAAACTGTCTGTTTAATATACGATTAATTGGAATTTGTAACTTTAAAAGTGATACTACATGTTGCCAATATTTAACTTGTACTAAGTTTGGTTGAAATGATTGAAATTGAGTAAGAGAAATGTCAAACGTTTTTAGAAAAAGAGAGCGAGCATCATCATAAGTAATGTTAAGATAATTTGCCGCTTGTGATATACATTTCATGATATACACTATCATAAAAATTCATAAATTTTTAAGTATTATTAGTAATTTATGATAAGTGAGCACTCCATCAAAAGAAGAATTATATGCATATTTTCAACAGTCGATGAATTATTTAAACGAAGAAGGAGAAAAATTTTCAAAGGAATATCCATTTGTTGCATCTGCTCTAAATTTTTCATCAAGAGGTACAAGTGATCCAGATGTTCAACGATTACTTGAAAGTTTTGCATTTTTGGATGCACGCTTACAGTACAATTTAAATGATAAATTTTCAAAAATTAGTACAATGTTTTTAAGTGCTTTATATCCGCAATTTGTAAATTCAATTCCATCATGTGTTGTGATGAATATGCAAATTGATGAAAAGATGTTTAAAACATTGATTAATCAAGTTGTACCTAAAAATACAACTTTCACTAGAATGTATCAGCAAACTAAAGTTACATTTTCAACAATTAAAAATTTACATTTATCTCCTTTGAAAATTATAAGTACAAATTATGTAAGAGCAGAAGATACTAATTTAAAAGATTTGATAAAATTTGAATGGGCTTTGGCATTACATGTAAATCAATTAAAATCATTAAATAAGAATACAAAAACCTCAATTTATATTGATGCAAATCTAAATATTGCCGAAAGTTTATTGAAAATGATTCTATGTTATGATGTAGAGAAAAATACACCAATTTTTTTGACTGATTTAAGCTATAACGCTTTATTTATGCATTCAGTAGGAGAGATTGAATATAACACTTTAAGTGATGAAGAGTCATTATTACCAGATAATGGAGCTGCAGATCATTACAGATTATTGATGGAGTATAGCATTTTTCCTGAAAAATTTTTATTTTTTGATTTATTATTTAACAATATTTTCAATCAAGATGAAGCAATATTAATAATTCCATTAAGTAAAAGCGCAAAACCATTTAATACTCCTATTGCTCAGGATGCTTTAAAGATAAATTGTGTGCCTACGATAAATTTATTTGAAAAAGTTTCTAATCCAATTTATATTTCAAATGAACAAGAAAAATATTTGCTTACTTCAGATTTAAATAGTGAGAACTTTGCAATTTATAAAATATGTAATATGTTTTCTTACGATCAAAAAACAGGTCAAGAAATTGAATATTATTCATACTTTGAACCAAAAGAATCTGATGTTGATATGTTTTGGTATGCAGATTATGAAAATGAAGAAGTTTACGTTTCATTATTTAAAGAAAATTTTAATTTCTTACAGCAAAATGATGAAATTTTATATGCCAGAACATTAAGTTCAAATTATAGACTTTGTGAAGAAATTGCGCCATATACAGAATTTGAGATTGGTAGTATTATTGGATTAAATGCAATTAATTTACAATATCCTACAAAATATATTAGTAATAATTCAAAAAAGCAAAAACATTGGCAATTAATCTCGCATATGAATCTTAGTCATCAAAATATAGTATTTCATGAAAAAAATATTCAAATTTTAAATGATGTTACACAATTATATAACTATAGTAAGCATGCTAATTATAAAAATATTTTACATTCTTTGACATATGAAAAGAAAATTACACATTTTGGTAAGTATGAGAAATGGCAAGGTACATGTCCAAAATTATCTATAAAATTAACTGTAAAAGATACGCACACAACATTTTTATTAGGATATATTTGGATGAATATTTTATCAAAATGTATAGATTTTTATTTTGTAACTGAAGTGACTCTATATTCAATGAATTCAATGCATGAGCCGCAAAAGAGGGTGATAGATAATGAATTTTTTAACTAAAATTCAAAAGAAACCACAAAATTTTTCATTTATTCAAATTATGAGAATTATTGAGCAGTATGTGGGTAAAAATTTAACAAACATTTCATCTGATATTTTATCTTTTGAAGGAAATGTAAAGTTAAGTAGTTCAGGACGTGATATTCATTCTATTTCTATTAAAAAATCACGTATAGTATTATGCTTAAATTGTATTGGAATTCTTGGAATACAAGGAAGCATGCCTTTTTCATATACAGAAGACGCTGCTATTCGAGCTAAAAATGGAGATAGAGTTTTAATTGATTTTTTAAATATTTTTAATCATAGATTAGCTCAAAATTTATATAGAATTGAAAAAAAGTATAATCCAGCACTTGGTGATAAGTTAAGTTTAAATATATTAAAAAGTCTTAGTTCTGTTGGTGATATTACAAAAAGTAAATTTGTACGCAGAAATATATTAAGTGTAGCTGCATTATTTTGGTCAAAACCACATAATATATATGGAGTTATAAAATTAATGAAAATTTTATTTCCATCTTTAAGAGTTAAAGTAGAGCGTTTTGTTTCTGCAAAATATAAAATAGATGAAGTAAATCAAGCTAAATTAGCTTGTAATTTACAAAATATATTTCTTGGAAAATTTGCCAAAGTTATAACCGATGGAATTAGATTACATATAGAATGTAATTCGTATGAGGAGTATTGTAAATTACTACCAAAGCAGCAGTATAGAGCGCGTATATTAAATATTTTACATTTATATTTACCAAAAATGATTACTATTCATTTTAATATAAAATTAGTTGAATCAGAAAGAATCATACCATTTTTAGATAAAAATCTATTATTTTTAGGTTGGAATGTCTGGTTATGAAATATAGTGCATAAATGATGTAAAAAGATAAAATAGTTTGGTACACAGTAAAATATAACAAGTACACATTTCTAATATATTTTTCAAGTAAATTTTGTTTCGCATTTTATATCATATAATTTGTACACTTTTCAGCTTATAATTTATAATAGTGTGTATTTTGTGTATATTGAAAATATGAACATCAACAACTTATTTAATAAAATTACAATGATTTATAAAATTAGTGTAATACACACCAAATATCATGAGTGCATTTTTTAATATGCTCTCCAAGTACATTACTTGCTGTTGCATATTTTCCATAACGTAACTTATGAACTTTTGGTTTTGTCATTTGTAGCAATAGTATATATTTTGGATTTTGAATTGGAAAAACGGATACAAATGAAACATGATTTTGATTTTCGATATATTTTCCATTTACACAAATATTTGCTGTACCAGTTTTTGCGCCAACAGATAATTTTGATACTTTTGCTCTACTGCCATGTCCTTTTTCAACAATTTCTTGTAGTAATGTACGAATTTGAGAGACTGTAGAATCTGAAAGAATTGACTTTGTAGCGCTGTTAAATTTTTGTATGTTAATATTTATATTAGTTCCTGTAATAAGACGCAGCATAGATTGTATTAGATGTAAAGCTGAAATACCAATACCATATCCATATGATGCTGTAATCATTAAAGATTCACTCCATTGCTTTGGTAGTAGTGGTTTTGCAATATGTTTAGGCATCCATTCTAATGATTGCATAAAGCCAATTTTTTCAAAAAAATTTCGTTGTAGTTGTGAGTTTGCTAAAAGCACGCTTTTTGCCGTTGCTATGTTGGAAGAGTATAATGCAGACTCTCGAAGTGTTAAAATTCGATTTTGACCAAATAAATCTTGAATTTCAAATCTACCAACTTTAAATGTACCTCTTGCATCAAATTCTGTATTTAATGTGGCTGTTTTACTATTTAGTAACATAGCAATGTTGTGAATTTTTAGTATAGAGCCAACTTCAAATGGTATGACACAGCGATTCATATGTTTTATAAATGTTTGTGAATCTTCGGCTGTTACAAATGGATATGAGCTCATTGCTAAAATTTCACCTTGTAAATTTATTAAAATACCTGCACCTCCTTCAGCTTCTAATGAATCTACAGCTTTTTGTATTTGATTATCTAAAATATATTGTGCTCGAATATCTAGAGATAAATGTACATTACTTTTTTGTAATGTTTGTTGAAATGCATATTCAGCACCTTGTTTTCCAATATTATTTTTATCACAAAATCCAATCACATGAGCACCTAGATGATTATGAGGATATATACGCTTTTGATCTTTACAAATATGTAAGCCAGGAATATATAATGAGGAAATATTTGTAATTTCTTCGTTTGTTAAATGTCGCTTTAACCATATAAATGTTTTATTTTTATTTTCTATAATTTGTGAAATCATGTCAGGAAAATGATAAGCATATAAGCTAAGAGCGGGTTCTGAAATTTGACTAGGATTTATATATGCTGATTTTGTGTAAAGTGTATATGCTAATGTAATTTTGTTTCTATCATATATGTTATATCTCGTTGAAAGTACGTGTTTTGTTATATTATAAGGATTATTTTGTATGTATATCATACGAACAATTAGTGTGCTGTATAAAACAAAAAATGATATAAGTAAAATTGAAAAGCGCATTTTTATATTATGTTAACATTTATTGTCAAAAATGTTGAGTTATTTAATCATTATTTAATAATGTTGCGTTACATGAGCCGTCTGCAAATGTAATACTAATATTTGTTTCTTTTTGTGCATCTTTTTTGGATGTGATGAGCTTATTTTTGCTATTTTGTACTATTGAAAATCCTCTTTGTAATGTCTTTTGATATGAATATGATTGTAGCCTTGTGTTTTGAAGTGATAAATTTCGTTCTAAACTTAGATAATATTTTTCACATAAATTTTTATATCTTGAAAATTCAACATTTAGTTTAGTGATATACTTGTGTATAGAAGGCTGTGCTATTATCGGAATTTTTTGTATTCTTTCTATATATAATGACTTATTATGTAAATATCGATTATATATTTTATGCAATTTATGATTGTATACCGTAAATAAATTACTTCTATGTGAAAGCACTTTGCTTTTTAAAGTTAAAGTATGCTTCATGTAACTTAATATGTATTGAATTTTAGATTTTAATATCGCAAACTTCTGATTTATCATTTGTAATATATCAAATCTATTTGGTGTTATCATCTCGATTGCAGCTGTTGGTGTTGGAGCACGTAAAGATGATGCGTAATCAACTAATGTTGTATCAGTTTCATGACCAATTGCAGTTACTATAGGTATTGAAGAAGCAACAACAGCTCGAATCAATTTTTCATCATTAAATTCCCATAAATCTTCAATACTACCTCCTCCACGCGCGATGATTATTACATCTGGAGAAAATGTATCAAGTGAAATTGATTGTAAAATTGATATTATTTCATTTGCTGTATTTGCTCCTTGTACATGAGTTGAGTATAGTTTGACATCACAAGGAAATCGCTCTTCAAGACGATGAAGCATATCATGTAATACCGCTCCAGATTTTGATGTGATTAATGCAATTCTACGAGGATATTTTGGCAGTGCAAGTTTATACTTTGCATCAAATAGACCTTCTTGCTGTAATTTTCTTTTTCGTTCTTCTAAAATTTTGAGTAGTGAGCCGATACCTGCATGTTCAACACTTTGTACGATCATTTGATATCTAGATCTACCAGCATATGTTGTAATACGACCTTCGCAAATAACTTCAGCGCCATGTTCAGGTGCAAAAGTTAATTTGGTATTACGCCATATGATACATTCAAGTAATACGTCATTTTCCTTTAGTGAAAAATATGTATGTCCAGATGAATACATTTTTGGATTTGAAATTTCTCCTTTTACAAATATATGATTAAACGATCCCTCTATGACCTCTTTAATTGTTTTACTTATTATAGTTACAGAATATACAACTCTTTTCTGTGATTCTAAATTATTTTGTGTTGCTGAATTTGGAATCATTACAACTCAAATTATACATTTATATTTAAAGCTAGGTCAATAAATTCATTTCTTTTTATTTTATTAACAAAACATAAACAAAATACATGGAAATATATGAAATGTATCAAATATACGTTTTTTCATAAATAGAGTTTTTATAAAATTTAAAAAATGAAATATTGATCAAAGGTAAATTGCGTTAAAAAGGTATATTTTTAAATTGATGAATATAAATTTTAATCAAAATATTTAAGCTAAAAGTATACTTTGCTATTTTTTACTTACTCATATCAAAATGTCATAATGTTTTATTAAAACAAAGTTCTATTTTAAAAAATTAATATATGTAGGTACAAGTGCATTTGTATAAAAATAATTGATTTAAATATGTACTGCAAATATATGTAACGCATAAAAATTATAAATACAATTCTTCAACTATTTTGCACACACTAAGTTTATTTTGTATAAATCAAGTTTTTGTATAGAATTTTATAAATTTATAAATTTAATGCTAATTTTACTTTCAATTATATTTTTTACTCATCAATATTTAGCTACATATAATATATTAATGCATAAATTTTAATTATTTTATATAAAATTGCTTAAATATTTAACATATGCTAATAATCATGTAGTATATTTTATAGTTGAGAAAAATATAATTTATTTCATCATACTTATTTTTGATATAAAACAAGTTACAATAATTTATAAATTTTTTTAAAACTAACTATGCTAATTATGCTTTTGTAAGACTTTTTACCTCTACAATTTTAGATGAGTATGAAAACTGAACTTTTGCATGCTGCATACCAATTTCAGTAATGTTACCATATCCAAGTTGTTGATGTTGTACTAAATCACCTATTGCAAATTGAGTCTTATTTTCAAATTGTTGAACTTTAATAGGGCCAAGCTCTGTTAAAAACATAGATGGTTTTGAAGTAAAAAGTCCCTGTTGTAGCGCATATGATATAGTCAAATTTTCTCTTGCTCTTGTTATAGCTACATATGCTAAACGTCGCTCTTCTTCAATTTGAAGTATATTATTACTTCTTGAACTTGGAAATATGTTTGATACCCATCCAGGTAAAAATACATAGTCAAACTCTAAGCCTTTTGATGCATGTATCGTCATTATTTCTACTGCATTATCATTAATATTTTCTGAGTCGTTTTGCCACATAAGATGCTCAATATAATCTTGTAGACAATTAAAACTACTTAAACTATCAAACCAGTTTTGTAAATTTGCTTGTTTTTCATTCGACATAGAGTTGTATAAACCGGATTCTTGTACAACAAGCTTAAGAACAGTTTGAAGAGATTCGACTTTTAGTAAACTTCTCCAATGTTTTAACTGATTTACAAGTTTATTTATGCTTTCTTTTGCCTTACCTGATAAAGTTGATAGCATTTTTTGCATTTTATTTTCTATATTACTATCTAATAAATCATCATCAAAAATTCTTGATAAAATCACCTCACCTATACCACGTTTTGGAGATTGTATCATACGAGTAAAGGCTATTTTATCTGATGGATTATATAAAAATCTAGCATATGAAATTGCATCTTTTATTTCTGCTCGATCCATAAATTGAACAGATCCAGTTACTACATATTGTATTTTTTCTTTACTAAGTGAATCTTCAATATTTAAAAATTGAGCTCTTGTTCTTACAAGAATTGCAATTGAACTTTTTGTGTCATTTTGACGAATTTTTATAATTTCTTTAGCTATACTGACTGTTTCTAATTTATCATTATAAGTAGCACATACTTTTACATCTATATTTTGTATATTTGTCGTCCATAATTTCTTTGGAATTCGACGTTTATTATGTTCAATCAAAGTATTTGCTACTGTTAATATATTTTGTGTAGATCTATAATTTTGTTCTAATGGAATTATTTCTGTGTTATTAAATGTTTCTTCAAAACTAAGTATATATTTTATATTTGCTCCACGAAAACTGTATATTGCCTGATCTGGATCTCCAACACAACAAATTTGTGTATTTTGATTATTTAATAATTTTATCCATGCATATTGTGATTCATTAATATCTTGATATTCATCAACACATAAAAGTTTAAATCTATTTTGATACTCAAGTAAAACATTTTCATATTCTCTCCAAAGTTGAATTGTATAAGTCATTAGATCAGCAAAATCTAACATACCCATTGTTTCTAATTCTTTTTTGTAAAGTCGAAGTATAGTTGATTCTACAGCATCTAAAGAATTTGTTTTTTCAGTTTCTTTTGCTCTTTGTATTTTTTCTAAAACATGAGATGGTTTATAATTTTTATAAGGTTTAAGTAATTTTCGTACCACTTGTAGCTGATCATCATATGGTAGTACTTGTAATGGTGTTTTTAAATTCATAAGATGAGCATGTTTTTCTAATACTAATATGCATAATTTATGAAATGTTCCTATCCAAATCGCATTTGCATTTGAGCCAAGTTTAGCTTGTAAACGTACACTCATTTCTCTTGCAGCTTTATTTGTAAATGTTGTTGCTATTATCTCATGAGGTTTCACAATACCTTTTTGAATATAATATGTGATTTTTCCTATCACGGTAGAGGTTTTTCCTGTACCAGCTCCAGCTAATACCAATAAATTTTTTTCAGTATTTTGAATAATTTGTTTTTGAACATCATTTAGTAAATCAAGATTTATATCATACTCTTGATTAGCTTCAACTTTACATCCCACATATCAATTATATAAAATAAATCAAAACTTGCCTAGCTTAACGTTTTATAAATAATGTTATGTTTGTAAAGAATTGGTTTTAATAAATGAAGATCACTAGTTTTAGCATATATAATTTTAGGAAATAGAGAAATAAATGTCCAATCTTTAATGTAAAAAATAATACTTGAATGATATCCATATAATATTATTTCTGTTTCATCAATTTCAAATTTATATGGTCTTTGATAGTTTATTGTCGTTGTTTTTCTGCTTTGAACTACTTTATTAATATAATACACTTCATCAATTCCAATACAAATTATGATAAAGCATAAAGTGTAATCAATGTATCTTAGAATTTTCATTTAGCTCATTGTACGCTTCTATTTCTAAAATTGACAATGCAATTGATATAGTCGTTTTTGTTAATTGTAAAAGCTGAAATCTGGAAAGTGTAATATTTTCATTTGAAACAATCCATCTTACTTGATTATTTTCCTTACCTTCGTTCCAAATTGAGTGAAATGTCTCAGCAATATTATATAAATATGTTATGATTGTATGCACTTCAAGCGTATTTTGTACATTATAAATTTCTCGAGGCCACTGTATTAATATAAATAGTAGAGATTTCATTGAGTCAGATAGATGATTTATATCAAATGTATGCTTTTGTATCGATTCATTCGTAAGATTGCTTTGTCGAAATAATGAGCAAATTCTCGCATGTGCATATTGAATATAATAAAATGGATTTTTTAATGAAATTTGTTTAATTTCATCAATATTTACTGAGTAATGTGCATTTGGTTTCTTTTGTAATAATACAAAACGTAGTAGATCACATCCCAAAATTTTTAACATATCTCGTAGAGTAAAAATTGTTCCACTACGCTTTGAAAAACGTAAACTTTCTCCTTTTGATTCAAATAGTACAATTTGTAATATAGTAATATCAATTTTCACTTTCTTTTTTAAAGATTCACTTAATGCTTGTGTTGCTGCTTTAATACGTTTAGCATAACTAGCATGATCAGCACCAAGTACGTTAATTAACCAGCAATATTCACGATCAATCTTATTTAAATGATATCCAATGTCACCTGCAAAGTATGTGTAATTTCCATCACCTTTTGTTAATGCACGATTTTCATCATCTTCAAATTGAGTTGTCTTAAAAAGCAGCATATTTTGATTAGATCCTTGACCTTTTTTTGCTTTTACTTTCTGTAATTTGCCGGTATATACCAAATCATTATTTTTCAATATTTGAATTGCTTTTTCAACATACTTTTCTTCATATATTGTCGTTTCATATTTATATGTATCAAATTTAATGTTAAATAATTCAAGATCTTGTTTTATTTGATTTAGACATTCTTTCATCGCGTATTCAGCAAAATATTTCTCAGTACTTTTTGAGTATTCAATCCATTTATTTTCATGTAAATCTATAATTTTTTGCGCAATATCAATTATATAGTCTCCGCAATATGCTTCTTTTGGTTGCGAAACTGCTTGATTTAACAACTCAAGATAACGCCAATGTACAGATTTTGCCAGTATTTTAATTTGATTTCCTGCATCATTTACATAATATTCATGTTGAACTTCATGTCCAAGTAATGCTAGTGCTTTGCCAAGTGCATGACCATAAACAGATCTTGCATGACCGCAGTGTAGTGGACCTGTTGGATTTGTTGAAAAATATTCAACTAAAATTTTTCTTTTTTCATTTGTGGTATTAGCTCCAAATTTATTTTTTTGCTGTAAAGCAAGTTGTAGACTTTGTGTGAAAAATTTATCATTAAAATATATGTTTAAAAAACCATTTTTTGCAAGTTCAATTTTATCAATATAATCTTTATATTTACTCATTAATTGAACTGTAATGTCATTTACTATTTCGCTAATGTCTTTTTGCGTTTGTCTAGACACAACAAAAGGAGCATTTGTAGATAAGTGGCCAAATTTTAATGATTTAGGCACATAAACTTGCAAACCTTTAATATTGGAAAACAAAGCATAAATATATTTTTCAATTTCAAGTAACACTTAAAAAGATTAGCATTATTACTATTTTTTGAACAGATGAAATTATTTAATAGAGTATTTCTATCAATTATCATTAGTATGAAATCAAAAATCTTACACTGATTTATCAAATTGATTATTTAAAAATTTTTTCATCTTTATTCAATGATACTTTTAATTTTGATATAAACTTTTGATGCATATTTGATAAAATTATATTTATATTTTAAGGTAAAATACGTATTAAAAGTTAATTTTAAGATATAAAGTTAGTAATAGATGTATTATATAAAAATTATTAAATTAACTGAATTTATTATTTAAATATAATTGAAATGATCAATTAATATTATTATTAATCAATGTAATCAGTTTCAAAGGATTCTTGTTCAAAATTGGGAAAAAAGAATTCTATTTCAGATTGTGCTGTTTTTACTGAATCTGATGCATGAATTGCATTTTCATCAATATTATCTCCGTATAATTTACGAATTGTATTGTCAGCAGCTTCCTCAGGATTTGTATGTCCAATTATTTTTCGTACACGCTCTACAGCATCATCATCACATACTACAAAAGCTACTACAGGTCCAGATGACATAAAGGTACATAGATCATCATAAAATGGTCTTTCTTTATGTATCTCATAAAATTTTTCGGCCTGACTTTTTGTTAATTTTGTCATTTTCATTGCTAAAATCTCAAAATAATTTATTTCAAAAATTCTAATAATTTCTCCTATATTGCCCTCAGAAACTGAGTTGGGCTTTATTACACATAGTGTTTTTTCCATTGCAACCTTTCTAAACATACTTTATCAGAATTTACAGACAAAGTGAATGCATTTTGCTATTAATCACAAATGAGTATATACTAAAACAATGCAAAAGTATGATGCAAGTTCGATACAAGTACTAAAAGGGCTGGAAGCTGTTAGAAAACGTCCAGGAATGTACATAGGAGATACAAGTGATGGTAGTGGATTACATCATATGGTGTATGAAGCTGTTGACAATGCTATTGATGAAGCTTTAGCCGGATTTTGTAATAAAATTCTTGTTACTCTACATAAGAATGGATCAGTTTCAATTGAGGATAATGGACGAGGTATTCCTGTAGATATGCATGAAGAAGAGCAGTTACCTGCTGCAGAAGTCATTATGACTCAATTACATGCTGGTGGTAAATTTTCTCAAGATACATATAAAGTTTCTGGTGGACTTCATGGAGTTGGTATTTCTGTTGTAAATGCTTTATCAAAGTGGTTGATATTAAAAATTTATCGTGAAAATAAAGAATATGAAATGAAATTTGAAAAAGGTAATAGAGTACAAGAGTTACGTAAAATTGGAAAAACTACAAAAAAAGGCACATCAATACATTTTTTACCTGATGATACAATTTTTGATAATGTAGTATTTTCAAGCAAGACACTTTATACAAGATTTCATGAGCTGGCATTTTTAAATTCTGGAATAGAGATACATCTAAAAGATTTAAGACAAGATTCAGAAAAAGAACAAGTAATTGCTGAATCAGGTGGATTAAAGTCATTTGCTTTATTTTTAGCACAGCATAAAAAACTAATATTTTCATCTCCAATTTATATTAGTGGAAAATCAAATGATGTATCTGTTGATTGCTCATTATTATGGACTGATAGTTTTTATGAAAATCCTTTGTATTTTACAAATACAATTCCTCAAAAAGATGGAGGTACACATGCTGCTGGATTACGATCAGCGTTAACTCGAGCATTTACAGCTTATATTCGAGATAAAGGAACAAAAGCACAGCAAAAAGTACAATTTACCGGAGAGGATATTCGTGAAGGTTTAGTTTGTGTATTATCTGTTAAAGTAGCGGATCCAAAATTTTCATCACAAACTAAGGATAAATTGGTATCAGACAATGTAAGACATGCAGTAGAAAAATTAGTTTATGATAAAATTTCAAGCTGGTTAGAAGAGCATCCTACCGAAAGTAATAAAGTAATTCAAAGAATTATGAACTCTGCTTATGCTAGAGAAGCTGCAAGAAAAGCACGAGATCTTAGTCGTAAGCAAAAAAGTGGTGCAGAGAATTTTCAGCTTGCAAAAAAACTAGCTGGATGTTCAGAAAAAGATCCTGCAAAATGTGAGTTGTTTCTTGTTGAGGGAGACAGTGCTGGTGGATCTGCTAAGCAGGCAAGAAATCGTTTTACTCAAGCAGTTTTACCTTTATTTGGAAAAATTCTTAATGTAGAAAAAGCTCACTATAACAAAGTACTATCCTATGAAGGAATAACCACTTTAGTTGCATCTCTTGGTACTGGTATTGGAGATAATTTTGATATTTCTAAGTTGCGATATCATAAAGTTATAATAATGACTGACGCAGATGTCGATGGTAAGCATATTTTGACTCTTTTGCTTACATTTTTCTTTCGATACATGAAACCTCTGTTTGAAAAAGAGCATATATATATTGCTCAACCTCCTTTGTATGGAGTGATTCAAGGAAAAAATATTACTTATTTGAGAGATGATACCGCTTTTTATGATTTTATTTTAAAGCGTGGACTAGCTAATGTAACACTACAAACAAATAATGATGAAGAAAGTGATTTATTTGAATATTTGATGCAGGTATGTGATGTAGACAAAATATTACAAAGATATTCACAAATTTATCGATATTCTGTTGTTGGAAAAGTATTTGGTCAAGATAGTGATTTAAATATTCATTCTGCTTTAATGCAATACTTACAAAAAATGGATGGAGAATGGAGTGTAAGTGAAAAAGACAATACTACTGTATTTATACATCAATATAGAGGTGTGACAACAAATCATATATTTGATTATAATCAGTTTGACTTTGATTCTTATGACAAATTAAAGAAATTTATAAATAATTGGTCAAAAATGTGGGGTGAAAATGTTTTTTGGAATGAAAATAATGTTGAAGATCCTTTTGTATTTTTACGACAGGTTGAAGCTAAAGGCAAAAAAGGACTACACATTCAAAGATATAAAGGATTAGGAGAAATGAATCCAGAAGATTTAAGTAAAACGGCTATGCGTAATTATTCCAAAGTTACTATCAATAATTTACAAGAATCTGATCTAATTTGTTCAGATTTAATGGGAGATTCTGTAGAGGGTAGACGTGAATTTATTTCACAAAATGCTCAATATGCTGAAGTTGATGTTTAACATTTGTAATGTATCAAATTTATAGTATTTATTTGATTATTATTGATAATTTAGTGAAATTTTATTCGGTTAGTTCTTAATTTATTAAAATATGATATAAAGAACGGACATAAACTTATTTTGCAAAATACTTATGCTGAAGTGGATGTTTAGCTTTATTATGTATCAAATTTATGATTATTACATTTCATATAACGTCAAAAAATTAAATTAAAAATACATTAAAGTTTAATTGTCAATTTTAGTAATAGCTAATTAGTACAGTTTATTTATCATTTTTATAAAATAGTTCAATTTTTCATATTACTAAATAATAAAAATTGATATAGATTTTATTAAATTTTTAGATATAAAGTGTAATTACTTTATAATATATATTTTGTAATCAATTTATTTAAAAAATATATCAAAATATACTTTGTATTTTATAGATAAAATTACTTACTAATAATCATTTTTTGCTTTACCAAATATTTTGCTATAATATTAATTTACAAATTATATAATGTTTAATTCAAAATTTTTCAAATTAAGTGAGTTTATAAATTTACTATATAGTATGATTTAATAAAGTTGTATGAAAAAATTTTACAGCTAAAATAAATAATTATAATTTCATAAAGATACATAATATAATTGTAGTCTGATTATGAATCATTTTTTCAATTTTAATAAATTAAGTATAATAAGTGATATAAAGTTGAATATTATCAATAAGTAATACTTGAAATTTATCTGACGTAAACTATTAATTATAATTTATACTATTTGTTCATGAATACTTTTTGGTTATCAGCTTGTTAAATGATGGTGAGTTTTCTATTAGATATTTTTTTGAAAGTTATTTAATTATTTTTCTATTCATATTGATAGATTTTTAGTATTTTAAACTATTTATTTACATACAGACTTGAAATTTTTATCGGCAAAGGGCCAATTAATCAGATGTAAGCAAAAATTTTCTAGATATTCTTTACGATTACTCTGATATTGTAAATAATAGGCATGCTCCCATAGATCACAAGTTAAAATTGGCTCCTTATTTTGATCAAATAGTGGATTTTGCTCATTAGATGTTGAAATTATTTCTATTTTGTCTTCATTATAAATTAACCATAGCCATCCACTACCAAAGTGCTTTGAGCCAATCTCAGCAAATTTTCTTATAAAGGCCTCATAAGATCCAAATTGATTTTTAAGATAAGATAAAAGTTCAGAATCAACATTATCATCATATCTTACAGGTTCACGCATACTGTGCCAGTAAAAGTTATGATTCCACACTTGTGCACCTTGTTGATAAATTGATCTATGATCAGCGTCATTTACTGTTGCTTTTAAAACAGATTCAAGTGAGTCAGAGGCAAAATCAGTTCCTTCGATCAAAGAATTATACTTTTTAACATATCCAGCATGATGAGATCTATGATGCGCCTTAATAGTTTCTGCTGAAATATAAGGAGAAAGTGCATTTTCTGGATACGGCAATTCCATTAACTGTATCGACATAATTGAAGTATCTCATTTTTTTATTATGAATGCAATAAAGTTAATTAAAGTGAAATTTATGAGTTAAAAGTAAGCTGAAATTTTCTAAGGATAGATTTTTTATCACTAGTTTGATAGCTTAATTTAAGGAGAAATGTATGTCTAAAGAAATTTTAGAATCAATTAAAGATGATATGTATAGTAAAATGAATTCTTCCATCGAATTATTTAAAAATGAGTTAAATGGAGTACAAACAGGTCGAGTACATCGAAATTTAATATCAAAAATCATTGTGCAGACTAATGATGGTAATATGCCTCTTGAGCAAGTCTCTAGTATTACTTTAAAAGATTTGTCTACTATGACTATTCAAATATGGAATGCCTCACATTTACAGGATGTAAGAAAAGCTTTAGAAAATAGTAAAGTTGGTTTGTTGATAAGAACTGAGGGGCAGACCATTTATGCTACTGCTCCAATGTTGACTCAAGAACGTAGAAAAGAGTTACAAAAATTAATTAGTAATTATCGTGAAAAGGAGCGACTAAAGTTACGTAATCACAGAAAAGATGCTTTGGATAAGATAAAAGAGTATAAAAAATCAGTTTCTGAGGATGTATTAAAGGTAATGGAAGAAAAAGTGGATAAAGTTATTCAAGAATTTAATACTAAAGTTGATAAAATGACTGAAGAGAAAAATAAAGAAATAATGAGTTAATTTAGTTTATTAGTATATGATTTATTTATTAAAAGAAATATCAACTTTTTTCATAATATTATTTGAATTTAAATATTTGATATTTTACATTACTTAAAAAGTGATTTTATATCAGAAGCAAAAATTAAAATATAAAATTATAATTTTCAATAATAAAAATACAAGTATCATTTAAAATTATATCAGCATATTATTCCATATTTGAATAAATAAGCTTGTTAAGAGATTTGATAAATAATTTTTATATTAATTTATAAATCTTTAATTAGTGTACTGATCACAATATATATACTGTAGTAAAGTTTTCTATATTTATATTTATAATTTGTAGCAAGTTTTTGATTTATGAATAATCACAAAATATAAAAATTATTTACCTGAGTGTTGTGTTATTTTTTATTTAGTATTTAATGAATATTATGATAATATTTCTATCTTTAATGTGTATTTTAAATGCAATGCCGGGTAATAAAATACCTCAATCAATTAATTCTCCTTCAGATACAGGGCCTAAATTATTTGATTCTCCTTCAGATACAGGGCCTAAATTATTTGATTCTCCTTCAGATACAGGGCCCAAATCGGTAAATAAAATAACTACTTTACAAGCAGCTAATATGGCTCTACCTACTACTTTAAGAGGTGATATCTCTGAATCATCACATACCGAACCGGTAATCGTAGAAGATGCTCAAAATAAATATGACACCTCTCTTACATCATTAGAGGAAATTATTAAAAAACTTGATATATCAGAAGAAGAAAGAAAAAAATTGCCTAGTATAGAGGAAATAAAAGAAAGTTTTAGTAGAGGTTGCCGTGCTTGGCATCATAATAATTTATATATTAGTCTTATTAGTAAATTCGACATTGGAAATCGAATGAAATTACCAGATCAAGCCACTCATGCAGTGTTTAAAATGAATTATCAAGAACTAATAACTCATGAAGTGCTTAAAGTTGTTTCAGATTCATCAGAAAAATTAAGGCATAATTTTGATTTTGAAAAATTTTTTGAATGTCAATCTATGGTAGATTCTGCCTTTCAAGGTAGTATAAATATTGAAATTGATGATAAATCTGAATCATCTGGCACTCATAGACAAGAATTATTTCATTTTAAACCATTACTTGAAGTTGATATTTCAAATTCACTCGATATTTCCACTATAAAACTAGATGAAATGATGCAAAAATTTAGTATGTCAGAACATATTAAAGAAAGACTTTTTACAGAAGGTAGATGTTATAGGCGTCTTGGTAATGCAATATGCTTTATTTGCAGTAGAGTTGATATTGAACATCAAATGGAACTGCCAGCAAAAGCTACTCATGTAATATTTAAAATAGATCTTCGTCAAGCGATAGAATGGAATATAATTGAAGTTCATGAACAGAGAACTCGGAAGAATTTTGAACGATTTCTTGAGTTTGCTAACAAAAATAAAGCCTTTCAAGCGATTTTAGGTGTTCAAGTCATAAAATTAGTTGATGATGCATCTGGTACAATTAAAGGAGATAAAGCAAAGGTTAAAGATGCAGCAAGTTTATCTAAATTAAGTATAGCTGATAGACCTCAATCATCTGGTGCTAAAAGATCTAAGTCTTCTAGTGCAGATAAGCCTGAATCATCTGGCACTCATAGACAAGAATTATTTCATTTCAAAGCATTACCTAAAGCTGATATTTCAAATTCACTCGATATTTCTACTATAAAACTAGATGAAATGATGCAAAAATTTAATATGCAAAAATACATTCCAGAAATACTTTTTAATACAGGTAGATGTTATGCACATCTTAATCATTATATGTATTTTGTTTTTAGTAGGTACTATATTAGACGTCAAATGCAATTAACAGGGGAATCTAATCATGTAATATTTAAAATAGATTATAATAAAGCAAAACAATTTAATATAGTTGAGTTTTCTGAAGAAAATAAAAAGATGCAGAATTTCAAACTCTTTCTTGATCTTGCTATAGATAGTCCTGAATTTCAACAGATTTTAGATGTTCAAGTGATAAAATTAGTTGATGATCAAGCTAGTATAGTTAAAGATAAAGCAAGTTCATCTGAATTAACTATACCTGGTAGACCTCAATCATCTGGTGCTGATAGAGTAAAATCATTTGATTTAGAAGCATTAGTAGATACTATAAATTCAGATCATATTTTCACTATGAAACTAGGTGCAATGATACAGAAATTACGTATGTCAAAAAGTACTAAAGCAATACTTATTAGTACAGGTAAATGTTATACATATCTTGATCATGACATATACTTTGTCCTTAGTAGAGATTTTATTCTAGATCAAATACAATTACCAGAAGAAGCTAGTTATGTAGTTTTTAAAATTAAAGCTAATCAAGCATATAGATTCAATATAATTAAATTTTTGAATGCAATGGAAACTTTTGTGGATCAGGATCTCGTTCTCAAGCTAATTGTAGCTCAAAATCCTGAATTTCAACAGATTGTAGATGTTCAATTGATAAAATTAGTTGATGATAAAACTCGTAAAACTCAAAGAGCTAGTAAAAAAAGTGGTAGGTGAAGCAAAATCACATTCATTAATAGACTAAAATCATTTCAATTAGCTGTAGATGAAGAAAGTGTTATGAATGCAAAAGAAGGTGAAAATGAAACTTATGAGTTTAACATATTATAAGTATCTACAATGATAAAGTAAAGTTTGAAAATTACGAACCATTTCAAATTAAAAAAAGTATACATACACAAAAAGATTCAACTTCATTCAATATAATAGATGAAGTAATTTCATTGCAATATTCTGATATGAATCTAGGTAAATAGGATCATGTGGAGTTTAAAAGTTTGTTTCATGATATAAAATATATAAATCTCCTATAACTTATGAATAAAAAATCAATTCTTTTTTCTAAAGAAGCATTTTATACTTAAAAACATCATTTGTTTAAATAAATTTTTCAACTTATAAGTAATTTATGTGATAAAATGTATATTTAAAGAGCTTGTATTATTTGTTGTTTGTGCTATAGTATATACTATGATATATACATTATTCTTAATACTTGTATTAAATGCAAGTCCAAAGTTGCAAACATCGCATCTAACAGAACCTTCCCAAACACCTTTATTACAAGAAAGTGCACCGTCTCAAACTTCTTCTTATTTACAAGAAACTACAGGTCTTATAGACCTATTCCAAACGCCCGTTATAACATTAAAGGAATTAAATCCACTAATACAAGAGTCTAGCAAGAGGGGTAAAAACGAAAATTGTATTTTTGCATATAAAGATAAAATTAAACATCTAATTCGATTACCAGATAAAGCTGATACTGTAATGCTAATGATAGATTCGGATCAATTAAAAGATTATAATTTGTTTTCAGTTGATAGTTTAGGAAAAGAACATTTTGATTTTGAGAAGTTTGTCAAACTTTATTTGAATAATGATAAAGTCAAGTATAGTGTAAATATTTACCCTATAATACTTGATGATGAATCTGATAAAACTGATAGAAAAATCACAGATCTATCTGATAAGATACCTAAATCATTTGAGGAAATTATTCAGAAAGCTCAAATATCAAAAAGAATGCGAAAAAAAAGTGTACAAAAAATTCTTAGTAATGAATCTAAAAAGCAATTTATTAGCAGAAAAATTAGTCAGATAGAATATAAAGATTTTATTTGTCTTTTTGTTAGTAAAGGTGAAGTTGAAAATTTAATTTCATTGTCAGAAGACGCTACCCATGTAGTCTTTGAAATACATTATGATCAAGTAAAAGGTAATCACTTGTTTTTGGTTAATAATTTAGGAAAAGAAAAGTTGGATATAATTAATTTTTTTAAACTTTACTTAAATAATGATGAATTTAGAAATAGTATAAATACTCAAATAATGAAATTAGTTGCGAATGATATAGATAGTTCAACTTTATCCACTATAGCTGAAGAACATTCTGATATAAATCTAGATGAATTGGATTAGAATTGATTTAAAGCTTTTCATAATTTAAACATATCTGCAAGAAATAACTTATCTTATAAATAATTATTTCTTTTTTTTAAATAAATCTTTTATACTTAAAACATCGTTTTTTTAAACAAATTTTTAACTTATCAGTAATTTATATGATAAAAAATATATATTTAGAAAAACTTGTATCACATATTTTAATGTGTAAAGATAAAATTATGATGATATTTTTGTCTTTAATGCTTTGTCTTAATGCAGGACCTAATAAAATTTCTAAAGATATACTAGAAGAGCAGATAGCAAGACTTGATTTTGGTTCTACAGAACATAGGAATAGTTTACAAACATATATAGATATAGATTCCGACGCATGTTTGAATATTTCTGAAGGAAAATATCATGCAGCACTATTACAAATAAGCGTAACAGATGATGTTATTTCTGTTCTTGAAAACTGGTTATCTATTGATGAGGATGAAATAATTCAACGATTAACACAAGGAATAAAAATAGATAATTGTGAGAATTGGCGAGAAGATATGAATATCTTTATATTTATATTAATGGATTTTGTGAATACTGTTTGTAAAGAAACTCAACACTCTCCACTATTTGATAATGTATATAAAATTCTTCAAAAAGTAGTTCCGTTAATATTTTATCAACTAAACATACCTAGTTTGAAAGAGAGAATAAGAGCAACCTCTCTCAAAAATAAATATCATCGGTTTTTAATGCAAAAAAATAAATATAGTCAACTCTTAATTGAAAACAATCACAGCAATCAGTTTTTAATACAAAAAAATATGAATCAACATCAAAAACTTATACGAGACTTGCTGAAAAAGTTATCTATAACACCACAAAAAACTTTTAGTGAGCCAGATTATGATAATATGATAAGTCACCTTGACGAATTTTATATAACTGATTTCTCAGTATTTTCAAATTTATCTGATTATATGGAAGCTTATAAAGTGAGATATAATAGCTTTGATATTGTGCATCATGAAAAATTTCAAGAAATTATAGATGGCGGAATAAAAGTTCATGGAAATATAAAAAATGGAGCTGCTTTCATAATTCCTATATATATTCGATTATATGAAATTCAAAATTCAGTTAGTATAGATGATAGTTTAAAGGATAGTTTTTTATGGGAATACATACTACATGATATTCAATTGAAAGACATAAAGAATAGTTTTTCATGTGAAGACTTATCATCTGGCCGTGAATTACAATATAATAAGCATGATATATATAAACAAAATAAGAATCATAAAGATATAGAACGCTTTGTACAATCACTAGAAGATATGTTAAATAGTTTAGACAAACTCAATACTGATCAACTAAGTCAACTATCTATGAAAATAACTGCTTTTCAAGATAGTAGTGTAGATCCTATTATATATATACGAGAGTCTGATGATGATCGATATAATTTAGTAATATCAAGAATAGAATTGACTGATGATGCTATAAATGTGTTGAAAAATTGGAGAGATTTTACTAATTATAGTGATGCATATGAAAGATTAGTACGTGGAATAGAGATACTAGGAATAGAAAATAAATTCGATAGATTTATGTACATTCTTGCATTAAGAAATGCTGTTAATTTACGTGATAAATATACTAGACAATATCCAAATTTTCAAGATCTATATATATTCTTTGGAAAGGTAGTAGATACTGTATTAGATAAAACAAATCGTCTATATACAGCAAAAGAGAGTAAGCAAATTGATTCAGTAGGGGAAAGAAAATTTCATAACAGACATTTAATGCAAAAACATAGAGCTTTACATCATCAACTTATGTTGGATTTAATAGCAGTATCAAACCCCTCTCGTTTTCATTTAAGTAATGATGAGTTTATAGACTGTATTAATGCACTCTGTATAGATGATTTTTTCATATTAGAGGTGTTGTCTTCACATATAGATTATATTGAGAACATTAGCTGGAAGCTTTCCATTAGCAGGAGGCTTTCTCAAGATGAGAACAGCTTGCTAACAATGTTAAATTCTCACATACAAAAAGTTGATACATTTGCAGATAAGATATATTACATAATGCCAATATATGTGCTGTTATATGAAAAAGCATATGGATGTAGATTACATCATAAGTTGAAAGATAGTCGATTATGGAAAAATATAATATATAGTATGTTGAAAGAACCTAAGGGGCCTAGGCAGACTAATCAAAATGATGAGAGTATGGATGATTTTACAAAATTATTAAGAACGCAAGCTTCTGAATTATCATTAAAAATGCAAGATTTTACACTATCATTAAAATCGATGTTAAGTAAATTAACTGATCAACAAATGATGGAAGTAAAACATCAAGCAGAGCTAATCTTAAATGCTGAGGCAATACGATTTGAGATAGATCAAAGATCTAAAACACAACCACATACTTCATATGGTCGAGAATTGGCATCTTATTATGCTGATAATTTACATTATATTCTTCAGAAACCTTTAGATACAGATCTGTTTCATAGAAAGCAGCATGATATAGTTGAATTATCTGAATTTAGATCAGGTGGTATAGATGCATCATCTGAACGGGAAGTAAGTGATATAGAAAAATTATCTGAAGTTCAACCAGTCATGCAAGAAGATTTAATACATGTTGGTACAGAGGTATATCCTCTGTCTGATATTATAAACAATTCAGATTTACAAAATGAAGTTATTGCTCAATATATAAATTATATGTCCACTAATGCAGCAGATGAAAGTTATATACTTGAGAAATTACCTTTGATGAGGCAGCGTATTTTAGATAAAGGACATAAGATTGATCATGATAATGATATTCTACTTGAAGCTCTCACGTATTTACAAGTGATGAAAGATAGAAAGCTCAATATTTCTTCTAAATCATTTTTTCCTGCAAGTGATAAATTTGAATCATCTGAATTTAGATCAGGTGGTATAGCTGCATCATCTGAACAGGAAGTACCTGCTATAGCTGCATCATCTGAACAGGAAGTACCTACTATAGCTGCATCATCTGAACAGGAAGTACCTGCTATAGCTGCATCATCTAAACCGGAAGTACGTGATATAGCTGAATTATCTAAATTAAGATCAGGTGGTGTTAATGAATCATCTGAATCATCTTATTTCGCACCAGTCAAAGAAAAAGATTTAATACCTTGTAATCAAGGATTCTCTCATCTATATCATGTTATGATGTATTCAAATTTACAAGATAAAGTCATTGATCAATATACTACTTATATGTCAAATAAATCAGATGAAAAAGAAGTAACCGAAGAGAATATATTGGAGAAATTGCCCTCGATGATACAGCATATTATAGATATAGGATGTGAAATAGACAATGATAAAGATATTCTACTTCGAGCTATCACATTTGCAAAACTGATAAAAGATAGAAAGCTCACTATTTCTTCTAAATCAAAAGGTTATTGTGCATTACCTGAAACAGATGAATTGAAATCATTTAAACAGGAAGTAAGTAATATCGCTGAATCATCACATACCGAACCGGTAATCGTAGAAGATGCTCAAAATAAATATGATACCTCTCTTACATCATTAGAGGAAATTATTCAAAAACTTGATATATCAGAAGAAGAAAGACAAAAATTGCCTAGTATAAAGGAAATAAAAGAAAGGTTTAGTAGAGGATGTCGTGTTTGGCATCATAATAATTTATATATTAGTCTTATTAGTAAGTTCCACATTGGAAATCTAATGCAATTACCAGATCAAGCCACTCATGCAGTGTTTAAAATGAATTATCAAGAATTAATAGATCTTAAAGTACTTCAGGTTGTTTCAAATACATCAGAAGATTTACGGCACAGGTTTGATTTTGAAAGATTTTTTGAATGTAAATCTCTAATAGATCATACATTTCAAGGTAGTATAAATATTGATATTGATGATAAATCTAAATTTGAAAAAGTAATAGAGAGTATACCTGAATCATCTGGTATGAATTCAGTTGCAGATGCAGATTTTTTGATGAAGCGAAACATAGAAGCGTCATCTCAGTCTGTTAAAGAAGGTGAGAAATTTTATGAAACAGATAATACGCCTGAAGAAACAGATCAGGAATTTAGAGGAAAAGACACGCCTAAAGAAACAGTTGATACTTCTGAAGAAACGAATAAATCTAAGAAGAGTCATCGTCCACCAATTAAACCATCAAAGAAAGTAAAAAAATAGATATCTAAAGTATTCAATTATAAATAAGCTTATAAACTTAATCTTACAATTTGAATTAATAAATATAAAACCTATTTAAGGAAACAATGAATTTCATACAGCTTGCTAATTTTAACCACATAACTTTTTTCAAATATTTACACAATTCAATTATATTATAGTCAAAAATTTTGTAATAATATGATTTGACTGATTAAAAATCAAAAATATCAATATAAAAGACTTGTATTATTGATTGTTATATATTATATCAAACTATGATAATACTCTTATCTTTAACACTCTGCCTACATGCAGGGTCAAAATTTGGATCTGATGATGAGGTATCTATACCAAGAGATGTTGACTCTGGTTCTGAGAGGTCTGTGAGTAAACTTGATGATACTAACTCGATTAGAAAAAAAGATATTATACACTTTGATGACAAAGAATATAGTTTATCTGAGATTATGAGTGCTGATAATCATGATTTACGGCAAAAAATGATTGATGAATATCAAAAACATTTAGTTGGTGATGATTTAAAAGTACAAACAATGATAAAAGAAGTTTTATCAAAAGAATTTCTTACAATGACACAATATTTTTCAGACAAAAAATATGAAAGTATTGATGAAGATCTACTTAATGCTCTCATATTTTGGAAAGAAGTGTCAAAAGAGGATAATGCTTTTTCTTCTAAATTGATAGGTTTTGCTAAATCTTTTAAAAAGGATGAAGATGAATCTTCCGTATTAGATGAAAGTGAATCACCTGAATTTGGAGCATTTGCAGAATCTGGATCAGTTGAGCCTATACCATCTAGATCGAGAGAATCTGTAGATGAAGATGCATCATCTGAATTTAGTAGACTAGCGCCTTTAGTAAGAGAGGGTGAACTAGACTCTTCGCAAGCATCTGATAGTGTGCAGAAATCAAAACCTACATTTTCAGAAGCCAAAACTGATATTCATGAAGCAGTGCTTAATGAAGAAGGTATTCTTGATTTATCTGGTATGAAAACTACACCACTAGAGGAAATTTTTAAAACAAAACTTATACCTCTACCAATAGAATTTATACCAAACTTGCTTAAAGATGGCTTGTATTATTATTTACATAAAGGTACAAAATACTTTATTTTTAGAAAAGATAAACTTAAAGATCTAATACAATTGTCAGATTACGCCACTCATGCTATTTTTACAATGCATTATGTGGAGGCAATAAAGAATAATATAATCGTGCGTCGTAATGGCATAATAACACTTAACTTCACGGAATTAGTTAAAGCTTATTCTAATGAGAATGCTTCACTTAAAGATAAAGTTAAATTAAGTATTAAAATGACGAGATTACATGAAGCTGATATGGCTAAGTTACCTAAACTTAATCAAAAAGGTATTCTTGATCTATCTTATGTAAAACCTACACCAATACATGCAATTATTCAAAAGATGACGTTATCAGAGCAAGATATACAACAATTACTTAGAGATGGTATGATTTATTGTGTAAAGAATAATTTAGTTCATCTTTTGATGCATAAAGATAGGCTTAGAAAACGAGTGAGATTAGATTGTGAATCTAATTATGTATTGTTTACAATGAATTTTCGAAAAGTAAAAGATTTGTTGTTTAAGGGTTCAAATACATCACCATCGAAACGCACTCTTGATTTAGATATATTTTTTCAATATTTCTATACGCATTCTATATTACAAGATAGCGTAATAAGTATTGAAACTATGAAACTAGTTAGTGATCTTCCTTACTTTTTTTATTTAGAAGATATGGTAATTACAAAAGCAGATGCATTTTTTGACAAAGTAAGAAATAAAGAAAAATTTAAGAAAAAGTTGTTTGAAAATGGTTATTGTAATAGTCTAAACAAAGATATTAATTTTTTCACAAGTTGTTTCAGTAAAAAGATGATTGAAGATCTAATAGAATTACCTAATAAAGCCTCTCATGTAGTGTTTGAAATGAATTATCAAGCAGCACTAAATTGTGAATTAGTTGTATTTGATGAATATACAGATATAGATGGTTTGAATGTAAAAAAATATGCATTTAATTTAAGAAAATTTATTGAACTTTATGGTGAGTTTTTCAGGTATAAATTTTTTGAACTTTATGTTAAGTTTCAAAAGTGTGAATTTTTTGAACTTTCTAATAGGTTTCAACTGTGTAAATATGAATTGGAAAAATTTGAATTGGAAAAATCTAAATTGGAAAAAGTTGAATTAGAAAAAAAGATTGAATTGAAAAAATCTGAATTGGAAAACTTTGAATTGGAAAAATCTAAATTGGAAAACTTTGAATTGGAAAAATCTAAATTGCTAAAATCTGAATTGGAAAAATCTGAATTGAAAAAGATTGTTCGTATGCAAATGATAAATTTATTTGATGATGAATCTAGTACAGAACAAAAAGAATCTGTTGAAGAAGAGCCTGCATTCTTAGAAGTAACAAAAGATAAAGATATTACTTCGTCTGAGTTAAGTGAACTTGATAGAAGAAATTCTCCTAGTTTTGAACCAGTAATTGACACAGGGTATGATGTAAGAAAGTCATCTCAACAGGGCAAGGCTGAAGGAAAGGGTTTAGGTAAGTCATCTCAAGAACAGGGCAAGGCTGAAGGAACAAGATTTGCTGTAAGAGTCAATGATTCCAAAGGAAAAGGATCAGGTAAGTCATCTCAAGAACAGGGTAAGGCCAGTGGAAAAGGATCAGGTAAGTCATCTCAAGAACAGGATAAAGCTGAAGGAACAAGATTTGCTGTAAGAGTCAATGATTTCAAGGGAAAAGGATCAGGTAAGTCATCACAGGAGCAGGGTAAGGCCAGTGGAAAAGGATCAGGTAAGTCATCTCAAGAACAGGATAAGGCTGAAGGAACAAGATTTGCTGTAAGAGTCAATGATTTCAAGGGAAAAGGATCAGGTAAGTCTAGGCAAAAAGGTGAGATGTTTGAAGTAGAAAGTAATGTAGCTAGATCTACAGCTGACACAGATCAGAATTGGAGAGGAAATTCATCTAATCAACGTCATCGTCCAACAATTAAACCATCAAATAAACGATAAATACAGATCATTCAGTATAATTTGATAAATTTTCCTATAAATTTAAGCTAATAAAAGATATACAATAAAATCGAGTAAGCAGTAAGTTTTACGAAAAGTTACTAATTCAAAATATGTAACTTGTTTTTTCAATACTGACATAATCTAATCGTATCATAGTCAAAATTTTATAATAATGTGATTTGGATGATGAAAAATCAAAAAATATATTTAAAAAATCTTGCATTATTTATTATCATCTGTTATATGAATATTATGATAGTATTTTTATCTTTGATACTTTGTCTACATGCAGGGCCAAAACTTCAACCTGATCATACAAGCCTTGATAAACCAGAAGATGTGTCTGAGTCTGTTTCTAAAGTTGTGAGTAAATTTGATGCTGACTTCACGGAAAAAGAAGGCAGTGAAAATATCATATATCTTGACGAAAAAAAATATAGTTTGTCTGAGATTATGTATGATCATAATGATGAGTTACGGCAAAAAATGATGAATAGATTTGATCATATAAAGCAATATTCAGAAATGGCAGAACTTCTATCATCAGAGTTGTTACAAAAAGTAAGAGGAATTTTTGAAGCACAAGGACATAAAGATTTCGATGAAAATATAGTTCAAGCACTTACATATAGTAAATTTATGTCAAAAGGCTATATAACAGATAAGGATATTACACATATATACTTTGATGGAAAATATCATCATTTAGAGTTCGCTATTCAAAATGAGGTGTTTAGAAATTCAGTCATTGAAGAATATGAGAAGTTTGAGCTACATATGCAAGAAAATTCAGAACTACATAAACTTTATTTAAGGCAATTCTTTACTTTAAAAGAATACTTTAATGAAAAAGAATATTCAGATTTTGATGAAAAATTTTTTAGAGCTATAGCATATTCAAAAGCATTAAAATTGGATACAAAAGATTTATTTAACAAGCGCCTCACAGAAGTAGATGAAATTATTCAAAAAACGATGATACCAGAGGAGGATATAAAAAAATTGCTTGGAACTGTTACGCTACATTGCAAAAAGAATAATTTAGTTTATCTTTTTATTAGGAAGAATAGACTTAAGAATCCAATGCCATTAGCAGATCAAGTAACTCATTTAGTATTTACAATGGATTTTCAAAAAGTAAAAGATCTCATATTTACAAGTTCAAGTACATCAGAATTGGAATCTGCTATCAATTTAGATAAATTTTTTGAACACTTCTCTGCGGATCCTACATTACAGGGTAGTATGATCAATATTGAAATGATGAAATTAGTTGATGGTGAACCTAATGCTCTAAATCTACGCGATAGATCCTTTATACCTGCGAATGAAATTTTTGAAAAAGTACAGATGACAGAGAAGGATAGGCAAGCATTACTTAGAAGTGGTTATCTTAATAAGAGGCAAGTAGATAGTAACTCATTTTATAGTTTTTTTAGTAAAGATATAATTAAAGATCTAATACAATTACCAAAAGAAGCAACTGATATAGTATTTCAAATGGATTATCAAAAAGCAATAGATTGCGGATTACTTCTGCCTGTAGATAAAGATATACATATTGTTAATTTGAGAAAATTTGTTCAACATCATAATGATGCTGAATTTCAAAAGATCGTAAGTGTTCAAATCATTGATCAAAGACCTTGTATTTCAGATCTACTGCATATGGACCTTACACCAGTGGAAGACGTTCTGGAGCTTGTAAATATGGAAGATAATGGTCATTATAGAACAAAGTTGATTAATAGCAAGATGCATTCTAAGAAAGGTAGTAATTCTTTTTGGTTTTGTGTTAGAGAAGATCTAATGCGATTACCAGATTATGCTACTCATGTATCAATTATGATAAATTGTCAAAAAGCGATGGATCTAGATTTAGTTGAAGTTATAGATGAAAGTAAATCTGAATGTGCACATGATCTTAATTTGAGAAAATTTGCTGAAGCTTACAGAACATTGCAATCAGGATTATGGATTTATATGATGAACATAGTTCATGATGATGTATCTGATAGACATAAATTATCTTGTGTAGATAATTCAGTATCATTTATTAAGAATCGTATATTTAATAAGGTTATTACACCAGCACATGACATTCTTAACCAAACTTCAATATCACAAGAATTGACAGAAAGACTTCTTGTTGATAATATAGTCACTAATAGAGATGGTAATGTAATTTACATTTTTATTTCTAAAGCCGAAATGAAAAAATATATGAGTTTACCACCTAATGTAACTCACGTAATGTTACATATTATGGATTTTAATCAAGCACAACAACTCAGAGTAGTTCAGAATTTAAATTCAGAGTTATATTTTGATTTAGAGAAATTTATTGAAGTTTATTTTAGAGATGTTAGATTTCGCATTCGAACAAGTATTAAATTGATGCAATTTGATGATCAACATAGAGTACTAAATCTATCCAATATAGACTTTAAATCACAAAAAGATATTTTTTCTCAAACTAATATGTCAGAAAAATCTAGAAAAAGGTTACATAATAAAGATAGTTATGTTAAGGTATGTTCTAACACTACTTTTATTATTTGGCTTAGAAATAAAATTGAGAAACTAGTACAGTTACCAACAGGCGCCACTCATGTAGCATTAGCAATGGATACTCAGCAAGCAAAACATCTTCAAGTAGTTGAATTATTGAATTCAAATTGGAAAGCTAATCTAATGAAATTTATTCAAAGTTATTCTACAAATGATGAATTTAAAGATAAAACAGAGATTTATGCGATGAAATTTGTTCATGATGAATCTAGCACAACTGAAGGAAATGCAAAAGAAGGTGGAACCGCATTACCTAAATCAGGTAAATCTGATGGAAGTGGGACGAATATAAAAGAAAGTGAGAATTATGAATTTGGAAGTTTGGAACCAACTAAGCCTGATTCAAGTAGAAGTCGTCGTAAACAAAAAGATTTAACTTTATTTGAAGTAAAGGCTGAAACAGGTTCATTAAGTGATCGTGATTTAGATTTCGCTGATGATATACTAGGTGCAACTGAAGGAAATGCAAAAGAAGGTGGAACTGCATTAACTAAACCAGCTAAATCTGATGAAAGTAGTATGAATATACAAGAAAGTGACGATTATGAATTTGGAAGTTTGGAACCAACTGAACCTGATTTAAGTAGAAGTAGTCGCAAATAAAAAAGATTTAACTTTATTCATAGCTAAAGTGGTTTCAAAATGCTTATCTGATGCAGATGAATTCTAATAGAGCGATATAAATTTAGATTAATAAGATCTGAATTACTTTAAAGCTTTTTTATAATTAAAAAATATAAAAGAAGTAGAGAACCTTATAATTAAAAAATTACTTCTTTTTTCTAAATAAATATTTCAGATTCAAGATATTATTGTTTGAAACATATTTTCGACTTATAAGTAATTTATGTGATATAATGTATGTTTAAAGAGATTGTATTATTTGTTGTTTGTGCTATAGTACATATTATGATATATATATTATCCTTAATACTTGTATTAAATGCAAGTCCAAAGTTGCAAACATCGCAGACAATAGAAGATTCTGTAACACCTTCGATTCGAGCAAGTACACCAACTAAAATTTCTCCTTCGTTACAAGATATAGATCTATCTGATGTGCCATTTATAGAACTAAAGCAATTTCATATGAGATTAAGAATAGCTCATCCTGATATAACTATGATAGAATTGCTTACATTAAATAGTTGGAATAAAAGATTTGGTAACTCAATTTGGTTTGTGATTAATGCGGATGCACTCAAAGAAAAAACAAAGAGAATAAAATTACACAAGGAAGCTACCCATGTATTCTTTGAAATGGATCTTGATCAGGCAATCAGTCTTGAAGTAGTTCAGGATTCCGATTTTAGGTTTAGTTTTAATTTAGAGGAATTTATGAAAGCTTATGCAGATCCTAAATTTCAAAGCAACACAAAAATTAATATGATGAAATTAAATGTCAACTCTAAATTAGATCAATATGATATACCTACTTGGTTTAATTCCTTACCAATAATCGTAGATCTATCTGATAAAACTCTCAAATCATTCGAGGATGTTATTCAAGAAAGTCAAATGTCAGAAGAACGTAAGGAAATAGCTCTTAGTGATATATCTAAGAATAAATTAATTCGTGAAGGGCATCTTTATATAGGAGGTTATGATTCATTTTACATTTTTCTTAGTAAAGATAAAATTAAAGATAAAATTGGAAATCAAATAATATTATCAGAAGAAACCACTCATGTATTCTTTAAAATTAATTATAATCAAGCAATAAGTTTAGGTATAATTAATGTTTATGATTCAAGGCCACAAACTATTAGTTCAGATAAATTTTTTGAATTTTACCTATATGATGAAGAATTTCAAGATAGTATAGATGCAGAAATAATCAAATTAGCTGCACATAATACAGCTCTAGTTGATATAACTTAGGAAGGTTCAGATCTTGATTCAGATTTTGAGTAAGGGTTAATGAAAGATAGTTATATCAATTTAGATATATTAGATTAAGAGTAATTTAAAATCTTTTTTTCATGACATATAAATAACTCGTCTTATAATTAAAAAATCACTTCTTTTTTCTAAATAAATATTTCAGATTCAAGATGTTATTGTTTTAAACAAATTTTTCAGCTTATCAGTAATTTGTATGATAAAATATATACTTAAGATCTTTTATTATATATTATATTGCATTACAGTATGTCTATAATACTACTTTTATCCTTCATGCTTGTTTTAAATGCAAGTCCAAAGCCGCAAACAATACCACAGATAACATTTGATTTAAATGTAAATCCAAATTCACAAACAATACCGCAGCTAACAATACATTCTTCACAAGACATTGCATACCGTATAAATCTATCTGGTATGCAACTTAAATCATTAGAGGAAGTTATTCAATCAACCCAAATGTCAGATAAAGATAAAAAAAAGATGTCTTCACTATCAAACCAAAGAGGAATTAATTTTTAAAGGATATAGTTATATAGATATAGACTATAATAACTCATTTTATATTTTTGTTAGTAAAGATAAAATTAAAGATGCAATTGAAGATAGAATGATACTATCAGAAGAAACTACTCATGTATTCTTTGAAATGAATTTGAGTAAAGTAAAAGATTTAGGAATAATAGATTATTCAGAAGGAAAATTTTTTAATTTAAATAAATTTTTTCAATTTTGCTTAGATGATGAAATACTTAAAGATATCATAGATATTCAAACAATAAAATTAGTTGCAGATGATATAGATCTATCTGATAAGCTTCCCATAGAAGTGAATGAAATTATTCAAACAAATGTGATTGAAGAGAAAGATATACAAAAACTGCTTAGCAAGGGTATGTTATTAAGGAAAAGGAATGGTTTATTTTATCTTTTACTAAGTAGAAATATATTTGAAAAGGAACTTGAAAATCGAGTACGATTAGCAGATCAAGCTACTCATATACTATTTAAAATTGATTTTAATAAAGAAAAACATATCATATCTAGGGGTTCGAGTGCATCAGAAGTCAATCTTAATTTAAAGATGTTTTTTCAATCTTACTCAAGTTGTAAAGCGTTTAGAGATAGAATAGATATTCAAACAATAAAATTAATTGATGATTATATAGACCTATCCGATAAGCTCCCATAGAAGTAGATGAAATTATTCAAACAAATGTGATTGAAGAGAAAGATATACAAAAACTGCTTAGAAAGGGTATGTTATTCAATTATAAGAATGATTTATTTTATTTTTTTCTTAGTAGAAATATATTTGAAAAGGAATTTGAAAATCGAGTGCGATTAGCTGATCAATCTACTCATATACTATTTAAAATTGATTTTAATAAACCAGAATATATCATATCTAGGAGTTTCAGTGAATCAGAATCGCAAGTCGATTTTCATTTAAATATGTTTTTTCAATCTTATTCAAGAAACAAAACATTTAGAGATAGTATAGATACTCAAACAATAAAATTAATTGATGATGAACCTATTACTCTAAATCTATCTAGTAATTCCTTTATGGGGGAAGATGAAATTTTTTCAGAAGAAATGTATACAGAACAGTATAGGAGACAATTATTGGCTAAAGGTTTTGTTCATCTACAGTATCCTGATAACTTATTTCGAAGTTTTTTTAGTAAAGATAAAGTTCAACACCTGATAAAAGTATCAGAATTACCAGAATATGTCACTAATATAGTGTTTGAAATGAAGGATTATCGAAAAGCATTACGTTGTGGATTACTTCTACGCAAAGATAACTCTAAATACATTTTTAATTTAAGAAAATTTGTTCGATTTTATAATGATGCTGAATTTCAAAAGATCGTTACTGTTTACATGCTTGATTCAAGACCTTGTATTCCACGTATATTTATTAAGATGCCTACACCAGTGAAGGAAGTTTTGAAAAAAGCCGACATAGAAGACAGTTCTAGTACTAGAGAATGGTTGAATAATAATAGTATGGTGTCTAGAAAAGTTGATAATTCTTTTTGGTTTTGTGTTAGAAAAGATTTAATGCCATTACCAGATTATGCAACTCATGTATCAATTATGATAAATTATCAAAAAGCGATGGATCTAGATTTAGTTAAAGTTATAGATGCTGGTACATCAGAAGAGAGATATGATCTCAATTTAAGAAAATTTGTTGAAGCTTATAGAACATTGGAAAAAGAATTAGATGTTAAAATAATGAAAATAGTTCATGATGAATCTAAAATAATGCAAGGAGATACTGAAGCAGGTGAAGAAGAATCTAAATTAGATAAATCTGATTAAAGCAGCATAAATGCAAAAGGAAGTGACGATTATAAATTTGGAAGTTGAACTTCAAATGAAACTAAACTACGTGGAAAGCTTTGCAAATAAAAAGATTTAACTTTATTCAATGTAGCTAAAGTAGTTTTAGAATGATTATCTTATGAAGATAAATTTCAATAGCGTAATATGAATTTATATGAATAAGATCTGAATTACTTTAAAGCTTTTCATCATTTAAACACATATATATAGTAAATAACTCATCTTATAATTAAGAAAGTACTTCTTTTTTCTAAATAAATATTTCAGATTCAAGATATTATTGTTTTAAACAAATTTTCAGCTTATCAGTAATTTATATGATAAAATACATATTTAAAATCTTGTACTATTTGTTGTTTGTGAGATGATCAAAATATGATAATACTTTTGTTCTTCACATTTTGTATACATGCAGGACCTGGTTCACCGAATTCATCAAGTTTTGTACATGATTTCACAGATTCATCTCAAACAACTGCAATATTATCGCAAGAAGTTTTTGAGCATCAAGATAATAATTTAGACATAGCTGTACATGCCAATTTTTCGATAGGGCAGTATAGTTTGGCAGCATCAAAATTAGAAATGACTGAAGATGTTTTTTGTGTACTTGAAGATTGGATAAATATTAGTGATGATGAAAAAATAGAAAGATTAACAAAAGGAATCAAAATAATTAATTACGAAAAAGATGAAGATAGAAGAATCTATATTTTTATACTTAGAGGTGTTTTAAATGATCTTTGTAAAGTAACTAAAAATTATTCATACTTTGAACATGCATATCAAATTTTTGAGAAAGTAGTAAATATAATATGTGATCAGACAAGTTTCGACACAACACAAGAAGAGTATCAAACAAGATTTGAAATATTAGATACTGATCAAGAATATAATATGTTTTTAATGCAAAAAAATACTGCTTTACATCATAAACTTATAAAGCGTTTAATAAATAATTGTGATGTGTCACCGAATTCAGCTTATGAAGCATTCTTCTATGATAGTTTGATAAATCATATGCAAGGTTTTTATATAAATGATTTTTCAATATTAATTAAACTGTCTCAATATATAAAATCTCGAGTTTCTGTAAATAAAGTTAGTAGTAATAATGATTTCATATATGATCAAGAATTTAAGAAAATGCTAAATGAGTGTATAAAATATTTCCCCTGTATAGGTGATGAAGCTCCATCCATAATTCCTATATATATTTTATTATTTGAGATGAAATTTGCAGTTCAATTGCATTATAAGTTAAAGGATTATGATTTATGGAAACAGATAATAAGAGACTCTTTATATCAATCAAGTTTGAATTTTGATTCTGCTATTAATTTTAAATTAGCATTGCAAAATATAATATACAATCTAAATGATTATGGAATAAACAAACTAAAACAAATAGTACAGAAAACACATTTTTCTAAAAAAGTAGCAGATCAAGCAAAGCATACTCTTTTATCTGAATCGAATCAAATGACAGTGTCAGGTGATGATCAATATGTTAAGGAAGGTGAATCTGAAGTGGAGCAAATAGAAATTTCACGTGATGATCTATTAAGGGAAGAGCATCAATCTGAAGTGAATCTTTCATCTGAAGCGGATAAAATGAAAGTTTCATCTGAAGCAGAGCAAATGAAAGTCTCAGGTGATGATCAATATGTTAAGGAAGGTGAGGTAAATTCGCAAAAAGAAGTTTCTTTAGCAAGTCAACAAGATATAACAGAAACTTTGCATGAAGAGATGGAATGTATAGAATCTTCTGCTAATGTGCAAGATTTACATAATGAATCTGGTAATACTAATGTATATAGTTCTGCTTGGGGAAAGAGTAAATCATTAAAAACAGTTAATATACCTGAAGTAACTAATGAATCTTCAAGAAAATGTGAATTGCGATCTAGACTAGGTGAAAGTAAATCGGATATAGATCAAAATTGGAGAAAACAGCACAATGACGATTCATTTGCAGTAAAAGGAACGAGATTTACAAATAAAACATGTAAAATTAAATGGAAAGGACCAGGCTTACATTATGCAGATAATTTACCCATGTGTTATGAAAAGAATTTAGGCTATATTGAAAGTAAGGTATCTAATATAGATCAGACAGAATTGCATCCATTCAAACATTAAGAAACATCTTGAATTTATTAAGTAAAAGCTAACTCATAACATTTATAAAGCATGTAATATATATTCTTATAGAGTAAAATAGCGGTAGGTGAATTTACTTGTGTATTTAAACTGAAAAATAAATATATATAATATATATAAATAAATGATACACTGAGAAACAAATATTAATTTCAAGTTCAAATTTTTTAAGTTTTATTTTGTGCTTTGTAAATTCTGTACTAAAACAAAAATTATCTTTAATAAATTTTTCTATCAAGAAATATGAAATGTGAGAATCATTTACTTAAATAGTTGTATTATTTGTTTTTTTATGTAGTGATAAATGTTATGATACTTTTTTTATCTTTAATACTTGTCTTGAATGCGGGTCCGAAAAAAACTAATCAAGTAACTGAATCATGCCCAATAAATGAAGAATATACTTCTTTTCAGAAAGGTAAATATCTTCTAAATCTATCTCATGAGCAAGTGCAATCAACAGAAGCATCTAAGCTAAGTCTGAAACTTTTTAAATTAGCAAAAATACAAGAAGAAAATTTACTCAGCTTAGAAAAAGAAGGTAAGGAAATAGATTCTCATTATTCATTTTGGTTTATTTTAAGTAGAGATGAAGCCTCAAATTACTTTATATTACCACATGCTGCAACTCATACAATTTTTGCATTAAATTATAATACAGTGAAAAATCGTAAATTAGTTGAGGTTGTAAATTCAGATGGAAAATTAGAACAGAGAATTAATTTAGATAAATTGGCTGAAGTTTACTTTCAAGATTATGAACTTAGAGGTGAATTTATACATAAAGGCATTATTCAAATGATTAGATTAGTTGATGATATAGATAAAACTACAGGAAACACTAAAGATAAATCTGAATCTTTAGTAAAAACTCAAGAAGTGAATAAATCATCTGATTCTGAATTAGAAGGCATAGAAATCATCATGCGTTATAAAGGATATCGTTGCAAATTTTCACATATTATGAATAATGATGATTTCAAATATCAAATGATTAGCTTATATAATTTACATAAATTCTCAGATGAAGAAAATTCAGAAATAAATAATAAATTAGCTGAAGTTAGGAGAGATTTTGAGAAAAAAGGATATGAAAATATTGATCCAGATTTACTTGAAGCTGCTATATTTTTTAAAGCAAGAGAGATAGTAGAAAATTCTACAGAGCAATATAAGGATTTTTCTAAATCAGCTAAAACTAATGAAACTGAATCTCAAGAACTAACAGTAGATATACCGAAACCACTTGAATTAAGTTTATCTGATACATGTCAAGTCTCTGATACTAATATATCAAAATCATTTGACTTTAAACCATTAACTACATTAGGTATTTTAAATTCACACGATGTTCTCACCACAACAGTAGATGAAGTGATTACACAACTTAATATGTCACCAGAATCTATAGAAAGATTTCAAGAGAAAAGTAAGTGTTATACTCATCAAGATAAAGCAATGTATTTTATTTTAAATAAAGCTGATATTGAAAATAAAATTAAACTACCAGAAGAAGCAACTGATGTAGTATTTAAAATGAATTTTGGTGAAGCGAGAAAACTTAAAATAAGTAGGGATTTATATGTAGGTGAAAATCGGGTAGATTGGAGTACCTTTTTCAAACTGCTTTCAGATGATGATATAGTATTTAAAGAGAGAGTGAATTTTCAAGTAATAAGAGTATCTGGTAGGCCTAGTGAAATTAAAGAAGATGCTTCAAGAGTAGAAAATGAAGCAGCTTCGTCTAAACTAAGTTTAGCTGATAGACATGAACCTGAATCGTCTGCATCTGATGTAGGTGTATTGGCTAGCGGTCTAATGAATTTACAAGTAACAAAATATGATCCAATTTTCGCTTTCCGTAAGAAGGCAGCGATAGATAGTTATAGTAGTGACTTATTATCAAGATTAAGCATGAGTGAAGATGCTATTTCAGTTCTAAAGAATTGGATGACTACTCAAGAAAATAAAGAAAATATAATAAAAAGATTAAAAAAGGGAATAAGTATAAATTTTGGTCAAAAAGATAAAGGCGATATAGGAATTTATAGCTTAATAGTAAGAGGTGTTCTGAATAATCTTTGTGAAGAAAGCAAAGATTATCCATTTTTTCAAAATGCAATTACAATTATCATACATGTTGTAAAAAGTATATATTATAATTCAAATTTTAATGAAGAAAGTAAAGAGTATAAACCTTTATCAGACTTACCATATATTAAAGAAGAACAAAGTATGTTTTTAGATCAAAGACATAGAGCTTGGCATCATAAAATGATAGCAAATGTGTTACTAGAATTTGATATATTAAGAGATTCATATTCTGATAAGTCCCTTTATGATGCATTAATAAATCATGCAAAAGGATTTTATATCAATGACTTTTCAATGTTTGGTAAATTATCTAAATATATTCAAGAAGTGTATTATGAAGATGAAAATAAGTATTATACTAATGGTTTTATAAATGATAAAAAATTTAAAGCAATTGTCAATAAGGGTATGAAGGCTAATCGTCATATAATAAATGGTTCAGAAGCTATTATGCCTGTATACGCTGCATTATATGAGAGAGCGTATTTGTCAATATTAGATGATAAGTTAAAACAATACAGTCTATGGAAATATATAATACACAATCTTCTTCTGACAAAATCTGATGAATCATTCACTGAAATTGAATCTTTTAGAGTGCAGTTATCAGGTATGTTATATCTATGTAATAAAAATCAATCTGTATATTATACAAATGTAGCTTTGTCATATCAGTATGCTTTGATGGCATTATCTCAAATTTAAGATAAATCACGTCATTTATGTAAGTCATATATTATGATTAAACTTCATTTGAAGAGTAAGTTAAAAGATAACGATCCTATAAAGAGGTTATCTCAAGTTCAGAGTAACTTCCTAGAAAAAGGCATAGAATTGTATGGAAAAAAATATTGAAAAAGCCAAGTATTCAATTTAGTTAAAATGACTTACTAAGTAACTACTACAATAATTCATTTAATTTAAGCTTAAAAGTGTGAAAGTATCGCTAACACTTCATATGAAATTTACTAATTTCACAGAATAGCTTTTGTAAATTATATATATCATATTTTATATATTTTATACTCAAAATATCATTTGTTTAAATAAATTTTCAACCTATCAGTAATTTACATGATAAAAAATATATATTGAAAAAACTTGTGTTATGAATATTATTTTGTAACAATTAAATTATGATAATATTTCTGTCTTTGATACTCTGCTTACATGCAGGACCTAATTCATTAGATTCAACACATAAATTTTTAGATATGTCTCAAATAAGTTCAATGTTACCAAAAGAAATCTTTGAAAATTAAGATGATGAATTTTTAAAAAAAGAAGTACAATCACTTATGAGAAAAAATATTGGATATAAATAAGGTGATTTAGTTTGGTTTACTTTTAAAGAAGATGAAGTTAGGCATCTAATTCGATTACCTAACAGATCCTCTCATACTATATTAAAAATGAATTATAATTCAGCAAAATGTCTAGAAGTAATAAAAGAAGGTGAATATACTCAATTTAATCTGATAGCATTTTTACAAAATTATAAATTTATAGAAGCAGATATTGAAACTATAACTAAATTAATTGATCATCAAGACTATGATATATCTGAAGTGATGCGTAATAATCTTTTAAGACAGAAAATTATTGATGAATATGATATTTTCAAGAAAACTGAAATACTCACAGAAGATTATTTTCAAACACAGCAAACTTTAAGAAGTAAATTAGATGAAGTGAAAGAAGATTTTCGTAAAGCTGGATATTGCGATATTGATAAAAGTTATTATAAACATTTACTTGAAGCTGTAACATACTGGAAAATTACAAAAAATTTTAAAAGTAATTCTCTCAAAGATCATCATTCTTTCAAATTAGAAGGTGGTGCGCAATCCTCTTGTTTTGTACCAAAAATTAAAGATATAAATCAAGATGCCTTTACACTTGATAGAGTTCTATATGAAAGAGTTAAAGAGCCTTATGCATTAGATATAAATTTAGAAGATATAAGAGAGGGGTGTTTTGAATCTGATGATACTTTGAGTAAAGATATAACATATTGGAGTGTTAAACATGACAAAAATGATTTTAGTGATGATGAAGAGAGTTTGACTGTTAGTGCAGAAAGTAAAGAAGAAGGGGTAGATATTTCAGTTGATGTATCTAAAGCTTCAGAAGAAAAAAAGTTTTCTTTAGATAAGAGAAGTTTGCAAAAAGATCAAGATTATTTAAGAGCATCTTTGCATATGAAGTTACCAGCAAAAGAATATAGTTTAACAGGAATAGAATTAGAAGCAAATGATAAACTATTTTCTTACATAGAAGATAAAAATTTAATGATACGAGATATATCTCATATGCACATTGATTCAGCAGAGATAATTATGGAAAATTTTCCTATATCAGAAGAATATCGTACAATATTATGTGGAGATAAATCTGTACAGAAGTTAAATGATTACTCTATTTGTGATGTGCATTATAGGAAATATATTTGGTTTATTGTTAGTGAAAATGAAATTGGAAATCTAATGATATTACCAGATTATACCACTCATATAGTGTTTAAAATGAATTATAATGAAGCAATAGCTCAGAATTTAATTAGGGTATCATATTCAGACTCAGATCAACAAACAAGAATACATGAGATTAATTTAGGAAAATTTTTTCATAATTACACTATAAATTTTGAATTTCAAAAAGAAGTAGATATGAAAATGATGCGATTACCTTATTATAAATTTAGTGCAACTAGAAAAGATAAAATGCAATCATCTAAATTAGATGAGTTTGATATGGATAAATTTTCTAATTCCGAACCATTAATCACAAGGCCAAATATTTTAAATTTAGCTAATGTGCCTATTACACCAGAAGATATAATTTTTAAAAATGCGAATATTTCAGCGGAGCTTCTTAAAGCTGCATTTTATACTAATCCTATACCTAGTAGAAAGTATGGTAATTCAATTTGGTGTTTTGTTCCTAGATATAAAATTGAAGAGCTAATATCATTGCCAGAAGAAGCCACTCATACAGTATTTAAAATGCCATATGAGTCAGCACTAAGACTAGGTGCAGTTAAGCATGAAGGTTCAATACATACTCTTGACTTAGAGAGCTTTATTGAACTTTTCTCTAATAATAAGACGTTTCACGATCTAGTCACTGTTGACATGATTACATTTTTTACAGATGATGAAAATGAAGTAATTTTAGATACACGTAAATTTACTAGCGATTTAGTTGCTATTGCCAAACAAGAAAAATCAGATCCAGCTATAGATGTAGATTTTTTGATGAATGAATATTCTCTTCCTGCATCAAAATTAAGAATGACTCAAGATGTTTTGTTCCTATTTGAAAATTGGATGAATACTAGAGATGATAAAAAGAAAACAATACTAAGTAAAGGAATTAAAATACCTTCAATTAAACAATCTACACATAGTAGTCGATATATATATATATTTATATTAAGAGGTATTCTTAATAGGTATTGTGAAGAAACCAAACAATATCCACACTTTGAAAAGGCATATGAAATTATTGAAAAAGTTGTTAACTCAATACTTGATAATTCAACTGCTCATTCTACACAAGAATATCAGCAAGTATCTGAAATAAAAGATTTTGAGCAAGAGTATGAAGCGTTTTTAATGCAAAAAAATATAGCCTTTTATCATAAAGTTATGCAAGATTTTATGAGTAATTGCCGTATAACCAGAGGAAGATCTATTGATGAATCTTTGTACGATGACTTGATAAATCATATGGCTGGATTTTGTATAAAGGACTTATGTATGTTTTTTGAGCTAAATGAATATATTAAGGAAATACATGATACAGATAAATCTAAGTATGATGATGATACTTTTATACATGATGAAAAATTTAAAGAAATTATAAATAATGGTATGCAGCGTTATGGTTATATAGCGGATAATTCACCAGATATAATGCCTATATATGCTGTATTATTTGAGATGAAATTTGAACTTGAACCATTAGATGCTAAGATTAAGAATCGTAATCTGTGGAGAAATATAATACGTAATACTTTGGTTCAATCCAAACTGAATTTTGATAGTGTTAAAGACTTTAAATTAACATTACAAGAGATGACAACAAATCTTACTACTAAAGATACACAAAAAATAAAAGAAATAATATCAAGAGATGAAATCGAACAAAATGCAATAAAGGAAGAATCTGATAGATTTCAAGAAGAAGATTCAGCTAAATCATCTAAATTAACAGTAGCTGAAGAAAGTGACGTGAGTGCAAAAGTAGATGAAGCTGAAACTGATGAATTTGGAAGTTTTGAGCCATATACTCAGGTTGTAAAAAGTATGCATACAAAAAAACATGAAAATCCATCTTCAGTAATAGCTGAAGCAGGTTCATTAGAAGATCGTGATGCAGAGTTTGATAAAGATTCTATAGAGTGTAAGAAAGATTCTGATATAAATTTAGATACATTAGACTAATCATGATTTAAAGGCTTTTAATAATTTTAATATATTTGGGTAAAACAACTCATTATTTTCAATGGAGAAACTACTTTTTTTAAAGAAGTGTTTTACATTCAAAATATCATATATTTAAACAAATTTTCAAATTATCAGTAATTTACATGATAAAAAATGTGTATTTAAAAAACTTGTGTTATGTATTTTAATATGTAATAATTAGATTATAATAATATTTTTATCCTTAATAATTGCTTTAAATGCAGGTCCTAAAACTTCAGAGCCTTGTAATTCTCAGGAAAATTTTCTGTCTGAAACGACTCCTTTTTTACCAGAGAGTGCATCTCACATAGATCTATCTGATAAGCCATTTATAAATCTAAAGGAATTTCATGTGGTAACAGGAATAGCAGACAGTGATACAAATATACAAGAATTGCTTGCATCAAATACTTGGAATAAGAGAGTTGGTAATTTAATTTACTTTGTTGTTAATAAAAATGAAATTAAAGAAAAAGCAAAGGGAATAAAATTAAGCGATAAATCAACTCATGTATTATTTGAAATGGATCTTAACCAAGCAATAAGTCTTGAAGTAGTTCAGGATTCCGGTTTTAGGTTTAATTTTAATTTAGAGGAATTTATGAAAGCTTATGCAGATCCTAAATTTCAAAGCAACACAAAAATTAATGTGATGAAATTACGTGATTCAAAGCATAAACGGCCTAATGATGGGATGACTATACCAATAGACTTATCTGATGATGAGTCAGATAAATATCTTCCTAATATAAAGATACGTTTTAATCAAAAAGATTATAGTATAGATGAAATAATGAGAAATACTTCAGGGTTAAAAGATGATATCATTCAAGAATACAATTCATTGCTATCAAATGGTTTGATAGATGAAGAATTTAAAGAAGAGGTGTTCGAGCAAGTGCCTGAAGTGATGAGCTATCTTATAGAAAAAAGATATGAAAGTGATAATGAATTTCTACTTCATGCAATCACATTTTTTAAAATCATGAAAGAGCAGAAAAATAGTGTTGCTTTAAAAGTAAAAGGTGATTTTCAATTTCCTGCAAGCGATGTAGCTGAATTATCCGAATTTAGATCTAGAGGTAGAGGTGAGTTCGCAGATGAAGTGCCTCCATTAATCACAGAAGAAACTACTATAAAAGTTGACGGAGTAGAGCATAATATTTTTGAAATTATGCAAAATGCTGACATTCAATATCGAGTGGGAGAGATATATGATAATATGTGTGCATTAGATGATTCAGCACTGGAAGAAAGAATGTATCGTCAACTACCCATAGTACAAAAATATTTTGAAGTCATGGGACATGCATATATTAATAAAAGTCTACTTAAGATTCTTATATATTTGAAGCTAAAAGAAGATGAGCAAGATAGTGTTGCTGTACAAAGAAGAGGTGATGTTCAATTTCCTGCAAGCGATGTAGCTGAATCATCCGAATCGAGATCTAGGAATAGAGGTAAGTTCGCAGATGAAGTGCCTCCATTCATCACAGAAGAAACTATCATAAAAGTTTATGAAGTAGAGCATAGTATTTCTGAAATTATGCAAAATGAAGATTTGCTACATCGAATACAAATGATATATGAGTATATGTGTCAATTAGGTGATTCAGCACAGAAAAAAAGAATATGTCGTCAGCAACTACCCATGGTGAAAGAATACTTTAAATTAATAGGATATGCAGATATTAATGAAGATCTACTTCATATTTTTATATATTTGAAGCTAAAAACAGATGAGCAAGATACTGTTGCTTTACAAAGAAGAGGTGATGTTCAATTTCCTGCAAGCGATGTAGCTGAATCAGATATAAGCGGAATTGAGGAGGAAGATGTAAATAGCGATGATGAGTTTTGAGATTTTTCAGAAAATTAACTTATAATAAATAAAATACTGAGTCAAAAAATATTGGTATTCCTTCACTATAGCTTAATATTTAGAAGGGAGGTCTTATATAGATGCATTTCATGAAGATTATAAGATCATAATATGAACTTAGATTATTACGCATAATTTAAAGATTTTTATCATCTCATCACATATACACAAATAACTTATCTTGTAAAAAAAGAAATAATTACTTTTTTAAAGAAATGTTTATACTCAAAACATGATTGCTTTAAATAAATTTTTAATAGTTTTGTGCAATGTTTGATTCAACTATTAAATTATTAATTTTTTTATGTCATATTTATAATGTATGTTTATATTTTTATTCATAATATTATCTTTGCATGCAGCTCCGGATACACTAGATAGATCCAATTTAAGTCCTATATCATTAGAGAGCGTATTTCATGACAAAGCTTCTATGATTGAAGAAAAAATAGGATTAAAAGTAAGAGATTTAGGAATTGGATATATAGATGGTGATTTTATATCACTAGTGCTTGATAAGACGCAAATTACACCTTATATAAAATTATCTGATGAAGCTGGTTATGCTGTACTGAAAATGAATTATGATAAAGCAAAACAACTACAAATAGCGAATCTTGATGATATGAATTTAGAAAATAAGCATTTTAAAATTGATTTGAAAAAATTTGTAGATGCTTATAATGATGAAGATACTAAATTTAAAGATAGTTCACAAATACAGGCAATAGAAAAATTGTTAATAGATCAAGAAGGTCATGATATAAATTCTATAATGGATAATTTAGTTTTAAGAGAGCAAGTAATGAACAGATATTCTGCGGTTAGTTCATATATTCCTTCTATTGAACAGCTCTTATCTTCTGAACTTCATCAAGTGCAGCAAGAGTTTGAAACTAAAGGATTTGATACAAATGATAATGATCTTATTTCTGCTATAGCACTTTGGAGCAAAACACAGCATGGTAAACTTATTCCGCAAGATGATGGTGTAGAAGAACGTTTCACCACATCACAGCATGAAAAGCAATTTATTGATGTTACTCCATCAAAGGAAGAAGTTAATCTAACACAACTACAGATAACAGAGGGTGAAAAACCTACTTTTGATGTACCATCACCATCTTCAGTTGAAGTTGTGCCAGATGCTGACATGAATTCACCTTCAATTCAATCGCTCTTTTCGCAGCATGATGAAGAATTTCGTCCAAATGTTAAAGCTGTAATGAAAGATACTTCAGGAGGAGATTTTGCTCCAAGTACATATCAGGCAATCACTGCCGAACAACAAGCGGTATTAATATCAAGAATAAGTATGTCTCAAGAAGCTATTGCTGTTTTTCAAAACTGGAATACTCTAAGTGAAGATAAGAAAATTAAAGTTTTGACAAAGGCAATTAAAATAGATGATTTACAAAAATTGGACCAATATAAAGGTCATTTTATTTTTATATTCAGGGATATTCTTTGCCAAATCAATCAATATATCAATGGTCATCCATATTACCGTGAAGCGCATGACACCTTTGAAAAGGTAGTAGGTAGTATATTTGATCAAGCAAAATCTTCTGATATAGAAGAAATGAGTGAATTACGAAAACAGCAAATAGCTAATCGAGATGAGAATGCAAAACGAGAATATCAAGAACTTTTAAATGTAAATCTAGAAGTGAAAAAAGAACGTTTAAGTCAAGAAAATGATCTTACAAGCAAACAATTTATGCAGGATTTAATGAGTAAGCTACATTTATCTTCAGAGAACTTTGAGATTTCGGAACAATATGAAGGGTTATTACATCATACAAACCTTATAAAGAGTAAAGAAATGTTTTATGATCTATCTCAATACTTAGTGCATGTGAAATTAAACAATCTAGAAAAGTACCAAAATAATGATTTTGTATATGATAAAGAGTTTCAAGAAATTTTGAAACAATATATGAAATTTTATCAAAATTATCATATTATATATCTTTCCTGCCTACAAAAAATAATTCCTATATATGCTTTATTATTTGATATGACAAAAGATCAATATGATATTCATTTAGATTCCAAGTTGCTAGATCATAATGTATGGGGGCATATAATATCAAATTTAAGAGGCATGCTATCTTCAAATGAATCTCTATCAGAACTAGATGCAAATCATTATTTATTGGCAAAAGATTTTACATCAAAAGCTCAACAAGCACTAGATAAACTGAATCCTCATCAGTTCAGACAATTAACAAAATTCGCGGCAAAAAATTTCCATCTCAACAATTAACATAATAATTGCCCTCAGTATGAATTAATACAATTTCATAATAGAAGCAGAAAATTATAAAATCATATACGTATTAACAGTTTCATTAGATACAGAAATGAATAATTGTCTTAAATATCTAATAAATACATCGCATAATATTAATTTGAAATAAATAAATTTTCTTTCAAAAAATAACTAAAATTTTCACATATGATTATCTTGAATACATTTTGATCGATTAGTAGTAGTGAAGATAAAAAAATATACATGTAAAATACTGGTATTATTTATTATCATCTGTTATATGAATATTATGATAGTATTTTTATCTTTGATACTTTGTCTACATGCAGGGCCAAAACTTCAACCTGATCATACAAGCCTTGATAAACCAGAAGATGTGTCTGAGTCTGTTTCTAAAGTTGTGAGTAAATTTGATGCTGACTTCACGGAAAAAGAAGGCAGTGAAAATATCATATATCTTGACGAAAAAAAATATAGTTTGTCTGAGATTATGTATGATCATAATGATGAGTTACGGCAAAAAATGATGAATAGATTTGATCATATAAAGCAATATTCAGAAATGGCAGAACTTCTATCATCAGAGTTGTTACAAAAAGTAAGAGGAATTTTTGAAGCACAAGGACATAAAGATTTCGATGAAAATATAGTTCAAGCATTTGCATATAGTAAATTTATGTCAGAAGGTGATAAAACAGATGAGGATATTTTACGTCGATATTCTAATGTGAATACTGCTATGCAAAATGAATCACAAAAGAATGAAATCATGAAACTATATAATAGTTTTAAACCACATATTCTCAAGAATTCAGAAATACATGAAGTATATTTAAGACAATTTTTTACTTTAAGAGAAAAGTTTAATAAAGAAGAATATTTTGATGATCATTTTTTCAGAGTTCAAGCATTTTGGCAAGCATTAATACTTATTGCAAATAATAATGATCATTTTACTAGCACTGAAGAAGATATTGCTAACAGCAAGTTATTTGTTCCAAATCTGCTCGATAGACCTATTACATCAGTAGAGAATATTATTCAAAAAAGTAAGGTATTAGAGATGGATAAAAGCGAACTACTTAATCATGAATCATATGCAAAAAGATTATTTGATGAAAGTATTCTTCATATACAAAATGGTAATTCAATTTGGTTTGTTATTATCAAAAATGCAGTTGAAGATCTAATGCTATTACCAAATCAAGCCACTCATATAGTATTGAATATGTATTATGATGAAGCAGAAGGTCTTGAAATACTTCAAGTTTCTGATTCGAAGAAACTTCAGATTAATTTAAAGAAATTCTGTGAACTTTATGAAAAAAATCGTGAATTTAAAGAAAGGGTAAGTATTGAAGTCATGGAATTATTTGGTCCTAAAATTAAAGCTTTAAATCTTCGCGATACTGCATTTACAAGCATAGAAGATATTTTTACAGAAATAGGACGTGAGGATACTGCTAAACAGAGAGGAATATTTTTTCATGAAGGTATTCGTCGTTTTAGATCACCTGAAGATCATAAAGATATCTGGTTTTTTGTGCATAAAAGTCTACTTGGACGGCTAATGAAATTACCATATAATACTACTCATATAGTATTAAAAATGAATTATGATTTAGCCAAACATCTTAAGGTAGTTAAAGTTGCATCTTCAGGTCCATTTAAAGATCAAGCTATACTTATTTTAGAGAGTTTTGTTAAAAATTACCATGACAATGATGAACTTAAAGCTACCTCAACTATTCACGTAGTTAGACTAGGTGAAACTGAATTCTCTCATTCTGAGCCATTAATAAATAAAGAACATGCTCTTAATCTATCTAATAAGCCTATTACAGCAGTAGATAAAATTATTGAAAGAATCATGATTTCAGAGCATCAAATACAGTTCTTACTTAAAAGAGGTATGCTTCGTTATGGAATAGAGAATTTATTTTATTTGCTGGTTAGTAAACAGGAACTTGGATATAAAATAAAATTAGCAGAAGAAGCTACTCATATAGTGTTTACAATGAATTTTGATAAACTAAAAGATCTCAACTTGATGAAAAATTCAAGGAAATATCCAGGTGAACTCTATCTTGATAGAGATAGATGTCTTGAACTTATCTACGAGGATGAGACATTGAAAGGTGGTATGATAAGTATTGAAACGATGAGATTAGTTGATGATGAATATGATCCTGTATTTCTATATGATAAGCCTATTAGAAAAGAATATGAAATTTTTGACAAAGCAGATATTAGTGGTAAAAATATTAGATTTCTACTGAAGAATGGTTTTCTAAATAAGAATCCTAAAGATGGTAATTTATTTTGGAGTATATTAGACAAAGATATTCTTGGTAAACTAATAAAGTTACCAGAAGAAGCTAATTATATAGTGTTTGAAATGGATTATAAAAAAGCAATAGATTACGGATTACTTATACTTAAAACTCAATCTGCACATGTTTTTAATTTAAGGAAATTTATGCAATTTTATGCTCATGATCCTTCATTGCAAGGTAGTATAAAAAGTATTGAAACAATGAATATGGCAAAATAAATAATTATTTAAATGATAAAATTCATGAATCATGAACCTTAAATAATATAAGTAAATACTATAAAAGATGAATCTGAATAGTGATTTAGTTAAGCTGGTAGAGATTATTCACATCAATTTAATTTATTCTATTTTTCAGAAATTTATTTATTTGCATATATAGATATATATCAGTTTAATATACGATAGCAGAATGTAATTAAACTTTATCAAAATAAGTATAAGTCATATGAATCAAAAAAATAATTTATCATAAATAGCTAGTAAATGCATCATAATACGTCAGTTTACAAGAAGTAAATTTTGCCTGAAAAATAAGATAAGACTGATGAAAAAGGTATGGTCAATTCTATAGCAGGTGTCTCTAATATAGATGATAATGAGTGGAAAAGAGTTTCTTATAGAAACAAAAAGCTATCTAATCAAAGTAACTCGTGCACTAGTTAAAAAACTATCAAAATGATAAAATATGAATCATTCAGTATTACTTGATAAATTTTTCTATAAATTCAAGCTAATAAAAAGAATCAACAAACATATAATACTCTTCATTAAGCAATAAACTTATGAAATTAAGTTGATTAAGATATACAACTTGATTTTTTAAATATTTACATAATTTAATCATATCATAGTCAAAATTTTATAATAATGTGATTTGGTTGATCAAAAATCAAAAAATATATTTAAAAGAACTTGTACTATTTATTTTTTAATATATTATAAACTTTATGATAATACTTATAAATCTGATACTATGTTTGCATGCAGCACCAAAACCTATTGGTTATACTGAAGCACTTCAAGGTGCTTATCAAAGTACTAGTCCTTTCTCTACCCCAACGCATCAAGTTCATTCACCTGAATTAGAACGAAATGATCAAGCTAATTCATCTGAATTGAGATCTGATGATATAGGTGTACCATTTGAATTAGAACCAAATGATCGATCTGAATCATCTAATTTCGAGCCAGTAATTACAGATCTATCTGGTATGACAATTAAATCATTAGAGGAATATGTTCAAGAAACTCAAATATCAGAAAGAAAGAAAGAAAAATATCTTAGTGATATATCTAAAATGAAATTAATTGTTAGAGGAAAGAGTCATCTAAAAGATAAGAATTCATCTTACATTTTTTTTAGTAAAGGTATAATTGGAGATAGAATGATATTATCACAAGAAACCACTCATGTATGCTTTAAAGTTGATTCTAATATAGGAGAATCTTTAGAAATAATTAAGCTTGATAATGCTTCAGGGAATAAGACTGTTGATGTAAATCAATTCTTTAAATCTTACTCTACTAATAAAGAATTTAGAGATAGTATAGATGTTCAAATAATACAATTAGATTCAGATGATATAGTTAAACGATATACTGAAGTAAGATCTTATTCATTTTATCACAAACTAAAAATTGAAAATCTATCCTATAAGCCTGTTAAATCATTAGAGGAAATTGTTCAAGAAACTCAAATATTTAAATTAATAGGAGAAGCAAAAATAAAAAACACTTTGAGTAATCAAGATAATAAAGATGATTTGATTCGAAAAGAGAATTTTTATATGACATTTGATGGTGTTATTTTACTTGCTATTAATAAAGATGAAATTGGAGATAGAATGATATTACCACATGAAACAGATTATGTAATATTTGAAGTATATTATTCTACTAAATTAAAAGGTTATAACTTAATTAGGGCTAATTCTTTAGGTACAGAAAATTTTGATTTAGATGAATTTTTAAACCTTTACTTTAACGGTGAGATATTTGAAGATATTATGAGTGTTCAAGCAATGAAATTAGATTAAGTGTGATACATATTCACTATAGATATAGAATGTTTTGAAAGATTTAGATATAAATTTAGATGAATTGTATTGAAATTGATTTGAAAGTTTTTTTGTGATTTCAAACATATAAAGATTTCCTTATTAACTTATGAGTAGGAAAATCACTTCTTTCTAAAGAAAAATATTACACTTAAAAAATCATACATCTCAACATATTTTTGACTTATCAGTAATTTATTTGATAAAATATATATTTAAAATCTTGTATTATTTGTTGTTTATGTAATAAATAATATTATAATACACTTTTATCTTTCATTCTTACCTTAAATTCAATGCCGAGATCAACTAATAAAATACCTATATCATTCGATTATTCTCAGAAGATAACTGATATAGATCTATTCCTTCAATTCATCACACCACTATATCATATTGTTGATACACTTCGCATATCACCAAATGATAAAGAAGAATTGCTTAATAAGGTGATGATTCATAAAACCTTACCAATAGTATTGGTTATGTGAGAAGTGGCGATTCAATTTGTTTTTTTGTCAGTCAAGATAAAATTGGTAAGCTAATGCAATTAAAAGATGGTACTACTCATATAGTTTTTGATATGAACTATGAAGATGCAGTAAAAAAAGTATGAAGTAGTTCGAACTTTGCCAAATCTAGAATCAAATAAACGCCAGATTAGTTTAGGAAAATTCACTCAACTATGTAAGGATGAGCGTCAACATAGACTATCAATTAAAATGATTAAACTAGATGGTTATGAACCTAGAACAGCAGAAGGAAATACTATAGAAGCTGAAATATATTCATCTGAATTAGGTATAGATGAATTCTCTCATTCTGAATCATTAGTGACAGAAGAGAATACAATGTTTTTGGCGCAACGCTACTTTAGTGTATATGCAATTATGGATATTATTGAGTTACAGCAGATATTTATTAGTGAATATAATCTTTTAAAAGACAACTATTATAACAGGTTCAGAAATTATGTATGAAGTATTATCTGAAGTAAGAAATCTTTTTCAATAGAAAGGATATACTAATATTGATGAAAATTTACTTCAGGCTATCAGTTATTTCAAACTAATTAAAGATGACTATGATAGTAATTATTCTTATAGTGAATTAGGGCATATTACCATAAATGTATCAGATGAATCATTTGAATGAAGAGTAAGTTATAGAAGAAAAATTTCCTAATTCTTATTAATACTCAAAGAGATAGATTTTATGAGTATATAAGCTTTTCTTATATTATAGAAAATAGTAGCTTGAAATATCAAGTTATGTATAAATATAATATTTTTTTATTTATTATATGTGTTATAATTAAAATTATGATAATACTTCTATCCTTAATACTTGTTTTAAATGCAAGTCCAAAGCCATCTCAAAGTTGGCTTGCAACTCCTTCTTATTTCACAACAGAAGCAGAACCATCACTATCTTCTGAAGAAGTCAGATCTTTTATAAATTTATTCGATAAGCCTCTTACACCAGTGAAGCAAATTGTGCAAGAAATGAATATGAAGCAAGAAAATATAGAAAAATTACGTCATCAAGATTCTTATGCTATAATGTATAAGAATTCAATTTGTTATTTTGTTAAAAAATCCAAAATTAAGAATAAGCTTGGACATCTAATACAATTATCACCTTATGCTTCACATATAATGTTTGAAATGGATTATGATAAAGCAGTAGAAGAAAAAGCGATTACTGTTAGAGGTCAATCAGAAATTTTAGAAGCTAGAATTAATTATGATGTATTATTTGAGCGTCTAAAGTATAATAGGAAATTTCAACGCGCAACAACTATTAAAATGATTAATTTGGATAATTATCAAGCTAGTAGAACTCAAATAGGTACTCTAAAAGTAGAAAGTGAAGTGAAATTTCCTGAAAGGTCAGCTGGTAGAGGCAAACCTGGTCAAACTCAAAGAAAAACTGAAGTGAAAAAAGCAGAGAAATTTTCTGAATTACCTGAAGATGATAGATCAAAATCTTCCAAGTCAAGTGAACGTGTTCTCAATCTATGCGATATGCCTCTCACACCAGTAGAACAAATTTATAAAAATGTTGGCTTTGTAGATAACGATATAAATAAAAGAGTAATATTAAGTAAAAATACTCAAGCTACAAGATATAAAAATGATGATGATGTTTTTTTTATTCTTGATAGAGAAGCAATTAAAGATCGAATAGTATTGCCATCTGAAGCCTCTCATATAGTTTTTAAAATGAATTATTTTGATGCAATGCAGGCAGAGATGATTACGGTCTTGGATACAGATAAAAATGACAAATATAAGTTTTATTTAGAAAGTTTTTTGAAACTTTATGATGAAAATCCTGAATTTAAAGATAGCATTATAAGAAGCATAAAAATTATGGATTTAGTTAATCATCAACCTGCTCAAATTGAAAGAAAGACTAAAAAAGTAGAAAGTGAAGCGAAATTTTCTGAATTACCTAAAGCCGATAGATCAAAATCTTTCAAATCAAGTGAATGTCCTCTCAATCTATTTGATATGCCTCTCACACCAGTAGAACAAATTTGTAAAGAAATGAATATACAAGATACTACTATAAATAAGAATAAAATGTTGAATAAAGATATTCTTGTTAAAAGATATTTCAATCATGATGAAGCTTGGTGCATTGTTAATAGAAAAGCAATTAAAGATCGAATAGTATTGCCACCTGAAGCCTCTCATATAGTTTTCAAAATGAATTATTTTGATGCAGTGCAGGCAGAAGTGATTAAGATTTTGGCTACAGATAAAAAATATAAATATGAGTTTTGTTTAGAAAATTTTTTGAAACTTTATGATGAAAATCGCGAATTTAAAGATAGCATTATAAGAAGCATAAAAATTATGGATTTAGTTAATCATCAACCTTCTCAAATTGAAAGAAAGACTAAAAAAGTAGAAAGTGAAGCGAAACTCCCTGAAAGCTCGGCTGATAAAGATAAAATTATAGATCTATCTTATATGCCTGTACAACCGTCACAGAATATGATGAAAATATATAAAATGGCTAAACCAGCATGTATTAGAGAGCAGGAAGGTGAAAATATTAATCATATTAAAGGTATTTCTGCTACTAGAAAAGGTAATTCGATTTATTTTTTTGTTAGTCAAGATAAAATTGGAAATTTAATGAAAATACCAGCAGGTACCACTCATTTAGTGCTGAAAATAAAGTATAATTTAGCAAGCGATTTAGGTATAGCCGAGATTTGTGGTCCATCAGTACACACTATTAATTTAAAAAGATTTCTTCAACTTTACTCTAATGATTATAAGTATTATTCTAAACCAAGAGACGAAATATTAAGTATTCAAATGATGAAATTAGATGATACTGAAATTAGTCAGTTTGAAGATAGTGCTACAAAAGTAGAAGAGAAATTTCCTAAATTAGGTTTAGTTGATATACCTTCATCTGAAGATATAGATCTGAATAGTCTGGATTGATTACACCTTATATAACTGCATTTTTCAATTTTTGATTTTAGTAATTTGAAAGACAATAAAAAGTTGTTAGAATTAACCAAAATAAACGTAATCTTATGAATAAATGAGACAAAAACAGTTTATAATAATTTGCGTATATTCTAAGGTGTGGAACAATCACTTAAAAATATTTATCATTGAATAATGAGCTTAAAGCTGTTAAAAAATGGTTATATATAATACATTATACTTCAACTTATAAATCATAACCTAATTTAGAATGAAATGATAAAACTTTATATCAATTTTTCAAATATGTATAAGCTAAATGATGATAAATTAAAAGTATTATAGACAATGAAATTTCGTTGTTCTTATCAAACGCTGATTATGATATAATTATATTATTATATTATGATTGAAATATAAGCATATATTTTACATAATTAGTTATGTATATTATAGTGGGTGAAACAGCAAGTGGTAAATCTGCTTATGCACTAAATCTAGCAAAAAAGGTAAATGGATGTGTAATAAACGCAGATAGTCAACAAATTTATAAAGAATTACCAATTTTAACTGCACAGCCTTCTTTTGAAGATATGCGTAATGTTCCACATATGTTGTACTCAAAATATAATTATTATGAACAAATTTCTGCTTATAAGTGGGCATGTGATGCACAGATTGCTGTTCAAAATGCTTTAAGAAATAAATTAGTTCCAATTTTGGTTGGCGGATCTGGTATGTATATCGATGTGTTTTGTAATGGAATTGCGTCCATTCCAAATGTACCTAGAATTATTGATAACGTGAAAAATGTATATGAGGAACTAATGCAAGTTGATGAGGTGATGGCACAACAAATTGGCCCGCATCATCATTCTCGACTATCTAGAGCACTTGCTGTGAAAAAATTTACAGGAAAAAGTTTAAATGAGTGGTATAATGAGCCAAAAATACAATTTTGTGATATTTCTTATAATATAGAGCGTATTGTATGTGAAAAGAATACATTACGCGAGAGAATTATAAGAAGAGTAAATGCCATGTTTCCAAATGTTTTGCAGGAAGTTGCAAATTTTAAGGGTAAGGAATGTTCAGCAATAGGATTTTTAGAAATAACGAATATTTTGCAGAAAAAACAATCTATTCAGAATATGAAAAACAAAATTGTACAAAAAACGATGCAATATGCTAAACGACAGCGAACATGGTTTAATAAATATTTACCAAGTAATACAATATATCGTGAATTATAAAATCAAGTGTTAAAAAAATATGTATAGTTAATTAATGTTACATATGAACAATAAATAAAATTTTTAAAAACAGTATATATTATATAGCAGGTTACAAATTTTAAGGGTAGTGAATTTTCAGTAGTAGAATTTTTGAAAATAATGAATATTTTACAGAAAAAACTATTCAGAATATGAAAAATAAAATTGTACAAAAAACGATGCAATATGCTCAACAGAACATGGTTTAATAAATGTTTACCAAGTAATACAATATAGCGTGAATTATAAAATCAAGAGTGGTAAAAAATATAAACTTTATAATAAAAACTATCTTTTACTCAGTTATTTAAAACAATAAATGTAATTAAGTTTATAAATAAATATTATTTTTAATATAGTAGTTACAGATATTTAGTGTAAGTGATTATTCAATAATAATATACATTTTGTTTAAGCGATATTTCAAACAATAAATAAAAAAAGTATTCAACTTATAGAAGGTGTGAAATTTAAAAAGTTTTAGATTAAATAGCAATGTTTGGCTCGATAAAAATTTAGTAAATACTATTTATACATAAAGAATGGTACTTTTAAAATAAAAAAACATTGTATATTCTTGTAGAAAGACAACAAGAGTAATGTAATAGTGAATACTTTTATCCTCAATACAATCTTAATTTGCATCTTTTCTTAATTTCATAAAAGTTTTAGAGAGAATATCAAGATGAGTATAATTATTTTTCATACATTAATAAAAAATATTTATTTAGCTTGTTTTAATATATAAATTTTTATTCTACTAAATATGACTTTATATCTATATTTCATATATAAAATAGTTTCAAATTAATTTGAATTATGCCTAAAATAGTGTATCAAAAGTATTTACTAACTTTAAATGAAATAATTTTTATTTTCATGGTGTATAAAATTTTTATGAAATAATATGACCTACATTATATACAAAGAGTAATTTTATAATTTGATTTTGTAACTTTCTTAGTAAAAATAATAGTATAAGCATAAATTAAATATCATAATACAAATCTTGATAATATAAAAACTATATAGAGTGAAATTGATATAGAAATTAAAAAGTTGTTATTAATTTAAGTAATTTATAGAAATTAAAAATAATTTTTAAACTATTTACTTTTGTAAGTTGAAATTAATTTAACTTAAGGTGCTTAGTATCAATATGAAGAAAAAGTGAAAGTGTTTTGATGAAAATTCAATGCAATATATTACAATGTGTGAAATATTTAAAATTATGAATAAATACATTTATTTCATCTTTGAGTAGTGATTTTTTTACATAAGTCATAATTATTTTTATATGAATATATTTATATAATTCAATCGATCATATTTAAAATAAAATATAAATTATTGATCATAATGAATTTATTAAATCAATTTTCAGGAATTAACGGATTTTTCTCCATATACATATTTTTCCTCTTTTATTAATTCGCCACTTTCATTAAAATATGACCAATTTTCGTGTTTTTTACCTTGAAAATATTTTCCACGCTCAAAAATTTGAGTAGAATTTGGAAAAAATGTATATGAAAGTCCATGTAAAACATCTTCAAAAAAATGTTCATGACGAATTATATATCCTTGATTATAGTATATAAAATCGCCATGCTTTTTGTCATTTGCATAACATCCATGCATTGATAAACATCCATTTTCATATGTGTATATAGAGCCATGCCGTATTCCATTTTTATAGATCAGTCTAAGTTGAAGATCTCCTGTATTTGTGTATATCTCGACCCATCCATTTTTTTTGCCATTTTTATACTGTCCCATAAGCTGTAATTTTCCATTTTGATATTGACGATATTCTCCATTAAGTACATTATTTATGTAATGGCCGGCACTGATTAAAACACCATTTTCAATTTCTTCTTTATATTCTACAAAATTAGCTTTTGTATTTGGCTGATTCATAAGAAATTTATAACATCATCTTATTCAATTATGAAGAAGTTTCAAATCGTACATGATTTTTGATTTTTTCTTGTAATATTTCTATTTTTTAAGTTGAGAATTTTCACCATTATTCCAATCTTTTGAAGTTAATATTCGATTCTATACCTGAATATTTTACTTAAATATTAAAAGTTCTATAGTTGACTTTTCTATATTAAATTTTTAATCTTTTTTCCATAAAGCCCATTTAGGTTGCAATATAATTTTCTACATCAATTAAAGAATAAGATACTATAATGCTAAGTATGCTGCTCCATATTCTTTTTTTCTAATGATCATTTATAATTTTCATTTTTTAAATATGTAACTAAATATATTTATGTAATGATCAGCACTAATTAAAATACCATTTTCAATTTCTTCTTTATATTCTATAAAATTCGCTTTTGTATTTGGCTGATTCATAATAAATTTATAACATCATTTTATTCAATTATGAAGAAGTTGCAAATCTTACATGATTTTTGATTTTTTTTGTAATATTTTAATTTTTCAAGTTGAGAATTTTTGCTATTCTACAAATCTTTCACCGTTATATTTAATTTAATATTGAATTTCACACATAAATTTTCTATCATCTTATTCAATTATGAAGAAGTTTCAAATCGTACATGATTTTTGATTTTTTTGTAATATTTTTATTTTTCAAGTTGAGAATTTTCACCATTCTCATAATCTTTGATCCTTATATTT
>CAJXXZ010000003.1 GCA_913063285.1 uncultured bacterium | reverse complement strand
CGCTATTTACCATGTCAAGCGGAAAGCAGCGGAACGAGGAGAAGCAGGATTGAGAGCTGCGTATTTACCTAACCATAAAATGAAATGAATCAGCCGAGAAATCAAAAATTAATGCAGATGAGCTTCAGAAATGGTTTAATATATTTGATACCTGGATTGATTTAAACATTAATTTCATTACCTTCACAACAAATCTATAGTTTGATTTATAACTTAATAATAAATTATTTTACTTTTATGAAGCATTATCTTAAAATTTAATAATTAGCTTTAATAAAAAGTATTAAATAGCAAATTTAGTATTAAAATTATAACACATATTCATATATTACTTTGATTATCTTCAATTAAGTCACTTGCTATAAAACAAATCACTCTTTTGAAAAGAAAAATATATAAGACACACCAATTTTATTTGAGTACAATAATTTCATTTTATTTTTTATAAAATATTGAGATATATCATTTGCTAATCTTACTATCAGAATAGATGATTCACCAACCCAATTCTTTTGTAATAATGCATTTATCATACATGAAATCCAATCATGCAAAAAAGGAGGATCACAAAATATTATATCATATGCAGTTGTAAGTAACGGTAGATATCTAGCATCTTTACAAGTTACGCGAGCATTTTCTATATTCCAGTTTCTACAAATGTGTCTTAGAGAGCTTGCAGTACGAATATCTTTTTCTACAAAATTAACATTTATGGCTCCTCTAGATAAAGCCTCAAATCCAAATGTACCACTACCTGCACAAATATCTGCAACAGTAGAATGCTCTAAATTTTTAAAGCCATGTAATACATCAAATATACTTTTTCTAATTTTAGAAATTAATGGCCGACTTTTTTCAAGATGACTTAAAGTTTTAAATTTATATTTTCCTTGTAAAATTTTCATTTTATATAAATATATTATTAATACTTTCAAAACATATTACAAGCTACGATACATAGTTAACATAAAAATAATGAAATACATATATAATTTAACTATGAACAAAATAATTATGATTTTGCTAATTATTCTATATGTGGGCTCATTAGCATCAGATAGATATACAAAGGATGTTCGTCAACTTCAAGAATCTACATACAAAACTCAATCATCTCTAAAGGAGCATACGGAAAATATTACACAAATGTTAAATACACGAAAAGAAATAGCAAAACAATATGCTAATGAAAGAGAATTACTGTAATAAGTGAAAAAAAATTTTTTAATTAGTATACAAAGTATACTCAGCGTTTATTTATAAAAAATAGAAATTTTAATTTTGAATTATAATCTTTATCTATAGTAATGTAAGAATATTATATATTTTTCATATAAATTAGTTTTACATATGTAATTTATTAATAAATATTTACCTAACATATTATTTCATATACTAATAAAGAAGTGTAAATCAATATTGATATAAATTTCTTGTAACATAATCGATAATTAATATTAAAATTATATATTCAATCAGTTTTCAACATCTTCATTCTTTATTTTTAATTATAATTTAAGATGATATATAATTTATCAAATTTCTCAATCAAAAACTTTGACTAAATATCAATACATAAAGAATAAACTATTTAGAAAGGGGACTAAAAATATGACTGAAAGCACTCAATATCTGTTAACAAAAATTCGACCACCACGAGTACAGATAGTATATGAAGTGGAAACAGGTGGAGCGATTGAAAAAAAGGAGCTACCTTTCGTTCTGGGTATTATAAGTGACCTCTTTGGTCACAATAAAGATGTAAAACCATATACAGAACGAATATTTGTTTATATTGATTCAGATAACTTTAATGATGTAATGAAATCAATTCACCCTACATTACAACTTTCTATAGCAAATAAAATACAAGAACCCTCTTCAAATGATGACTCTTCTGAAACTTCAGATAAAGATGATGTAAAAACTAATAAAAATAAATCTGATAAAAATAAAGAATCAAGTGACTCTTCTGAAACTTCAGATGAAGCTGATGTACAAACAGATAAAAACAAATCTGACAAGCATAAAAAATCAAGTAATACTTCTGAAACAAAAATTGCGATATCACTTGCATTTAAATCTATTGATGACTTTTCTCCTACACAAATTGTAAAATCAGTTCCAGAGCTAAATGAGTTACTATCAAATAGAAATGATTTGGTAGATTTTGCTGCAAAAATTGATGCAAATATAAATCTACACTCTATAATAGTTGAGTTACTACAAAATGATAGCGAAATTGCTAAATTAGCAAAAGAAAATATAGACGATGCTAAAATAGCCACACAAATTATTACAGATTCATTAATGACAACAAGTGAAGATATAAAGATTATTAATCATTGTAAAAAAATATTGATAACTTTTGCAAAATATTTTGTACAGCAAAATGGAAATTTATCATTACAAAATAAAGATAATTTATATGGAATCTCTATGCAATTTATAGCTAATATAGATCAAAAATTGTCAAATCAAATGGATGAAATTCTACATCATTCAGATTTTCAATCATTAGAAGCTCGTTGGCGTAATTTACATCATCTAGTGTATAATGCTCATACTGGACAAGGTATCAAACTAAGAATTTTTGCTGCTACACGTGATGAAATTCAAAGTGATCTTGAAAAAGCTTCTGAATTTGATCAAAGTCATTTATTTAAACTAATTTATGAGAAAGAGTATGGTACAATAGGAGGAATTCCATACACATGCTTATTAGGCGATTTTCGATTTGGACGCTCAGCATATGATGTCACTCTAATAACACTACTAGCATCAGTAGCATCTGCTTCTCATGCTCCATTTTTAGCGGCAGCTTCACCTGAAATGTTTGATCTGAAATCATTTCAATCTCTAGATTCTATTAGAAATCTAGCTAATTCTTTTGATAGCTCTGAAGCTATCGCATGGAACTCATTTAGATCTTCTGAAGACGCTCGATATATGAATTTATTTCTGCCAAGTGTTCTAGTACGAAACACATATGGACCTAAAGGAATTCCGGTCAAAGAATTTAATTATACTGAAACAGTTCATGGGGAATCCGATAATACTTTTTGCTGGGGTAATGCTGCATATGCAATGGCTGAAAAAATTCTAACAGCATATTTTAAATATGGCTGGTCTGCTGCAATTCGAGGAGTTGAAGGTGGCGGATTAGTTGAACATCTACCTATATATACTTTTCAAACATCATCTGGTGATATTTCAATGAAATGTCCAACAGAAGTTGCAATTACTGATCGTAGAGAAAAAGAATTAAGCGATCTAGGATTTATAGCTCTATGTCATGCAAAAGGAACTGATACAGCTGTATTTTTTGGCTCTCAAAGCACACAAAAACCAAAAAAATATAATTTGCCAGAAGCAACTTCAAATGCAGCATTATCATCTCGTCTTTCATACATTATCAATGCCTCACGCTTTGCTCACTATATTAAAGTTATGATGCGTGAAAAAATTGGTAGCTTTATGTCACCAGAAAATGTCGAAGATTATCTACAAGAATGGATTTCTGATTATGTTTTACTAGATGATGATGCATCACAAGATATAAAAGCTATGTATCCTCTACGAGAAGCTGATATTCAAGTATTTGATAATAAAGAAAATCCTGGAGAATATTCATCAGTGATTTTTCTACGACCACATTTTCAACTTGAAGGATTAACTGTATCTTTACGCCTAGTTGCTAGTATACCTAAAGGAGACGACTAATGAATTTTAAACATCATAACATGGAAAATCATGATCAATCAAATCAACCACAGACAATTACATTATTTGAAGCAGATAAATGGGGAGTGAAAGCTCCTGAACTTAGTCACATGAGAGTTAAGGGAATAAAACACTTTATACAATTATCTTCATTTGAATGGTCACTAGGACGTAGTGCATTACATCATACAGCACAATCTCAACTTGGAGATGCTAATAGATTTGTTAGCTATGTACAAGTATCATTTGAAGAAAGAGACACAGTGCGCTCAAGCTTGATTAAAATATATATGGACGATAAACCTAATAAAATAGCAAAAATCGCTACTGTTGGATTTGAAAATAACAAATTTCTTCCAATGTCAATTTTTACCTTTCATAAAGTAGTTTTACTATCAATAAAAGCAAAAAATCAATTTTGTCACTGTCAATTTTCCTTCACACGATTTGATTTAAAATCTATTGTTTACAAAAATGGAAGAGCGAAAGGAACGCATGTTAAATATAAAGGCTCTAAGAATCCTCCATTAATGGCTAATTCATTTTAATATAATATACCTTGCTTATTATACTAATTTTACTGAAATAAATTAGCCTCAAAATATAAATAATAAATTTAAATACATAAGTATTAATAAAAGTAAAAAACAATACTACTGTGTTCAAAAATACATTTTTCTATAAATATCAAAATTTCTATATATAAATTTTATTTAGTAAGTTGAATTGATGTAATATATTTGTATACAAATTTTAAAAAACAAGCTTATATGATATAAGTGAAGTATTTTTATATTTTAAAATTTTCTTTAAATTAATATGATTTAGCCTTTTTTATTATCATATCAATTTAGATCAAGTAAAAATCAAATTGTATAAATCAGTTATAATAAAATTAGAAACAAAATATTTTTGTCATATATATTAGTGATTAAATTGATAAAAGTGAATATGATTTTTATTTTTTCATTAAAGAACTATAATGTCATATAAGATATATTTAAATAACAGATTAATTTTAAAAAAGAATAAGTATATTTACAGAATTGAATAAACATGATGCCTTTATATTATCTTTCTAGTCAAAAATCGCATTGACTACTTATAAGAATACACTATTCTAATGTAAGTATTAATAAATTATTTATATGTGCTGAAAAAAAATCAAAATTTACTTATCCAGATATTATCTTTCATCATAAAATAAATGTAATATATAACGTATACAAAATATAAACTGATGGTTAAACGTAAAATAAAATAAATTAAACTTGTATTCAATTATAATATTGTTGAAGTTTATTTAGGTTAATTCATATCTTATTATTAGATTTTTCTACTATTGACTTTATCTCTCGTTCTGCTATCTCAGTAACAATATTTGTAGTGACCTCTTCTACTCTATTTCTTATAAGATCATGAACCATTGATTTTAATATATCATGTGTAAGAGTTTTATCTAAAGAATCCTTAACTAGATCTAAAAGTTGATCATTTAAAAAGTACTCTTTTAAAAATTCTGAGGCTTTTTCCATATACATTGAAGATATCTTATTTTTTACATATTCTAATATCTTATCTTTATTTTTCTCTAAAGAATCAAGTACAATTGAGTCCAATATATTATCTTTAGAATGAGAAAGATTATCTTTGAAATTAGAAAGTTTATTTACTTCATTTTTTAGTTTAGATAAGCTTTTAATTGCATTATCATGATGTATAACCATTAATTCTCCTTTAAAAACAGGTAACTGTCTGAATTTTAAATTTTTTATATTATTTTGTCTAGATATAAGCTTGATATCATTTTGATGTAAAAGATCAATATTGCTTTTATGTAAAAATAATAATTTAGAGTCAAAAATTTTCTTAGTATTTGCTTCAGAAGATAAGTTAGTACTCTTATTTTCGACATCAAAGTCTGTTTTTTGAGCTTCTAAATTTTTGTTTACATTCTGTAATTCTTCATTTTTACTATCTAAGTTATTATGCGTCACTTCAGATACTGATTTTTGAGTTTCTGTCTTATTATTTTCAACTTCAAATTCCTTATTTTGAATTTTAGGCTGATTATTTTCACTATCTAATTTATCATTCTCAACTTCAAGACCTGATGTATGTTCGTTTATATTTTTCACTTCATAATCTGACATATGAGTTTTCAAGTGCATATTTTCCACTTCAAAGTCTGTTTTTTGAATTTCTGAGTTATTATTTTTTACTTCAAATCCTGCTTTTTGCATTTCTAATTTATTACTATCATTCTGTAATTCTTCATTTTTACTATCTTCTAGTGAGTTTTTTCCTTTCAATATAGCATTGCTTTTTATAACACTTTTATAAAAGCCTTCATATCTAATATGATTACTATTTTTAATATCGGCTAATGATTTTTTTGAATTCTGTATTGTCTTAGTAATTTTTGTGGAATTTCTTTTATTTATTCTATTGTTTTTTAGATATTCATTCAGAATATAAAATTCTTCTGAAGTAGAAAATTTTACCTTATCATTAATATCTGATTTATTTTTATTAACTGATGTAGATTTCTCATTATTTAAAGAGTTGTGATCTACATCTTCTTCTTTAATATCTTCTTTTATAGAATCTAATATAGATTGTACGCTTTCTTTTACCATGCACTATACCTCTATATTCTTATAAGCACCTAATTCAATCTCTGATCCAGAAGAAGATAACACAAAAGTATCATGCTGGTGTAACCCCTTAAACATACTTCTTCTTTCCCAAATAACAGTGTCATCTATAATATATTTTACAAATTGACCATTATGATACATGATCTTTAACGAAGACTTTACTTCCTCTGATACTGATTCTAAATATTGTTTTTCAGCTTCTAGTAATTCGATCTCTGATTGTAAAATATCCTCTATTGATATATTACGTCTATTTCTATCTACTCCACCTTCAAAACTTGCAATTTTCATCTCTACTGAATCAAAATTCAATAGAGCTACATTTTCTCTCATTCTTCTTACTTCTTGATTAAACTTATATTCTTCTTGCAACTGCTCAGAATCATCCTGAATTTTTTTAGAATTACGTAAATATTCGATCCGAGCCAATTGACTTTTCTGACCAATAGCAAGCATATTTCCTATATCTTTTAGTCCAAATACACTTCTAAAGTCTAGTGTAAAGGTATTAACAGTACGTTCTGGATAAAATTGATGTTTTGTTGATAGAGCTATTCCAGGAATAAGACTAAATCCATCTCGAAAAACTTCAGATATCTTTTTTGATCTATTAAATGTTTCCTTAAGTCTTTTCATAGACATTTTAGATTCGACATCTGATTGATTTGCAAAGTAAAAGTGCTCGGGAATAGTTAAATCATTTCCTGAAATAGATGTCAACTTCTTATGAGCTAACATTTCTTTTTTCTTCGCTTGTAAATAATTTACCCTACTCTTAATTAATTTACTATTTGCACTACTCACATCATAATCTGTTGCAGATCCAGCATCTTTCTTATTTTTTGTAAAAGTTAAAATATCATTTGATAACTCAACTATCCAGCTATGTATTTCTGCAATACGTTTTGCGGCAATCCATTCTGTAAGAGGTTCTAAAATGGATTCATAGCAAAACTTTCCAACTTCATCTAAATATTCCGCTTTATTTGCTAGTGTGGATTGAAACCATATGTTTGGATCATTTAAAAGTGAAAATAAACCCATATTAAACCAATGTATATCAATTTCACTTGTTTTGTTAGAATCTTGAATGCATTTTAGAATACCTTTATCTTTAATTGCTTCATAGTTTGTATCTACTTTATATAAACTCATATTTATTCTTGGCAAAATATGATGTGAGGCAAAAATTGCACTTAGATTTTTTTCCTGCATAAGAAGTTGAAATGCACGAAAGTCTAAGCTTTTAAATAATATTTTTTTTACCCAATTATGAATATCTTTATTATTTTTTATAGAAGATCCTATTCTTTTCTTCATTCCTTGATGCATCTTATGTGATTTTTTTAGTATTGATTTATATAACTGAACAGATTTTCCTTTTAAATTCTTACTTGAACTACCTTTTAAACTTTCAGCTTTGGAATTATTATCTTTCACCTGAGAGTTACATGTAATAAAAAATACAAATGTGAGAAATAATCGTAACACCAAAAGTGTATAGCATACTAATTAGATAATTGCAAGCAAATTCATTAAATTGTCTAATTTGTTTTAATATTATGAATGGAAAATATACATTAATAATTGTAATATGTATCCTTTGAATATCTATAAACTGACATATTGATTATTATATTAATCTCATAAAAAATATATGAAAAGTAGTTTCATATCTTTAAATATCAAAAAAAGAATTGTAAATTTAACATAATCATGTTATTAGTTCATAATGTTAACAATACAATTTTCAACAAGAAATGATTTACAAAATCAATCTTTAAAGTATTACAAACTAGAATTTTTTTCAAATAATGATACAAATAATAATAGATCACTTACAAATAAAATAGTAAATTTTAGTAATGAAAATGATTCTATACAAGTTGAAACTGATTTTAATTTCAATATTGATGAAAATTATTATAGATTAGGATCAAAAATAGCTTTAGAATTTATAAAAAAACGCTATGCAAATATATTGATAGAATTTAGTGAAATTCAAAAATTTTCTCAAGAAAATTTACTAAAAATTCTTGAAGGAGTAGCATTAAGATATTGGAAATTTTCCTCATATAAATTCGATCATCAAGAATTACATAATTGCAATATAATTTGTGAATGTGATGAACATAATGTAAATGATATGCAGATAAAAGCAAATGAAATTATGAAAATTGTTAATAATGTTCACTATGTACGAAACTTAGTCACTCAGCCAGCAAATATACTTGGAGTAGAAGAAATGGTATCACAAGCAATGCATTTACAAAATCTTGATGTCAAAGTTTCCATTTTACGTGAAAATGAATTAAAGGAAATGGGTGCTCTACTTGCTGTTGGTAAAGCAAGCACACAACCTCCTGCATTAATCATATGTGAGTTAAATAAAAAATCTGATCAGCAAAAAACACTTGGATTAGTAGGTAAAGGAGTAATGTTTGACTCTGGTGGACTGTCAATCAAAACAGCTAGAGGTATGGAAACGATGAAATGTGATATGGGTGGAGCAGCAACTGTAATGGGATTAATGAGATTAATGGCTATGACAAAATCAAAAACACATGTAGTAGCAGCAATTCCATGTGTGGAAAATATGATTTCAGGTAATGCAACTAGACCTGGAGATGTTATAAGATCACTTTCTGGAAAAACGGTTGAAATTTTAAATACAGATGCTGAAGGAAGATTAATACTAGCTGATTCATTGGAATATATACAAAAAAACTATAAAATTGATACATTAATAGATTTTGCTACATTGACTGGAGCAGTAGGAGTGGCTCTTGGAAATTTTTATGCAGGATTATTTTCAAATGATGATAATCTTGCACAACAGCTATATAAAGTAGGTAATGAAATAGATGATAAAGTTTGGAGGTTACCATTACATCAAGATTATGATGATGGAATCAATAGTACAATTGCCGATATGAAAAATGTATCACCTGCCAGTTTTGGTGCCGGATCTATTACTGCAGCTAAATTTTTACAACGATTTATACATGATGGTGTAAAATGGGCACATTTAGATATTGCTTCTACAGCATATAAAATCTGCGAATTTACATCTAAAGATGAAGCTGGAACTGGTGCATCGGTAAGACTTATATATAGATGGATTCAGCAGTATTTTTTGACTTAAGTTACGATTTTAATTTAAAAGTATTGAGTAGAATCACTATTACTAATATGATATTATGAGTGAAATACATCAAAATAGTAATTATGAAAAAAATAACTAAAATAGTTGATTTATATTTTATATTTAATATTTGTAAAAAAAGTTTAAACTATATAAATGTGAAATAATAAAATTTTAAATGTAAATTTCTTATAAAAATTATTAATTTACTAATCAATAAATTCTTTAAAATTTGATAATTTGTATACTCTTATGATGAAATAAATTATTTTTCATATCAATCAAGAAAATTGCATTTACCTATAATTTTGTATTATAGGCTGATAAATATATATGACTTTGTGCTTAGTAATAAAAATTCTGTGTATTTATTATATAATAAAAATTAATCGCATATTATAATAAAAATTTTAAATCCAAGCTTTTTTAATAAATAATTATGAATAAATGATATGATATAATATATTTATGTTAGTAACAGTATTTAAATGATTAGCTAATCTTCAATATATAAATATTAAAATTCAAAAGAAAAATATTGTTTATGAAAAAAACTAATAATATATTGAATGTAATTTTAGTGAAAATTAAACTAATTTTATATCATTTACTCAAAGTTTACTTACCAAGCGTACAAGTAAATTTATCTATAGTTGTTCAAATATGTATAAAAAATCTGTATAAATAAAAATTGATATTTTGTATGTAAAATAATCACTTTTGCAGTGTCATGATATTTTTATATGATAAACAAAAATATTATATCAAGCTTTATTATATCTGTTTACTTTTGTTCAATATTGAAAAAAAGCAAATGTATTTTTATATTACTATTTTAGTCAAATTAAACTTCATTATTTTACAAAATTTAGGTATTTATAAGATAATTAATATTAATCACAATGCAAGCTAAATACTGATTTTTAGTATTTTATGCTACTATTAGTGAAAATTTTCGCATTAAAAAAATGAATAGTAAGTTTTGTATAGTCTTAAGATGAAGTTGATCAAAATAATTTGTAGTTAGAAAAAATGAAATTTGAAAAAGTGTTTTTAAATTTTACTTTATAAATTTTATAAAATGGGTGAGGAAGTTTCTGTTGCTCGGTATTCCTCAAAACCGCCGGTTTGTGTGTTCGCATACGCTGAACACTCAAAGCATTTACGCAGCCATACGACGGCGTCGTCGTACTGGCATTGCACCATTTGCAGCAAGCAAGGTAACAGCTGAGAATACAGCAGCTCCAGTATTTGCAGCATGTATAAATGCATTCAAACCATTTTTAGCGTTTTCGCCATTTATTTTTTTTAGTTTTTCACGGTCACAACACCGAGCAAAAATATAGCTTCTCAAAACACGTCGATTCTATTCATCCCCGTGAAGATGTCGAGTACCGCCCTCGAGTCCGCAATTTTTACTACACTATACGTTTATTGCTATAGCTTTAAAAAAGCATTTTATTATAGCATATTGACATTATTTTTCAATGTTAGTTTGTGTTGATTGATATGCAACTAATTAATATACTTTAATTTTTTGACATAAATTTATTTTATAAAAAGTTTTAGAATATAAAATACAAATCAATATAAATAAATAAGAGTATAAAAATTTTGATTTTTACTTTAATGTGCTATATTACAAAACACTTCAAAGCTAAATGAAACATAATGATATTTTCAACATATAATTTTAAATAAAAAATATTGCAAATTATATGAAAATCACGATATGCAAATTCTCTCATCGAGATAAATTGAAAAATTATATCAATTACAAATCAATGTCATATGATTTTTCAAAATATAAAATCTGCTGACTTTATGAAAATGCAATATGCAAATTAATACTTTTTGTATAAAGCAAGTGATGTCAACTTTTATATTTAAAAAATTAGCTTTAATAAAGTAATAAGGTAAGCAAAATTGTATCAGATAAAAGTAAAATTTTAAGTAAAAAATAGTAAATTATATTATTTATCATAATTTGATTTATAAAAGTAATTATTTACAAATGCAAACCAAAATATAATTTTGTAAAAAAATAGTAATAAAAGAAAGTGTAATATAATTTTCTTGTATATACATAATATATATAGTATAATTTTTTCAATGAAATGTGGCTGCGTAGGCTTACCTAATGTTGGAAAATCAACACTTTTTAATGCATTAATGAAAAAGCAGATAGCTGATGCTCAAAATTATCCTTTTTGCACTATAGAACCAAACTCAGGATCGGTCGCAATAAATGACTCACGCCTTGATGAATTATCTAAAATTTCGCAATCAAAAAAAATTATACCAACAACATTAGAATGTATTGATATTGCTGGATTAGTAAAAGGAGCAAGCAAAGGAGAGGGAAAAGGAAATGCGTTTCTAAGCCATATTCGTCAAGTTGACTTGATAATTCATGTCATTCGCTGTTTTGAAAATGAAAATATAACTCATGTTGAAAATGATATTGATCCTATAAGAGATATAAATCTAATTGAAACAGAATTAATACTTGCTGATATGGAAATTTTGGAGCGTTGGAAGCATAAGCGTAATGTAGTGGAATATAAAAAAGAGTTTAAAATTATTGATAATACAATAAATTTACTAAACGATGGAAAATATCTTTATTTTGAAGATATTTCACAGGAAAATCTAATTTGGTTACGTCAGTTAGGTCTCATAACAACTCGTCCTATGTTTTTTGTTGCTAATGTTGATAGTGATAGTAGTCAAAATGAACACTTTTTAAAGGTACAGCAATATGCACTTTCAAAAAATATTTCAGTTGTTCCTGTACAAGCAAAATTTGAAGCAGAATGTATAGATTTTACAGACGAAGAAATTGAAGAACTTGCTCCAAATCATGCTAGAGCTTTAAACACAATACTAAAAACAGGATATGATATTTTACAACTTCAAACGTACTTTACATCAGGAGAAAAGGAAACTCGTGCATGGACAATTAAAAAAGGCACCTTAGCGCCGCAAGCTGCAGGTAAAATTCATACAGATTTTGAAAGAGGATTTATCTCTGCAGATGTACTAAGCTATGATAATTTTATAAAGTATCGAGGCTGGAGTGAAGCAAAAAAAGCAGGAAAGGTACACTTAGCCGGTAGATCGTATGAAGTTCAAAATGGAGATGTGATGCTTTTTAAGTTTAATGTATAGATTTTGATATAGGTAATATTTACAAGAATTAAAAATAAGATGAGAAATTAATAACAAACAAACTTTATACAAAACTTAAATTATAGATTTTCTGCCTACGTATTAGCTAATAAGAATTTTCTAAAATGAAAGAATAACTTTATTTTTTACTAATCTACTAATTTCATAAAGTATAAATTCAAACTTAAAGCGAAAAAAGTAGGCAAGTTACATTTATCCGATAGATCATATGAAGTTTAAAACTAAGATGTAATGCTTTTTAAGTTTAATGTATATTAATGTGTGAATTTTGATATTTATACAATATTAGATTTAATTTTCATTTGAAATATCTAATTTACACTTTCTTAATAAAGATTTTTTAGATGAATATATACCAATTGAAAAAGTAGCAGATTTAATATTAATAGAAGCACAATAATTGAAAATAGCAAAAATATATTGATACAATGCAAATATAACCATATACTTTTTTAGAGAAAAATCATATAAAATGTACTACAAAAATAAAAATTAAAGTAAAAAGTATATTTGCTTAACCATATAAAGTTTAAAATATGAAGATATATACCCCTTCAGTTTCCACATCTAAATTTATATATTGATAATATATTATAAGCAAGTTAGAATTAAACTATGAAAAAATTAATTCCATACTTTTTGGTGATATGTAATTTAAATTTCGCTGTTAGGGAAGGTTTTGCAGATATATATATATCTGGTGGACGAAGTCCGTCTACCCTTGAAGCGGGTGTAGAGAAGTATAATGAGAGAAACAAACCAAGATCTGCTAATTTATTAAAAATTTCACAAACTTCTTTTCCTGAACAGGAATTTTCTTCAATAGATGATTGTATTAAAGAAGGTCTTGATCAAGAAACAGATCACTGGAAATCAGTTACTAGAATCGTCTCCGGCGGTACATGGATATCTCCTATGACACAAGATATGAAATTTATTCCTCCTGTTTATCATTTTAAGCTTCTAGATAATATAGCAAATATAGTCAATAATAATCGAGGAAAATACCCTGAAGGTTATAGAAGCACAAAAGATCTTAGGAAGATATTTGAACATGCATGGAATACACAAGATATTACACCATACTATAAAACATTAAGTCAATTATTGAAGCAACATGACATTAAAATACCTTCATTTTCTGATGCATTTCCGGGAATAATCAAATTTAAGTATTTTGATGATGAAGAAGAGTATAAAGAAGCAATGTCATTGCTTAATACTTTACAAAAAGACTTACAAGCAAGACAAATAGATACCAGTTCTTATGAACAAAGAATTGAAGCATTACAAGAACAGTTAGAAAGTACTAAACAAAAAGTTCCGACCCAGGAAGAAAAAGCAAGTTATAGATCTATTACAGTTGAGCACTTTCCTGATCCACGACGCAGAAATGAAATAAATAGAATGTTCACACATGCCCCTAATATTAAAACATCAGCAGATATAGAAGTTTTGTATAAGAGGTTTCTGAACAATGAAGAGCAGAGACTTCATAAAGACACAGTTAAGCCTTTATTATATAAATATTTTGGTCTCACTCAAGAAGGAGCAGCTAACAAAAGTAAAATTAAATCTATGCAAAAAGAAATAGAGCAAAATGAATTGATTATATGTGAACAAAATCGTATACATAGAGTATTAACCAATTTATCAAAACTAATTGAAGATCTTAAAGATAAGAAAGCACACAATGAAGCACAAGGTCAAATTGCGATAGACAAGATTCCTGATATACAAGCTTTAGACACACTTTTTGCTAATTCTCTCTTTAAATTAGCATATCCTGATAAAAGTGAAGAATTTTTAAAACATTGGAATCGTCTCTCTTTCCCTGAAACAACTTAATGAAAAAACACTCACTCTATAAATAATATCTAAATTTAAGAACTCATAATATATAAGTATAAAAAATTTATTTTACTTTAAAATAAATTATTTCTTCAATGTTCCCTAATAAGGTTCAATAGACAAAATAAATTTAGTATAAGTAATTAAAATTATATAGCAAAATTAACAGTTGATTTTATATCAAAGATTGATTAGCTTAAAAAAAGTTAAAGCATAACTAAATAAAAAAAGAAATTATAGTAATAAATATTTTATATGTATAATTTATGTGTATTTTTTTTGCTGATCACTTCTTTAAATCAATGACTTCTAATATGGTAAAAAGTTTTGAGAAAGTTAAAATGATTCATTTTACAGTAAAAGTAAGAAACTAAAATAATATAGTAAATAATATTTTTCTACATATAAGTTTTAAATAAATTTGTTTTCAATAATTTATTTAAAATCATATTTGCATCATAAGATACAGAAATTTTCAAAAATTGAAATTATAGACTTTATTTTTCAGATATTTAAATTTTATATTTTGACCTTTAAATAGTATTATGATGTTATTTTACAAAGCAAAATATACATTTTTATAAAATTCATTTTAATTGAGTATATTTTTTGCAAAAATATTTATAAAGTTCAAAAAAAGGGCTTGCAATTGATTTTGACGTATGATTTAATAAAACTGCTGGTGACGACGGCGAAGGACATAGTACTCGATTCCATTCCGAACTCGACCGTAAAATCCTTCAGCACCGATGGTAGTTCGTATAGTACGCGCAAGAGTAGGGGTTGCCAGCTTTAATAAATATAAAAATCAATCTCAAATTAATTTAAATATATAACAAAAAAATTAGTCATTAATTTAATCTGTATGATATATTAATATAAAATAAAATTCAACTTTCAATATAAAATAAATCAAATATATATAATATAAAAATCAATTGCTTATCTACTCTAGATTATATATTAATATAAAAATAAAATTCAACCTTCAATATAAAATTAATTTTCTTAAACTAAATCTGTATAAAATAATCATAAATTGAAGTGCATGTATATTTTAATATTGAGTTATAATAAATTTATCTATCAGTTGTATTAACTTAATAAAATAAAAAACTTATTATTATTTTAATTATGAATTAATTTCATTAATTACGCCTATGGTAATTTCATAATAGTCAAACATATGAAAAAATATGTTTATCTTTTATCAATTTAGTAAATTTGCTATAATTTTATGAAATACAAAGTTACACTTCAAGCAAAAAGAGTAAAAACAGTATATTTGATATATCATATAAAATTTAAAATATAAAAAATATATATGTCTTACAAATTCTACATCTAAATTTATATATTGACGATATCTTTTAAATTTGTTAATATGTTTATATGAAAATATTAATTTCGTGTTTATTAGCAATGTATAATATAAATTGTACTTTAGAAATAGGTTTTGTTGACAAATATAATAGAGGTGACACATGTTTATCTACCCTTGAAGAAGGCGCACATCAATTTAATGAGCGAAAAAAAGATAGACCATATGATAATGAATCTACTCTTTGTCAGTTAAAGGATATGGGAGATATTTTTTTTCCACGTAAGGAACTTTTTGGAAATTCTTTTGAAGATAAAACAAATATATGTTTCACGGAATATGCTGATCAAGATACAAGTCATTGGGATTCAGTCGCTTACATAAACTTTCAAGATTATCGTACATTATTCATATTCACAAATCCAAATAATGATCAACTTGCTATACCTTCTATTTATAAGCTTAAGTTTCTAGATAATGTAGCAACTATACTTTCTAGTAATCTTTTACAGATAAGTTTGTCTTCTGATGATATACATAAGATAATTGAGAAGTTTCTACAAGATTTATGGAATAAAGATTTTCCACAATTTTATGCGTCAGTAGCTCAAGAATTAAAGAAGAAATATGGAATTGCTATACCTTCATTTGCCGATGCATTTCCAGGAATCGTCAAATTTAAGTATTTTAATGAAGAAGCAGAATTTAATCAAGCAATAGCATTACTTGATGGTTTAGAACAACATTTACAAAGTATACAAGAAGATACTATTACACATGAAAATAGTATACAAACATTAACACGAGAGAAGGATAGAATAAAATCAGAAATTCCAACAACAACAATAGCAATGCAAAATTTAAGGAGTGAAATGCATGCTCTGATTCCTAGTAAATCTCCTCAAGATAGAAAAAGATTACTAGAAGAAATACATAGTTATGAAAAAGCAGAAGAGATACAAGCATCTTTTAATAAATTGCAGGGAAAAAAGAAAAAAGAAAAAAACTTAGTTCCTGAAATATTTTATCAATATTTTGAATTATATAAAAAACATTGTGCTCTTAAAAAGCAAGAAGAATCTATAATACAAGAAATAAAGAAAAATAGACTTACTATAGCTCATAATCAGTGTATGACTAAATTATTACCTGATTTATCATTGATGATTAGAAAACTTAAAGACGCTCAAGCGGCACAAAATGAAACTGGTCAAATTGCATTGAATAATATTCCGGATATACAAGCTTTAGATCAACTTTTTGACAGCCCTCTATTTAAATCAATAAGTTCTAATAAAATGAAAGAATTTACAAAACAATGGAATCGTCTATCTTACCCTGAAAAAAACTAAATGAAAAACATTCACTCTACCAAAAATATTTAAAAAAATATCTAAATTTAAAAATTAGTAATAGACAAGTGTAAATATTATTAGTTGCAAAAAATTTAGCTATATATTTTATTACAAAGATTTAAGATGATTTTCTGAAGAGAAATTGTTTTCTTGAATATGTATTAATAAAAAATTAGATAAATTAATTATTTTTAAAGATCAAGTTTACCCTATAATGAAGTGTATTAATAATAAGCAAATCAAGTATAAGTAATTAAAAATTATATGATGAAATTAATAAATAATTTAGTTTAAAATCGATGAGATTAAAAAGTTAAAGCTTAAGTAAATTAAATATGAATTAGAAGAAGCAACATTGTATATATATAAGTTTTTAATATATGTTTTTTAATGATTTATGTAAATCAATTATTTTTTATATAATGTAAAGTTTTGAGAGAGTTGCTGTAATTTTTTCTCTTTTTTGAAAAATTATATTGAATGAAAGAACTATATATATTTTTATTTAAAAATATTGAAATACACTTTGTGCTAATGATTAGCTCTTTTTGGCAATATATTGAAAATTCATAATAGTAAGTTTATGTAAAAATTATTACCACAAATAAATTTGATATACCCTACTACTTTTATGTATGAATATTTTTTAAATTATTTAATTTATAATGAAGCATCTTCTTTAACAGCAGCAAGAAGTCAATTTAAAAAAAGAAATAAATTAGACAATATAGATTTCTCAATACTTTATTATGTACAATTTTTAAAAATTTTATATGATCAGTTTTATTTATCGAAATTAAAACTATATATAATTCAAGATAGAAAATCTCATTCGTACTTTTTATTTTATAATACGTACACAATATGATTTCAAAAATAAATTTATATTTTATTTATTTTTATGACTGGAAATGTGTATCTTTTTTTTAAACTGTAATTTCAAAATAACTTACGACTTCTTTCGACTATAATTCTACTCAAATTTTTCATTTTACTTTATATAACTAAAACATCAAATATTACTACTTTTAAAGATTTATTGATAGAAGAGGATACTCACATTAAAAAATACAAAATAATTACTTTAGAAAAATCTTCAGATCAATTTAAAGCTATAGCATTAACTTCATAGTTCTATTCTTTATGAATGATAGAAAAATTTTATAGTAAGATCTAAAATTATAATCACAATTACAATACTTGATTCTGATTTGTGAGAGCTTACTTACTTATAATTTTAAGAATAGATAAAAGCATATGAAATCAAATTACTAATGATTGCCAAATCAACTTGATTTTATAACTTATATTTCATCATTTGATTTAAAATTTAAGCTTTTAGACCTTCTAATATTTAGATTTTATTACATCATTATAATGTTATTTCATGCAAAATAGTAAAAACATTAAAGTAAGAATATTTTTGTAAGATTTATATTCATACTATACTGTTTATATTCACCTAATAAAAACATGCAAAAATATTAAAAAATATACGATATCAAGCTAATTATTTTTCATATATATGTTTTTTCTAAATAAATAGAAGTATTTTGCTATTAATAAATTTAGTAAATCTAAAACACTACTTTTGTATTTCATTGAATACTTAGACAAAAAATTTAACAACTACTACGTTAAATTAATATAAATTTTAAAAATTATTATTTTCTCAAATTCAAAAAAATAGTAACTCTGATAAGAATGAAAATGATCAAAAAATTAACTTCAAATATAGAAATGATAAAGATAAATATTATGCAAAGACATAACAAATCTAAAGAACAAATTATGTACTACTAAATTTTCTTATATTAATGTAAATTAAAGTGTTAAATTTAAAAAATTTATTTTTATTTGATTCACTAAAGTGATTTTGAAGAATTAAACTGAAAAAATTACTACATATTTGTAAAGTATTAGCAAATGTAATTCAATAATATGTAAAAAATTACATATCACTACTTAAAATAAAGAATCTAAAATCGCAAAAAATATTTGAAAATTAGATAGTATTAAATAAACTTTAGATACTTTATAAAAAAATATGAAAAAATTTAAATTTCAAGGCTCTGAAGCTAAAATATAGTATTTAGATGAATTTTTTATAGGTAATTTTAAAATTAATAAATTCTAAAGTAAAAAGTATGTAAAAACGAAATTATTTTCTGTAATTAAATTATATATTTTTATTATGTAGTAATATTATGATTTAATTTATTAAATAAAATATATGAAAAATAGTATAAAATCAAATTTTGTGTAGGCTACTATTGAGTAACAAGTTTAATTATGAAAAGTTGACTTTATATATAGTATTTGTCAGAAAAATTTTTTATTATTTACAGTAATTACATATTTTATTATAATATTAATTATTAAGCTGTAAAATATATTGAAATATCACGCTCGGGAAGACTCGAACTCCCAACCTTCAAATCCGTAGTCTGACGCTCTATCCGAATTAAGCTACGAGCGCAAATACCCGCTACCGGACTTGAACCAGTACGGCATAAGCCTGCAGATTTTAAGTCTGCTGTGTCTACCATTCCACCAAGCGGGCTTACTATAACTATATATGAACTTTATTAGTAATACAATATAGTTTAGTGATTTTTTATAATTTATTTTTTCTATGAAGCATATTATGTTTATACACAATATATTTATATGTAATTTGATATTTATCATTGATAAAATTTATACTTTATTTAAGAAGTATTATGTTATGAAAGTATAATTTTATTTTTAATTATAATTTATATTTTTACTATTATAATTTTTACTATAATAATGATATACTTCAATTTTATAATTTCTCAATCAAATTTACATAACGTGATTTTATATATAATTATAGATTATCAACTTAGTATTAGATGAATAACAAGCAAATAATATTAATAAAATTGATTACTTTTAGAGATAAATATGAAATATGAATTCATAAAAATGCTATTCACATTATAAATTTAATAATTAAGTTAAATATTCTTATCATATATAAACTTTTCATCACATAATAGTGAATAATGAATAATTTTAACAAGTACAAAGTTGTATTTTTATATAAAAATAATAATGTTCAATATTAATAATTATTATTAATCAATTTATGTAATGGTGTAGAGCATTTTTCCCTATTATGCCAATTATTTAAATAACGATTTGCAGCATCTTTACTATATAAAAAAATTACATTTTCAACATTACGACGATTTGCACTTTCGGTAAAATTAAAACTACCTGTAATAACAATACTTTCATCTATGATCATAACCTTATTATGAGCAATACTACGCGAATCAATTAAAATATTTACGCCTAATTTTAATAAATCTTGCATAAAATATGATTGTGATTTGTTTCGATATTTGCCTACATTACTTTTATCCAAAATGATAAAAATTTTCACTTCCCTCGCTGCTGCTGATTTTACTGAATTTAATATATTGTTTGAACTCCAGCCATAAGCCTGTATATATATTGATTTTTTAGCTGCATTTATATGATCCACGATATTTTGTGTAATATCATCACCTGGAACAAATTTGATATGCATCATATTTTCTCTAAGATGTATCGAATCATATATATTTCTACTAAAAAAAATACTGCTTACTAAAACACCACTAACAAATCCTATTATTTTACGTTTTAACTTATCAAAACTCATATATATATATACTAGCATTGTAGTTTATACCGATGCAACAATCTTTGATTATTTAAATATTAAACATAATCTCAATTTGTATTTGATGTACGATATTAATCTGAATAACATTCAATTATATTATAAAAACTTGCACTTATCTTGATAATGCTGATTTTACTAAACTTAATGTTTTTTGAACTTCAAGCATAAGCTTGTGTATATATTGATTTTCAGCTGCGTTCATATAATTTAGGATGTTTTGTTAATATTATTATCTTAAATAAATTTAATATATATTATATTTTGCTTAATATGTATCAAATTATATACATTTATACTAAAAAATACTACTTAACAAAATACCACTAAACAAAGCTATTTTTTTTATGTTTCAACTTATCAAAATTCATATTTATATAATAGTCTTGTTACTTAAATTGATTTAACAATCTTGAATTATTCAAAAATATAATCTTAATTTGTATTTAATTCACTATATCAATCTAGAATACCATTCAATTATCATTTGAAGATTCATATAATTTGGATACAAAACTTCATCGATCGAATCTGGTAGTTTAAGTAGTTGTCCACTTGATGCATCAATATAAGATGGTATATCTCGTTCAGATGACTCCATTGTTATGTTTACAACTCCGTTATTTTTCATAGTATCGGATAAAGAAACTATATCACCAGGATGTACAGCATGAGATGCTGATTTCACTCTAGTATCATTAATCTTGACGTGACCATGAGAAATTAATTGCTTTGCTGCGTATATTGTAGGAGCCCATTTTAATCTAAATACAACAGAGTCTAAACGTGTTTCGAGTAATCGAACAAATTTTAATCCTCGTTCTCCTACACCTTTAGCTGATTTACGAAAAAGTGATCTAAACTGCAACTCACTTAGTCCATAATAAAAGCGTAATTTTTGTTTTTCTAATAATCTCTTTCCCATCTCCGATACTTTGCGTCGCATATTCTTTCCATGTTGCCCAGGACGTGAAGGCCTAGTATTAAATGCACTTTTTTCACGACCACTTATATTAACTCCACAACGACGATCAATCTTATATTTTTGTTGAATAATAGGCATAATTCCCCTTCATCCCATCATACTCTGCTTCTTAATATCAATCAATAGTGGAGCACATCCTAAAGAATAATATTCATCATGCTCATCTCCAATTTCTTTCATTGTACTGCAAATTTTGCTATACCATGTCATCATATCCGAATTAGTACTATAGACTGGAGGTAAAATATATAGCTGTTCTTTAGCTCGAGTCAATGCTACATAAAGCAAATTATTTTGTTCAATATTCTGATTTTGTAAATTTTGCTTTTTAAGTGAGTAATACATCGGATGATCTCGAGGCCACAAAGCTGATCCTTGATGTACAATGAGAGTATTCATATTTCTTGGAGATGGTTGATAGCTATCGCATAAAATTACAATTGGAGCTTCGGCTCCTTTTGCTCCATGAATTGTGGAAATTCTAACACCTTTTCTTTCTATTGAATTTATACTTTTAATCCAATGAATAAAATCAATAATAGATGATGATATTTTATCAAATTGCACAACTTGTTCCCAAAAGTGTAATATTATATCAGAGTCGGAGCTATTTATAAAAAATCTTCCAAATTCATCATGAAAAATTAATTTTTGAAAAAATTCATATACATGCAAAGGATATTGCTTCCATCTACTCAAAGTATTTAGTACATATTCAACTTTTTCATTTGATTTATTTTCAAGTAAATTATTATATAAACTATCCGTTCTATTACTTACAAATTTGATTAAATCTTCATCAGTCCATGCAAAATAAGCATTTTTTAATAAGCCAGCTAACATAAAATCATCATCAATATCTCTCATTAATATGATAATATTAACCAAATCTTGAACTAGTAAATTTGAATAAAAAGGAAATGGAGATACTGCAATAGGAATATCATTTGCTTCTAATTTTGAAATTAATATAGAGTGCTGATTTGTTCTCTTACGAATTAAAATTAAAATATCTTCGTACTCAACTTTTCGATTTTCATTTAGTAACTTGGTATTTAGTAGTTTTTTAATCTCATTAACACATAAATCTACCCATAATAGTTTTGAAGTATCAACTTTAGGACACCATCCTTGTTCTAACTCTAACTCTTTCTTAATTTTCTTCCAAACATGCACATAACTTTTCATTTGTTTTGCAGCTACATGCTGTTCGATGGGCATAAAATTTAACATAGTGTTACTTACAAAATTTAATAATAATTCACCAGAACGATATGAGTGATGTAGAGATATATTTTCAAAACTTGCAATTTGCTGCTTAGCTAATTTTTGTAAATACACTTTGGCATCTTTCATTAAATTTGCAGTAGCTCCTTGAAAACTGTAAATATTTTGTTTTGAATCACCTACAATTGAAATTAAAAACTTATCTTTATCCATAATATTTTTGCATAAAAGTTGTACAATATTCCACTGTGCTTCTGATAAATCTTGAGCTTCATCAAGAAAAAGATATGAAAAGCAATTTATAGAGTACTCAACATCTATAATTTCTGTAAGATAAGATAGCATGTCACTAAAATCCCATACATTATTATTTTGTTTTAACTTTTTATATTCAAAACATATGGCTTTAATCCATTCAGTTAGTACATGAGATTTTTTCATCGCTCTATAATTTTGATGAGATTGAGAATAGGCAAATACATCATGAGCAAATCTGTGAATAGCTGAATATTCTTTTCTATTTCTTCCTATCCAAGCAGAAGAAAATACCCCCTCTTTTAATCCACCTGTTTGTGTTAAAAATAATTTGCTAATTTGTTCCTTATCTCCACTTTGAAGTATATCAGCAATATTTTTATATCCAGTACTATATAAAGTAGCATATAATCCTTTTGGAAAAGTCATAATTGGCCACGCTTTATTACCAACTTTATACTCATTAAGTAGATATTTTAATTGATTACTCATTATAAATGAGGTGATTTCTTTCACAATTGACATTCGCTCATCAGAAAGAGCTATACATAAATCTCTCCATAACTTTTCTCGTAATGTTAATTCAATTGCTTCGTTAACCATACTACTACTTTTATATGGAGCTAATATTTTTACTGATTGATGTAATTTTTTTGCGTGATGCATTGCTAAACCATGAATTGTAAAACAATTTACTGGATATTGATAAAAGTTTTTCACGATTTCATTTATATTATGAGGAATAGTTAAATTAACAAGTTCATCGGCGTAAATTCCTCTTGATGCTGACTGCATAATAGAATGAAGACGCATCTCCATTTCTTTAGCAGCTACATTAGTAAATGATATACATAAAATTTCGTTTCCTTTTACTCCTTGCAGTAGTAGCTTGCATATACTAGAAATAATGTAATATGTCTTACCTGAGCCAGCTGCTGCACTTATCCATTCAATTCTTTTCACAATAAACTCCATATTCTCTCATAAAAGGTAAGTAAGCATAATCAACTCCAAAATTAGCAGCAAAATAAACCTGCTCTTCTTTCCAATACATCTGTAATAGTTTTTTCAAACCATCTCTAGCGCTATTAATGAGTAAATTTTCCTTAATAACAGGAATAAACTCTCTAGGAGATATAAATCCAGAAGCTAATAATGTATCTGTTTTCATACCAAAACCTCCATCTACCAAAATTAACATTTCAAGTGCCATTTGAGGATCTTTTCCACTTGCAATACAAGCCCAACTTGCAGTAATGCCAGTTTTAAAATCAATCACGCCGTATTTTCCCGATTCATTACCATAAATTATATCAGCTCTTCCATGTAAAATATATTCATTATCTTCATGAATAATACTTATGCTTCCTTCAACCTCAGATTGTACGTGCTTCTTATCTGAAACAACACTCCATAAAGCTGATGCCATTTTTCTCATCTTAGTATATACTAAAATATACATCCAATCGCTAAGATCTTCGGCAATTAAAGTTTGAGTAAGATATTCATTTAAATCTTTTTGAGTTTCAAATTGTTTCCACTTAACTACTACTTCTTCAAATAAATTGTGTATATACATACCTACCCAATGTAAAAGATATGCGTTTCTAGGTCTCAAATGCATAATACATTCTATATAAAATACGTAAGGATCATTCATTAATTTTGTTATGTGATTAATAGCTATCTCTTTTGGTCTACTACTAATAGGTGGTGCTGGATAATTATAATTACTTCTATGAACTGTACATTCAGTTGATATATTTTGCTCTACTATAGTACATTCACTTAGTACTGGATTAATGCAAGCAATTTTTCCATTTTCATATGCAGAAAATGATAATATACATTTTTTTAAATTACAAATCGCATATATAGATCTAGATAAAGCTGATAAATTATTTAATCCAGCAACCCAAATATTTTTAGGTAAATATATAGATAAAGTATCTATAGGTATGTATAAAATATTATTGATTTTTTTTACAGTAGATTCTTGTATTTCCAAATTTACCATATCTGATAATGAATTTGCATATTCTTTTATAGTCATATCTGGCCAATTTACATTAAATGAGTCTAAAATATTTGGAATATTTCCTTTAGTTAAAAAAGTTACAAAATCATATAAAACACTCCATAATTCATTAACCGCATATTTTTTATTTCTATCAATTTTTGCAATCCAACTTTTTAACACATCTTTATAATCTTTATCGATCGGTAAATTATGCATAGCAGAATATTTTGAAGAAAAAGCTGAAACTAGTGGATGTGCAATACAATCACACACCTCTATAGAACAAGTATAGGGAGCGGATAAAGCTTTTGCACAGATAGCCCAAAACATAATATCACTGTTAGCTCGATCAATAGAATGATTTGAAAGAGCAGACATCGTTCTATATAATATTTCTTTATCTGAAGCAACATATAAAGTATCTACTTTTTTGGCATAGTTTAATATAGCTTTCGCCTCTTCATAGTAATTTTCATATCGATAACAAGTGTGTTTTGAAAGATCATTAATAGCAATATCTTCAATTACATATAACTTATTCGAGTATTTCATTACCTTTAAATCAAATTGTTCACTTTCTTTGACAACTACTATATCTTCATTTGTTAATTTATACTCAATCTGATCTTCTGCTTTAAAGCTTGTAAACTTAACATCATATAATGAATTTGTTAGACATATCACTTCCAAGTCAACAATTAATTGTAATATATCTCTCATTTGTTGAGTTAAGCAAAATATTCTTTTAATACCTTTTTGAATCAAAAATTGTAATAATAAATCACCTTGATTCATCGAATCTCCTTATTCAAAATTTCAACTTCAAAAATCGAACTATATATTCGAATTAACAATACATAACAATAATCAAGTGTACTTTTATTTGTATACATATTACAACGCCGATTATGATACAAAAATATTTTATTTTCAACATCTGTTTTATGCATTTTTTGAAAAATAATAAATAACAACCATATTTTACTATAATACAAGTCATTTAACCCATAAAAGCAGATTATTATTTCAATACTTTTTTCACTTTTAATAAAAATATTATATCATTTTTTCAAATTTTATACACATTTTTTGTATTAAGTCAATGTATTATTAACTATTTATATACATGATGATACATGAATTTATTTTGAAAATTAATTTACAACTGAAAATCACAGTACTATTCTTTTGTAAATAAATGAATTTCACCGTCATATCCAACACCAATTGTATGTTCAAATTGTGCAGTTGCAGCTCCATCTACACTTACAACAGTCCATTCATCTGATAAAGTTCTTGATTTAATACTTCCTGCTGATATGATTGGCTCAATAGTAAAAAACATACCAGGCTTGATTTTTATTTTACTACCAGAATCATAGTGTAATACGTGAGGTTTATCATGTAAATTCACTCCAATTCCATGTCCACAATAGTTGGGAATAACTGAAAAGCATGAATTTTGATTTACATAATTTTCAATTGCTACACCAATATCATTAAAAGTAGCATCAATCTTAACAACATTAATACCAGCCCACATTGCATTAAATGCAACATCAACTAAGTTTTGTTTTTCTTTAGAAACATCACCTACGTAAAAAGTTCTACTAGTATCTCCATGCCATCCATCTACCGCAACTACAACATCTAAGTTTACAATATCACCATCTTTTAGTATTACATTCTTTGATGGTACTCCATGACACACAACCTCATTTATAGATATACAGATTGAGTGTTTATATCCGCAAAATCCTATACATGCCGCAATTCCGCCATTATCTCTGATAAATTTTTCACATAAAGTATCAATTTCAAGGGTTGAAATACCTGATACAACAAATTTCGATAAATAAGTTAGAGTTTTGGATGCTAATTTACCAGCAATATACATTTTTTCAAAAGCAGTACTTTCATGAATTGCGATTCCATTTTTATTTCGCTTAAAGAGCACTATATAATTTATCAAAAAATTTTATAAAATTCAAATTTAGATAAATAAGTTGAAGTTTTGAATGCTGATTTACCAGCAATGTACATTTTTTCAAAAGCAGTACTTTCATGAATTGCGATTTCTGTTTATTTCGCTTAAAGAGCACTATATAATTTATCAAAAAACTTTACAAAATTCAAATTTAATAATTTTTTGATATTATGTCCTTTGATGCTATTTCTGACATATAAACTACTTTATATATATGCGAGCTGCTTATATTCACAAAATTCATATATATGTGAAATTTTTGCTATTATTTACGATAAATTTTTCAAATAAACTATCAATTTTAAGTGTTTAGGTACTTAATACAAATAATTTTGATAAACAAGTTTAAGTTTTCAAAAGCTAATTTACCAGCAATGTATATTTTTTTCAAAAGTACTCTTTTAGGAATTATGATTTGTGTTTATTTCGATTAAACTGAATTCAATACTTTATCAACAAGCTTTAAACGACTCAAATTTGGAAATTTTTGATTACTTTTATACCAATTCATATTATCACTCAATTCCTCAACTTTACAAGGTTCTTTAACTTTTTTCGTGAAATCATTATTTATGAAAAACACCTCTCCTCTAAATCCATTATTTTAAGTGTTGAAATACTTGATACAAATAATTTTGATAAACAAGTTGAAGTTTTGAATGCTGATTTACCAGTAATGTATATTTTTGCACAAGTAGTCTTTTAGGAATTGCGATTTCTGTTTATTTTTTTAAAATGAACAATATATCCTACCAAAAAATTTAATAAAATTAAATGCAACATAAACTAAGTTTTCTTTTTCTTTGAAAACATTATCTACATAAAAAATTCTACTAGTATCTCCATACCATCCATCTACCGTAACTACAACATCTAAGTTTACAATATCAGAATCTTTTTAGTATTACATTCTTTGACGGTACCCCATGACACACAACCTCATTTATAGATATACAGATCGAGTGCTTATATCCGCAAAATCCTATACATGCCGAAATTCTGCTATTATCTCTGATAAATTTTCAAATAGACTATCAATTTTAAGTGTTGAGGTACCTAATATTCAAAAATATATTTAGAATAATAATAAATTGTAAGTATGTATCAAAATCAACTTAACAACAAAAAAATGTATTCAAAAAATCGATATCTTTTTTAATTATTAAGAATTTAAAGCATGTGTTTAAAAGATTTGATATTTGCATTAATTTAATCTGATAATCGTTTAAATAATCTGCTATATTTTAATCATTATCGATTCTTAATAAAAATCTGAGAATTTCTTTCACCTATTCTTCTAGCTTTTTCTCAAATTCTCTTCTATGTAATTCTAAATGATGTAATATTATGTTGAATTTTTCTTGATTAGAATCTAAATATCTTCTATAGTGATTAACATTAAATTTAATAAAATTTTTAAAATCATCAATATTATGCTACATTGCTAACACCAAAGCTTCAGGTTGATTAATCATCATATATTCTATAATTGAAATTTACGAGAAGTAATGTAAAAGCTTGAATATAAGTGTATTGAATCATTAAAAATGATCTATTACTTATTTATCTCTGCTTCAATCTTCTCAGTTATGTCTTTTACAATATTATTGTTATCAAGCTGAAGTGTCATAAGGTTATAATCTGAAATCTTGTCTCCTAATCTCTCCTGAGTAAGTAGTAGATCTTTTGGTATACCTTTACCTTCAGCTTTAGATATTTGATTTTGAATTTGTGTTAGCTCTTTTTGAAGTTTTTGCTTATCTAATAGTAAAGATTTAAATATTGTTTTCAATTTTTTTTGATCAAGCTTTGAAGCCTCTTTTGTATATACAGAAAGATTAACTCTAATTGACTGTCTAAAATCAGAAGTATTACTATCAACTACTTTCATTAATGCTTCAATTTGCTTAATTGTCATATACTCTATGATGGAAAAATCAGATGATCTAGAACGTATGACACGAGGATTATTGCGATCGTTACGAAAAAGCTTAATTACCTCTTCATTGGTTAAAGCTTCTGTTTCTGATTTCAAAAATGATTTTTGATCTTCATTTAATTCTTTATAACAAAAAGTACATATTCTTACCATATTTAGTCGTATTGCACGCCGTACTTCTGTATTTATATTAGAATTATTCTTTAATGTTTCCATCATATCATGAATATGCTTTAGCATTTTTTGTGTATCATACTGATTATAACCTGTTTTAAAATCATCAATAGAGGAAAGTTCTACTCCTCGTATAATTTGTATAATATTACGATATTGATGATTAGCTATCTTATCTAAATCTATGTTTATTAAATATACATTTTGATCTAATATTTCCTTTATATGATCAAGACGTAGCTCTTGTAATGAAGTAGGATTTAAAAATTCACTGACTGATGCTTTTATTGATTTAAGTTTATAAGATAAGGATTTCATGCCGGAAGTACTTTTAATCCCTCCGAATATTTCTCGAGAATATTGTTTATAAACTTCTTTTGTTATTTTAGCCAACGTTTTTGACATAGCTTGAGAATCGACTGGAGTTTTTGACATAGTTGGACTATGGGTTGTATTTTCTAAGCCAGTCATTGCTAATGTATTTATAAGAAAAATTAAGGATAAGTGCTTCATCACTTCACTTTATTTCTTTTGATTTAAAATTCAATTAACATAAAGTGTGATTATTTTGATAAATAAGTTTAAGTTTTTAAAAGCTAATTTACCAGCAGTGTACATTTTTTCAAAAGCACTACTTTCATGAATTGCGATTTCTGTTTATTTTGATTGAACTGAATTCAATACTTTATCAACAAGATGTAAACAACTCAAATTTGGCGATTTTTGATTACTCTTTATACCAGTCCATATTATCACTCAATTCCTCAACTTTACAAGGTTCTTGAACTTTTTTCGTGAAATCATTATTTATGAAAAACACCTCACCTCTAAATCCACTTCTATTATTCATTGATTTTTCGCTATCCTGCTGATTATCATTAATATTATTTTTTTGACTCTCAAAATTTCTATTTATATTTTCACTTTTAAATCTGTTACCTGATGCTTTTTCAAATCTTCCTTCACCTTCAAATCTACTACCTGATCTTCTTGCAAATTCATTACCTGATGATGCTCCTTCACCTCTAAATCTTCTACCTGTACTATTTTCTTGACTTTTAAATTTGTTTCCTCCAAATCTTTTACCTGCTTCACTTTTAAATCTGTTACCTGATGCTTTTTCAAATCTTCCTTCACCTTCAAATCTACTACTTGATCTGCCTTCAAATTTTCCTCGACCTGAAAATTTTCTATTAAATTTATCGCCAAACTTTGATTTTGATCTAGTTAAATTATGCTCTTTATTTTCTTGACCACTACTCATATCTCTTTGCTTTTTTTCGTTAACAACTACTTTGCTCACACTATTGTAATCAATTTCATTCATAATGATATATCCCTTTCTTAAATATACGGGGCATTATGTGTATTTTATATGCAGAATACTCAGAACAACATTAACTACTCATCAAATAAAAGTGAAATAGTTAAATCCTCCGTTTATAATTTATCTCATATTTATTTAAAAAAGTATATATGTATGATTAAATATTGGTAAAATACTCATTTATAAAAAAATGATGTGAAATTTCTGTGAAAAATATATAAATTTGATGCTGAATTAAAAAAAATTATTTAAAGTAATACTAAATTTAAGTTTAACTTTAAGTTTTATTCTAGTATATAATATAATGTATGAACAATAGAACCAGAAGGAGTCATGAATAAGGCTTTTCTAATATCATAATCGGAAGTTTGTCCGCTATATTCACCAGCTTTCTTCATCTTAAGATATATACTTAGTATAAGCATTTTTTCAAAATCTATAGCTTTTCTCAAGTAACTTAATTCATTTTCAGTATCAATATTATTCTTAAAATCTTGCCATAACCTCACACCTTGATTATATGCACTTAACCAATCATCATCTATAAATTTCTGAAATTCTAGCAAATCACTCATTATTACTCCAGATGAACTTTTTAGATGTTCTACCATATCTTCCTTATCATCAAATTGTTTCAAGAAGTCAATTTTATTTTGCAACTTTTCAGTACTGTTCAAATAGCCATCAATTTTTGCAAGCTCTTGCTCTATAATCTCTGTAGCTTTTAACTCTGAAGAAAATCCTTCTACAAATTTTTCTTTATAGGCTTGATTTAAATCTTTTTGTATTTCAGGATAAATTTTATCTAATATTATATTAGAAAGTTCAACAATATCTTGGTGAAAAAGATCATAATCTGGTTGTACTGGGACACCTTTAAGAATTGCAGTTAAAATACTCCTTATTGATGTAGAACTATCTATATAAGATTTTATATTATCTGTAGAAAGAATTTGCACACCTTTTTCACCTTCTACATCTTTATTCTCTTGAAGATATTTTATAAATGCATCAATCTTAGTGGAATATTGCTTTTCAACTGCATTAGCTTTATCTGTATTTCGTATCTTAACTTTGTTATCTAATATATGATCTATCATATCTTCTTTTAAGTCTTGTATCTTTTGATCTTTAAAGATATTCGATAATTTTTGCAATAATTCTTCAGCCAACTCATTCTTAAATTTATCATTATTACCATTCAGTAGTATATATGCATCGACATAATTATCCTGATTGTGTGTTTCTCTAGCAAACATCTGCATATTTGTTTCAGGATGTATTTTAGCATGATCCTCATCTGCTTCATTTCGTAATTGTTTGAGTATTTCTTGATCATCATGATCAGGGCAAATATGCTGTAATAGAATATTAAAAATATCGTTAAAATTCTCAGCTTTTAATTTATTTATCTCTGCCATAAATGCCTTCATATCAAAAGTATAAAATTTTTCATAATTCATATGATATAATATATCAAAAGCATTAATTATACTTGCTTGCAAAGTACTAGAAGTACTAGAAGCATAGTAATGTATCAACTCTTTCTTTAAATCTTCAATTTTACTTGCTTTTATTTGATATTCATGAAACATAATTAATTTAGTCATGTCATCATCTGATAGTTGTAAAGCGTTATCTTTCAAATTATATTTTTCTCTAAGTAAGTCACACCTTCTTTTTAAAAGATCTTCAGCATTGACGGAAAATTCACTATCCTCAAGCTCTTTTTGTAGCAAATACAAATACAATTCGTTTTTAAGAATATTCTTTATTGATAATGCTGCAACTTCTTTTTGTTCAGTATAAATTGTAATTCTACCTTGCCGCCAAAGCATATCGACTTTTTCATCTGTTAATTTTCCATAATCAACTAGCCATACATTATCACTCTTAAAAAATACTTCTTTCATTGCAGAATCAGAAATATCTATTAAAACATCCACTTTATCAACTTTTCCTTCATCTTTATCAAGTTTCTGCAAAAGATGTTTGTGATGATATAATAATTCTGATTCAGGTATTTTAAATAAAACTTCACTACCTTCTTGGTAGGCAACTTCACCAGAAAATACATTAATAGAGCTCACTATTCCCGATAACTGTTGTTTCTGATCAAGATCACCAAGATCATAAACACAAACTGCTACTGAGAAAATAAATGATGTTATGAATTTTATCACAACTTCCTATTATCATATGAATGTTAAAAAGCAAGGATTTTAGAAAAATAGTAAAAGTTTTATAAAATAAAGTCCAACTACAAACTAAACTTATGTATATTATGAGTTTTATCATATAGCTTCACTTTGATTTATAATTTCAAATAGATTTAACATAATATATATAGCAAGAAGTATTATTGTTAATGTAAAAATTATGGCACTAGTAAATAAATCAAATAAATCATAAAATAATAATATACTTGCTACCATTTCTAATAAACTGTTAAAGGTTGTGACTAAAGATTGTGCCATACCTGATAAAGCAATATTATTATCTTTACTAATTTGTCTAGCTTGAGAAAGCGCTATTGTTTTACAAGCAGGATGAGTAAATCCTTTTGCTATACAAAATACTAAAAATCCGGGAATTGCATAAGGAACTAAAGAAGTAACCATTATAGAGATGTAAGTTGAAGCGCAAATAATCATAATCATTCCAATTAGTATGCTTTTTCTTAACATATTGATTTGTGTAATTTTAAGAGATGCAAATATTATCGAAGCACTAACCGTACAAACATTACCAATCGATTGAATTACGCCTAAAGATACAGATCCTGAATATTTTTCTATATACATAGAGAAAATTGGCATAAATCCGTAAAAACCACCCATTCCAATCATAGATACAATACACATTGTCATAAATTCTTGATTTGATAATAAAAGTCGAAATTTTGTTCCATAAAGATTAAAGGAGTCAATAGCTTGTACATGAGAATCGTGAATATGATATAATGCTATTGATACATATACTAATAATATACTGGCAATTATAAACAAATATGCCATCATTTCAGAATGATGCTCAATAATTCTGGCAATGACGACTGGAGTAAATGATGAGACAAAAAATAAAACTGAATAAAATCTAGACATGACAGCACCAAAATTATTATTATGATAAAAATTTAGTAATAATCCATAAGAACTATTGTATGTCAGTGCAATACAAAATGCGCGAATAAAGAACAGTATCTTTAAAAGATATAATGATGAGGTAATTATTAAGCTGATTAAAGTAAAGGCTATAGTAATAGAGCTTGATATAAAAATACGCTTTGCACCAAAAAAGTCTACTAACATTCCTCCCAAAATTCCTCCAACTACAAATCCGACTACATGAAAACCAACAACTTGATTTGCTAAATGCATTGAGATGAATTTTGTTGATGCTATATAAGCAGCTGCTACATATACACTTTCAGACCATATTTTTGCCAAAACCATGCCCGAAGTTACTATGAAAAATGGCCACACACTTTATTATTGCACTACTTATTGCAGTTTACAATATTTCTCATACTGAAATATTTAAAATTTCACTAATACTCCATATGATTTACAGTTTTAATACATGTGAAAACTATCATATCAATATTTATTCATAATAAAGCTCACAAAATTAAAAATTCAAAGCTTTAAGAATTAAATGAAATTTTTTAAACAGAATGAAAAGGAAATGTTATAAGTATTATTTAAGATTTTTACTTATTTCACTTTTTACAAATTTTACAAATTAAGCTAATAATCATACTCAAATATCTAAAATTTACTGGAATTTTGTAATAGTCATTTATTATGTATTTTTTGAGAAATAACTACATTTTTACATTCTTTGGTGAATTTTTTCAAGAAATAAGCTACTAATTTATGTGGTACATTTAATTTAAAATCTGAAAATTGCTTTTGTACTATTGATAGTGCTCTTTGCTTTGTAAAAATACTAAACTTAACTTTTGGTATTGATTAACTTGTAAAATAATATCATATGCAATAGTTAATTCTGATATATGTTTTATATAATTTTGTGCAAAGAGTAAGCTACTAATTTATACGATGTATTTAATTTAAATAAAGTCTCAAAATTGCTTTGTATTATTAGTATTGAGCCTTGCTTTATTAAACATAAAATTTAGCTTTTAGCATTGAGTAAACTTCAAAATTATATGGCGTTCCTCAGCTCTTTCTGATATATCTTTTGCATAAAATGAATTATTTTTAATAGTTTAAATTTGTTTTTAGATGAAATTTATTTCAAGATGCAATATAATATATATTAGTTTTTGAATTAGTATGAAACTCTTATAATTTAATAAAACTTATTATTCAAATTTATTAGCTAAATTTACGTTCTTTACATTCAACATGCTTTCGTAGTTTTGGACTATATTTACGTAAAATTAGAGGTTTGCCTTTAGAAGGTTTACGAACTGATCTGTATCCTTCGCCTACAAGCAAAACTAAACTTTTTTCCTTTTTTTTAGCCACTTTACTCCTATAAATGCTTGGAGCAGGAATCGAACCAGCGACACATAGATCTTCAGTCTATTGCTCTACCAACTGAGCTATCCAAGCTTCAACACAATCTACTATATAATATATTACTTGTCTAGAGTTTTTTCTTGCTAATTTATGCTAAAAAATACTATCAATAAAATTGATCAATTATTAATAAATTACATATATAATAATATTATAACTTGCCTACACTATTTTAGTTTTCATGCATCATCAATATTAAATTAATTAATGACAAATATGTATGATAAGGTATAGTTTTATAGATTTAACTATGTATATTATTTTTTTCTGTAGATAATTTTATAAAAGTTATTTACGATATAAATAAAATATAATTTATATTATTGATATGAGCATAATTAAACAAAAAATAATATAAATTAGAAAGTAAATTCTTATAACCAATAAATATATATTAAACTCATAATAATTTGTGGCAAAAGATAAATTAATTTTTAGTTAAAGTCAATTTCAATATAAGAATTTTTCATTGACAAGAAGCTTTCATTTATATTTATGTGTTTTTTAGTAATGAAACTAACATCTTTATTTAAAATATCACTTATATATTATCTGTAAATCAAAAAAATCACTACTAAATAAATTTGATGAAATATAGTAAAATTTTGAAGCTTTATCATAAATAAAAACAATTCTTGAAAAGATTCAACATAATATTTTAAATAATTGATATGTATTAGAATCATATAGTAAATCAAAAATTCTTCAAAAGAATACTTACTAATTTGATTGTTGATACTTGTATTATCATTAATAATTTTACATTTTATAAAAATAATGTTAAAAAAATTTAATTTTACTTGAAACACACTGTTACTTAATTTATTACACCTTATTTTGCAAGCAAAACTTTATGATTTTAATACTTTATTAAAATTTATGTCAACTTTATTCAATTCATCATTTGTATGTAAATTTACTACAACTCACATACCTTACGTAACTATTGCCCAACGAAGTTTTGCGCTGCGAGCTCTTCGATTTTGTAAAATTTCTTGTTTTGATGGAGAAATCGGTAATTTCTTTGTATAAGCAAGCGAATGTCTTTTAAAAAATTGTTTTACTATTCTATCTTCAAGAGAATGAAATGTAATTACAACTAGCAATCCGCCACGCTGTAAAATTCTACATGCATTTATTAGCCCGTTTTCCAGCTCACCTAATTCATTATTTACTGCAATTCTCAATGCTTGAAATACTTTTGTAGCAGCATGAATTTTTCCACTGGGTAAATTTTTTGCTAATAGATCTGCCAAATTTTTAGTAGTTTTCAAATTAAATCTATTATTCACAATTAAATTTGCAATTAATCTTGACCTGCCCTCTTCTCCATATCTATAAATTAAATTTGCTAATTCTAACTTTGAGTAATTCTGTATTATATGCAAAGCTGATCTCTCATTACATCCCATACGCATATCAAGAGGGCCATCCTTCATAAAGGAAAATCCTCTTGATGCATCACTAATTTGATTTGAAGATAATCCAACATCAAATAATACTCCTGTAACTTTACTATATTGACTATTTTGTGCTGCAACTGATTTCCATACATCATATAATTCACTAAATAAACAATGTCGTATTATAAACTGATTACTGAATATAGTGTCGTATGCATATTGCACAGCATCTATATCACGATCAACTGCCATTACATTTGCTTGAGCATTTAGCATTAATTTTGTATGTCCACCACGTCCAAATGTTGCATCTATAAATACCTCACCCTTTTTTGGCTTAAAAATCGACATAACTTCATTACTCATAACTGAAATATGCATATTTTGCTTTCTTAATCATAATTTTAGAGTAGTAAAAATAAGTATTTTGTCAATAAATCATAAATAAAAAATATATCAAGTATAGGAAAATTGATAAAAAACAATATTGTTTGCATTCTTCATAACAATTTTTTGAAGATGGAGCCGGATCATACCTAAGTAGTACAAAAAGTCAAGGCAGTCTACGTAGAACTCAAACTGATGTTCAAAATACTACCAAAACTGAAATAACATCACAGAAGTATCAATCTACAACGACATCACAGTTACAAGGTAAGTCTGATATAATATCAACAAATAGAAATAAGCAAGACAGCTGTAGCTGTAGTAGCACTAGAAGTAGCTGCACTAGAAAAGTTCACTTTTAAGTCAGCATCTAGTAAATTAGCTTGAAATGCAAGTACAGCTCATCCAGAAGCAGCTATCAATGGAGTTTTTAGGAAGACTACATATACAGCACATTAAGGTATAAAAAATAGAGGAGAAGAAGTAAGTTTGATAAAAGAAGTAAAGCAAGAATTTGAATCAGCTGTACACTGTGAAGCTTTTACTACATATACACCATGAATAAAGAATAAAAAATTATGATTGAAATAGCTTAAGAAACAGAATCTATACTAAAAAGTAAAAAGAAGAAGAATGTATTAGAAAATCAAGAAGTAATGACTATGAAAGCTACCTCATATGTTATTCCATGTTTAGATCTACTGAGAGGTGAATTAGGTAAGTATGGAATAACAGCTGGAGCTGGACATTAAGCAACTGCTGTTGGAGTTGAACATTAAGCAACTGCTGTTAGAGCTGAACTGAATTATTATTACATGCACCACTAGCTATTTCTGATATTAGTGCTACTGCTTATGCTAATGGACAAGAAATAAATTCTATAAGGAAAAAGTGAGTCATTTGAAACAGGCGTTAAGAAAGCTGAAACTCAGATAAAGCAAGCATCATTAGCTGGAACTACTTTAATAATTAAAGCATGACAGGAAGTAAGCTTAGCATTTAATTTTACCCAAAACGCTACCGTCGGGTTAATAGCTAAGAAAAAAGAAGCAAACACTGCTAAATAATCATATTACAATAAGTAATAAAAGTAGAATTTTATATATTTTATGCAGTTTATTTTGATACATTAAAATATTCAAGTGAACTATAAATATAAAATAAACAAAATATATATTGATGAATAAATCTTGATTTCAAAAATTATTATTAGTTATAAGTTTATTAAAGATAATATGATTTACAGCTAATCAAATATCAAAACAAGATTAATTAAGCAAAAAATCAAATGAGTTTTAAAATATTTATTTAAGTTTTAGCCACTATTTTAGTCATCTATTCAAAAAACTTTATATTACTACCTATAATGCGCTTCAGAAGCTTTGTTTCAAGTTTTTCATAATGTTAAAGATTCGTAAGATTATAAAAATATAGAAGCATAATCAAAGTATGCATTATTATTAATAAAAAGTTTGAGTTTTAAATGATAGTTTTAATCAGCTATGTAAATTTCATTTATCACGTTAAAATATTAGCAGACAATTTATCATACCATTTAACATATTCTATATTAGAATTATTATCATAAGAGTCTCAAGTTTGATTCAAAATGACTTTATAAATTTGGTATTTACTATCTTCATCAATAATTAAAAATATGCACATTCTGATCAGAATTATTTATATGAGTAAAATCTAACATATCTCATATATCTTTTAGTAAAATTTGATATTGAATTAGATAATATCTTTGACTCATATGATATAACTGAAGGAATATAAGTATTTGATATTAAATTGATATAAAGTAGTATTTTGAATACTACTATATAAAAAACATATAATATATATTTTAAAATGAATTTATTTATTTGTATATTTGTAATGCAAGTATAAAAAATAAATTTATTCAAATTAATATATTATGCTTGAAAATGATATGTTTATTTTATATGATATATTTCATATTTAAGAACTTATAATATTTAACTATTAGAAGTATTAGATTGATGATAAGTCAAAATATACAAGTTTTAATATCTACATTAAAAATGAATTAAATAGTTTTTTATATAAGAAAAACTGATATATTATAATAAATATTTTTTATATATAAAGCTAATCTTGATTCTATAATTAGTATTCAATTCATTTATTATTCTTTGAGTTTTATCATTAATTTGATCTGAATATCCTATTGAATCATATTCTTAAAAAATGAATTCTCTATATAATCTTTAACTCTGTTATAATTTTAGAAGCTTAAATAACTTTAAAGAAGTTTAAGTTAGTATTTATATTATACGCTATTTAATTAGCTAATATTTAAGTGATTTCATCTATGTTTTCTCTTTTTTATTATAAGCTAATAAAAATTATTTTTATAATCTATCTATTGCAACTATTCAAGAAAGTTAATATATAATTATTTATCTCTCATTGGAATACATCTATTAATATATATCAGGGTAGCTATTACTTTTTATTTATAAGATTAACCTTCTTATAGAACTTAAGTGCAAGCTTCTTCTGGTCATTATCTTTTAAAAATGCGTCTAATTCTAGCTAGTCTTTCTGCTTCTGCTGCTACTCTTTATTCTTCTTCAGGTAATTGTAGCAATGCACCTGTACCAAATAATGCTAAATCTTCTTTGGTTAAGGCTTGAGTAATGCCTGCCTAGGCATAATAACTGGATAATTTATATTATAAAATCTGCTTCAGCTTTAGACTTCTTCCTCTCTAGCTTCTTCTACTGCTGCTCTAGCTTCTTCTACTGCTGCTCTAGCTTCTTCTACTAATGCTCTAACTGCTGCAATCTAGCTGATGCAGCTATAGATTTTTCTACTATGGCTTTGTCTTTTGCTGCTCTATCTTCTGCTGTCTCCATAGCTTTTTCTGTTCTATCTTCTGCTTCTGCAGTTATAGCTTCTACTCTTTGTAGTTCCACGTCTTTATCTGTATATTCTTCTTTTTGTCTTTTTGCTATTGCTCTGTGTTCTGCTGGTGTAAAACCATATGGTGTTAATTCATACTTTTTATCTGCTGGTGTAAAACTTTGTAGACTTGCTGCTCTAGCTGCTTCTTGATCTATTACTGCTTGAATGACTGGGTCATTTAGTTTTTTGGTTGCTGCTTCTTGTTCTTCTGGGCTTAAACCAGATGGTATTAATCCATATATGTTACCTGCTGTTTTAGTTCCATTAGTGGAATTTCCTTTTATAGGAGTAGTATCTATACCTTCTTCTGGCACAACTCTTTTTAATACTTCTAGTATTTTTTCTGGTGTTAAAGCTGGTGTAAAATCTGCTGTTTTAGTTTCAGTAGAAAAATCAACTAAACCTCGTCTTTGTAGTACTTCTAATGCTCTAGCTGATTCTTCTATAACTTCTTGTGGTGTTAAAGGTTGAGATATGCCATTTGCGTTTATACCTTGAGCTCTTTGTTGACCAAAAGATGATGAATCAAGTGGAAATCCGCTAGCTTCTGGTTTAGTCTTATTATGAAGTGTACCAGGTGTAGTCGAAGTTATATCATTAGGATAGGCTTCATAAGCGAGATAGGTACCAAGAGCACCACCCATAATACCACCAATTTTTTTAATAGGTAATCTAAAATTTGATTTTTTTGCTTGAGCCTTTGAATCTGATTTACTGTCATCTTTATCTACTCCTTCTCCTACAGATGCATCTGCTACTTGATCTGATGATTCTCTAGACAATCTATCTCCGAACAACCATCTACTCCATTCTTGTAATCTTCCTTTTGTTTGAGATTTATCGGGAACATCATCTAGGTCTCCTACTCCTGCAGGTGCTTCTCCTTGATCTGCTTCTACTTCTGCTCCTACAAATTCTTCTGCTACAGGAGCTCTCCTACTGAAAATAGATCTTATACTAGACATGTCAAATCTTTGAAACCATCCGTTTGCTTGAGGCGCAGCATGTGATTCATCTACTTGTTTATTATCATAAAAACTTATAAGATAATTGAATCCTTTTAACATTTCATCACTCAATAGATCATTAATGAGATTAATCTCCTTTATATATTGTGACGATTCTGCATAATTATATTTACCTGAAGTAATTACATCAAATAATTGTATACATCTATGATCTTGTGTATCCTCTACAGCTTTTTGAACAATTTCTTGAATATTAAAGGTAATACTATCAATAATATCTTGTTTTCCTTCTAATGATCTTAATACAGGAATCATATTAGTATATGCTGATATTTTACCTTCATATTCTTTAAATAGATCGATAGAGTCTTCAATGTCATTTAATAAAAGATCTTCTGTAATACCATCCACTTCTAAGAGAATTTTGAAATTTTTTGCCAATCCCATCATTTCTTCGTAATTGAATCTATCTTTATTTTTTATAAAATCTTTGATTGCATCACTTAATGCTACTTCTTCAACATTATGACTAGAAGCAATAATCTTAAGCGCTGATAATAATACATTATCTTGAGGCTTATATACTGATGCATAGCAATCTACAAAGAATCTCAAGAATTCAAGATCATCAGGATGAGGATTGTTAATTTGATTAAAAATTGATCTCAAATATTGATCTTCTTCTCTATCTGTTTTTATAACTTCTAGAATAAGCGCTGTAGCAAAAGTATACTTTATATTTTCTGAGCTTGATATTTCAGCTTGTGAAAGTAAATCGTGATATAATCTCTCTCTAGAAATATTATCTGTCAATAAAGTATCTACATTTTCTGCCAGAAAATCTAATAAAGTATCTACATCTACATCAGGATTTATTTGTAATATGCTTTGTACAGTATTTGCAAATAATGGAGTTTGATTAACATTCAAATTCTTATTTTTTATCACTTCTTTCATTTTCTGAACATCTTTTTCTTTTGGCATTACTTCTTTTAATACTGTATCTAATTTACTTGTGTCAGAAATCCATACACCCTGTCCTGAATAACTATCCATGCTCATACCAGAAATTTCTTTGATATATTTGCTAAGGTTTTCTTCCAAAAGATGCTGATTAGTTAAGGCTGCATTTATTAATCTATCCTCTCTTGACTCTTCTGAATCTTTAACTGAAATAGATTGTGCTAACTCACTATCTTCATTAAGAAGATAAGGCATAAGATTGTTTAGATGCATAATTTTACCTTCTTCATCAAATTTAGCAAATCGACCTGCTTTTTCACGGCTTAAGGTGAGTGCCATCGTATCAATATCTTTTAACTGTTCTAATGATATTGGTAGTGACTTAGAAAGAGCCTTTTTTTCATTCTCTTTAAGCCTCATTAATACACGAACATCAGTGTCACCAGATTTAGCAATACCTCCCAGTTCTTTTTGATCTGCAGCATTTATCAAAAAACTGTCTATGGCACCTAATTCTTGATTTTTATAGAATTGAGCATAAGGACTGCTATTTAAACCTTCATCAGCATAAGAGATAAAGATTATACAAAATATGATTTTATGTATTGACATATTTATATTGTATAGATTTTTTTTTAAAAATCAATTGATTTTTTGAATTTATATTTAAATTTTAAATAATCATGATAACTGTTAAAAATCAAGCTGAATATAGTGATATAAGTCAAAATTATCATCATCTGTATCTAAATAATCAGACGCTTGATCTAAATCTTTAGAAAATATAGGCATTAAACCTTTATGATATAAATTCTTATAATCTATATCTCAGTCAACTTTATGTTCTGAGCTTCTATATTTTATAAATTAGGTCTATTTTTTTAATAAGATAAGATATAATTTATATTATTTAATAAATAATCTAAGTTTTTTATTATTGATTATAAGAATAATATATATATATGAAAAATGACTTATAGATAGAATTAGTTTAATTTTATATTATCAAATAAAGATTTGAAATAAAATTTCCAATTTGCTGAAAAAATAGAAAAATATCATATTCATATATCATTAAGAGTTTTAAGCGTATCTACATATTTTTGAATGAAATTATCATAAATTATATTAATAGTATATCTTTAAGTTTTTCATTTATGCTTTAATCAACCTTAAGGCAGTGTAAAAAAATCAATTCTCTAAAATTTTCTTGTGTTGCTGCTATAAAATATTGAGCTTAATCAGACTTAATTAAATAATTAATATTTACTAAGTTATAAAGTATAGAGAGTCTATTATAGGAATATGACTTATATTGATAAATTTCAAATAAAGATTTAATGCTAAGTTATAATGCTGAGTTATATCTGAATAGATTTTCATTGCTATTTCCTTCTTATCCTTCCACATAATATTGTTAAAAATAAAATTTAGACACTTGCTAAAGAACATCTACTCTATCTTCTTAATCTTATACGACAATGTCGAATTATGAATCTGAAGATAATACACTAGCTAAATATCTTTCCTGCTCACCTCTTATCAATCTGGCATGTATAGGGCCTCTTTCAACTTGATCATAGACTAATCCTCCTGCTGCTAGATTTCTTGAAACTTGTGCAGGAGACCAGGTCTTTCAGCTGAAGTAGGGCTAGGTCTTGCAGCTGAAGCAGAATCAGCAGGTCTTGCAACTGGAGAACCAACACCAATTCCTGCAACTGGATAACGGGCAGTTTCTAGATATGGTCCAGCAGATCTTGGAGGAATAACAGCACTTGCAACTAAATCAGGAGTAGTAGGTCTTGCAGCTGGAGAACCAACACCAATTCCTGCAACTGGATAACGGGTAGTTTCTAGATATGGTCCAGCAGATCTTGGAGGAATAACAGCACTTGCAACTAAATCAGGAGTAGTAGGTCTTGCATCTGAAGCATGAGTAGATACTTGTACACCACTAATGCGTTCTAGATAAGATATTACCATATTTGCAATATCTGTGAATTTTTCTTCTAATTCAGTATTTTGTTGTTTGTCCTTTTCTAACATACCTTGTACATTTTGCAGTGATGTATAATCATTCTTCAATTTTTCTATTTTTGGAATGAAATTGTTTATGAGAAAATGAGGATGTATTAGAGTATATATAATCTTCTTAATATTTTCTAAATGTATAATAAAATGAACTTTCGGATCATTGCTATGCGTTCGAAGCTCCCATCCATCATAAATATCATTACATTCACATGAATATTTGTGCATCAACATTTGTGTCAATTTATCTAGATATGATTTGATCATACCAGTTAATTTACTTTTCTCATCAACATTCAATTTGCTCAATTCTTTACCCTGAAAGAACTCTGTATTACACAATGCCGATATGATATCTATATGAATTCGCTCTACAAAGCTTTCATCTTGAATTGTTTCATCTTCTATTATATAATGAGAAAAATATAATAAGAAATCAATAATTATATTAAACTCTTCAAAACTTAATGCTTCATACTTTATAAGCGATTGTACGAAATTTTGTATATTCTCTTTTGAATCTAAAAATACTTTTTTTAATTTATTTTCAAAATTATCATTATTCTGTGTAATTTCTTCAGATTCTTCATCTGTATCTTCTCTAGCAGTTATAACATTTTGTTCCAGACTTTTTATCACATCTATACATTTTAATGCATTAATAAACTGTTTTATATTTATGAAATGTGAAGATTGTAGAGCTTTAGATATTATGTCAAGACTAGAGCGTGAAAGTTCAGAGAGAATAGATGCAAAATTCTCTACAGATTGTTGAATCCTGCTATAAAATTTACTCATAAGATCAGTACCTACACCTTCTTCTGCTGATCTTGTAGTTGGCACTTCACCTCGAGAAGCTGCTGGTGTTACTGGTATTGCTGGTATTTCTGTTTCCTCATGAGGTGATTCTTGATTTTGACTAATACTAAACATAGCAGAAACAATATCAGAAAATTTTATTTGCTCTTTATCTATACCCATATCTCTTGCTTTAGTCAAAACTGCATCTATCTCATTTTTGTCTAAATATTTCCACATAATCATAAGCGGTTTTCTATTATTAATAAATATTTTTCTGTTTCCTTCATTCAACTGCAATGCTTTTTGTCGAACCTACTCATAATTTTTATCAATTCGCTTCAAATCAATCGATTTTGCAAAAAAATCTGATATTGGAATATCTCCGTCTGTATATGTATCAAAATCAAAGTTAGTTAAATTTTTCATATGTCTCTGAAGTTCACGTGCATCAAATGTATCAATAAAACCTGCTTCCATAATTTTTTGTTCTTTTTCACTCTGATCTTGAATATGATCTAAACTTCTTATAGATTTAGGAGAGCTTTGTAAAATATTCATTAAATCACTATCTTTGTTTCTAAGAGCATCCATTAGATTTTTAAAACCAGTAATTTTTCTTCCATTATTATCTGTTTTAATAAATTTCTTTGCTAACTCACGATTTAGAGTAAATTTTATAAATTCGCTTTCATTAAGCTCTTCTTTACTAAATCTCAGAGCTCTCTCAAGAACATCTTGATCATCATCTTGTATTGTCATAAGAACATCTACTTGATCATCATCTTTGACATGAGCAAATCCAGCATGACCTCTACTTTTTAAAGTTTGCATTACAAATCTGTCTGTGGAATTCCCTGCATTTTTTTTATACAAGGTATGTTCAGTAACACGTGCATATGAGGTAAGAATCATACACAGTATTATTTTTTGTATCATATATAAATATATTATATGACATATTTTTTAAATATCAATTGATTTTTTGATATATAGATTAAAAATAACTTTAAAATTAGCTGTAGTGATAACAGTAAAGAAAGGTAGTTCAACCACCATTTAGCTTAAACAGGCTATAAATTAATATTGAAGAAGATATTTCATGTTATTCTTTAAATTTTGATGTCATGTATAAAGCAGTAGGCTTTAAAAAAGTCGAGTCAGTGTTTCTAAAATATAAAATTTATCTGTAAAAAATTAAATATTTTTTTGTATGGAAAAGACTTCATCATAATCAGAAAAGGTTACTTTCTTAGATTTATAATACTTTGTCCTATATTTACTATATCTCTTCTGACATTGGTTATAATCTTCTTCAGCCTTCTGCTTATCAATATCAAGAATATTTTTAATAATTTCACAAAGCGATTTAATATTCTGATAAGATTTATTAGAAGAATTCTTTTTAAACAATTCAGTAAAATCAACTGCATTAGTATAAAATATACATTGTGATGTATAACTTGATAAAAGATATTTAATATCTTCTAGAGATCTTTTAACTTCATTTAGAGATTTTTTAACTTCATCAGAATCTGTATTTACAAAATTCTTATTTATATCATCGAGTAGACCATAAACTTTTTTAATACTATTTTTAATATCTGTAATATATTTATAAAGCATCTCAACAGGAACAATAACATCTTGAATATTGACATCTCGCTCATTCAACTTAGCAAGTATATCAACACTCTTTGAAATAGCTGTATTTAGACGATCTTGAGCAACACTATTTAATTTTTCTCTATCTATTTTATCTGTATCTATACCTAAAGCTACTAAAGTATCATAATAAGTTATATACTTCGTAATAAATTCTCTGTAAATTTTAGTAGCTTGTATAATATCTAAAGCACGCTTTAAATTAAAATTAATATGATGCTTTTGCATATCTACTTCTGAATCAAAATAATCTGAATTTAACTGAACAAAAATTTCATAAGCTTTATATACTTCCTCAAGAGTTTGAAAAATATTTTGCATAACTAGATAAAAATTAGTTTTTTCCTGATCTGAACTGGCCTTTTCATAAGATTTTTTAGCTTTTTCAAAAAGAGCTTCAGTGAAATTGCCTATTTTTTGCAAAGTAAGCATGCTTTTATATATTTTATTTCTTGTCTCAGAATTAGCAACTTGATTAGAGATTTGCTCAAGACTTTTTCTAATCTCTTCAGCAGCTTTCTTATTAATCAATGCTATAGCTTTTATATCTTTTGCATAATAAATTAAATCATTAAATGAATCGTGATTTAAAGAAATTTCTTGATGAATATAATCAGCAGTCAAAGGCCTTTTAGCCCAATCTTGACTCATAATTTTTTCTAAAACCTCACTTGGCAGACCTTCATATTGCTCAAAAAAAAGTTCGATATTTTTTAAATAAAGATCAATACTTTCACTTTTAGGCCTATTTTTAACAATAGCTTCAATAGTATCATTATCATTTATGTCACTTTCTTCAATAAATTTACTAATTTTCTCTACATCATGTAAATCATCAGCATTCATTGTAATTTGTAAAATATGCTTAGCATGAAAAATAGGTCCTTTATCATAAATACTTACTGTATCAGAACCTGTGATATTTTCAAGATATTTTTGAAGCTTGATATCATCAAGTGAATTCATCATATATGATGTCACAACATCTTTCTTAACATTTTCATGCTTATTCAAATTAGTTTTTACACTATTTATATCTATACTCATTCGTAATTTACTTTTTTCGCTGATGAGATCAGACATAAAGTTCTCCATATAAGCAACATGACCTTTTTCATTCAATTTTACAAAATTTTCTGCTAGTGCGACATCCATAATCAGCTCTGCAAATTTTCTTTCTTTAAGAAGTGATACATCTATATTTAAGAATTTTGCAAGATCATTTTTGTCATCATCATTAATTTTTATAAATACACGAACTTTACCAAGTTGATCAAGATAAGCAAAACCAATACCATTCCTCATCTTCATACTACGCATCAAAATTGAATCTGTAGGTGTGCTAAATTTATGAAATTTAAGTGAGAATTTTGCGTTATTGTAGTTAGTATAAAATATTAAAATTATATAAAATAATATTTTATGTATGATCATGTATAAAAATATTATATACAATATGTCTTAAAAGTCAATTTATTCAATGTTTTATGATCATCTTTAGACAAATATATTTCAGCTTATTAATTAAAAGTTATGCTTTAAGTTGTGAACTTAATGTAACTTCTGCCTCCAACTCTAAATTACCTATCTCATCAATGAATCTTTGAATATCTCTCTTATCTTTTTCATCAGAAGAATGGTTTTTTCTAATTCTTGTAATGACCATTTAGCAAATTCAATAAATTCAGCTTCTTCTATATCTCCATTCCGATATAGAGTGTATTGAGCAATACATTGTCTTTTAATACATTGCGATATATATAATAAAAGATCATCATCCATTTCATTGTTCAACAATTGATCATATATAAATGCTAGTATACTGAGATTAGTTTGATTAATATTCCTAACAACATCTACTGACAATACTGATAAATATTCTAAGAAAAAATTGTTTATATCACCTATAAAAAGACTCATGTTTGGTAAGATAAAATATTCACTTTGATCTTGATTGTCAATCTTACTGATATTGTTAATAAGACTTTTATTCAGTTCATTAATATGTGGAATTTCATGTGTATATTGAGCTTCGTACATTAAACTATCTCTTAAAATTAATTTTATATCAATAAATTCTTCATATGGTAACATAAAAATCTGTTTATGAATATCTATATTAGATAATAATTTGCCTAACCATTCTTGGCCAATAATCTTATTCAAAATGTCTTGTGCTTCTTCTTGTGCAATACCTGCATAAGTATCGAAAAAGACTTTTATATTATTAGCAATCCTTTTGAGAAATTCCTCACTCTGTATATTTTCCTCCACAACATATGAACTTTGTTTAGCAATTTGAAGAAATACCTCATCAGTTAATTCAAGCGTTGATTTCAATATATCTGTAGATTGAGCAGGAACATCAGGTTTAAAATTAGATGATTATTTTTTCATCATTTGTTAAAATTTATCTTGCCACACATATTCTATGTTTAATTAAATCTTTAATGTTATTACCAGATACCAAAACAAGGCCTTTATTTTTATATTTTCTTAATTCTGCAATGTTTTGAATTAGATAATGCTTTCATCATTGTTTCAAATTTACCTAGCCATAATATTCTATGTTTAATTGAATATTCAATGTCACAACCAGATACCAAAACAAGGCCTTTATTTTGATATTTTCTTAATTCTTCGATAGATTTCTTATACAATTTATATATTTCTGTATAAGTCTCTAGTGTCTTAGAATATTTATATTTATAAAAAATAATATCAGTTTTTCTTAGAATACAAATAGCAAGTTGTTCTAAAATAGAAATCTGCTTTTGTTTATTCTTATCTAAATCATAGAAAGATATATTATCTTGATATTCTTTTTCAATATATTTTTTTAAAGAATCCGTAGCCTTGTAACGAATTTCAATATTAACCGGATTCTCTAAACTTTCTTTATTATAGACCAATCTTCTTTCAATAAGATTTTCTAATTTATTAATATTCCGTGCAATATTAAGATCAAATTTATAACGTGAACTAACATATGAAAGAACTTTATCATTAAGTTGATAAAAATGAAGCATCTGATCTACAGTCATAGATTCATAAACGAAATATTCTGTCATACTATCAAATTCTTTAGAATCTAATCTCAAAATCTGTTCATGAATATTTGAATCACTTAGTGGATATAACCATTTTGCTCCAATAATCTTATTCAAAATTTCTTGTGCTTCTTCTATTTTTATAACTCTATAAATCGAGCAAAATAATTTTATATTATTAGTAATAATTTTAATACCTGCATGATCTATCTCACTTTGTTGAAAATATTTAGTTCCTCTAACAATTGTAAGATAGTCATCTTCAGTTAAATTTGCACCATCCCGAAAATCTGAAGCATGATGATCTCTAGATATCACATCTCTGTGAAAAGCTGGAGTAGAACTAGGAGGTCTATGAATATCCTGAGCTGGATACCGATGAATAGAATCTCCACCATCATCCCAAGAATCTGAAGCTCTATAAAATTTCCAACCTTCATTATCAAAGAAACCCTTGAAATTTCTCCAAGTTCTGGATAAATAATTCTTAATTGAATTTATACCATCCATAGAAGCTGAATCTTTATGACTAGAATCTGAATCATCATTCACAACATCTGAATCTCTATCAGATGCAAGCAATGGAACATGATTCAAAGCACCCACAGGTCCCCGAGAAGCTAAAGCATCGAAGCCTCCTTTGCCATGACCATTACCCAAAGAAGCTGAATACCTATCAGATTTCTGATCGAAATTGTCATATAAACTATTACTCCAATTCAGAGCCTTTACCCAAGTTCTTAATGTATGATTATGATCATATTTTCTAATATTATCATCTTTTTTGTATTTTAATTCATCTGTAGGAAAATTAACACATTGAGCTAGTTGTTTTAATTTTGCAAATTGCTCTATAGATTTTTCATCTTGCTGTGTATGAAGAAAGCTTACCACTGTATTATTGAGATGTAATAAAAACTTTAACACATTATAATGAAATATTGCATCTATATCTGCACGCCTAATATGACGATTTATCATTATAAAATCTCGTATTAATTTTTGAGAATTGAAATCTTTATGAGCCCTAGCATGCATAAACTGCAAACCAATTTCTTTTAATTTCTTAAGAAATTTCACAGCATTTGCATTATTAACTTTAGTTGCATATAAATATATATTTATATTTTTCGTATACTCAAACAATGCAGCAAAATAATGTTTTTCATGATATTTATAATATTGATCTTCTTGATAACCATCCTCATAAAATAATGAATCAATTTTATTGAGCATATCTCTTGTAAAATCCACACTTTCACGACAAGCTTTTATAAAATCTTTCTTATAGTCTTCATAAGAGCCCCTGCCTTGTTCAATCTTTGTAAGAATTACATCAGCTGTTGATTTAATCTTGTCATAGCTAGAATGTATTTGCTTAAAATATGTATAAAAAGGACTCTTTGAATTATCAAGACCTAGTTGTAATGACTCTGCATCAAACTGAGAATGATCAGCACCTACTAAAGTGTCATCTCTACCAGATGCAAGTAATGGAGTATGATTCAAAGCACCCACACGTCCCCGAGAAGCTGCATCATCTCCCCAAGAAGCTGAAGCCCCACCTCCTTTACCACGACCATCCCCCCAAGAAGCTGTATCACCTTTACCTTTACCTTTTCCACCTTTGCCACCTTTGTCACTACCCAAAGAAGCTGAAGCGCGAGGAGCAAAAGCTGTATCACCTTTACCTGCAGCTTTTCCACCTTTGCCTGTACCTTTGCCTTTACCTTTACCTTTGCCCTTCGAATTATATTTTTCTTGATTTTTTTCCATTCTTTTGAATATTGTATCTAGTTGTCTCATTATTCTATCTAATATTTCATCAAATTTTCTATTATCATCAGTACTGATACCTGATGCAGGTGTAGGTAAAATTTTGATAAAATCACTACACAATCTCCACAGTTGTATTAAATCTTCTGACTTTCTTTTAGGATCTTTAATAATGTCTTTAAATAATACATGATATTTCATAAATTCTGTATCAAAATTCTCTGGAAAATCATTTATTGTTACATAATCAAAATCAGTAGTTTTAAACGGAAAAGCTATAAATTCTTTTTCTGAATTCATAATTAATAATATTAAATCTGAAATATCTTGATTTAAATCATCATAAGAATATTGCAGCTTTAATGTGGCTATATTAGGCATTACAACTTGATAATCCGTACAATAAAGGATGAATTGCATTAACATCCTCAATACTTTTTTCTTAAATTCATTTTGACTCTCTTTAGTAGCTTGAGAATTATTTTTAAGTTCTCTCAGATATTTAATAGATGCATTGAGTAAATTCTTTTTGGCTAATACAGATTGATAATAAGCATCAATAAATTTTTCATAATATTTAAAAAATTCACTTTTACTTGCATTGAATTTAATAACTTGCATAAATTGACGACCTGCATTCCAACTATATTCACGAGCAGCATCAGCTATTTTAGTTTGTAAAGCTAGAGAATCTTGTTTAGTAGCAACAAAATATAATTTTTCAATATCTTTATCTTTCTGATGTTGACCATTCTGAACTTGTATAGCATGAGCTAAATGATCTGAATTTAGTTTAGATCTTAATAGAGCTACTCCATAGGAAATACTACCTGTACTATCACTATTTGCCGAATTTTCACCCGTTATATTATCAATATATGCTTGTAATCCTTTAGAATCAAGAGTTGCAATTATATCGGAAGCTGCTACTTTTTCTTTGAGACGTGTATACTGATCTAAATCAGTAGTATCTTCAAAAATCGAAACAAATTCTATGTTATTAGTAGTTTTATTGGTAGATATACTTCGTCTTAATTTACTGTTTGCATCTAAAAGATCACCTGTAAAGTCTCTTAGAAAAAGAATTTTTCCATCTTTATCAGCATGAACAAGATCTTGTGCTTCTTTATAACTAATAATAAGCTCGATAAATTTCTGTTCTTTCATGTCTTTCTGATCTAAACGCAAAGCTTTAGCAAGAGCATCTTTATCTTTATTCTTTACCTCTACAAGTACACTAACTTTATCAGACTGAAGAGTATCAGCAAAACCTGTATTACCTTTGCCTTGCATATCTCTCATTAAAGCTTGATGTTGAATAGGTAATGAGGATGAATTATAAAGTTTTATTGAAGTTTCTGCATAATTTATATATGATGTAAGTATTATACAAAGTATTACTTTTTGTAGTAGCATATATAAATATTCTATATTATATATACTAAAAATCAATTTATTGTATATGTATAAAAATTTGAAAACTAAAGAATGACAAGATTTAATATAAGATTATATCTATAAAAAATATTATCAGTGCTAATAATATTACCTAAAATAAAAAAACTAAATTTAGCTCTGTTGATTAGATAAAAAATATATTACAAAGATATATCTTCTACAGTATCTTCTACAACACCTTATACTGTATCGACAGGGCTATCATCCTGTAAAAAATAAATAATATACGGTGGTTTAAGAACATGTGCAGCACTTTCAGCCAACACATTAGTAGGATTATTTGTCCAGTCTTGATGATCATAAATCTCTTCAATTGAATGATTAGCTATTTGATCAGTAAGTTGTGCACCAGGTCCAGTTTCAGGAGCTATACCGCTACCATCACCAGAAGCACCAGTAGAAGCAGTTTGTTCATCAGCTGTTAAAACAGCTTTTTCATCATCACTGTAACCTTGATTATGTAAATTATAATGAATAGCAAATGATGTGTTACCCTTATTAGATTTCGGTGTATCGTCAGCTGAGCCAGCATCTGAGCCAGCATCAGAGAAAGCAATATTTTCTCTATCATCAAAACTGTCTAAACCATGTTGCATAATATTTTCTATAGTAGCTTTTGCAACATCATATCTTCCCTTATCAGCATCAGAGTCAGTATCAGAGAAAGAAAAATCTAAGCTAGCATCTGATTTTTGAGCAGCATCTTGAGAAGAGGCAACTTGAGTAGAGCTAGTTGCAAGAGCATCAGCGGAAGCTACATCGGTACCACTATCAGGAGTTTCAGCATCACCAGCAGAATCAGCTTGTTGATTGATAGTACTATTAACAGCAGAACCATCTTGTTGATTGACACCACTATTATCAGCAGGAAAAGTTTCAACAGAACCACCAGCACCAGTAAGAGTTTGTTTATCATCAGAACCATCTTGAGAAAAGACAACTTGAGCAGAGCTAGTTGTAGAAGCATCAGCGGAAGCTACATCGGTACCACTATCAGGAGTTTCAATAGCTCTAGCAGGAGCACCATCAGCACCAGTTTGTTTAGCAGGACTAGTTTCAGTAGGAGCAACATCTACACTACCAGGAGAAGTTTGTGCAGCATCAGAACCATCTTGTTGATTGACACCACTATTATCAGCAGGAAAAGTTTCAACAGAACCATCAGCAACAGTAAGAGTTTGTTTATCATCAGGACTATCTTGAGAAAAGGCAACTTGAGTAGGGCTAGTTGTAGAAGCATCAGCGGAAGCTACATCGGTACCACTATCAGGAGTTTCAACAGCTCTAGCAGGATCATTGCCAGCACCAGCTACACCTTTACCAGTAACGTCAGTATCAAGAGCAGGAGCACCATCAGCAGTTTGTGCAGAAGTATCACCAGCACCACTAGACTTAAATCCTTGTACTGCTTTTTTAATAGCATCTGCTAAAACAGCTCCTGCGATATCTATTTTAGACGACTCAGGTTGTGCTACTCTTGAATAAGCTCCTCCTAAAACAGATTGCGTAACCAATCGATCAGTAGGATCTTGTGCTGTACTAACATCTGAGCCAGAATCTGGTGTATCATCACCTAATCTAGCCTCTGAGTTTTGAGTGTATTTTATAAATTCCAACATCAAGTCTTTCCTAATAATATCATTTGAGAGTTTTCCTGCCAATTTTTCATCAAAAATCTTAGTTAAATTTTCCTGGTTATATACTTCTCCTAGTAATGCAGTTATTTGTTGAAAAGCTGGTAATTGATTCATATCCATTGAAATGTTCAAAACTGATATATCATAAAGTGGTAATGTGTTTCCATCCATTGAAGTGCCCAAAATAGATCTACCAGAATATAAAGAGTTACTACTCATCCCTGTTTGAATATATTTATTAAGCTCGTTTGAAGAAAGGCTATCAATAATAGTGCTAGATATTAATTTTTCTCTATGTTCAGGATTTGAACTTTCAAGACTATGTTTATTAAAATTATCACGCATTTCTTGTGATTTAGCATCATCCTTTAAAGCCTCAGATATAAAGTCTGTCATAGACACAAATTTACCTTGGTCATCAAATTGATTAAACTTGCTTGCAAAGTCATGATCAACAGCAACTTTTATAAATTGAGCTTCATCTGTTTTTGATTGATCAAGACCTAAAGATTTTGTAAGTTTTGATCTTAAATCATCATCTAATCTTCTTATCAAATGAACCTGATTAAAATCATCAGTATAAGCAATACCAAGTTTTTGATTGTATTCGTGCAGTTTAAGAAGCGCTTGCACATTGGTAGATAAAGTTCCTTGATCATACAATGTGACTGAACTACCTTTGGTAGCTATTTCAGTTTGATCTGCATATAATATTAAAACGAAGAAAAATATTATTTTTTTGAATATCATATTTCCATTTTAGAGCATATGTTTAAAAAGTTAGTTAATTTATATTTTAGTTTAAAAAATAAAGTTGTAATATGATATATTTTTTAAAGTAATAAATGTATAAAAAAGCTTAATTATTTTATTGTTGCAGTATAGGCTTTAGCTTTATGAAGATCTCTCAAAACGTCTACATATTCATTATAAGCAACTGTAGCTCTTTCTTCACTTTCTTGATCTTCTGTTACAGATAAAATACGTAAGTATTTACTATTATCATTATAAGATAGATATACTTTACATCTAAGATCTGCGTACATAATAAGTTTACGAATAGCTTCAGATTTAAGATTAGCATGCTGCTCAGCAAACTCAGCATCTATAACTCTTGTATCAAGTTTGTGCAAATAATCTTTTTGCAACTCATAAATATTATTCATAGTATTATTTATATTTTTAGAAATTCTATCAAAAGTAATTAGATTTTCATAATTTACCATATTTCGTATATGAAGTTTTTGATATCTCTCCAAAATAACTTTAGTAAAGTTAGTTATTTCATCTAAAGTCTTTTGTATGTCAGCAATAGCTAAATCAAATTCATCATCAGTATAATCAGAATCATAGATTTTCTTAGTATTTTTTTTAATACATTCAATGTGATAATTACTGTGAAGAGCAGCAAGATAAAGTGACTGTATATCTTTCAAAGGGCCAATTAAATCAGTCATCTCAGAATTTTGTAATATTTTTGTTTGAATTTCAAAAAAATCTAATTGTTTTGTTACCCACTCTGAATCTATAATTTTTCTTAAAACTATCTCTAAATTTTCATGAGATATATCATACATTTGTTGAAGAGTTCTTATATTTTTCATCATGAATTCTATACTACTTTCATCACTTAATTCTTTTTCTTTAGTAAATTGCATAGCTGTTTCATAGCTTGAATCAAATATATCTATATGTGGTTTATCATTTTCAACGATTACAATGTCGAAAGTTCTATTCGTATCATCTTGAACATCTTTTTGATAAAAATCATCTAAACTATGACCATTAATCGTTTTAATATATTCGCAAGTCTTTTCAGAACTAGAATTTTTAATAAAATTTGCAGTTACTATTTTTGCTATTCTCTCTTTCTCAGAACTGGTTTTTGCATCAAAAATTTCTAAACTTCTTAGGAAGTCTGAATTGTGATCGAAAAAAGGATTATCAATGTGAAAAATATTACCATCTTTATCAAATTTAGCCAATTTTTTAACATCTTCAGAATCAATACTAAATTCTATAAATTTAGTATCTTGAATACGCTGTTTATCTATATTTAATAATTGAAACAAACGATTTTTTCTATCTTCATCAATTAGCATAAAAATACGAAAATCTCCAGATTCATTAGTCTGAGCAAAACAATGTCTACCAGCAGACTGAAGATGTTGTATAGTTACTAAATCTTTTTCAGTAGGTGTATATGACTTATGAAGTGTTAGTGAGTTTGGAGAAGCATGCTGTGATAGTATCATGCAAAATATTAAATTATATACTTTCATATTGGTATTTTGTTAAATTATAACTTAAATGTCAATATTAATATTTTTTTAATGATTATATGAGATGATTTAGCGTTCTAATTTATACTTCATTATGTTTTATTTTAAGATTCAGCTTTAAGATGACTTTCTCTGTTGACTAAAGCATCCAAGTAATACTCCAAGCCAATCCCATGTATTGCTATTCTTTTCAGATGTTTGAGATGCTTGAAGTTCATTTTTTAATCCTTGAATTTTCGCTTGAAGTTGAGATTTTAATTCTTCAACTTCTCGAACTTTTATTTGAAGTTGATTTTCTAGTTCTTTATGAGCTGCTTCTGCTTTAGATGCTTGATCTTGAGCCTTTTCAAGTTCAGTTTGTAACTGATTTTCTTTATCGTGAGCCTCTTTACGAGCCGCTTCCACTTGAGCTTGAGCCTCTTCTGCTGCTTTACGAGCTGCTTCCTCTTCTCGAGCTTTTGCTTGAAGATCAGCTCTTAAATCATTAGACTCTTGATGAGCCATGTTCAATTTATTCTCAGCATTTTGACACAAATATTCCATTCTAATTAATTCATCAATATCTATAATTATCTTTTGAAGTTCAGCTTCCGCTTGAGCTTTAGCTGTTTGAGCCTTTTCAAGTTCAGTTTGTAACTGATTTTCTTTATCGTGAGCCTCTTTACGAGCTGCTTCTGCTTGAGCTTGAGCATCTTGAAGATTCGCTTCCGCTTGAGCTTTAGCTTCTTGAAGATTCGCTTCCGCTTGAGCTTTAGCCGCTTCAGCCTCTTGAGTTTTAGCTTGAAGTTGAGTTTCTACTGCTTTATGAGCCAATTCCGCTTGATCTTTAGCTGTTTGAGCATTTTTAAGTTGAGCTTTTAAGTCTTCAGCATTAGCTGTTTGATCTTGAGCCTCTTGAGTTTTAGCCTGAAGTTTATTTTTTAAGTCTTTAGCATCTTTATAAACCTCTTCCTCTTTACGTTTTGCTTCGGCTTCTACTTTCAGTTTTGCTTCATTAGCCTGAGCTACTTGATCTTGAGCCTTTTGAAGTTTAGTTTTTAACTGATTTATTGTACCTTGAGCCTCTTGAAGATTCGCTTCCGCTTGAGCTTTAGCCGCTTCAACTTTTGCTTGAAGTTTTGCTTTAGCTGTTTGAGCCTTTTCAAGTTCATTTTGCAATTGATCTGCTTTATATTCAGCCTTTTGAAGTTCAGTTTGTAACTGAGCTGCTTTATATTTAGCCTTTTGAAGTTGAACTTTTAACTCTTCAGCCTGAGCTTCAGAGTTTTTACGAGATTCTTCCTCTTTATGTTTTGCTTTATTCGCTTGAGCTGCTTGAACATGAGCCTTGTGACGATTCGCTTCCGCCAATTTAATTTGATCTTGAAGTTTAGCTTCTGTTGATTTAAGAGATTCTTCCGCGACTTCGAATTTTGTTCGAAGTTGAGCTAATTTGTATTCAGACGCTTGAAGTGCAGTTCTTAAGCTTTCAGTCTCTTGATGAGCTGCTTCCATAGCTTGAGCTGCTTGACGTTGAGTATCTTGTAGATCTTCTTCTGCTTTACGTTTTGCTTCATTTGCTTGAGCTACATTACGTTGAGCTTCTTGAAGATTCGCTTCCGCTTGATCTTGAATAGCTTTAAGTTCATTTTGTAAGTGATCTGCTTGATGTTGAGCTTCTTGACAAGCTAATTCCTCTTTAGCTTTAGCCGCTTCCGCCAATTTAATTCGAGATTTAAGTTCAGTTTCTGCTTCTTGATGAGCTACTTCAGCTTTAGCTTCAGCTGTTTTAGCATTTTTAAGTTCAGTTTGTAACTGAGCTGCTTGAGCTTCAGCCTCTTTACGCCCTTCTTCCGCTACTTTACGATCTTCTTCCGCTTGAGCTTGAGCTGCTTTAGCCTGGGCTGCATTATGTTGAGCCTCTTCAACTTTCGCTTGAAGTTGTGCTTTAGTTGCTTCCGTTTGAGCTACTTTATCTTGAACAGCTTTAAGTTCAGTTTGTAACTGATCTGCTTTATGTTGAGCTTCTTGACGAGCCGCTTCCGCTTGATCTTCCACCTCTTGAACTTTTGCTTGAAGTTGAGTTTCTACTGCTTTATGAGCCAATTCCGCTTGATCTTTAGTTGTTTGAACCTCTTGAAGTTTAGTTTGTAACTGATCTGCTTTACGTTGAGCCTCTTTACGCGCTGCTTCCGCTTGATCTTGAGCTGCTTTAGCCTGATCTGCTTTACGTTGAGCTTCTTGACGAGCCGCTTCCGCTGCTTGACTATCTATTTCATCTTCTTTCTCTCTAATCTGTTCTTGAAATATAGTAGTTAAACATTGTATAAATTCCATATCATTAATTACTTCTTGACATGTTTGTTTTTGACACTTACACCTAATTAGGTATTCAAATTTACTTATATCAACTTCCACTTTATCTGTACTACTGCTTCCTTTTATGGTTTTGATTTCATTTGCATCAATATCTTCATTTTTCATTAATAAGTTTAATATGCATTTCGTCGGCTCTGAACCCTGAAAATATACTTTAGGTGCTTTAATTTTTAAATATTTAGTTTCTGATCTTAGTAAGTCTAAAAGCAACTGATTTGAACCTGGTATTTTATCAATCTTTAGAAATTGTGTATAGTAATCATTATCGACTTCAACAACGCCACAAAAGCCACTAAAAATCTCAGTGGCGGTCTCTATCTGAGAAAAATGTTTTGGTAAATTTTCTAGCATTGCTTGTGAAGTATATCCTGTTAACTGAATGCCATATTTTGATCTACATGATTCTCTATTAAAATCTTGTGCATTAACTTGAAAATATAATAATATAAGCACAACGATAGTTTTCATGATTTATATAATATATTGAATCTTAATTTTAATGAAAAATCAATAAAATTTATGAATTTCATTAATTTTACATACTTAATAAACTTTATTAAAGAATACAAAATATAAAATTCATCATATATATGATAATATTTCAAAATTATCAATAAAATATTAATACTTAATTTCTAGAATTAATTCTACTAAGGAGGTAAACTTGAAAAGCAGCATCAAATATTACTTTTTATTATGTTTTTCTAACTATATATTAAATGCTGAAGATGCACTAGAAAATAATCAACCTTCTGTAAAAAAAATTTCTGTAGTATCAAATGAAAATTCTTTTAAAAATAACTATTCAAATCCTTTAAAAAATCTAAAAAATCTAAGAAATCGTAATAGAGATAAACTTAGAAGACTTAAGCGTAAATTAAATAATGTGGGAATTTCTATGAAGATGTTTCAACAAATGAGTAGGCAAGATAAACAAATCATAAAACATAATGTTTTTAAATTAGGAAAAATGTTTATAAATAGAAAAAGAACTTTAAATTCATATACTGCAGATCAGATTAAAGAAATTTGTAATGAATTAAAAAATAAAATTATTGATAAAATTATGAAATATAAAGAAGATTATATGAAGCTTGATAATTATATGCAGAAAAAAATAAGTCAACTTGTAAACTTCGCTAAAGAATGGGAGTTGAGAAAAGCAGAAAAAGCAAATGAGAATTTGGAATTTGAGGTATTAAACGAAGAGCGTGAATTAGAAATAGATGAGAAACTTGGAAATTTCAACGCTGATAAGATATCTTAAATTAGGTTGATGCAAATAGCTATCAATTGATTTTTAAGATAAATTAAGTATAATATAAAATATATGTCAATTATACTCTGTGTACTTATATTGTTTAGTCCTCATACAAGGGCTAATAATCAACCTTCTTTTACATTTTATAATCAAGATGCATTAGCTTATGAAGATGCTTTGATGATGAAATCTATGAGTAGGCATGGTTCTATTGGATTTACTGAGTCTTATCAAGATCATATTCGTATGTTGGTAACTCTTGAAGATAAAGATAAAGCAAATCTTTCTACATTACTAAAAGAAACATCATCAGATACAATAAAAGATGCCAGTTTTATAGAAGTTGTTTTAGATACTCAAATAGCAAATCCATTAGCTCAATATGATGACAATGGTGAAGTTCTTTTCATAGAAAGTATTGTGCCTATTCTTGTTGATCAAACAAGTGAGCTAGCAAAGTATATTGCAAATTCTCAAACATCAGTTCAGTACAAATTAACAAGCGAAGAATTAGAATCAGATGAATTTATAGCTAAATTTATCATTGAAGACTTATCTGATACAGAAGTTGAGCAATATCTCTATGATGCCACTGGTATTAATTTTCAAAATTATAAAGGCAAAGGAGCAATTACGAAAGATTCTTCACAATCACAAAAGAAAAAAGAAGAATCAATACAGCATTTTGGTGAAATCAAACAAGTAATGGAAAATTTTTATAAAGATCCAAATTTCAAAGATTTAGGTAAAAGAAAAGCTATATTATCTGGTGTTAAACAACTATTAGATATTGCCAATATAGAAAATACTGTTTTAACGAAAATTATAAGGTCCGCTAGTGATCATTTTGCAGAAAAGGAATTATCAAAAGAGAAAATTTTATCTTATATTATATTGCATAGTGATTTGAAAGAACTAAAGGATGATAAAAAAATTGTAGAAAATATACTGAAAATTTTTAAATATTATTTAGAACAATATCCACAAAATTTTATTCAGTATTTTAAGATTATAGAAGGTGATAATGAGAGTAAATTAGAAGTCATCATACAAAGACTAAATAATATTAATCAAGAAATTTTCAATGCATATGAAAATGATTATCAAAAATTATCAGAACAGCATATTAATATGATCACCTTAATGATTGAGTTGGAAAAGATTCTTAAGAACCATATTGAAGAATCATTATTTGAGAATAGTATTAGGTGTTTACGTACAAGTATTTTAAGTCTATATGAACATTATTATTCTACTCACGAGCTTGAGAGACAAGGTAGTATAAAAAAAATAATGTCTATAAATGAAGAAGTAAATAGATTGAAGAGAGAAAATCCAGATTCTTCAATATTGAATCATATTTCAGAGGAGTTAAAGAATTTATTGAAAAAGTTAAAAGATAGCAATGTTCCACAAACTCTAGAAGGAGATAATAGTCCAATTTCAGCACAAGGTGAAGCGACAGGAGAAAAAGATGCAGAAACCGAAGCAAAAGTAGTACTAGGAGCTACTGGTCCAGAACCAAGAGCTGCTAGTCCAGCAGGCACACCATCTAAAGTACAAGATTCAGCAAAAGGAGATTTAAGAGCTTCTAGAGTAGATCATTCACCATCAAGGGGTGATCGATCTCAAGTCAAAAAAAGATCAGAAGAAGGTTATATATCAGCACAAGAGAGTTTGCCAAATACAGCAGGAGGCAGATCAACTCAAGGAGCAGGAGGTGAAGCAGCAAAAGCAGCAGAAGCAGCAAAAGCAGCAGAAGCTGCAAAAGAAAGAGCTGCACAAGCTGCAGAAGCAGCAAAAGCAGCAGAAGCAGCACCTACTAAACTTAAAAGAAGAGGCGATAATCAATCTCAAAATAAACCCAAAACATTCAATAGGAATATACAGAAGAACCCGAATGCTATACAAAAAAGAAGATCTGATGATCGTGTTTGGATGCTTAAATTAACATAGTCAAGGACGCACTTGGTAGCTAAAAAATATAAAATAATATAATGATAAAAAATCTGATATTATGTAATTTGTTTACACTCTAGTTGTTGATTCTGATGAATTTAACAAAAAATTCTATAATAACGAACTATGATTTTAAGACTATTAATGCTAAATCAATAAAATCATATATAACTATCTAAGAGCAGCTATTATGATATATAAATTTGAATAACTTTCTAATTGATATAGACTTATATAAGTGATAGTAAAGAGTAGGAAGATAATGTAAAAATATGTAAGTATATCTCAATAATTTTAATTTTCTAAGTTAGTAATTACATTTATAATAAATATGAGACTTTATATAAAGCTAATGTGTATTTTTCCTAATTCATCTACTGCAAATTCTATTAAATCTTGACATTATTGTCTAAAGATATTTACCATGAATATGCTTTTTATGATAAAATATATATTCATAGCTCTTTGTTTTAAACAATTATTAATTTCTTCTTTTTATTCAAGTTAAAATGAAAATATATATATAAATCTATTTAATAAATGAATTGATTTTTAAAGTATATGTTATGTAATATTCAATTACGATATTATTCAAAATATTACTTTAAAGAAGGTTGAAAAAATATTCAACTTTTATGAAGTCATTTTAAATCAAGCTTTACATTCTTATGAAAGTGATTTTGATAAGAAGAAATATTGAAAATTATTTAAAGATATTAATAATGTGAGTCAAACACTTTTCAATGCTTATTCTTTTGATCCTTTGCGTACTCATTCTCTTTATAATAATCACATAAAAGATCATGTAATTCATAAAATAAGAAGTGATTTTGCTACTCTTAAGAATTTTAGACATTATTCACAACTTTTACTTAAATCTAATAGGGCTTTTTTAGACATACAAAAACTGACTCCAATATATAACTACACAAAAACTAAAACTTAAATGAATATTTTTAAAATTTACACATGAAATATTATAATAAAGTCAAATTAACAAAAATTTTTTAACACTTATTCACTTCAGAGATATATATATTTAATTTCCTCTTTCTTGCATTTTAGTATTTTTATTATTAATCATATATTTATGTTTATACTGATCACAACACTACTGTTAATATAAAATTTATCTTGTTAATACCAATAATTACATAAAATACTAAAGTTGTGATTATCTTTATACAATACTTTTTCACAACCTGTGTATAAATCTGTGTATAAAGTACCAAAATATCCCATTGAATCCCATAAATTTCCATGATATTATCAAACTTGTAATGGTTTTTCTCTCTCAATATCCAAAAACACTTGATAGAAAGAACCGAGTCTCCACGCCTAATGCATTTAGAACTGTTCTATCTAATGAATCATTTTTTGGAATAGTTGCTGTTCAGTCCTATTCTTTACCTACAATAGATTGCTTTGGAATGAGTAGAATGGAAAAAATGAGTGCAGAATGTGATTTTGAATATCCCTTTTCATCTGAACTTCCTCCTATGACAAGTATTTTTGCAGATTCTCATATGCTACAATTTGATGCAGATGGCCGTATAATTCTCTCCGAATCATTATTAAAGCATGCTCATATAGAAAAAGAGCTAGTATTTGTGGGACGTGGTCCAATATTCCAAATTTGGAATCCAAATTTATTTAAAGAACATCAAGATGAAGCTCGTAAAAAATTAATTGCAAGTAAAAATAATAATTAAAAATAGTAATGAAAATTGATAAGTATAAATATTTTCTGATCTAAATAGTAAATATTATTTGTATATGGCAGATCATATCAATTTTATAAAAATACTGTAAATTATTTATAATCAGTTTAGTTTATTATAAAGCAATACTTTTGATCAATTTAATTTTTAGTGTTTTGCTATTTTTAGATTATTTATTCACTTAAGTGTGATAAACTTTGTATGTTAATAACACCTAAAAATATAACTTTTATGTTTCTGTTACAAATAATTTAAATGAAAATATATGAAATAGTATGATTACTATATTAATGAATTTTATTATACTTTTACTATTTAAATAAAACCATAATTTTATTTATATTATTAATTACATGAGTAGTTTGAGTAAAAATACAAGTACAACAGGAAATATACTGTAATTTATAAAATTTAAATATTACTATTAAAATGAATTATAAAATAAGAATGAGTAAATTTACTAAAATATATCGAATTTAAATCATATATAGCTGTTTTATAATGTGAATTCTTAAAAACTGTTATTTTGCAATTTGAAAATATTTCAAAATGATTGTAAAATTTTTTGCAATAAATTTATTTTAATATTATAATCACCTATAGTGAAAAATTTATCTATACAGTATATATAGAAATTTAAACTAAAAAAAGAAGCATATTTTTGATTTTAAAAATAATAAAATAAGTATAAAAACTTTGTTTAATGCTATTTTTAAAATAAATTACTTAAATTTTTACAAAATTACTATTTTTTATAACATAATTTATCTCCTTTTTTCAAATAATTCTTATGATTAATCAAAATAATATTATTTATATGAGTTAGACACTAATAATGATTTATAATAAAAAGTAAGGCTTATATAAAGATTTAAATCATCTTTATCATATAGTAGTGATTTAATTAACTAAAAATCTAAATCAACTTAATTTATAAAGTATAAATTTAGTACTATAGTAAAATTATGTTACTTTATAATTTCATTTTTATATTTTTTATACTTTAATTACACTAATATAAATTAATATACATGGTTATAACTAAAATGATTTATAATAATATCGTATATAATATATGGTAAAATTAGTTTCAAAGGTATATGTATTTAAAAATCATTAAGAAATAGTAGTTTCTGATTCATAAACTACAAATTTTATAATATTTATTATTTTTTAAGATTTTACTTATTTGTTTGGTTAAAAATTAATTAGCAATTTAAAATTTTGAGTAAATAAAATTAAGTTCTAATTATTTAGTTTAAGACAAATTCATGAAATTAATATTCATGATTATTTATGATAATGTTTTATTTACAATATAATAAAAATTTATGAAATTTTCACATTACTTGGAAAGAAACACCAAAAGCAGCTCTGACACCTGTACTTCCTAGAATAGCTTCTTGAAAGGTAGTGTTAAACTTATCCTGCTGAGCATAGTCATTTACACCAATAAGAGCACCATAATCTCCATTAACCTCTCCAAAGAATTGTATTCCATAAATAGCAATACGCATTCCAATCATTCCGCCACCACCAAGATTCATTACAGAATCCTCTATCTTGTCAAATGATTTTGCACTTTGAAGTCTAGAATTCTTAGTTTTCTCCATTGAAAGACTTACTAATCGACCTACTGCACCAACACCAAAATATAAATCATATCCAGGAGAAATTGTGTATGCAAGACACGGACCAAGGAATAATGATTGTTTACCCATTGTAAGATAAAATAGTTCGTTTTGAGTATCAGCATCTTTGTCAACTCCTTTACTCTTTTGTCCAGAGATCTGTCCAAACATCTGTAGACGAACACCGCATTTTATGCCTGATAGTTTCATAAAGAACATATCAGCGAAGCCAACTATTCCAGATGGGAATCCAATAACAGGTGTTGCTCCTTCAAACTCAATATTAAAATTTGCTGTATCAGTTTTGTTTAAATCTGAAAAATCTTGACCTAGAACTTTTAATGCTGTCTCTTGTCCATTTGCATCTAGACCTTTTACTGCTGTTGCTGTGTTATCTACTAGTCTAGATATTAAATATGTATGCTTTTTTGAAGAAGTCGCATTTTTTACTTCTTGTTGTAATTTTAATACTGTTTGTAATTCGGCTTTCTGATCATTAGTTAATGCATAATTTTTAAATTCTTGCTTTGTATCAACAAAATTATGCTGAGTTATATTATCTGTTCCAGTAGATATAAAAGCAAAGTCAATAGCTTCAACATTTTTAGTTGCTTCGTCTGATCCCATTACATTTTCCATTTTTTTAATATCTTTAACTGCTGCTTTTATTGCTGGGTTTGATGTATTCTGTATTTTTTGTAAAGCGTTATTAAATCTAGTAACAACTTCATTAACAGTTGATGGATCAGCAGTTACATCAGTAGTAGAGGCTGCAGTATTAAGAGCATTATGGATAGCATTTAATACAGACTGTAGATCTGGAATATTTGCCTGAATTCCCATTGCAGTTGCATCATATGTCTTATCTTGATTAAATGCATCAGATAAACTCATTTCTGTAGTTGGACTAAATATACCAGATGTAGGTAACTTGTTGTCAGTAATATTTGAAAACAGCTCTGTGATTGGCTTACCATTTGTTGAATCAGGTTTATAGTTTGCATCAAGCTTTGTTTGATTAAGATTTGTACCTTGAACTATGATTTTTTTTAGTATTTCTTCTATCTGCTTATCCTTTGCAACTTTATCAGCACTTGCTTTCTTCTTTTCCTCCTCATTCATATCGACTGCTTTTAGTGGAAACTTTACATTTAAGCTATTATTTACAAAACTTGTAAATCCACCGAAACCAATATGCAGTGACATACTATCTGCATGTATCATTGTGATTGCAGCCAAAGTAGAACTTACGATTGCCTTTTTAGACATGTTCGTCATTTGTACCTCCTATAACGTAACAAATTGATTATGCACGATTTTTTTTCTTTTGCAAGAGCTCTTTTAAAAAGTTGCTTTTTTATTCATACATAATTTTTTTCTCTTATTAGAGAATAATATATAAATATAAAGTAAAAATTAAAAAAGAGTAAACAAATATTTGATGTACTACTTTAAATTGACAAATTAAAATAATACATTAATTTAATATAGGAGAATTAATGAAATTTACAATTGGCTGGCTAAGCGATTACATAGAATTTTTTTCAGATTCAAAATTAAATTTAACCAATGATAATAAAGCTAATTTGCACCTATTAAATAATATTTTGTCACCTCTTGGATTTCCTATAGAACATACCTATCACAAGTATGATTATGAAAATTTTGTTATAGGGCGTATCAATAAAATATCTTCTCATATGAACGCTGATTCACTACAAATTTGTGAAGTACAAACTACAAATGAAGTACTGTTAATAGTATGTGGTGCAAATAATATATATGAAGGTATGATGTGTGCAGTTGCAAAAATTGGTGCAATTATTCCACAAACAATGAAAAAATTAAAAGCTTCTAAAATTCGCGGTGTTGCAAGTGAAGGAATGCTATGTTCGGCTCAAGAACTTGGCCTAAATCTTATACAAGCTGAAAATGGTATTCTTGATTTAAAATTTTGTAATTTATCCATAAAATTGACTGATAATTTAAATCAAATACTAAACTTTGATGGAGATGTATATCAAATTGAGATTACTGCAAATCGCGGTGATATGTTAAGTATTTATGGAATTGCACGAGAATTAGCGGCTGCTGAATATGGTAAACTTAAACCTATAAATTTATATTCATTACGCAATGAAATAAACATGAAATTTGTAAACGACAATCATCATTTTATAAATAAAACAAATTTATGTACAAGTTTATATTCAACTGAATTACAGCTAGCTCATAGCAAAAGCTCATATCAAATACAAAAACGACTTTTAGATGTTGGTATTAAACCTCATTCACTTGCTGTAGATGTAACAAATTATATAGCGCACGCCTTGGGTCAACCGCTACATGCATTTGATCGTAAAATACTTACAAAATCAATTACAGTAACAATGTCAAATAATGAGAAATATACAAATTTAAAAAATAATACACATAACCTTGATGAAAATATGATTGTAATGAAGCATGAAAATGAAGTTGTGTCACTACCTGGTATTATAGGTGGAAAATTTGGATGTGTTAATGATAAAACTACAAATATTCTATTAGAGGCTGCGACTTTTGATGCTAATACAATACGAAAAACGTATCGAAAATTAAATTGTATAACGGAAGCATCAAAGCGCTTTTCTCATGAAGTTGATGGCATGATGACATCATATGCATTATTGAAAGCTGCCGCTTTATTAATTGAAAACGGTGCACAAAGTATTGATAACATGATTTATACGGCTCAATCATTTGTACCTGTAAAAAGAGAAATTGAGCTTTCATATGATAAATTGCGAAAAATGCTTGGTGTTGAAATTTCAAATGTAAAAATCACACAAATACTACAAAATCTTGGTTTTGAAAAAATTGATGATAAATATTTGGTACCCTCATGGCGTGTTGCTGATGTTAAAACTGAAGAATGCCTTATTGAAGAAGTCATGCGGCATTACGAAATTCATAATATACCGGTAAAAGAGATAAGTATAACATTTTCGCCGACTTATAAGTTCGATATGACACAAAAAATTCGTGAATATTGGAAAAATCATCAGCTCTTAGAGTTATATCATAATGCATTTATGTCACAAGATGCAGTCAAATTTTTTCCTCAAAAGGAATGTTTACGTATTGCAAATCCACTTAATCGAAATCAGCTTTATCTTCGCCCTACACTACTATGTCAATTACTTGAGCGTGTTGCTGAGTATAGTAGATATTCTTGGCCCTATTTTGGTATGTTTGAAATTGGAAAGACATATCATGATATTGACGATGAGCGTCAATCTTTAGCAATTATTTGGCCAATTACAAATGACTGGAATACAAAATTTTTATCTCAGTTTCAAAGATATAAAAGTAATTTTGAGAGTTTTTTAAATGAATTTTTTCATGATTTGAATATGAATGATACAGCAAATTTTCATTATGAACAAGCGTGTAGTTGGCATCATAACTCAAAACATATCGCAACATTTGGTACAATTTCAGATGAAATTTTAAGACATTACAATATTACTAATAAAATTTTTGTGGCGGAGGCTTCACTTGATCAAATTTCATATGCAAAAAGAGCAAAATACTCAATGCAACAGGTGATTGCTCGTGATATTTCTGTAAAAATGCCATCTGAATTAACTACTTCACAAGCAATACTTGAGGTAAAAGAATTATTACCACCAAATGTATCATTTTCAGTGTTTGATGTGTATCCAAGCCTTTTGATAAATGAAAGAAATATTGGATTTCGCATCACATGGCATGCATTGCAAAAAACATTAACTACAAAACAAATTGATAATTTATATCTCAAGGTACAATCAAAACTTAAAGATTTAAATTGTGTAATTAGGTAATATGAATATGAAGAATAGAAAAAATATGGTATTTGAGCAAATTAATAATAACGACGAGATTGCAGTTTATATTCACTGGCCCTTTTGTCGAAAAAAATGCTTTTATTGTGATCTAAATAGTCATGTTCGTGAAAAAATAACTCTAGAACATTACTTTGAAGGACTATTAAAGGAAATTTCACTTTGGAAAAAACATAAAATTACAAGTATATTTTTTGGAGGAGGAACTCCCTCATTAATGAAGCCTGAGTGGATTCAAGCAATAATTTCAGAACTGAAAAAATGGTCAACATTCATACCCGAAATTACACTTGAGGTAAATCCATCATCTTTAGAATCGTATTCTTTAGAAAGATTTCGAGATGCTGGAATAAATCGAATTTCCTTTGGTGTACAGTCTTTTGATGATCAAATTTTACAATTTCTCGGCCGTACACATACAGCACAGGAAGCAATTCAATGGATACGAAAAGCTCAACAACTATTTTCTAATATGTCAATAGATCTGATGTATGGCATTCCAAATCAAAGCTTACAAACACTAAAAGAAACATTAGATGTTGTATTAAATTTAAATCTTCCTCATATTTCACTTTATGCATTGACATTAGAAAAAAACACAAAATTTGGGCAATTATATGAACGCGCACAACTTAAAATGCCTCAGGATGATCTAATTGCTGATCAATATGAATTGATTTTACAAAAATTAAAGCATTATTTACACTATGAGATATCAAATTTTGCAAAAAATGAATCTTATCGCTCGAAACATAATTTAACTTATTGGCGCTACAAGCCGTTTATTGGTATTGGACCGGGAGCACATAGTCGAATTTGGATAGATAATGAATGGTATGCGATACATAATTTAAAACTACCTGAACAATGGCTACAAAAAGTTCAAAATAATACAGCTGTTCATGATTTATCAAATTTACAAAATAACATAGGAATCATTGAAAAAATTGATCAAAAAATATTTAAAATGGAACAATTTTTGATGAATCTACGTACTCACGAAGGAATATCACTTGTAAATAACACTTTTTTACAAACTGATAAATTGCAAAAATTACATGATGTCGGTGATGCTATTTATGATGCAAATATTAGTTTTCGTCTAACTAATAAAGGTTTTCTGCGCTATAACGCTATTTTTCGATATTTATTTGATCAAAATTAATGAATACGATATTTTAAACTTAACTATTATTTTAATATATCAAACGCACATATAACTTTATTTATAAAATATTAAAAACTTTATAAATTTTCACTGATAAATTGTAAAAATTCAAAATTATTTTGAATAGAAAATTATTAAAAGTAAAGGTATATGTATATACATATATCATTTTCAACACAAGTTTCACTATATTAGTAATTTGATATATCATTAATTGTATTTTAAACTTTTAAATTATTATATAATGATATTTGTTATATAATTGCATCAATCGACGTTTTAAATAATAAACTTTTAAATTTTTCTACGTTTAAATACATTTATTTTTAGTTATTATATTTATAATTTTCTATATTTCATTTGAATTTTGCATAAATGATTTTTTTAATATTTTCTACAAATATGTAATAAAATAGGTATGAAATATGTTATAATAAATATTATATTTATAAATATGTTTTTAAATTAAAAAATTAGTAATATGTTAAATATGATTCACTTGTCAAGCATTCAAAAAATTAATTTTAAAAAATAATTATTCTTGTTTAGATTAAAATTTTTTTCATTACGTGAAGCTCTACATAAAGTTTAATATTTTGATTATACTATATTTAATATATATGGTTTATAGTGACTAGTCAAAATTTTACTTATTATGATATCTAATTTACAACTTCAACATTTACAAATAGACTGCCTGCTCCCCACTTACTCATCAATTCAGATCTTGCTGCGGAGCCGATAGTTTTAACTGTAGCTGCATTTTTTCCGATAACAATTTTTTTATGTCCAAGTCGTGGCACCTCTATATTAACGGTTAAATTCCATTTTTTTGCATCAAAATTCCATTTCATCGCTCTAGTTTTTAAAAAAAATGGCACCTCTTGCTTTAATACATAAAATGCCTTTTCTCTCACACATTCAGCACCGTAAATTTCTCGTTTTACAGGTAATTCATTCGTATATTGCCATTCTTTTTTCTGAGCAACACTTTGTAAAAATTTTATAACATCATTTGTACCTTTTTTCATCAAAGCTGACACACAATATATTACCTGATTAAAATTAACTTTTGTATTTGCCTCAGCTGCTAAATCATCAATAATTTTATATAACTGCCCTTTTTTTACACGATCTATTTTATTTAAAATTACACAAAATTTGTTTTGATAGGAACTTAGTAACATTGACAGTAAATTTGCAGTTCCTTCAGCATTAACACGAATAGCGTCAACAACAAGTACAACATAATCAATATTTTGTAATGCTTTTTGAATTTGAATTGCATAATTATCAAAATGTTCTGAAGATTTTGTAACAGGTAAATCGCAATTTAGTAAAAATTTAGATTTTGCAAATCCTGGAGTGTCTACAAATACAAGTTGAACATCATTTTCGTTGAGTATTCCTAATACATTATTACGAGTGGTATGAGGACGAGGAGATACTATACTATTTTTCTCACCTAACCAGCAATTTAATAAGCTTGATTTTCCCACATTTGGCGCACCTATGATCGCCACATTCATACATTTTTTTTGACTCACAATAAAATTATACAATAATTTTACATATAACTCCATTGATATTTTTATAATAATTATGTAATCTTAAATAATGAGCATTATGCAATTCCTACAGGAAAATACATCGAACAAACCTCTGATTCAAGCTAATTTATATGGTCCTGATATTCAAGAATCAATTAAAGGATATCTTTTAGCAGATGAAGTCAGAAAAAATGAGATTGATCAACATATGTCTATTTCTATCGAACATAATGGTAATACAAGAAATGTAATTATAAAGGAAATTCAAAAGCATCCAGTAAATTATAAAAAACTACATATAGATTTGTATGAGCCAAAACCATCAACTAAAATTCGTACCAAAATTCCACTAAAATTTATTAATCATGAAAAATCTCCAGGATTAAAGCTTGGTGGAACATTAAATATTAGCAGACGTACAGTTGATGTTCATGTTGTATTAAATGCAAAAGCCGACAATATTCCTCATTATATTGAAGTCGATACATCTAATACATCAAAAGGACATGTTTTTAAAGAAAGCTGTCTTAAATTACCATCTCATATAACTTTAGTTCATCCTGAAAAAAATACTGCATTTGCTGTTTTAAATAAGTAATATATAAAAATAGTGAATACAGTTAAAGAATTTTCATTTTAGTCAAAATACTTAACACTTAATATAACTCAAAACTACTATTTCCATTACACCAAATACATAATGATCAAAAAAAATAATTTAAAACTGAATTTTTAGTGCAAAGAGTTAATCAAAATAAAAATTATCTTTAAAATATAGCTTATATAAATGTATTTTGTAATTTCATTAAAATTTTTTTAATAAAAAATATTTAATAATAATAAATTAAGTTGCAATTTTGATATTAGTAATTACTGTAAATTATTTATTACAAATAATGACCAGTATATATTTAAATTTAATAGTAATTTTATTCTTTATATTGAATATTAATAACAAATCTAAAATACATCATCAGTAAGAGTATAATTATATTGAATATTTAGCTTATCTAACTAGAATGCTAAATTTTATCTCATGCAAAAATATGCTCTTTTAGAGAACTTGAAAAATAATGTTTACCTGCAGATATAACCTTATAATAAATTTTGTCTGTAATAGTTGGTTGTAAACTAACCATCAAAGATGTCTCACTAGGATTTGTAATTGCTGCGATCGGTAAACCTCTATTTCTATAAGTATTATAAGGAGACTGTATCCACCAATCTTTTCTTGAAATAATACGATTATACATGCCGCTAGTTTTTATATAAGCAACTGTAGCATCAACTTGCAATCTCATTTTTTTTTGTAGTCTAGACCATAATGCATTTGCAATTTGTCTTTTATCATCATAATCAACTCCCTCTTTTTCAATCATAGAAGCAAATATTATCCAATCTTGTTTTGATTTCCATACAGATTTTTGACTCCACAATAAGTTATGAACTTTCTCGCACTCTTTTTTCATCATCTCAATTATTTTCTTTCTTGATGTACCATTTACGTAATAATAAGTTGATGGCCATAAGTAACCATTTGCTACAAATTCAGGCATCGGTCCACTTAAACTAGTATCATCACGAATATATGCAAAAATTTTTTCAGAAGACCATCCTTCCGGAATAGTAATTTTGCACATATGTTGATTACTACCATACCATAGTATATTAAAAACTTGATAGTAATGTGTACCTTTTTTAAATTCATATAATCCATGCTTAATAGGAAAAATTTTTGACACAACTAAAGCTAATGTAGGAAAACACATCAATTTTGAGAAAAAATTATAACGATTTATTAGATTTTCCTTAACACTTTGTTGATGTTGTGGATAATTCATATATATATTTTTTTGAATGGGTAACAATAGCCAAGCTCCACATAAAAATATTACAATTAATGACAAAAAACGCATGATTTTAAATCATTACCGATTTTCTCCAGCTCATCTTTTCTCTCTCTATCTCTCGCTTCTTTATACTTTGCCTCTTATCAAATTGATTTTTTCCGCTACATAATGCAATTTCCATTTTTACAAGTCCAAATTTATTGAAGTATAGTGATTTTGGAATAAGAGTTAATCCTTTTTCTTGTAATTTTCCTCTTAGAAATCGAATTTCTTTTTTATGTGCTAGTAAAGTACGTACAGCTCTAGGCTCATGATTAACTATTGCATGTGTATAAATTGGAATATCCATATTCATTAGTAATAAACCCTCACTTCTCACAACTATATATGCTCCTACTATGGATCCTTTTCTCATACGTAATGTTCTTACTTCAGTACCTTTAAGCACCATTCCAACCTCTAATGTTTTGTGAATATGATAATTATACTGTATCTTTCGATTTAAAAGCATTATAAATCATAATCTACATCTTCATATGAGTCAGATACAGGTTTAATTTTAGAAGAAACTATCTTTCCACACTCAAAACATTTAGGTTCTGCATTAAAAAGATTATAAAACACTATATTACATTTATTACATCTAATTTTTCTTCCACAGTTTTTTCCAAAACGTAATTCATCACTTATAAACATTTTATTGTTTTTTGTTTTTTGCACTTTATTATCAATTTTTTGTACACCATCAACTTCATTAGATGGTTCTTTTTCTGTTAAAGTATTTGCAGTTCTTTGATCAGTATCATTATGTACAGCCACTTCATCATTGATATTTTTTTCAAACATTATAAAATTTTAGAATAAAAAACATATTAAAACAATAGTTAAGATTGACAAGTCAGTTTGTTTTATGAGATTATTCATTGTGAAGGCATATAGCTCAGTGGTTAGAGCGTTACGTTGACATCGTAAAGGTCGTAGGTTCGACTCCTATTATGCCTATAGTGGAGGTTTAATGTCATATAAAAGTGATTACTTTGGTTATCTACTTTTAGTGGCCGCTTCATATATATTATTAAATAAAACTTTTCACTTTACATTATGTATAATTTTAGCATCTGTAGTATTGTCATATATATTATCTGTTCCATTTGAAGCATTACATAGTAGAGGATTGCGAAAAGGGCTATCATCGATAATTATTATATTATGTATTTGTATAATTTTATTATTAACTATAGTGTATCTTATTCCGGTATTACAAGATCAAACACAACTTTTAATGAATAAAATGCCTGATCTTATTAATATGTTGCCTGATGGAATCAAACAAAAATCAATGATCGACATGATTACTAATGCACCATTAGACAATTTTTTTTACATATATATTTCAAAAACTATGATGAGTATAATTGCATTTCTTGCTACAATGATAACATGCAGTCTTTATACTCTTACAAACTGGGGAGAGTGGACCACATCAATACAAAAATCACTTCCAAAATGTTATCATTTACAATTTGTGGAATGTACTGATAGTATATTCATGTCATTAAAAGGTTGGTTGCATGTTCAAGTAACAATATGTTTTCTCACATTTATATACCATTATATTTTACTTTTTATTTGTGGTTCTAATGCAACTCTTTTACTTTCAACATTAATATCTTTATCAGTATTTATTCCATATATAGGTCCTCTTCTATCTCAACTTTTAGCAATAATTTATTGCATCTGTACAATAAAAGGATCTATGTTATATGTCGTAATTACTGGATTGATAGTTTGGTCTTTAGTATCTGGAAAATTTATTTCTCCTATATTAATGAAACAACAAATTGGAATACATCCATTATATTTCATTACACTATGTATGATATATGGATCATTATTTGGTGCTATGGGATTAGTGTTAGCAGGACCATTAACATGTGTATTTCATCCATTATTTTTAACTCTAATGAAAAATTGGCGATATAACCTTGACGAGTTAGATGAATAATTATGAGTTTTTTGAGTATGAAATGGCAAATATCATATTCTGAATCAGATTTTTATAAAGGTAAAAATTGTAAAAATACATTTGACTATATTTGTAAAAGTAAATGGAGTTCAAATCAACTATTACTACTTTCACAACCAAAATCAGGAAAAACACATCTTGCGCACATATGGAAAAAGCGTAAAAATGCATTATTTATAAATCCAAATATAAAATTTACTGATCAACCGATAATAATTGATGAAGTAGATAAGTTGTTAAATCATAGCTGGACTATGAATACATATTTTTATGCAAAAGCTAAATCTATTCCTACTTTATGGATATCAAATAAAAATATATCAGAATGGACTGCCCCATATGATATCATTTCTAGATTTGAATCAATGCCAAAAGTTAAGTTTAATGATTTAACGGAGCAAAGTGCAATACCAATAGTACAAAAGCAATTTCGAGACTTTGGATTACATGCATCACGTAAATTAGCAGCTTATCTTTTGCAAAAAATTTCACTAAATTATGAAAGTATACATTCATCTATTATACAAATACATAATAATTGCTTATTGACACAATCTGCTCTTACAATGCAGATTATACGAGATACTATATGCTAGACTTATACACAAATATGCTTATAATTATAATTATGTTAAATACAATTATTGCTCTACGAAAATGCAACTGGTATAGTTGGATTGCAGCAATTGAAGCTAATATATTTATTATCATAGCTCTATCATTATTACAGCAAGATACAATTTGGATAGAATACTCCATATTACTTTGTATACTTTCTTCAATAATTCCTTATTTTCTAAGTAATAATCAATCATGATAAAAAATATTATATCAGTAATTCTTTTATTTCTTTCATTAACATCATTTTTACTACTTCCATTAGGAATATTAAAAAGTAAAGATGAAAAACAAGCTATTCACGCATTAAATTTTGGATTATGGGGAACAATATTTTTAATATTAAGATGTATGTTATGCAACCCTCATAAAATTTTACTATTTTTTCTTTTAATAATAATTTTAATAACAAGTCCATTTAGTTCTCAACTATGGATCAAATTTTTTATCAATCAAAATGAAAAAAGATGAAAGTAAGATATAAAATATAAACTTTAAAGATACAAACTAAATCTTAATAAAATTTTCTTGAAAGATTTTTATTACATATTATCTGTATACTTATACTATCTTGGTTAAAATTTCAAAAAATATTAAAAGAAACATAAAATAATTTAAAATACAAGTGATTATCTTATATAGATGAAAAAATAAATTTAATAAATAATACAAAATACAATATAAAATTCATCAAATTTATAATAATAAGTTCTATAGTTATATTTAAAAAAATTCTTTTATGAAATACATATAATTATATTGAAATATGCAATAAAACTATAAATATATAAAAAATCAAATTTATTAAATTTATTTGCTTTAATCGTAAGTAATATTTTTGCATTAAACAAGATAAGTGAAATACTATTGCTATAATAGTATATCTGCTTAAAACATAATTTTGAAGCAAATTAAAGTAATGTAACAAAATAATTAGAAAGTATTCATAAAATTATACTATATCTTATAAAGATGATGAGGTTTTTTATATAGTTAAGAATAAGATATTAGATATATCTAAAAGAATATAAATGGTAGAAAAAATCTATTTTCAAAACTATAAATGATTTTGTAAGACAGTTTTATATTTAATATTTTTTCAAGAAGTTATATAAGTTTAATTTTCAGAAATTTATATTTAAAAAATATAATTTTAAATTTATACTGCTTTTTTATATCTCTTATTTGAATAATGTAAAATCAGCAAAATATTTTTCAAAACATTGCTTAAACAACATAGCTCCTTGTTTTACCTCACTAGCCGGTAAAGTTGGTCCTGTCCAAAATCTCCAACAAGGATTTTCACTTGAATGTCCAGATATATCATATACTTGCATTTTATTTGCTTTTTGCTCAATAAAATTTAAAAATTGCCATTGCTCATGCTTTTCTGAAAAAGAATAATTTATTTTTTGCCTTAATAAATTCCATTTTGGAGTTGCAAATGTAATTTGAGGAACAAAATCATTAGTACTAACACTAAGCATATCACATTCACTCAAACAATTTACAAGTAATGCCTGATTTTCAATTGCACGATTTTTCGCCCACTTTCTACCTCCATTACTAATATACATTCTTAATGCAAACAAAATATCCTCGATTACTAGCATTGATATTGTATTTAAAGTATATCCATTTTTCATTTCACTAATACTCATTTCAGAAAGTTGCATAAAACGAGGAGTTGGAATAGTACTGAAATTATTAATATAGTCACAGGATGAGTTTAAAATTAAACATCCGATTCCTCCTTCTGCTCCTAGAACTTTTGCAAAAGAAAATGCTACGGCATCTAACATTTGCCAAGGTATATCAGCTATAAAAGCAGCAGAAGTCGCATCACAAATTTTTAATCCTTGATGATTTAATAATACATTCTCATCACACCAATAAAGACCATTAGCAGTAGCTGTATGAGTAAAAACTAAATCATATCTTGAGTTTACTTGTTTGAAAATTACAGATTTAAAATCATCAAAATTTAAATTTGAGTCATAAATAATGGGAACATGAGGTAGTTTTAACTTTATAACATCTTCCATCCATCTTTTACTAAAAGTATCAAATACAATTGTGTTAACAGGTCTACTACCAAGTAAATTCCACAATGCACACTCAACAGCTGCTGTTGCAGAACCATTTATAAGTATAACTTCATAATTCTTCGGTAAATTTAACGCTTTTCGTACTAAAAATAAAATTTCTTTTATCTTATCTCTAGCACTAGTGGATCTGTGAGATCTATGCAAACATGCTTCTTTTAAATTTATATTATCATGCAATTTACGAGTTGGCCCACAGGAAAAATACATTCAATATTGTATCAAATGAAAATCTTAAGATCTATATAATTTTCTATTCAATATATTTATAAAATTTTAAATCTGAGTAATAGAGTAAAAACGCATTAAAATTATAAATAATATAAATGAAACATAAGCTACCATAAACATGTATCGAACCTTCCAATATTGTTTGGAAAATTCTGAATAATCTTCATGACTTACAAAATAGTTACTAAGGTTATGACCTAAAATATTCAGCATTAGTTGTTGTTTAATAGTTTCAATTTGTGCCATAATGACCTTATTCACTAATAATGAAACAGCATTACGTAAAAAGTATACCGTATGTGCAAAAATTGCAAATAGAACGATTAGATATATATTGACAACTTTTTGTAATATCTCTGAAGAGTCTAAAATTCCTCGATCATTTATTGCAAAATTTGGCATTCCCTGAGCTTTATAAAATAAAAATGTAAACACATCAAAAATACTTACTCCCGTCAAAAATAAAACAACTATTATAAAAACGCAGCTAAAAATAAAGGTCATGAGTTCATCCCACCTCATCAAATAATTTACTCTAGGATGTAAACTTATCTTAATGATATTATATTTTTTATCTAGTAATTTATTTATTTTAGACACCATAATATTAAAATGATATATAGATTTTCGATGATTTTCTTTGCGAGATTCAAGCTCATCTTTAGAAACAGTATCATTGACAAAATAATTCTGCATCTCTTGAATCATTTTTGCTAGAATAGATGTTGTAAAATAGGATTCATGAAATGCTTTAGACTTATGTATATAATTATCTAATTCAGGTGAATCTTCAATCGTTTGTGTCTTTGTTATATCATCAATCTCTTCCTGTAACTCTTTTAATTTAATCACATCAGATTGATAAAATATTTTTAGATCATTTTCTAATTTTTGAAAATTATTAGATTTATATAGAAAAGCAAAAAAATTCTTTACAACTCCATGAGCTGCTACAAACTTATGATGATCAATATGATCATCATATAGAAAATCATATTCCTTTGCATCAGAATCATTATTATCAAGTATTAGAGGAAAGATTACTGCTGTATATAAAGGAAATGCAACATAAACGCATAGCCCTATTAAGTATAATGTAGAAAATTTAATTACTTCAACCACATTTGCTCCTGTTTGTTACTTTAGATTATATAATGATTATTAATAAGAAATGATTAATGATAAGAAATAAAATTTAAATTTGTTTTCATGTAAGATACAATAGATCTTTCAGAATCATTTAAATTTTCATAATAGAGATAAAATACACAAATGGGTTATATATTATGTAGAATATATTATAAATGATAATAAATATAATGTAATTAAAAAATATAATCCTGTAAATTATAATATATATCCTTATATATTTTATAATAACAAATTTATTTATAAGAATGATCAATATTG
>CAJXXZ010000002.1 GCA_913063285.1 uncultured bacterium | reverse complement strand
ATTTGTAATTTCAAAAATAAAAATTCATTAATAAAGTGTTAATTTTTTTATAATAAATTATATGAATTTAAACTAAATTTATATAATTTAACAAAAAGTAACATTTATGAATATAAAGTCAAACCTGAAAATTATAAATAAATTTAGTGATAATTTTATGATGTATTATAACGAATCAATATTATTTAATTAAAGTAATCTTCATACAAAACTTTTTAACATGTTAACTACTTACCTCTAGAAGTAAACATAGGCTCTGGTTTTTGTAATTTATTAACTTTTAGTAGTTCATTCCATGAAGTCTTATCTAAATTATCCATATATCCTAATAAAGCAAAGACACTTTTTGCCTTTAATGGCATAATTGGCTCCATGAAAATCGCAACACGCTTTACCATCTCACATAGTACAGATAAAACTCGCTTTCTATTCTCACCACTTAACTTCCAAGGTTTTTGCTCATCTATATAAACATTACATAATCTTACTAAAGAGCGTAATGAGCTTAAATATATATGTATTTTCGCATTCTCCATTCCTTTTATAGCAGAATTTAAAAAGGCATTTGATTGATTTAACAGCTCTATATCTACATTTGTCAAGTTTTCAAATAATGATAAAGTTTCTTCATACTCCTTATAACAAAACATCATTACGCGTTGAATAAAGTTACCTAACTCATTACATAAATCTGAATTTAGCCTAGCATTCATTCTTTTTTCATTAAAATCTCCATCTTGTCCAAAAGACATTTCAGTCATTAATAAATATCTTATTTCATCTACACCATACTCATCTATCAATGCAAATGGATCAATAACATTTCCTTCAGATTTTGACATTTTATGTCCATTCACAGTCCACCATCCATGAGCTACAATCTTTTTAGGAGGTTGTAATTCAACAGCCATTAACATTGCTGGCCAATAAATCGCATGAAATTTTAAAATATCTTTTCCAATAACATGAACACTATTTGGCCACCATTTTTTCATCTGATATTCATTATTTGGATATCCTAATACAGTCAAGTAATTTGTTAAGGCATCAACCCAGACATATAATACATGACCAGGAAGTTGTTCAATAGGTATACCCCATGAAAATCGTGTTCTAGTAATTGCCAAATCAGGCAAATTTGCATTTAACATACCCATAACCTCTTGATATCGAGAATAGGGCAAAATAGATTCTATATTTTCTTGATAATATTTTAAAAGTTTATCTTTAAACTTTGATAGTGCAAAAAACATACATTTTTCCTTTACCCAAGTCACCTTACTACCATTTAAAGCTTTACCATCTTTGACATCAGTATCTGCATAAAATGCTTCATCACGACTTGAGTACCATCCTTCATACTCACCTTCATAAACATATTTAGATTTAACTAATTTTTCATAAAAATGTTGTGCTACTTTTTTATGCTCATCATATGTTGTTCTAATAAATATATCATACTTCATCTCACATTTATTTACTAAATTAAGAAAGGGTATGTACATTCGATCTACAAACTTTTGTGGTGATTCCTTTGCTTCTGATGCTGACTGAGCAACTTTCTGTCCATGTTCATCAGTACCAACAGAAACATATGTTAAACCACCTATCATTCTTCTAAAGCGAGCCATTACATCAACTGCAATTGAAGTATATAAGTGTCCTAAATGTGGTGCGCCATTTACGTAAAATATTGGAGCAGAAAAGAAAGCATTTGGTATTTGATTATTACCATTTTTATGAGATAAATGCATATTTAACATTCTAGTCTTATATAAATTTATCTACAATAATGAATTATGAAAATTTTTACATACCATTCATCAAATTATTATAATATGTGATATACATGTCGATTTCTCATAAGAATGATAATCTAGTTATTCCATCTATTGTAAATGAAAAATTTTTACATCCTTCTGATGGAGCATCAATAGTAACAATTTTTCTTTGTCGTCAAATTCACGTATATGCAATTTTAAAAAAAGCTATTCAGTATAATATTCCTATTTCTGAAGAAAATAAGTTGGTTGTTGCTGAATATATAGATTCTCTAGATGTTAATACAGATCATGAACAATTCTTCATAGAATCTTTGTCCTATAATCAGAAAAATTATCGTAGTCGCGTATATTCAAATATTAGAGAGATGCTTATGAGCTTAAATGAAGTAGGACTATCCAATTTTGCACATCATATTCCAACAGAATATAGACATCTGATTTTATTAGAATTACTAAAAGAACATGTATTCATTTCATATATAGAAAATGCTTCATATAAAATAAGGTACTTATTATTATCAGATATAAATTTGACATCAAGAACAAGTAAAGATATAATAAGCAAATTATTAATAACACCAATAGAAAGTAATGTAAAAAATGCTATATACATAATTTTAGTAATAATTACTTTAGTTTCCAGCTTGTTTGCAGCAATAGTATACAACTATGCTTCATGGACAGTTGTTGCAGTAGCTCTTACATCTCTACTTGCTTCACTGAAAGGATCAAATTAGTAGTTTTGATAAGACATATATTATAATATTATTTAAACTTCTGTTAATAGAATTATACAAAATAAATTATGTAATATATTATATTCTAATAATTTCATTTTTGCATATTAATAATATTTTGATTTGATTTATTATATAAAAGAGTTGTTCAAATTTTAGATATATTGATAAAATTAGCTAATTGGTCCAGCAACTATTGTTTCTTCTGCAATTAAAGTCTGTCCTACCTCGACTTGTATAAGTATGTTGCTAGGAATATATAATTTAACTATACCTCCTAATTTTGAGACAGCAAAATCTTGCCCTTTTGATAAATTATCATTTTCTTCAACTTGATAAAAATCTATGCTGGAAAAAGGCCATAATAGACTTTGTGTTACACTTAAAGCATAGTTGCATATATCGCTACTTACACTAATTGTTAAGCACTCTTTTTCTTCTTTTTCAAATGACTTCCAAAACTTTGAACTTAAAACATTACTACCAGCAGTATAAGTAGTGTGAACTATAGTACCTTCGAGAGGCATTCTAATAATTCTTGAATTAAATTGTAATATTTTACAGAATATGCAATGAAATTTTTCTGAACTAAATATTTCATTTGAATTCATGATGTTTTTCTCAATTTTCATCACTACTCCATCTATAGAGCTTACAAATACATTTGAAATACTTGGCATAACTCTTCGTTGATGTCTAAAAATAATAATTAAAAATACAAGAATAGAGAAAAAAGCATAAGAAAGCCATAAAAAGCTAAATAAAAATGAGGTAATACTCATTAAAAATACTACAAATATACTAAAGCGAGCAGATGAATGAATATTAAGCATTATTAATTTCCTTCTCTTGATATAGTACCTGTCCAGCAAGAACTGTTTCTGCACCAACCATTGTTTGACCTTTTAATACAACTACTGGTATTGTATCAGGAATAAGTACTTCTACTACTCCAGTAAATCTATACATACCCATAGGCTGCCCTACCTTCACATAAATATTCTCTATATAAGAATGTGATAAAGTTTGCTTATGCTTAGGTTGTAAATACTTTAGTATGATGTCATCAATTGTAATGCTTAAATAAGTGTCATCATTAATGTTTGATTCTATTTTTTTTACAACACCAGTGGTTGGAGAATAATTTCTCAATACATTATAAAAATTTGTTCTAATGGTAATTTTTATAAATCGCTCAGAATCAATAATATCTTCCGAAATATCTGAAATAAAACCATCGACTGGAGAAAAAATTGCTTTTTTCTTTGCTGTAATTCTAATAGGATCTCTGCTAAGAATCATGACAATAGGAATTAAGAAAAATGCGATTACCCATATTCTACTAAAAAGTAAATCTATACCAACAATACATGATAAAATAAATACCGTGTATTTACCTTCTCTAGAAATGCGCATTTATCCTCCTTCATTACATACTCTTGACACCTCATTTAAAATTTCATCATTGATTTCCTTTAACACTTTTTGTGCCATAATGATGTCTTTTTTCTCGCATGCTTGTATTAAATTTTTGTGAAGAAAAATTAAATGCTTCATCAGAGAATCTTTTATCTTTTGAATTTCATCGTCATCTTGACCCGTATACATTTTTAACTGAGCAAATTGTAATTTTGTCTCTGCTATATTTTTTAATTTTTCTCCTCTTTCAAACGCTTCGACCGCTTTTTGTAAAGGAACACTACCTTGCTCTAATTCATCATTAATTTTTTGTAATTCTGAGACTGCTTGCTCAAAATCAATTTCATTCTCTTTTGCTTTATTACTCATCTCTAAATCCTTGTTTCCATAATACATCGTTACCATTATTCTCATATCTAGCCAGAATAAACAAAAAGTCTGATAAACGATTTAGATATATTCCTATTGATATATTAATTTTAATTGATTTTGACTCTTGATGTATTTTCCAAAAAATTGACTCGGCATGCCTTACCATACTTCTGGCGACATGAATATGACTACTTACTTCAGCACCTCCAGGTAAAATAAATGTTTTTAATTCAGGTAGTTTTTCAGATAAATTCTCTGACCAATTTTCTAGAGCTTGTGTTCTTTTTTCATTAAAAGTGATTGATTCATCAGCAAAACTAGCTCCAATGTCAAATAAAACATTTTGAATCTGATATAATTCTTCTTTTTTTGAACATTTATGAGATACACAAATACCAATATATGAATTTATAATATCTAACTGCCCTAGAAATTGCATTATATCTGAGCTTTTATGAACTTTTTTTCCTCTTAGAATAGAAAACCCGCTATCTCCTTGCTTTGTAGTAATTTTATTATACATGAATATTATCTTACCATACTTACAGCATTAAAGGAATTCATGAAAGTGATACTTTTAGCAACTCTCTTGCAATTACTAAGTCCAACTCTACATTTTACTGCTTGACCAGGCACCAAATCCTCTGCATCAATCTGTAATGTACGTAATAGATGTCCATGTACAAAGATATCAGAACCTCTGTCATCACTTTCTATAAATCCAAAATCTCTTTCTACATTAAACCATTTTACATGACCACATAAAAACACTTCTTCAGTCTCTTCTTCTTGGCGTTTAAAATATTGATGCACTTCTGTAATCTGAGGACCTTGTCCACCTTCAGAAATATCACATTCTAATTTATCTCCAGAAAAAATTTCATCTGGCGCAATTATTCCGGATAAAACTGAAAAGTGAAGAAATATATCTCTATCTGGAATTTTATCACATCGCGCAAATCCATATCCGTGATGTGATTTAAACCATTTTATTTCACACATGCATCGTAAGTCATTGATACTATCAACCTCCATAGTTGACTTTTCTTTTATTACGCTTGTCATTTAATCCTCCTTGTTATCTCTATCACCATTAATATATGATTGCAAATGTAAAAAAAGAATTACTTTTTTTACTTTTTTTAGTATAAAATTAAATAGTAAAATCATGTTAAACAAAATACAAATCACAATTACAAAAAGTGCTAGTAAAGCAATACAGCAACTACTTCCAAAAATACTGAAAGTGAATTTTATAAATGGAGGGTGTGCAGGATTAAAATGGCAATTATCAGTTTCTGATGAAAAATTACCAAAATATGAAAAAATCAAAATCGATGATTGTATAATTTTAATACATGAAGAATATACTCATATTCCTTTTCAAATAGATTATATACAAAATCTTATGGCATCAGAATTTGTACTTAAAATTTCAACAAATGCTTCCTGTCGTTGTGGTATATCAGTTTCAAGAAGGCAATATGTTTAAATTTTCAAATCATTTTAAAATGCTTTCTCTACACTCATACAATACTTTAGCTTCACTTCAACATGGAAAATTACCAAAACAAAATAAAACACAACAAAATACTCAAAATGATTTATTGCTCACAAATTCTTCTTTAAATAAACAGCAGTTATTAAATCAATTACGTGATGATATGCAAAAAATAGATTTACCTATAAATAATGAAAATAATACTCTTGTATTTAGTGATGGAAATATAAACTCAAATATCATGCTAGTAGGAGAAGCTCCTGGAGCAGAAGAAGTGATACAAAAAAAACCATTTGTTGGTCAAAGTGGTCAATTATTACAAGAAATGCTTGAGGCAATAGAATTAAATAGAACAAAATATTACGTAATTAATACAATTCCATGGCGACTGAAAGATAATCGCACACCAACATCTTATGAAATTGATATTTTACGCCCATATGTACACAGACATATTCAAATTATTAATCCAAAAATTCTTGTTGTAATCGGTAGCATTGCTTATAAAGCAATTTTTAATACGGTAAAAGCAATTACCTCAATTCAAGGAAAATGGATTCAATATACACCTTTACAAATTTCAGCTATCATTATGTTTCATCCTGCATATTTGCTTCGTGCACCATCTCGAAAAAAAGATATGTGGTATGCAATGCTGTCTTTAAAGCATAAAATCATTTCTGAAAAATTATAAAAATATAAGTTTAACTTTTACAACGAGTGTTGATATGAGGATAAACAAAGAATTTCTTTATTGGAAGTACTAAATTTTGCCAACCTATATTTCTCATAGCAATATGAAAAAGCTGCTCTCTACCATTTTGAATAATCAATGGTACTAATAGTCCTTTTTGATTAAGAATTACTGCATACTTTGTTATATATTCTTCATATCTACTGCGGTCAGAAGAAACAACTTCTGACTTCACACTTGATGTAGAAGAGATGACTTTCGAATCTGTATTTTTTGCAGAAGAAGCAGAAGTGCGATCTTGTATACTTTGCAATAATTTTTTGGATTTTGTTAAGTTAAATCTTAAAAATTCAGGAAATTTTTCCATATCTTTCAAAGATATTAAATCATTTTCAATGGTGTCTTTAGCTCTTAATGCTCTTATCCCTGCTCTTAAATAGGCAACTTGAAATTTACCTTTACAAACTGCAAGTATAGCTTCTTTCTCTTTATTACGCTTATCGTTATTCAAACCAAATACTGATCTAAGCCAATCACCAAACTTATATCTTTCACGTACATCATCCATTTCTTCTTTTGATATACTTTCTAATCTTTTAGCAGCATTACGAGCTGCTTTAACTTTACCTGTTATCTCATCATATCCTTCTTGAATAGTTCTATCGTAACTCCAATAATAAGACCATTCATTTTGTGTACTTATATTAAAATCACTTAAATCAGATAATTTGCATGTAGTTATCATTTTTAAAAACATTCTGTGACGCTTTTGCATATAATCTATTATATACTTGCTTTCTTCTGGATAAGAAGCACTATCATTAAATGCAATGTCGAAACTTTTTCTTAATTTTGCTCTAGCAGAAATTTCACGTCTATTTAAATCACCTTCAAAGTTTAATGCTGAAAGTACTACTTCTGCAAATTCCACAGGCGCTTCTTCAATACACTCCTCTATTTTATTAAGTGCTACTTCTGGAAAGTTCTCAGTAGTACCAATAAATTTTTCCTTCATTTGATTCATAATCTCCATCTTTTCTGTTTCATTTTTATGCACAGGATATGCTGCATGTGAATTAGCTATACGACAAATTGAATTGCCAAGAATTATTGACTGATCTCGACTATTTTTTGTTTCATGCTCAATTAATGCTTGATTCTCTTTATGTTCTTTTAAAGCTTGAGCCTGCAACCATGATTGAAATCTAGCAGGTTCAGAGTTTGCAAGTAAATGATCTTTCTTTTTTTTCAGAGAAATAAATGGTGAAGTGCATTCATCTTTTGTAAATTTATGAAAAACTTTTCCTTTCTTAGTCTTTAAATTAAAAGCATACTTCTTATTCGTATGACGATCAATTATTCTCTGAATTGAAGGTTTAGAAGATGATGTTTTTTCACTAGTTAAAAGGAATTCTGTTGGTGTATTATCAGAATTTTGCATTTCAACTGGTGTTGAGTCTGTAACTGTATCTTCACCAAGTGCAAAGGAGTTGAAACACAGTAAAATCAATATTTTATATATCATAATAGTTTATACAATACTCTTAATATTTTATCAATACTTGTCAAATTATATGAGTATTAAAGTTAATTTAAAGAAAAAGTATATTTAAATCACTGTTTAATAGTTTAAAAATGTAAATTTATATATCTAAGAACTCAAGATATGGCCCATCAAATAAAGTTACTGAAATAACCAAATTTTCTAGAGGAATATTCTGCATAGTAAAAAGAAAGAGATCTTTATTTTCATTTTTGATGATTTCAGGAAGTAACATTCCTACATGATTAAGACTTGTCAAATAGTTTATTACAGCTTGTATCTCTTCACTATCAAATATAGGTTGAGTTACTATATATGGATGTACTATATTTTTTTGATTAGCTCGCAAAGCCTTCAGTAATTGATGATGGTACAACCAAGCATTAAGCTCATTTTTCTTATTTTGTAAATTTAATCTATTCTCTTCTAATTGTTCACAACGTTGTTTCAAATCTAATTTCTTTTTTTCTAATTCTGCACAACATTGTTTGCTTCTTTCTATTGCTTTATAACAAGATACAATTACATGTAAAGCTAGTCTCTTTGCAATAGACAAATTACATAATTCAATACAAACTTTTTTGCTTGGAATATTGGGTAGGTTTGAAATTTTGATATCGTAGTCCTCCCAAACTTTATCTTCTCCATTAGTAATTATAAGCATATTTTTTAATGTACATCGAAATGCCTTCTGATTTCGAGTTAAAGCAGGCCACATATCTTGATATTTCCATATAGCAATTTGCTCATGAATTTCATGTGACTTGAGTTTATATATTGCTTCTAATAGCCAGTCTTTTACAGTTTCTAAATCATCGTAAAGCTTTTTCTCGAAAATTGAACTATCATCGCTATCATCTTCTACTGATTGAGGTATCTCTTTTGAATTTGAGTGATATCGTGAAAAAAAATCAGCACGTTTTTCTTGATATTCTTCGCTTTTCAAGTAATTTTGAGCTAAAAGTTGATTTTTAGAATGATCTTGATCTTGAAGCTGCTTGTGAGATGATTCACAAATAGAAGATTCAGATCTGAAATTTCCTTTTTCACTTCCAATGGCAAAAGAAGCAGTACACAGTAGAAGAATAATATTATATGTAATCATAAATGTATTTATAGATAATTTCATATTTTGTCAAATCTTTTAAAATATCGTGAAAAACATAATAAAATTATTCTCGATTCAAATCATTAAGATTTTGCACATCAAACAAATTCACAGGAATCTTTAGATTTTTCCAATTTTCACGACTTGCATTAAAATTCAAAAGTTTCTCTTTACCTTCCTCTGACAGTAATGAAGCTAATTCTCCTTCTTCATTTAAATTTTTAACAGATTGTAATAGTGCTCTTAATTCATCAGTAGAAGCGTCTGGAAATATATCTGAATAATTATCTATTGTTTGGGTTGTGAATCTAGGTGATTTATGTTTGAATTTAGATGCATATTCGATCAGCCTTTCGATTGTATTACGATTAGCCGCTGATTGTCCCAAATCTTTTGAAGCATCTTTATACTTAGCTTCCAAAGATCTTATCTCACTATCAAAATCTCTTTGAGGCCTTCGTAGTAGATTAGACATAATACGCCTTACTCCTCCAAATTCTTCTTGTCTTTTCTTTAATTGTTTCACATCTTGTACTTGATTATAAGCTTTAATCCATTTATCAAACATAGAATAGTATACGTCAGTCAATCTTGTTAAATGATTAGGCAAATCTGAAATTCTAATGACATCTTTTATTTTTTTATTACTACTCTGAGCTGTGTCATCATTAATATCTAAAGAATTAGCCGCTTGCAAAATATTTCTTAAGATATCACGATCAGCTTTGTCATCATTAATATCTAAAGAATTAGCTATTTGTAGCATATTTCTTAAGATATCACGATCAGATTGAAGACGTGCACTCAACTCACCTCTCAAATTTGCTTTTTGAAGAACTATCTCTGCTGCTTTATCATTATCTTTTGCGAATTCAACCATCCGACCTATTACTTCACTAGGAACACTTGATTTTAGAGTTGTTAATGTTGCTGCACGACTATCATGAAAGTCTCTAAAGGCTTGAGACACTTCAGGTTTGTTGATTTCTTCACCACCAACCGCAAAAGAGTTTAAAAATAGAAAAAGCACAACTTTATATATATTTATAATTTTATTATAACATATTTTTATAATTTATCAAAGCTTTTAAAATAACGTGATAAAATGATCAATATGAATTTTGTTGAAAATAATTGTTAAATAGTTTAGAGCATAAATTTATGTACCTCAATTATTAAGACCAAGTATTGAATAAAGTTACTGGAATTAATATTTTGTCCAAGCCTATATATAGTAAAACAAATTTCATAACTATTCCAGATGTATCTTGCATGATTAATGGTAGCAGTTTTCCTTGACTATTAAGAAATTGAGCATAGTTAATTAAAGTATTTGGCTTTCTATTTAATTGCAGAATACGATTACGAGAACCAGTAAAATCCTTTGTAATACCTAGCCTATATTCACCTAAAGCTCTGAATATCTTATGATTAAATGATGTAAGCTTAAAAGTTTTTATTTGTTCTGTATTTTCTTTAAGATAAGATAACAACTGGTCTTTTTTATGATCATAATCTTTTTTATACATCTCAAGTTCATTCTCATATTTATTACACTGATGCACATCATCAAATAATGTAGATTCCTCTTGACGCCTCAATCCTTCAAATTCCCAATGTTTTATTTCTTCTATATGTTCTCTGATATAAGGCAATAAATGCTCTGCTTTACAAATAAAATATTCTTCATAATCATCAAATATATCTTCTTTAAGCATGCTATACTTATGTAGTGTATCTCTCTCATGCTCTTTTATTGATTCAAGATCTTGTAGTAGATGTCGAAGTGTATCATATTTTTCTTTAGTTTCTTCTTTCAGTATTCTTAATGATGTTGCTCTAGATCTACATGTTGATTTAATCTTATTCCATAATTTTTTATAAAAGGATATATCTTGAATTTTTGTAATTTCCTGCATTAAATATCCATGATTATGATCAGCATCATTTGCTAAAACTCTTATCATTAGTTCATCAAGAGCTTTCATTTTATCATTACTCGCTTTTGTGAATTTTGTAGAATCATATAAATAATATGAATCAAAATCTAAGGGAGACAATTTATATAGAATATCACTTGTTTTATAATACATGGATGAAAAATCAAAGTGCTTCTCACGAGCAGTTGCAGCTATTACTTTTAAGTAATGCATCACTTGTGCTTGATAATTAGGGAAATGATTGATTTGTTGTAGTTCTGCAAGCTCTTCTCTAACAGATAAGACTTTATCAAATCTATATATATTGACGTATTAGTGTTTCACTATCCCTGATGCCTTTTTGTGTAGATACATATCTCAACATGAGAAGGTCTTGAAAATATGAAGCTTTAATATAATTAAATACATCTTTAGCACTTTCTAATTTTATGGATGCTTCACCAATCGCAAATGAAGAGGTATATAATAAAAGTATAATTTTATATATATTCATATACGTGTGATAGCATATCTTTATATTTTATCAAAACTTTTAAAATAAAGTGATAAAATTACCAATATTGCCCCTGTAGATAGTTACGATTTAATCTTGCACTAAGTTTAGATATCTCTATGATGTGATTTCGCGCATAACAACAAGTGAGAGGAATCTTTAGATCTTCCCAATTCATATGACGTGCAGTAAAATTTAAAAGTTTCTCTTGACCATCTTGTATAATCAATGAAACTAATTCCCCTTTTTCATTTAAATCTTGAACATGTCTTAATAGTGCTCTTAATTCATCAGAAGAAATACCGGGAAATATGTCTGAATCATTGTCTGTTATTTCAGTTGTGCATCCAAGTGTTTTATGTCTGACTTCAGATTCATATTTGTTTAGCCTTTTCATCGCGTCAAGATTAGTTATAAAAGATTGCAAAACTTTATAATCATGTGCCTTTTGATTGTCCAAAGATCTGAGCTCACTATCAAAATCTTTTTCTGAATTTGGTAGTAACTTAGACATAAAACTCCATACTCCTTTTGAACATACTTTCTTTATTCCCTTTAATATTTTTATATATTTCATTTTGAGATTAAGTTTAAAAAGTCTTCTCTGAAATAAAAATTTATCATTTGATACAAACATAAAAGTGGTAGGCAAATCTGAAATTCCAGTGAAACGTTCTACTACTATGTAGTCGCTATTGCGCAAAATCTCACCATTAGCTTCTAAAGTTTTGGATGTTTGTAACATATTTCTTAAGATATAACGATCAGCTTTAAGATGTTCACTCAACTCATCTCTCAAATTTGCTGCTTGAAGAGCTATTGCTGCTGCTTGGTCAATATATGAACCAACAAATTGATCTATTATACCTTTTATCTCGATAGGAATACCTTGTGATTGTAAAGTCCTTATAGATTTTCTACGACGAACATAAAAATCTCTAAAGACTTCAGCCACTTCTGGTCTATCAGTTTTAGCGACTTGAGCCACTTCAGATTGATTTTTTTCTTTACCAACTGCAAAAGTATTTAAATATAAAAAAAGTATGATTTTATATATGTTCATATATATACTATGAAATATTTTTATATTTTGTACAATCTTTTAAAATAAAGTAATAAAATGACTAATATTATTCTTAATGAAAATCATTATTAAATAGTGGAAAGTATACGTTTATATGTCTAACTCCTCGAGATTTGCCACATCAAACACAGTGACAGGAATTACCAAATCTAGTAGGCTCATATGATTAAAAATGAATTTTATCAAAATTCCTGTATTATCCTGTATCATGAGTCTTACTAATTTTCCTTTTTGATTAAGAGATTGATAGGAAGCTAATGGAAAAATTATAGGTATCTCTTCTACTATAGGATCAGAATAAAAAATATTAGGATATTTAACTAAATTCAATTTTTCAAGAATTTTATCATTATGTTCTAAAAATTTTAAATCTCTTTCTAAAGCTTTTTCTTTTTCACATAATTTTTGAATCTCGCTTTCATAATCTTGCATCAGTTTTTCCTTTTCTGCTGACTTATAATGTCTTGATTCACACATTGATTTAACTTTATTCCATAATTTTATATATATAGGTAGTTTTGCAATATCTTCTCTATTTTTATCTTTTAAAGATTCACGCATTCTACTAAAAAGATGCATATCTGAGCTTATATCTTCTAATAATTCTCTTTTATTTTTCAACACTGTAGTAAGCATTTTATAATGTCTTGTTAGTCTATTTTTTGTTGCTGAAGCTAAGTCTGATAGATCTGATATTTTACACAAATATGTTGTTCTACAAGTAATATCATCTTTCTCATCAACACTTGATTCATCATTAATTACAACTTCTGTGATGAAAGCTAAACCGTCAGAAATTTTAAGTATTTCTCTTAATAAATTTTGAGTATCTTCAGGAATAAAATCTTCACACTCAGGTACTTTTAAAAATCTTCTTGCATTATCTTTTTTTATTAACGTTATTAGATCTTCAAGCTCATTAGGATGAGGCAAAACTTCGTCATGGCTTATCTCTTTAAATTTTATAGTATCTAGACTACTTTCTAATTCATTACTAACTGAATAAGAAGCTAAACATAAAAACGTTATGATTTGATAAACAAACATGTTAGACTAATTATATATTTTTTGTACCTTGTCAATACTTTTTCAAAAATAGAGATAAACACATCAAATGTATTCTTAAATTTAAATAGTGAATATTTTTGAATTAGAATTATTCTTAATGAAAATCATCATTAAATAGTCAAAAGTAGAATTTATATATCTGATTCCTCGAGATCTGACACATCAAATAAAGTTACTGGAAGTACTAAATCCTTCCAATCAATTATATGCAAAGCTAATTGAAAAAAATTCTCATCACCATCCTTTGTAATTATTGGAAGTAGCTCTCCTGCTCTGTTTGTAGCTTTAAAATGTTCTACTTGAAGTCTGTATGCATCAGTACTAATATCAATTCCATGTAATAATGGATAACGAACTTGTGATAAACGAGCGACTGCATTCATTCTTTCTCCATTAGTTGCCCATTGCTTTTCATTCAAAGAGCTCAGTACATCAATATTTCCTCTCAAACAACCCCAAACTTCTCCAATATCTTCTCTTTTAGTTTCTAAAGAAGAAATTTTCAAATTAAGATCTTTTTGTAATAGAAATTTAGATATAACATACCATATTAATCCCCATTCTTTCTCCTCTTTCTTTAATTCTTGCATATTATCCTTTAATTCTTGCATCTTGCTATTGCATGAAAAATATTTTTCACGAGCTAAGATTAATTTCTCTTCTGATTTTTCTAAATACTCAGACAAATCTGACATTGCTAACAAAAATTTCTTTGTTTTATATTTATCACTCGGTACAACTGCTTCCTCTAAATGACTAGAAGTTTCTAACATACTTCTTAAGACTTCTCTACATTGGTTATTAAATCTATCAAGATCTTCAGTTGCAAAAGAAGATGTACATAATAAAAATGCTATTTTAAATTTATTCATATTTACATATTAACACAAATTAATATTTTATCAATATTTATTAAGATACACTCATAATCATATTAAAATTAATCTTAAATTTCAATAGAGAAAGTGTAAATTTATATATCTAACTTCTTAAGTTTTTACACATCAAATAATATGATAGGAATTACTAAATCTTTAAAATCAACTTTATTAATAGTCCTGTATTATCTTGCATTATTAATGGCGCTAGCTTTCCTACACTATTAAGAAATTGAATGTGATTCGATAGAGAACTTACAGGCAGTTCTAATGTTGGAATACGAAAAATAGAAGGAGGTCGAAGTGACATTAACTGTTCAGAAATACTCTGATTATGATTTGCAAGATTTAAATTTTTCTCTACTTCCTCTGATTCCTTTTTTAATAATGGTTCTTCTTTAAGTTCAACACTTCTTTCTAAATATTTTTTTGCTTTTCTTGTTCTCTCAATATTGAATTTTTCTAATTCTGATATTTTACACAAATGTATTATTTTTTCAAAAGAAAGCTCATCTTCAGTATCTTCATCTTTAATTTGTTTAGAAGATATTGCCCCTTTAGCAATTTCAAGTATAGCTCCTAACAAGTTTGTATTTTCTCTTACTTGATCATCATTACAAAGGTAATTTTCTGGAGCTTCTATGAGTTCTACTCTTACTGACTCCCTATTACAGAATCCTAGATATGGAAGGATCTTTTCTTACATATTAAAGTCAATTAGAACTATATTATTTGCTAAATATCTCAACATACAATGTTCTTGAAAATATGAAGATTGAATAGAACTCAAAACTTGGTTAACTTGGCGATCCAGTTCATCTTGGTCAATCTTGTGTACAATTTTAATTGATCCATTAAGATTAAAAGAATATATACATAACATGAGTATTAATTTACACATATTAATATATGTATGATAACTTATTTTCATACTTTATCAATACTTATTAAAATATATTGAAAATAATATTAAAATTTATTCTTAATTTAACTCATCAAGATCTGGCACATCAAACAAACCCACAGGAAGCACCAAATCTCGCAAACTCATATGATTTACAATGAGCTTTATCAAAACTCCCGTATTATCCTGAATTATCAACGACACGAGCTTTCCTTGACTATTAAGAAATTGAAGATATTCCAACAGAAAAGTTGAACGAGCTTCTTCTACTAAAGGACCACGATAAAAAGTGTATGGATACTGAACTAATCTTAATTCTTCTAGAAGAGGGTCATTACATTTTACAATATTTAAACTTTCTTGTAGATCTTTTAACGTTCTTTCTAAGAATAATTTCTGCTCTTCAATCAGCCTAATTTTCTCATGCTCCTGATCATATGCTCTTTCTAAGAATAATTTATCCTCTTCAATCAGCCTAATTTTCTCACACTCCTGATCACATAATACTGAAATTGCTCTTTTATAATCTTGAAAAACTGTTCCCGCTCAATTGACTTATTGTTTCTTGATGCAAACATTGATTTTATTTTAGCACACCATTTACCATAGATAGATATTTTTGACTTTTCAATACCAGATGCCTTGATTTTATTTTCTAAAAATTCACGCATCTCAGTAAAACGATTTCTGATTGAGTATATATCTGTTAATAATTCTATTTTATTGCTATATATTTCGGTAAGAATTTCATTATGTTTTTCTTGATCCTGCGCTAATTCCATTCCATCACAATACAGCTTAGAACGCATATTATTATATTTTTCAATTCTATTGTTTAATTCTAAATATAATTCCGATATCTCTGATATTTTCAGTAAATCTATTTTTCTAAAAGTGGAACTATCTTTCTCATCATCAATGCTAGATTGATTGGCAGAGATTGATCGATCAGAAATTTCAAGCATACGTCTTAATACATTTTTAGCTTCTGTTACTTCATAATCAGTTAAATTATTCATTTGTTGTATCCTCATAAGCTCTTCTCTTGTACGCCTTGCATCAAAAGACCCTATATATTCATCTATTAGTGATGCAATAGGTTCTGGAATTGATTTTTTGTTTAGATACATACCTTAACGAATAAGCATTTTTAATATATTCAGCTCTAAAATAATCAAGAACTTGGTCAATGTTTTTTAATTCTACAACTGCAAAACTAGATGTATATAATAAAAGTATTATCTGACAAATATTCATAAACTTACATTAATATATTTTTTATAATTTAACAATATTTGCTAAAATACAGTGATAAAAAAATTCAACACCTATATTCAGTTTAAAGAAAAAATACAGCTTATTAAAATAATTACTACACAATTCAAGAATATAAATTTATATATCTTGATCATCAAAATTTGAAACATCACATAAAGTGACTGGAAGCACCCAAGCTCCTAGAGAAATATGATTTACAGCAAAGACATAGAGAATTTTATTACCATCTTTGATCATTTCATCTACTAGTAGTCCTTTATCATTAGCACTTCTCACATAATTCATTATAGATTCTATCTTGTTACAGCAATCAGCACTAATAAAACTATGGTCAAGCATATGATTAGGTTTTATAGGTCTGGTGATGATATCTTGAGTGAAATTCAAAGACTGTAGTACTTTCATATTATATTCTAAAAGCGTAAGCTCATACTCCTTACGTTGTAAAACAAGAAGACTTTCATCTGACTCTTCAGCAGCTTGTTTTATTTTTAATTTTTCTATTTCTTTAAGACAAGCTGAAACTTTATCTTCTGCTTTTTTAAGCTCACTCTTCAAAGCACACAATGTAATTAAACACTTCTTTCCTTTAGCATCATATGGCATTAAAATTGAAGATTCTCCGTTAGCAATTTCAGTCATTTTTTGTAATGCATAATAAGCTGCAATATCACACTCTTTTAAACTATCATTTTTAAATTGACCTATGGTCATTTTATCAATAGAATTATTAAGAACTGTCATTATATCTAAAATTATATCTTGTACAGTCTCTACATCCCTACGAAGACTTTCTATTGATTGAGAAGTAGAATCATAAGGTGTATAGTGTCGTGAATGAAAAGATGCTTTATCTTGTTGATGCACTACACTCTGCAAGAAATTTTCAACTTTAAGTTGATCTTTAATGTCACCAAAGAAGGATTGAGAAGCAACGAAGTGTTGGGTACGAACACAAGATTGAGCATCTTGAGAACCGTCTATGTCACTACTACCTGCAAAAGAAGCAGTAAAGAATAGACATATTATTTTTAATTTATTCATAACTTATATATATAATAATTTCATATTTTATCAATACTTATTACAATATATTGAAAATAATATTAAAATTTATTCTTAATTTAACTCATCAAGATCTGGCACATCAAATAAAGTGACTGAAATTACAAGATCCTTCCAATCGATACTACGTAAAACAAATTGTATAAGCTCCTTATTACTACCTTCTGCAATTAATGGAAATAATTGTCCTGTAAGATTTAGTTTTTTAATATGGCTTAATCGACGCTGAAATGTATTAGGAGGAATATGACCCAAGAGATGCACACAACAATCTTTTAATGCATTAATGTAGTCGGCTATTTTAAATTGCTCTTTATTCAAAGCATTCAACATATCAGTATTTTTTTGCAAATAATTCCAAATTCTTTCAACACCTTCTTGTTCAGCTTCTAAAGGTGTAATCTCTCTATTAAGATAATTTTTTAACTGAGGTATAAAATTAGATATAATATACAGTATTCCTCCACATGCATTTTGTTTTCTCTTTAATTCTTCTTGTATCTTAGACTGAAGTGAAAAATATTTATAACTAGCCAAGTTTGATTGCTCTTTTGATTTTTGTAAGTAATTGGGTAAATCTGAAATTTTACATAAAAGTTTCTTTGTTTTACAGTCATCATATTGTATAGTTTCATCATAGTCTTCTAAATGATTAGATAGTCTTGACATTTCTATTAAGACTTTTCTAAATATTTCATGAACTTCATGAAGAATTCTCTCAGCTGTGATATTTTCAGTTATTTGTGCTTGACTACTCTCATCTACACTATTTTCAGTTACCTGACTTCCAATCGCAAAAGAAGTAGTAAATAATAAAAACATTATTTTTAATTTATTCATAGTCATACATTAACATAATTTCATATTTTGTCAATATTTATTAAAATACGCTTATAATCATATTAAAATTATTTTTCATCTAACTACTCTGAACCTCATACATCAAATAAAGTTACAGGAATTAAAAAATCTTTCAAATCAAAATACTCCATAATGAATTTTGTCAAGAGACCTGTATCATCTTGCATTATTAATGGTGCTAGCTTTCCTTTATTATTAAGAGATTTAGCATATTTCAATGGAGAACTTTTACCTTTATTTTCTTTTGAATCATGATCAAAAATATAAGGATGTATGAGTTGTATTAACTTTTCAAGAGTATTTGCATTATGCGCTAAAAGATGCCAGTCTTTTTTTTGAGCTAGTAATGTCTTTTCTAAGGATAATATTTTTTCTTTAAGTGAAGTGACCACCTCTTTTTCTCGCTCTGATAGTGCTTGAATTTGCCTTTCATAACCTTGAATAAGTCTTTCCTGCCTTATTGTTGCTTGATTTTTTAATCCACATTTTGATTGAACTGCATCCAAAAATCTGCCAAAAGTAGATTTTTTTTGCTTTTTAATATTAATATCCTTAATTTTATTATTCAAAGACTCACGCATCTTATTAAAATTATTTCTTGCATAATTTACACCTTTTAATAATTTTGATCTATAGGTCCACTTTTTGTATAAGATTTTTTTAAATTCTGAGTATTGGTGTGATAGTTTTATACTTAAGTTCTGTAGTTCTGATATTCTATATAAATGTCTTGTTTTATAAAAAACATCATCTGCGATATTATCACCTAATTTATCAATTATTGCTGCGGAGGAATTTGATACATCAGAAATTGTAAGCATCTGCCTAAATAAATCTTGATATTCTTTTTTATTAAATCTTTCTCTCATCATGTCATCTTTTTGAAAATGTATAGTTTCCGTACAATCAAAAAATTGATAAGAACTACCTGTATTTGCAGCCAATTCACTAGTTACAAAAGAAGAAGTGCATAAAAAAACTATTATTTTATATATGTTCATAAATTATAATTTGATATATATTAAGTATTGTGTCAATACTTTTTTGAAATATAATAGCAAATATATCTCAATTACTCTTAAACTTAAAGGAATATATAATTTTTGTTTTAATGATTTGTAGTATAGTAACAATTCTAATTATCAGCTTTACATAAAATTAAATTCATATTTTTCTAAATCAAATATAATATTTTTTTCCTTCATCATTTCAGCCATCATCACAAGATATCCGCTAACACCATGATCATATTCATGTTCACTCAATGCTTTTAACCCAATATTTAAAAATGTATATTTATTTAATTTGATAGATGTACTATTTACAATTATTTTTCCACTTCTTTTTACACATAAAAGTAAAGCTAAAACAAAAGAAGGAATTCTTTCATCCAATTTTAAACTGTTAAAAGTAACATTAGAATTAAAATCATAATTATGCAATAATTCCTGTAAATGCTCCAAAGAACAATTTTGCAAACAGTAAGCAGCTCTTACAAAAGTAAGAATTTGAAGACATTTCTGAATGGGCTGCTGTAATTCATGGCTTGTATTTAAATTTTCAATCTCTAACATAGAAACAGCAAAAAGTGAATTTATGAGATCATGACACATCTGTCTCAACATTTTATTGACAAGCATTAAGCAATCATATAAAATTACTTTCATATTACAAGCTTGTCTTTAACAAAATATGTGTTAGGATATGTGGAAAAAAGGAGTAATATGACCTCATATGGTTTATCTGGGCTCTGGAATCTCTTACGCAGAGCCACTTACTATATATTCGCCATAAGAAGTGATGAAATAAAAAAATTTTTAAGTCTAAGCCTGATGCAGTTTTGTGTATTATTTAATTATACACTATTGCGAACGCTAAAAGACACTTTAGTAATTGGAGATCCAAGAGGTGCTGCTGAGGTAGTACACTTTATAAAACCTCTAGTTGTATTTCCATCTGCAATATTATTTGTATCTGTATACAATCGTATGCGAGCTAGAATTGAAAATAAAGAAAATATGTTTTATTATTCTCTTGCTCCATTTATAATATTCTTTTCACTATTCGCTTACGTTATTTTTCCAGCAAGAGACTATCTACATCCATCTGAAGAAACTATTCAAAGTTTAACCGCTAGATTTCCGGCTATATCTTGGATATTTCCTCTATATTCTCTATGGTCATTTGCAATATTTTATGGAATGGCTGAAACATGGGGAGCATTTTGTATATCATTTTTATTTTGGCAATTTGCAAATCAAATTACACAAACTGAACAAGCAAAACGTTTTTATCCAATGTTTGGAGTAATTGGCCAATTAGGATTAATTGCGGCAGGAAGCTTAATTCAAGTACTATTTATAAATGAATCTCGTATAGAGCGTAATGTAATAATAGCTCTATCATTAGTAGTTATATGTGCAGTTTTAATGGGAGTTTTGCATTATTACATTTCCAATGATAAAGATGTAAAAGCTCAGGAATTAGCAAAGCCAAAAAAGAAAGAAAAAGTCAATTTTTGGGATGGAGTTTATGAAATTATAAATTCCAGATACTTACTATTTATCGTATTATTAGTTGTATCTTACAATGTAAGTATTAATCTTGTAGAAATTACATGGAAGGGACAGATGAAGGCTCTAGCTTCATCACAAAATGAATATGCGGCATGGACTGCATCTCTATTTATCTGGACAGGAATAATGACCTTAATAGGAGCTTTTGCATCACGATATATCTTACAAAATTATAGTTGGTACGCTTGTGCAATATTAACTCCATTAATGTTAGGTGTAACATCAATTTTATTCTACATGTCTATTCTATTTCCAAATCTATTTCAGATGATAGGAAAATTTTCAGGTCTATCATTTGATGTTTTAAAATTTAGCGTTGTAATAGGATTTATACAGAATGTAGCAAGTAAGGCAACAAAATATGTTCTTTTTGATCCTACAAAAGAGATGGCATATATTCCTCTAGATGATAATCTAAAGGTCAAAGGAAAATCAGCAATTGATGTGGTAGGTAATCGCCTTTCAAAAGCATCTGGATCATATATACAAGCTGGATTATTATTTCTAGCATCATTAATTGGAATACCTCAAACTCAACGAGCAATAGCTCCTGTTCTATGTATATTAGTACTATTTTTGATATTTATTTGGCTATATGCCGTAAACAATCTATCTCAAATGTATCAAGAAGAGATACAAAAAAAGTCTAAAGAAACAGTTTAAATTAGCTTGATTTAAACTAATGTTAGTATATTTATATATATAAATATTAATAATGAAGTATATTTCTTGAATTTCAAACAAATTTGATGTATAATTTCCTAATGCACAGAGTATTCGATATTCTTATACATGGACCAGATGGTAGACTTGAAGGAGCTTATTGCCGAGGAAAATCCTCCAAAGCAGTATTATTATTACATCCAGATCCAGAACATGGTGGTCATATGAGATCAAAGATAATGCAATTTTTAAATGCAATTTTTATTAAAGATAATTTTGACACATTACGTATTAATTTTCGTGGTGTTGGAAAATCACAAGGAAAATTTTCTAAAGGAAAATATGAACTGTTTGATGCACTAGCAGCTTTAGATTGGCTAACTCAAAGAACAGGCCCTACTCTAACTCAGTTATGGATTGTAGGCTATTCATTTGGAGCTTTAATTGCATTACAATCTGCAATGCGTAGGCCAGAAACTACTAATTTTGTATCTATAACTCCATCTATAGAATCTGGAGATTTAAATCTTCTTACTCCTTGTCCAAATGGACTGTTTATTCATGGATCAGAAGATACAACTGTAAATCATGTTCATACACAATCACTATCTGAAACTCTTCAAAGACAAAATAACATAATTAATTACTGTTGTATTGATCAAGCAGATCATTATTATACTAACAAGCTTGCAGATTTACAAAACATTATATGTGATTATATTCATCAAGCAGATCTAAATAATACAAGTAAGGATATAGCTCAAAATTCTAGAACACTTCAGCTATTTCACTCATGACTGAAGCAGTAATTGTAGCTTTAATCACTCCATTTAATGATAAGCTTGAGATTGATTTTGAAAGTATAACTAAACATGTACAATTTTTAGTTCAATCTGGAATAAAATGTTTACTTGTTGGAGGAACTACAGGAGAGAGCTTAGCATTAGAACCAGAAGAACGTAGATTAATAACTACACATATTCGTACATTATTTCCTAAGATTAAATTACTAGGGTGTGTAACTGCTTTGTCTATTAATCAAGCAATTAAAATTATTGATGAATTTTCGAACTGTGATGCATTATTGGTAACTTCACAATATTTTATAAATCCATCTTCATCAGATGTATTATTCTATATACAAAAAATAGCTAGTATATGTAACAAACCTATTATTTTATATAATAATCCATCAAGGTTAAAATTTTGCATGAGTGAAATATATAAAAAATTATATCAAACTATACCTAATATTATTGGAGTGAAAGAATCTGGATCTGCAAAAAATATAGATACATCACTAATTAAATGGAAATGGTGGGCCGGCAATGATATTAATTATATAGATTATCTAAATGCTGAAGCGTTTGGAATAATTAGTATGGTTGCCAATATATATCCTAAAGAAATGTTACATGCAATTAAAAATAAATTTACATCATATGAGTTTAATCAAAAAATTATTAATATATGTAAATTTTCAAATCCTGTTGGAGTTAAATTCACAGCACATAAGCTAAACTTAATTTCAACACCTTATACAAGATTTGCATTTCAGTTGCCAAAATAATAATTGATTAATTATTCATATATCTTCAAATTAATTTGTATTATTTAAAATAATTTGTATTATTTAAAATCTACTTTTATATCTAATTACTTTCATATTTCTTTTTTCAAATTTCCACAAAGAATTACTATAAAACTCAACTTTGGTTATAATTGAAATTATTGCTAAAATTGCGATATTTGATATATAAAGAAATTTTAAATTTAAATTTTTGAGTTACAAATTTTAAAGTATTAATTTTCTTATTTTACACAAGTCATAAAGCAAAGGTGGTGTGATCAAGAAGACGACGAGTGATGTTGGTGAGTATGGCGCCAAGAATGAGAGAGCATAAAATCAAATCTTGTAGATATAAACTTGTGCTTAAGTTCATGTAGTTTTTCAATATAGTTATAATGAAAAAAGATAACTCGCTACAAGGTGTGAGTAAAATCGCTAATATCTTACTGTTCTGCTTTTTTAAAATAACTCTCGCTAATATGTAGTGTAAACTACCTTTTATAGTTAGTAAAGATATGCTTGCAAGTAGTAAATTTATAGCATATTCAAAAGTTAATCTGTCAATAGGAACTAGTACTCCTAAATATACAAAAAAGAAAATCGCTAAAAGCTTAATGATAGGTTCCATAGCATGATACATCTGATTATGTTTTAACTCTAAATTACCTAAAAATAATCCTGAAGTAAAAGCTCCCATAGCTATAGATAGATTTATTGAGTCAAACAGATATAAAAACACAAAGAAAAGAGATATCGCTGAAATTAGCCTATACTCAAAATCAAGATCTACTAGATTTCTCCAAAACTTACGAATAAAAGAGGTCTGATTTGAAGAGAGAGTGTACAAAATAGTTAAAAGTATAGTTATAGATACATAAGAAGAAGTTGTGCTAGCACTTGTTTGAGCATTATATATAGAAAAGAAAACTATACCACAAATAAAGAGTAGATCTTGAGATAGTAGAATACTTAAAATCATGGGGCCTCGTTGCTGACACTCCTTATCATGCATAGTGAGAGATTTAAGAGCCACAACAGTACTACTTAAAGTTAAAAGTAAAGAAAGTAAAAATATAAGTTGATAATTAAGTTCAATAAAGAAGCTTGCAAAAACAGTAAGTATAAAGCTAATGAAAAAGTGAGTGAATACATATTTAAAAGCAGAAGGTAAAGAAGAAAAAAAGTGATCAATAGAAAGTTCAAGACCAGCCATAAAAAGTAAAGACACAATACCAATTTCGGATACAACAGATATCCAAGAGTTTGGATTTAATATACCTAAAAAATGTAATATAAATCCACTAAGTATATGACCTAACATTAATGGTAATGAAAGAGATAGAGCTATAGAAGAAGTGATAAAGATTACACTAAACACACTAGCACAAACCATTATTACTTCTTCCAGCATTTACATAAATATCTCATTTTTTTAACCTTTTTGCAATTCTTTTTTTTGATTTAATCTATTTTTTATTTTTATTGATTATATTACTTTTTGAGATTATTCATACTTTGACGAATACCATACTAATTTGATCTTAAAATAGTCAAAGACTTTTATTTACATAAAACTAACATATTGTATATGATATAAACACTTGAATAGTAGTAGAATCAACTATTCTCTTCTGGTTCCACCAAGTCTTAATAATGCTGTAAATATATTTACAAAACTACATAACAACATTAAAGCTCCGAAGATGGCTATAGCGTCATCTGATTCACTACCAGAATAGTGATAGTATATAGATTTTAACCTTTGAGTATCAAAAGCTACTATTCCTGTACTGATAACTATTACCATTGATGAAAGCATGATATCTACTAAACTACTTTGTAGAATAAGATTCATTAGACTAACTCCTACAACACCAATTATTCCGATAAATAATACACTAGAGTATTTTGAAAGATCTGTATCCGTATAGTAACCATAGTAAGATGCGATCATAAAGACTGCTGCAGCTGAAAAGAAAGCATTGGCCACACTTGCTGTAGTATATACTACTAATAGTGGTGTGCATAAAAGACCAAAAAGACCAGCGTATAACCAATATAGCATTCTTGCTGTATCAACGGACACACTTCTCATCATAAATGGAATAAACATAACTGCAATTGCAACAGGTATCTGTAGAGCGAATGCAAATCTGATCATAGACCAAGATGATGCCATGAAAAAGGCTACAGACCCCATTAATGCTATTCCCATACTTAGATAAGAATATATATTAACAAAATAATTAGATATGCCACGATCTGCGGAATAAACTTTATCTTGAGACATTAGACCCTCCTTAATTGAAAATGTATCATATTTCTCTTATTAGGTCAAGATTATTTATTATTACATGAAAACATAGATTGTGCATCATTTTTTAATGAAATTTCTTGATTTTCATTATCATTGTTATTTTGATTAATCAAAAAAGCAGCATATGATAATAACGCAGGTAGTAGCTGATTTGGATATGGGGACTGATGTAGTGTAACACTTGCTTGACTTAAGTACGTTCCAAGTAAAGCTCCTTTTTCAATAGACTTCTCAATAGTTAACTGTCTAATGTAGGTCATTAGTTGCTTTACTAGTAAAACAGCACTGACATTTTCATTGTTTTCACATATTTCATAAATATCTTTTACACTTTTTGTGATTAATGCTTTATATAAAGCTCTAACATCGGCATCTGCAGCTATATTAAGCATGTTTTGCACAGATACAGTATCTATATCTCCATCATTTAATATGGAAACTTGTTCTAATATTGATAATGCCTGTCGTACAGATCCTCCAGAAATATCAATTATTATATTCAAAGCTTCATTAGAAGCAGTCCATCCCTGCATACTCAATATCTGATTTAAATAATTTAATAAAACATCTTTTTTTACCATTTCTAAACCAACTTTAAAACTACGAGATGTTAGCGTCTGAGGTAATTTTGCGACTTCAGTAGTTGCAAGAACAAATTGTACATGGTCTGCCGGCTCTTCTAAAGTTTTTAGTAATGCACTAATTGCACTTTTGGATAACATATGAACTTCATCTATAATATAGACTTTTTTTCTTGCTGTTGCTGGTTTATATATAACTCCTTCAAGTAAACTTCGAATTGCCTCAACACTAGTGTTACTTGCTCCATCTAATTCCAATACATCAGTATGAGAGTTGTTAATAATACTTATGCATTCATTACATTTACCACAAGGCTCATCTTGATTTAATTCACATGCATACCATAAAGCAATTAATCGAGCAAGTGTAGTTTTACCTGTTCCCGCAGGGCCATATAATAAAACTACAGGTCCTAGCAAATTTTTTAATAATCCTTTATGAATTAATTTAACTGAAATATTTTGTCCAACCACATCTGCAAATTTATTTGGTCTGAGTGCACGAGTAATAAACTTTAACATACAAATATTATCATTCTGATTTAATTAAATCTCAATACAAACTAATATCTAAATAAACTGAATATTTAAAATCATAAAAAATAGAATTTCTATTAAATTACAATAAAAAATTTTTAATATATCAATTTATTTTTAAAAAAATTAACAGTATTATTACAAATTTAAATTATTATATGATTATATGCGAACTTTTATAATGCTAATATTTTTTATAAGCTCTAATGCAAATATATTTAATACTATAAGAAAATATACTGATGAGTGGAATGTCTTCTCTGATGAGTTAAAAGATCTACAAGAGGCGATTAAAAGTGAAGAGTACAGATCAATTATTGAAGAATCGGAACAGGTTGCTCAAGCTATAGATGCTTTAATAGAATGATAATTATTAATATTTTTTATATAGTAATAGATGTGAAATTTGCATATATAATAAAATTAGATGATGATAGCTAAATTCAGTATAAAGTGATTTTTAAATAGTGTTAATAATGTTTGTGAATTATATATCAAAGACTGATTTAGCTTTTTAAATCATAGAATACTACGGTAGTATTTGATAATTTGTCAAAAGCTTTTACTTAACATTACAAATAGCAAAGCAAATATATTAATCAATTTAATCATTGGGTTTAAGGCTGGTCCGGCTGTATCTTTATACGGATCTCCTATAGTATCACCTGTAACTGAAGCTTTATGAGCAAAAGATCCCTTACCTCCATAATTACCTTCCTCTATGTATTTTTTTGCATTATCCCATGCTCCTCCAGAAATAGTCATATGAATTGCCATCACTACTCCAATCAAAGTTGCACCTACAGACACTCCTCCAACAAATAGAAAGGCTTTATCGACGTCAAATATAAAAGGTATTAAAGATGATATAAGCATTAAAACTAATAGACCTACTAGAGCTTCCATCATTGATTTGATGGATTTTTCTGTCAAAAGTGTAATTACAGAATCATAATTTGGTCTTTCATTATTTTCTAATATACCTGGATTTTTACTAAATTGATCTCTAATTTCATTTACTACTAATTCTCCAGTTTCTCTCACTGCAAAAATAGCAACAGAAATATATTCACATATAACAGAAGCACCAAGAAATAGTCCAATCACCACAAATAAATTATGTAGCTCCATAACTATATTGCGTCCAATTGCAAATGATATATCTTGAGCATATGCATAAGATATTATACAAGCAACTAAAGCTGTTGAGGTAACAGCATATCCTTTAGTTACAGCCTTTGTGGTATTACCTACAGAATCTAACACATCTGTGCATTTACGAGTATCAGATCCTAGTTCTGCCATTTCAGCAATACCTCCTGCATTATCTGCAATTGGTCCAAATGCATCCAATGTCATAATAGATCCGACTAATCCTAACATAGATATAATCGTAGCAGCAACGCAAAGCATACCTCCTAAACTATGAGACATTAACAAGACTATTGCTACCCATGCCAAACTGCTACGACAAGCAATCATAGATACTATAACACCTTGTAAAACAGTCATTGCATCACCTGTTTCTGAAGATTTTGCAATACTTTTTACAAAATCATTTGATTTACACATATACAAATCATATAATATTCCAAATAATCCAAATAAGGATAAAATCAAAGATTCTGTTATTTCAACTCGACCTTTACAGCAAATTATCCAAAACATCAATACACCAACTGCATATATACTCCAAAACATATAATAACTTCTTTTTAATAGAGTGCCTGAATCACTTGAGGTATACATATAAGTATCAAGCATTATTCGAAAGCTATACCAAAATCCAAGTGCAGCTGCAAACCATACTCTAAATGAGTATTCAAAAGCATATGAGGATAATCCAAGAGCAATTAAAGCTATAGCAGATGAGATTAGCATGGGAAGCAATAAGGTCGATGTTACATTTTTTCTATCGTCTTCATCAAATGTATATAATTTTCTCACAAACAAAACACCCACACATGATGATACAGATAATATTAATGATACAATTAATGGATACGAAAGATATATTTTTGAGCATTGACAAGCAGAAGAGCTAACTATATATGATGCTGCTGTAAATCCAACTATATATGTCTCAAAAACATCAGCTGCTGTACCAGCACAGTCGCCTACAATATCTCCAACATTATCAGCAATTACAGCTGGGTTTCTTGGGTCATCTTCTGGAATTCCTGCTTCAACTTTACCTACCAAATCGGCTCCTATATCCGCTGCTTTAGTAAATATACCACCACCTAATCTGGCAAAAACAGATACTATTGAAGATCCAAGACTCATTCCAGTCAATATATCCATCATTTTTGATACATACATATTTGCAATTCCTACTGAAATTAACGTAAATGCAATTACTATTAATCCAACTATAGAACCTCCATTGTAAGCACTCATAAATGCAAAATTTAGATTTTGACTATTAGCTACTCGAACATTTGCTTTGACTGATACAAACATACCACCTATACCACATAAAGCCGAAAACAATGCTCCTAATAGCACTCCTAAAGACAAATCAAATCCAAACAAAAAATAACACTTCACAATGACAAAAAATATTGTAATAGCTATATAATAATATTGACGTTTCAAGTATATAATCGCGTTTTCTTCTATAATTTCAGCTATCTCTACAGATTTTGAGTTGCCGCATACTTGATTTAGTAAACTCAAGTACTTTAAATAGGCAAATCCAGCAATTGCAAAACCAATTGAGATTGAAATCCAAGGCAACATACTAATAAACATACTATTAATAACTATCATTTATTAAGTTAATGTCAAGCTACATCAATTATATTTGCTCCTCTTTCATTACATTGTAAAAGTAAGTCAACATAAGAACCTTCAGCTTCAAGTAATTTTCCACCCCAATCTTCAAGGCAACGAAAAGCAAAAAATATATAGCTTGCACCATCATAAATCTTACAGCGAACATGTCCTGTAGGTGATTCATTTTTCATATGAATATCAGCTTTTGATAACCAAACATGCTTTACTAACACTACAGGATATGAATTTCCCATACCAAAAGGACTAAGTACTTTTATTTCTCGACACAAATCACTAATTTTACTCAATTTTATGCATAAATCGACATGTATTGTTTTTACATCTGAGTATGTTGGACAATTTTCACACATCCAATTTTGCCATAAATTAAATTTTGATTCATCTACAGAAACTCCTCCAGCTACAGAATGACCTCCTCCACTTACAGCTAGATTTAAATTAACACTTTGAGTAATAAGATTACCAATATGAACTTGAGAAACGGATCTAGCAGATCCTTTCCATAAATTTTCTGACTTGTAAAACACAAAAGTTGGTCTACTAATGATCTCTTTTACTCTACCAGCAACAATACCAACAACTCCAGCATGCCACTCTTCACTTTTTAAGCATACTACTTTATTCGTTAAACTCTTTCTATCTATCAATGCCTGCTTAACTGTACTACTTTCAATCTCTTTACGTCTTTCATTTAAAGTAAACAATGTTTTTGCTGTCTGCATTGCAACATGTACATCTTTTGTAAACAGTAATTCATAAGCTAGCATAGCGCTACTAATTCTACCGGCAGAGTTTAAAATAGGAGCAATATAAAATGCAACATCTCCTGCTGATAAAGTGTTTTTTTCCATTAACTCCATTAATGCTCTTATGCCTAATCTTTCAATTTTATTTAAACCAAACTTTACATATGCTCGATTTATACCTACTAACGGCATTACATCAGCAATAGTTCCATAAGCAGCTAAATCAACTACACCACAACTTAAAATATCATCATTACTTATTCTTGAAATAAATTGCTTAGCTATAAGATATGATAAACCGACAGCACAAATATCATAAAACTCACTTTGTGTGGAAACATATGGATTTACTAGAGCATAAATGCTGTTTTCATCAGCTACTCCAACATGATGATCAATCACACAAACATCTACTTCATATTTTGATAACCAACTTACACAACATGTTCCGCAATCAACGAAAAGCAAAACATTAACTTTTTTATCAAGTAATATTTGTACATTTTCTGGTGTGGGTCCATATCCATCACATCGATTTGGAATATAAACTTCATATTTTATATTATATTTTTCAAATATCTCACTCCATAAAACAGTTGCAGATAGACCATCCACATCATAATCTCCAAAAATACCAACAACTTCTTGATTATGAAAAGCTTGCATCAATCTATTCGTAATTTCAGTACAACCTTTTAAAGTTGATGCTGAATAATCTTCAATATTAGAATTTAAAAATTTTTCAACGCATGAGATATCAGATGATATTTTTAGCCTGCAAATTAAAATGGAAGCAATATTATAACTGAGATTAAATAGCGACATGATTGATAAAATATTCTCCTCTTCATTTTTACGTATTTTCCATATTGAATTTTTCTTTTCATTAAAATTAGATTCTGTCTTCATCATATGATTTTTGCCTACAAACCTTTCGTACCCATTCAACAAAAGCACTATAATCTTTATCAAAAATACAAAACTTTATATCAATTGACTTACTTAATACTTCACATTTAACTTTATATTTTTTTGAAAAAGATTCAGCATTACTCAAAACACTTAGATCATATCTCCATATCCATGTATCATAGTTTGATTTTACTTGCTGTATTGCAAATGTTGATAACTCACTTTCAGTTAGATTTTCACTTTGAAGATTGTATAGTTTTTTATCTGTCTTTATAAATTCTATCACATTTTCCAAAGATGAAAAACTTAATTTTGAATACTCACTATATGTGCTATAAACTTTCTGTATAAAATCATCAAAGTTATTTTCATAATTATGCAAAACCACACCTGAAATCACAAAATTTTTAATTGCCGCTATATATTCTGCAACCTTTGCTCCAAATTCATCTCCTATAATTACTACATTTTTCGCAGATAATGCATTAATAACTGATATAACAGATTGTGCAAAAATTTTGAGAGAGTAATTTCCTCTTTGAAGATGTTCACTCTGTCCATGACCAATCAAATCAACTTTTACAATATTAAAATACTTGAATAAAATTAGTTGTAATCTAGTAAAATCAAATCTATTACGCAAAAGACTATGTATACAAATAATATATACTTTTGAACTCGAATTTTCACACACATCATAAACGATTTTGTAAGAATAGTGATTATGTATCAGATGACTTATTTGAGTTTTCACTCTATTAGAATGTATTATTTTTTAAAAATGTACAATAGAAAAATTGACACTTATAATGATTTTTGATTTCACTAACATTTAACATCAAAACGTGTATTAAAGTTCATTCAGGTTAATTTTGTAAAAATTTTTATATATGGTTTTACTATATAAATACACATTAAAATTACTTTTTTCATATAATCAAAAATTTATAACAGTAAATACTTACATTTATGTCTTATAGTTAAAAAATCAAACAAATAGTAATTATTCTTTTGAATTTATTTTAAATCAGGTAAACAAATCAAAAATTTTAAAATGATATTCAAAATAACAACAATAAATGTATTAGCTTTGTAAATATAATTTTTATATTCAGTGTCATCAAGTTATAAAGAGGCTTATTAAATTTTTGAAAAACTTTTGTTTGAATTTGAAATTCTTTTTTATATGATTCTCTGTAAAAGATGTAGTTAACTTTACAACATAAATAAATTAATGAGTGATAAATTTGACATTTTATTATAAGTTTAAATGAAAATATATTTTGCTAATAATTTAAATTTAAGATATATAAACTACTTAAACAGTGCATATTAATTAAAATTGTAACTCAATTATAAAAAAAGTAAAAGTTAACTACTAGTGGTAAGATCATTTAAACATGATTAATGAAATATCATGTGAATACTTTTATATGTATATCATTAAATTCTTGATTTACGTGATTTTTATATTTTTGAAAAAATAACTTTATATTAAGATAATTGCTAAATTTTTGTATATCTTTTCATAAAAAATACAAATATATAAAATAAAGTTGAAAACTTTAATTTTCAAAATTATGTACAACACTGATCAACAATTCTTCATAATTATAAAACTTTTAGACAGCATTACAATATTTATGTTTTATTCATACAAATTACACTCAATATTAATTATAATATGATGAAAAAGTTATATTTTTATAGAATACTTATACAAAACAACTTGATATACCGCTAAGTTAAAGAATCAATTTAATAAAAATTTCACTTTTGTTTGAAAAAATTTATTATAAAACATATGTAAAATTATTTATACATTTAATGGAACACATAAAATGTAGTTAAACAGTTTAAGTAAAATCACAACATATAAGAAAAATGTTTATTTATCATCATTTTACTCTCTTATCTTTAGAATGCAAATTCAATTATATGAAATTGACCCTATATTAATTTATCAACTATGATTCCACTTTTTCGATCATTTCTATTGGAACTCCAGATGCTCCTATATGACGAGATAGTGATTTTAGTAGAAATCGATGAATGGAGGTAGAAAGTCTTCTTTTGCAAAACAATCCAAACTTAGGAGGTTTTGATCTAAATTGAGTTATGTATTTTGCTGAAACGCTCTGTGTCAACTCTTGAGTTCTTGTTTTATATAACCATTTGTTTAAATCAGATGTGCTTACTTCTAAATTCCATTTTTTTTCCACTTCATTCAAAGCTGATAATATTCTTTTAATACCAACTCTATTTTTAGCAGACACTTCAATACACTCAACATCAAAGAAGCACTTTTGAATATACTCTTTAAATTTTTTAATGTCATTTTGATTGGATAAATCACTTTTATTTAATGCAACTACAAGCCCTTTTCCTGATTTAAACACTTTTTGCATCAGAAATAAATCTGTATGACCAACACCAAAAGATAAATCAAAAACAACTAAAACTGTACTTACTTTTTCATTTAAAAACAATCTCTCTAACCTATATTGACTAGCTTTCTCCAAATTATTTAACCTGTTTTTGTTTCGATATCCTGGAGTATCTAACAACTTGATTTTTCTTCCTCTATAATCTATATCTCTACCATGTACTTCTCTTGTAGTACCAATTTCATCTTTAACAAGAAAATTAGATGATTCAAACAGTGCATTTAATAATGTTGATTTTCCAACGTTGGATCTTCCTATCACAGCCCACTCATAATCATCTGCTGCATTTGTTTTTTCACCAAACTTAAGTAAATACTTCTTTAACTCAACTATAGTTTCATCTCTTTTAAGTGAAGTGTAAAAAGTAGTAATGTTTCCTCTTTTTAAATTTTCCTTATCTTCTTGATCACACTTATTTATGATTAATATAATTTTTTTATTAGAAAAAATTTCACAACACTCTTTAAAAAATCTATGATTATTCCATCCAACACTTCCATCTATCACAAAACAAATCATATCAAATTGCATATCATGAAGTTTTTTCAAATTTTCAATACATGATATACCAGGAGAATCAATTAAAACAATATTCTCCATTCTTTCATGTATAAAATCACAAGTTAAATTTTGAAGGTTACCAACAACAGAAACTTTTCTTCGTAATAATCTGTTAAATAGTGAGGATTTTCCAACATTGGTCTCTCCCACAAGAACAACTCTCATTGTTTTGTTATATAATACATTGAGTGATCAAACTTTTCTGTAACAATAATAAATTTTTTATCATTTACAAAATCAATTCTTTTGATATTATCCTCCATCTCTATCTCTTTAACTGTTTTTTCAGAGATTAGATTTACTATTTTAGCTTTTTTCCCCGTTACGATAGCAAAAAGATCTCCTAAACCATATAAAGAACCTTTATATTCTTTCACTGAAAAAGCTTTACTATTTTTTAAAGATTTTAAATCACTTAGTAAGTATTTACCATCACAATCTAACAAAGCAAAACTATTATGAATTAAAAACTGCTTTAATCCCTCAATATTTATAAAATGAAATTCAGAGCCAATAGCAAAAATAACAAGACTATTATCCGTCCAAAAAATAACATTATCTCCTTTTGACTCATATTTAACACCACAGAATTTAGTATCACTTGTATAAAAGTTAGCTATTCTTTCACCATTAGCAACACTAATTAGATGAAATTCTCCATCTGATGATACAAATCCACAATACTCCTTATGCTTTCCACAAAGCTCTAGGTTCGAATTTATAGAGTATCCACAAGCACCACTTCTATACCAATAACTCCACATTTTAACGTATTTATTATATCTGTATTCATATCTATATGCAGAAACATCCTGTAAAGCTGTTGAAATCAGTAAAACACCATCAGATTCAATAACATAAGAGGCAAATCCTGAAAGATCAACTTTTGTCCAATCATATACGTCCATATACTTTTTATATATTACATAAGCGTTAGGACTTTCATCTGTAAGAACAATATAATCTCTTGTTATCCAAATCTGCTTTTTTCCTGTGCTGTTTGGTAGTTTTTTTGTTTTCATCTTTCCACCTTTTGAAATCAAACAAACATCTGATTTTCTTAAAATCAAAACCTCATCTTGATATGTTTTAGAATCAATAGCTCCTGATACAGACTTGTAAACATGAAATCTTCTTATAGAAAATTTACTTTTCGAGTTAACTTTTTTATCTGTAGGTGTTAAATTAGTTCGAATAAAGTTTGAATTTTGACCTTCTCTTCCAAAATCAACATTGACCCAATTTAAATCAGGAACCTTTGTACATCCCGCAAAAAACAGTACAAAGATAATATATATAAAAAACATTATTAATCTTCTCCTTCAAAGAATTCTTTTCCATTCTTAAGAATGTGTTCAAAATCATCATCTGTTATATTTGTATTATCTGCAACAAAGAAGGGTAATAGATATGTAGATTTTTTAAGCATTGATGGTTTGACTCTAGATTTTCCACAGATAAAAAATTCAAAAAGTTTATTCCAGGGATTTAGGTACTTGTTTCTAACATTTATATTTCCAAAGTTTTTATCTCTTATATACCCAGATAAAACAAATAATGAATAAAACTCTACTTTATCGTTAAGTACCTCATTTGAAAAACTTTTTATTTTTTCATCATAATTAATATCTGTGGAATTTAAATTACAAACACTTAAAGCTCTAGAAAAAAAACCATAACTTCCATTTTCTTTTTCTAGATATTGTTTAGCAGAAATATCTCCGTCCATAATTTTATGAAAATATCTACAGTTTTCTTCCATTTTAGATGTAATATGGAATTCGTAAAAAAACAGCCAAGTGAAATAGAATGATACCGAAAAAACAATAAAAACAACATAGTTTCTTATAGTTTTTTCATTCTCCTGAAACCAATTTGTAAGAATTTGGATTAAGTTAAAGTCCATTTATGTAGTATAATGCCCAAAAACAAAATTTTCAATATTACATTAATGAAAAATAATAAATCACAAATTCACAATAGTAAATAAATCACAAGCCTGTGAATATCCTTTGTAATAAAAATTAAATCAATTAAAAATGAATTAATATCTTATAAAATTCACAAAATTCACAAATAAATAATAAAAAATCAATTGACTTAAATTGTGTATTATATATAAATGATATCGTGGTTTCTTTTGTAAACCGCAAATTATGAATTTAAACGATCTTATCGAATTTGTTAATTAATCAAAAAGGATTTAAGTTGATAAACACAAATAATCACACCTCTATTAATAAAGAGTTAATACATAAATTCTCATATGAACTACTTAGGGAAAATGTTTTTTGCCCTTTGGGTTTTGATAATGAAAATGTAACTATTATTCTTTATGATAATGAAAATTATGTATTGAAAAAAGTACAGTCAACACTAAATTGTGAAAAAATAAATATTATAAAGGAGAAAAAGAATACAATTTTAAGATGTATAGATGAATATTACCAGCTAGATCTAAAAAAATTTCAAAACATATCTGTAAATGATTTTTTAGAAAAGTTGATTTTTCACTCATTATCTCAAAACACTTCAGATATACACTTTTGCCCAGAAAAAGAAGTTTTGAAAATAAAATATAGAATAGATGGAGTTTTGTATGTTAAATTTACTATAGAAAAAGAATTTTGGAAAAATTTATGTGTGAGAATAAAGATTATATCAAATATAGATATTTCAGAAACCAGAAAATCACAGGATGGAAGTTTTGTACACAAATGTGCTTTTAGAGATGAAAATTTTCGAGTAGCAACACATCCAACAATATTTGGAGAGAATATAGTTATACGTAGAGTTGGTGATGCAAAAACAATCAATTTTGATTTTGTACAATACTCAAATCATAATCATTACAATGTAAAAAAATATGAAAAACTGCCTTATGGTCTCGTGTTATTTACAGGACCTACAGGTTCAGGAAAAAGCACATCACTATATAGTATGATTAACGCTCTGAATGATGAAAGTAAAAACATAATGACATTAGAAGATCCTGTAGAGTGTGTTATACCAGGAATTGTACAAAGTGATATAAGAGAATATCCAAAGATGAATTTCAATCTTGGACTTAGATCAATATTAAGACAAGATCCTGATGTAATATTAATTGGAGAGATTAGAGACTCTGATACTGTTGATATGACTATAAGAGCATCCATGACGGGACATAAAGTTTTTAGCACATTACACACTCATGATATATTAAGCAGTGTCGATAGATTAAAAGAGTTAAGCAATCATAGAGTTTTGTTAGAACAATACTTAAAAGGTGTAATCTCACAAAGACTTATTCGTTGTTTGTGTAACTGGTGTAAAAAGCAGAGAAAAACAAGTGAAATAGAGAAAAAACTACTTAATTGTGATGTAGTTTATGATTGCATTGGTTGTGAAAAATGTAGCTATACGGGATTTTTTGGTAGAGTTATTATTGCAGAAAGTTTGTTGATTGATGATGAAAACAAGGAGTTAATTTTTTCTAAGGTACCAAAGATAAACAAACTACATCAATTAAAAGAAAAAGGCTTTACAGATATTTATGAAGATGCTTTTCAAAAAGTAAGGTCTGGAATTACAAATTTACAAGAAATTAAAAGACATATAGAAATAGGAGATTAAGTTTTGTATATATACAATTACACAAAAATATCACATGATGGAAAAAAAGTATATGGAGCTTTGCAGGCAAACAACTATCAAGAAGCAATGCGAAAAATACTTAAGGATAATTGCGAAATAATATCTCTACATTTTAATTTGTGGAATTATTTTTTTAATCAAAGTTTAAACGATGAGGAAATTGTTACATTTTTTTCACATTTATCTTTTCTTTTAAAAACAGGTCTAGCTCTTCCCCTAGCATTACAAATATTAGGTCAATCTCTTTCAGAAAAACATCAAGTTATAACTACAGGAATAGTTGATGATTTAAAAAGTGGTAGATCTTTATTTGAGGCATTTGTAATGTATAAGCAATATTTTTCTAGTTTTTCCATTCAATTACTTTTTGTTGCGGAAAAATGTAGTAATTTACCAGAAACATGTACACAAATTGCAAGTTTTCACTCAAATTTACTTAATTATAAGAAAAAAATATCAGAAACACTTAGATATCCAGCATTGGTTTGCTTGATCATTTTTGCAACATTGTTTATGGTGTTTGTATATCTACTACCAGGTACAATTGATCTTTTAAAAGAATCTCACAGTGATATTCCTCAAATATATCATTATATAATTCAACTAAATGATTTTTTTATTAAAAACAGATTAACCAGCCTTGTTTGTATTTTGACTTTTTTTATTACATTTTATATCAAAAGATACACTATACTTAAAAACATTCCAATTATTTCAAATTATTTTAGATATAAGCAGTACATGCTGTTTTTTTATTCTTTATCTACAGGATTGAAAAGTGGATTGTCGATAATTGAAGCATGGAAAATATCTAATGAGTATGTTGATGATAAAAAAATGTCTAAAAAATTTAATACTATTTTAAGAGAAATTATAAATGGAAAATCTATATCTAGTGGTTGTGAGAGTTTAAACACTGAAATATCTCATACAATAAAAATATATGAAAATATTGGAGAGTTGGATGTTGGATTACTTCAAATTGCTCAAAGTTACGAAAACAAATTATTTATATTATTAAAATTAACACAAGATTATATACAACCTATATTATTTATTTTTTTAAGTGTCGTTATTATTTTCACTGGATACTTAATCTTTATGCCCGCATTTTTAGTAATATCTAATGCTGATATTTTTTAAGGAGGAAAAATTGTTCAATGTCATACATTTGATCAAAAAAGACTTTTCTGTTTATAGAAGAGATGAAGAGAGAGTTTATGATTTACGTACTCTTGAAAATATAGCAGGAAAAACAAATGAAAAATTTATTTCAGAAGAGTATACACACTTTATCACGGAATTGATTCCTGAAAATTTAAGTTTTTTTGAAAAAAGACAGTGGATTAATTTTAAAACACAGACGATTAGAGGAAGTGTAATGCATCAGTATGTTGTAAATGATTGGGTTGTTTGGATTTATCATGATCTTAGATATCAAAAGAAGGCTAAGGCTTTGGTTTATGCAAAGGTTTTATATTTAAAGAAGATTGTTAATGATGATATAGATGAGTTGGAGCTTTGGATTATTTATGAAAAAGGAGAATATTTAGCTATTGGATTACTAAACACAAATCCTTTATTTTGTGAAACTTATCAGTCAAAGGATAAAATTGAAAACAAAATAGAAGAATTACAAAGCAGGTTATATAAATTTACAAATTCAATATGCTGTTTACGAACCTTTAACTGTGAGTTGAATGCTGGAAAATATCAAGAAGTTGTAAGAGATATATCTTTAAAAAGTGTACAAAATTACCTTTGCCCACAATTTTTACAACAATCTATTTTGTGTGGTATGTATTGTTTTGTAATATTATCTCTATCCTTTTATCTAAATATAGAGAGCTGTAAATCCAAAAAAGAGGTGTATGATCTGCAATCTAACCTACTTATTTATCAAAACAAGCTAAAAGAATTAGCATCAATCTCTCACATTAAAAATGTAGTTGCGCAGGATAGCAAAAGATATTGATTTATTAAATGTTTTGTTGTAGGATTCATCATGGCTCGTTCAGAAAACAGTGCATTTTTTATTGGTCGTGTGATCTCCGATTTAGAGTCTCTAGATCAAATTGATGGAGTTAAGTTTTTCATCAATACTCATGAAGAGTGGGTAAATAAAGATGGAGAAAATGTATCCAAAACATATACTCATGAGTGTGTGGTTTTACAACAAAACGTAAAAGATAGTATTAAAAATCAAATTAAAAAAGATTGTCTGATTTATATTTCAGGTAAGATAAGAGTTACATCAGAAGTAACAGAAAAAAACACAAATTCCGATTCTGTAACGATTGAAGTTTTAGATTTTGTAATACTAAAGGATCATGAAGAAAGAAAATCTCATCCATCTAAGAGCTTAATATCTTTAATTGGAAATCTAGGAAAAGATCCAATTATTAGACAGGGTAAGAGTGGAAATATAGCTAAGTTTCCAATGGCTACATCAGAAGAAAAATATAACAAAGATACACAAGAGAAGATTTCCAAGACAAACTGGCATCAAATTGTAATTTTTAATCAAAAGTTATCTGAATTAGCGGAGAAATACTTGAAAAAAGGTAGTAAGGTGTTTGTAAAAGGTAGATTAAGACCTTCTTCTTGGACAGATATGAATGGTGAAGCACGAAATAATGTTGAAATAGAAGTTTTTGATTTTATAATTTTGACAAGAGCTAATAATACAAACAATGTAAGTAGTAGTAGCGGATATTCAGAAGATATGGATGTGCCTTTCTGAACTTACTGTTCATAATTTGTATTTCATACATTTGTATAATGAATTATAATAAACAATATGTATGTTCCTTTAGGAGTTCAAACAAGTTACTCGTTTCTAACAAGCACCATAAAAATTTCAGAATTAATAAAAAGAGAGTTTGAGTGTATTGCTTTATTAGATGAGCATAACTTACATGGAGCCTTTGAGTTTTGTCAGTTATGTAAAAAAAATAACAAAAAAGCTATAATAGGATCTTTTTTAAATATAGAAGGAGGCATTCGTCTAGCAGCATATTGTGAAAATCAAGAAGGATATGAAAATTTATCTTGGTTGATTACAAACAGTAATATAAGAGGTACGCAGCATATTGAATGGTCTGATTTTGAAAATCATTCTTCAGGAATACTAATTATAACTGATCCATATATGAAAATGAACTCTCTACAAATTTTAAAACATAATTTACTTAAGTATTTTTCAAATAGATGTTATGCAGGTGTCATGTTGCCTAATATGAATATTGGAAAAAAAATTTCACTTGAACTTGATATTTCTATAATTGCTTTACCAATTTCCAGATATTTGCATTCTCAAGATATGGAAGCGCATAATGCACTACAGTGTATTAAATATGGAGATTATCTTTACTCACAAGACAAGTTTCACTCAAGTGAATATTATGAATTATTTACAAATGATCGTATGTTACAATTATTTGAAAATATTCCTGAAGCTTTAGAAAACACTCATTTATTTGCTGAAAAATGTAATTTTATGTTAAAAGAATCAAAGCCGCAACTTCCTAGATATTTAGATACTGAGAATAAAGAAAATGATCTAATTGTAAAGCTAGCAAATGATGGACTTGAAGAAAGATTTGTCGAGCATAATATTCAGAATAAAAATCAGTATATTGATCAATTAAATTATGAGTTATCTGTTATTAAAGATTTGGGTTTTTCTGGATATTTTTTAATTGTAAGTGATTTTATTAAATTTGCTTTAAAAAATGATATTCCGGTTGGTCCTGGTCGTGGGTCTGGTGCTGGATCAATTGTAGCTTGGTCATTAAAAATTACAAATATAGATCCTTTAAGATTTAATCTTGTTTTTGAACGTTTTTTAAATCCACATAGAGTTACAATGACAGATTTTGACATAGATTTTTGTCCTGAAGGTAGGTCAAAAGTGATCAAGTATGTACAGCAAAAATATGGAGAAAATCATGTTGCACATATAGTAGCCTTTGGATCTTTACAAGCTAGAGCTGCACTCAAAGATGTAGGTCGTGTAATGAAGTTACCTTATTATAAAGTTGATGCATTAGCAAAAAAAGTACCATCTCTGTTTGGAAAATCTTTTTCCTTACAAGAAACTTTTGATAAGGATGAGTCATTTGCTAATATGATTAAGAATGATAAGGATTTAAATAAATTATTTCAATTAAGTAAAAAACTGGAAGGTTTACATCGTCATATTTCGGTACATGCAGCGGGTGTTGTAATTGCAAATCAACCTATTTACAAAATAATGCCATTAAATACTGATGAAAACAGTTTTTTACTTGTGACTCAGTTTTCTATGAAACATGTTGAGAAATCAGGATTAGTAAAATTTGATTTTTTGGGTTTGACAGCATTAACCATTATAAATGAAACAATTAAGCTTTTGCCAAATAAGATTGACATTAATGAAATTGCTTTAAATGATGAAAAGACATATGAAATGTTGTGTAATGGTTTGACTGTTGGCGTATTTCAATTTGAGACTAAGGGAATGACTAAACTAATCTTTGATATGCAAGCAAATAGTATTGAAGATTTGATTGCTGTAGTTGCTTTGTATAGACCAGGACCTATGGATAATATTCCTAAGTTTTTACGTCACAGAAAAGGAGAGGAAAAAGAAAATTACTCTTATGAGGGCATGAAGAATATTCTTGGTGTAACAAATGGAATTTTGATATATCAGGAGCAGATAATTCATCTTGCAAAGGAGTTAGCTGGTTACTCAAGTGGAGAAGCTGATCTATTACGTTATGCAATGGGAAAAAAGGTTGTCGCAGAGATGGAACGACAACGACAGATCTTTGTAAATGGTATTTTAAAAAAACAAGGAGGCGAAAGATCGGTAGCAGAAGAATTGTTTGAAGAAATTTCACGATTTGCAAATTATGCATTTAATAAAGCTCATTCTACAGCATATGCAATTATCGGATATCAAATGGCTTATTTAAAATCACACTATTCAGCAGAGTTTTTATCTTCAGCAATGACATATGATCAACATAATATAGATAAATTAAGCTTGTTAATACAAGAAGCTAGAAGAATGAAAATTACAATTTTACCTCCTAATATTAATTATTCTTTTAATAAATTTACACTAGAAAAAGGTATGATTCGTTATAGTTTGGGAGCTTTGAAAAACATAGGAGAAAGTCATATAAACTCAATCATACAAGAACGAGAAAAACAATATTTTCTAAATTTTGAAGATTTTATGAGACGTGTAAATATAAATAAAAGATCTGTAGAAAGTTTAATAAATGCTGGAGTGTTTGATGATTTTAATCAAAATCGTGCTGCTTTACATGCTCAAATGAATTACGTTCAAAAAACTCCATCATTATTTTCAATTGAAGAATCTGCACCCAAAGTCGAGATCTGGAATGAGTCGATAACATTACAAAAAGAGTATGAGTCTTTTGGTCTATATTTTAATAGACATCCACTACATAATATTCCTTATAAAATACTAAAACTACAAAATTTAATCGATAATGATATTAGTAGCTGTGTAGGAATAGTTGAAGGATTACAAATGAAACAGGGCAAGTCAGGACCTTATGCAATTGTTGCTTTGTCTGATAATACAGGTAATATTTCATGCTTAGCTATGAGTAGTGAATTGATTTTGATAGAGAAAGCGGCTCAAAATCGTGAGCCAATTTGGATGAAAATTGAAAAAGGTCGTAGTACGATTATTAGAGAGTGTATGTATTTTTCAGATTATATCAATTCTATAACAAGATTACATATTTATGTTACCACAAAGTTAGAATTGAAAAATTTACATCAAATGCTTTCAACAAAGTTAAACAATCAAAATAATACAGAAATATATTTACATTTTGAAAATGATACTCCTTTGCTAATCGGAAAATTAAAATTAAATATAGAAATGCTCAAAGAGTTAGAAAAATATAAAATTTCGATTTAAGTGTGTATTAATTATAAGTTTTACGAAATTGAAATTAACTTGCTGTGAAACATTCTTGAAACATCTGAGAAACGTTTGTGAAACATTATATATAAAATTTTTATATGACTTGATATTAATTTGATTTTTCATAGATTTTTTCTTCAGATGTTTTTTGCATTGTCGAAATCGGTACTGATGAATTTGTATCGGTGTGTTTTGTAGTTAAATTAGGTCTTGATAAGGGTAAATTTATAGCAGGTTTTTTTGAGCCATATTCTCTACCAATAACTTCATAAGTAGAAAAAGGAAAATTAGCATATATTGATAACAGATTAAATCTACTTATCCAATATACTTTATCATCAAATAATCCTCTATCATTTGAAGATGTGTAAAACTTTTTCATTTGAGTTTTGTCTGAATAATTTTGAGCATTAATTTTTTTGCCTCTGCTTGCATTTTCCTCAACCGGTAACCTTTTATCATTTGATTGTATAGATCCTTGTCTTGATGCGCCGTGACTAATTAATACTAGTGCTATTGTATCATGAACAGTATAAAATCGCTTTGTGGATAATGTTTTAGCATTGACAAATTGTTTAACAGTGTGCATTTGATCTCTTGGTTCCATTTTATTAAAGAAAGGTGATAATTGATGGCTTGCTGCAGCATTAGCTTCAAATGTTCTTACATATGGTACTGGAGGAATAATTTCATATGAAGTAGGTTCATATATAGATATACCATTTTCAAAAAGATATAACTTTGTATTATCAAAAAAATTAATCATGTCCCATGCAACAACATCACTGTTTACTTTATTTCCATTAATTATGTAATATGGATATTCCTCATCTGCTTCACATTTTATTAAAAATCGATCATAACAACGTACCGAAGTAAATGTTGAAGTTTTATGTTGATAATGATCTAAAGCATTGCGAGGATCTGTAACAGATAAAGATTGTACTTCTTTTCTTTTACAAAGCATAACATTTACATTGTATGAAAAATAGGATCCCCAGCCATCCATAGCATATTTTTTTGGTATACCAAGATTCTGATAAGGTATTATGCCCGACATATATTTTTCTGGTCTATATATCCAGTCTTTTTCATTGTTTGGTGATTCAAAAGAAGCTCCATCCATTGATGGTAAAGAAGGATAAGGTAAAACTCCACATCTTTTTACATAGGCTGCCAAGGATTTTAAAATAATTTCTGCATGATACTCTGTTATTTTATTTCTCTGAATTTGATTGCTAACTTTTACGGATGCAATACCCAATCTACTCAAACTTCCTAATATTAAAAGAGCTACAGAGGTTTCCATTAAACCAAAAGCTGATATACGTTTTCTCATTTTACACTCTTATGTATAACGTAATTTTATCGTTATCACTCATATTAGAGATATTTTCTGGTTCTGTAAAATAATCATACTCTTGTAGCTGAGATACCATATGTGAAAACTCTTTTTTAGAAATAAGAGGTTGTCCATTTTGATCTAAAACCAAATATTCACCAATTTTACCCTTTGGATTCTTTTGTAAAGAATAACCTCCGCCTAAAATTGATTTAGGCTTACCATTACCAAAAGAATATTCTCGTTCAGAAGTATACTTGTGTTTTGAATCAATTTTCTCCCAAATAGCATTAACAGGAGTATCAAATTCATCAGATCCTGAAAATAGATTACCTATACTGTTTTTATAGTAAGATACAAGAGTGTATTGATGTTGTATTTCAGAAGCAATCGATTGTGTTTTGCTTTTTTGTAGTAGAGCCATTGCTCTTGACATAACTCCACCACCAACAAAAGCACCATAAATCAGAAGACAAAATCCAACTTCCATTAATCCAAAAGCTTTTACGCGATTCACAATGATCAACTAAACCTTTTTTAATAGAAAATCAATACTTTTATATGTTAAAAATAATTTCAGATGCAATTTTCTCTATATTAAAATTTTTCTGCATAATTTTTTCACCTTTACATGATTCGCCAAAATTTGATATACCAAAAAATAAATCAACATCAATAAATCTTGAATTACTAGCTTCTATAAGCACTGATAAGCATCTATTATTTTTATCTAAAGTTTCGTTTTGATATTTTTGATTCTGCTGTAAGAATAATTCGTAACATGGCATAGAAATGATTTTTACATTTAATTTTTTTGATTTTAATATTTTTGCAACTTCAAGAGCTGTGAAAATTTCTGATCCCGTGGCGATAATTACAATTAACTTATTTTGTTTTGCATTTCTCTCTAAGTTTGTATTCATATTTTCAGCTTGATCATATAAGCTGTGTTGTAAAGAATCATAAAGTACATATCCTCCATTTTTTGACGCATCATATATGTTTTTTTGTGTAGCAAAGTTTAATTTTGGCAAAATCTGACGAGTTAAAGCAATAACACTAGGATAATTAGACGTAAAAGCAATATAGTAAGCAGAAGCAACTTCTTCACTACATGAGGGTCTAAAAACATATAGGTTTGGTATGGCACGTAAGCTGCATAAATGCTCAACAGGTTGATGTGTAGGTCCATCTTCACCAACAGCCACTGAATCATGTGATGCAATCAATATTGTAGGTACTTTCATTAATGCAGCAAGTCGAATTGCTGGTCTGGCATAATCTGAAAATACTAAAAATGTTGAAGATATAGTTTTAATTGTAAAATCATCTTTAAAATATAATGCAAAACCTCCCATAATCGCGTACATTGCATGTTCTCGTACTCCAAAATGAATATAACGATTATCACTAATTGCATTACTTATAAAAGTACCAGTGGATTTTCCTAAATCTGCAGATCCTATCCATACATTTTTAAACTTTGCAACTATTTCATTTAATATAATTGATGATGATTCTCTAGTTGATAAAGATTTATCAGTAATCATACTACTTTTTAAAGTGTCATCTAATTTTATTCTTGATATAGACGAATATTTACAGTTATCACCATTAATTTGCTGAAATACTTTCATACTTCTTTCATCACACATTTTATATACATCTTTTGGTATTTCAAATGCAGCATGAGGCCATTTAAACTTTTGTTGCATTTTTTCATACTCATTTTGATCAATATTATTTCCATGAGCAAGATGTGATCCAGCACAAGAAAGTCCGTATCCTATTATAGTTTTACATCGAATTAAAGCTGGTTTTGTACTTTGCTTTGCCAATAAAATTGCTTGATCTATATCTGCTAAATCATGTCCATTACATTCAAATACATTCCATCTATAAGATTTAAATCGCATGACAGTATCATCGAAGACTGATAAACTTGTGTTACCATCGATAGTTACTTCATTATCATCCCATAGTACGATTATATTATTTAATTGCCATAATCCAGCTAAAGAAGCAGCTTCATGTGATATACCTTCCATAAGACATCCATCACTACATAGTATATAAACTTTAGGCTGAATATTATGTTCATTATGTTTTGAAATATTTGCATTTTGCATATTAATCATTGCTGCTTTTGCCATACCAATACCCCATGCAAGACCTTGCCCAAGAGGCCCTGTTGTTAATTCTACACCATTTATACAGTTTAGTTCTGGATGTCCAGGAGTTTTGCAGCTATTTCTAAAGTTTTTTAAATCATTTATCGTAGCATCACCAAAAAGATGTAGTAGTGAATATAAAAGTGCTGATCCGTGGCCAGCAGAAAGTATAAATCTATCTTTATCAATTAACTTTGAAGCATATTTTGTCCATCTTAAGTGTTTACTCCATAAAACAGCGCATACATCTGCCATTCCAAGAGGTAATCCAATATGTCCAGAATTAGCATTTTGAACCATAGCAAGTGAAAGAAATCTCAAAGAAGTCGATAATTGATGAATATTCATGTGATTTAAGGTTAGACTCTTTCAGCTATTCTGTAAAGAATGTATAGATAAAATTTATTACTTTTTCATTGCTTGTTTGTTGAGAATATATTATAATTTCTTATTATATGTTTAATTTAAAAAAATTTATAAAACATCTTTTATATATCTTTTGTATAACACAAAGTACTTTTTGCCGTTCAGCATTTAACTTTGAAAATGATGATTTAATACATAATGTACTTAGTAGTTCAAAATTAGATACAGATAAACAACCTCCACAAACAAATTTTGGAAACAATTCAAAACAACCTCCACAAACAAATTTTGGAAACAATTCACAACAACCACCACAAACAAATAGTGGAAATAATTTACCACAATTCTCATCATCTATAATTGCAATTACGAATGAAGAGGAAAGAAAAAATTACTTTAAAAAATATAATTATCAAAATATTACTAAGAATTTAAAGTTTTCTGATCGAGATAATCCTGAGGCAAAAGTGAGCATTGAACACAAATGGAGAAGTGCAGGTGTTACTATAATATCGGTTGATGAGGATGGGGATTTAGTTGTACTACTTGCTTTTGGCGAAGGTAAAGATAATGGTAAGACAGATCAAAAAATTCTAACTGATTTTGGAGGTTTAATAGATTCAGTTCCTGGTGGATCTAGAGAGCATATGGTAGAAGCTGCATTTCGAGAAATGTGGGAAGAGTCAGCTGGTATAATTTTCGTAGATGGAATAGAATACAAAACTGCAGATGAATTATCTAAAATGAGTCAGAAAGATAGAAATGAAAGAATAAATAAGCTATTAAAGATATTTAATAGAAGACTGACTGCATATGATGAATACAATCAAGATCTAACCAAAAGAAAAAATATGAATGCATCATATATTTTATCGGTAAAGTATAACAAAGATGCACCAAAACTATATCTTCAGGAAAGAAGTCAAGTAGCACCTATATTAGGAACACAAGAAAAAAGTGCTATTGGCTGGTTTAAAGTCAAGAATATACTATTTGATGAAAAAGGTAATAAGAGATATCATTCCCAAAAACCACCAGGTCATGATTCTAGATTAAAACAGCTTCATCCTCAAACTGGTGAATATTACGTGGTACAAAAAAGACATCAAAAACCTCTATCTAAAGCCTTTCTAGAATTATTCAATAAGACTAAATGATAATATTTGCATTACTAATCTTAATGTGTACTTCGAATGCATTTGATTATAATCTTGGTATTTGTGGATCGAGAGCATTTCATAATACTTCAAAAATTAATAAAGATGATTCATATATTAAAGAATTTGATGATATGCGTTATCATTCACTTGCAGCTAATTTCAATGTAGTTAAATTTTATGAAAAAATTGCATTTCTTCTACTTTGTGAATTTGGCTATCTTTTTGATTCTGTACTCAAACTAAAAGGTAAAGAGGTTAAAGATGCAGGATCTTTTTTTGGAAGAATATCTTTAAATTCAGGATACACTATATTTAAGCAAAATAATTATAAATATATATTATTTGCTGGTTTGGGATTAGATTATCTTATAAAATTAAAAGCAAACGAAGCAATAACTTCATATTTTTCTATAGGAGGATCAATTATTGGATCTAGATTTTACTCACAATTAAGGTGTAGTATGGATTTGTTTGCACAAGAAAAAAAGAAATATAATGTTCGATATAGACAGATAATTTTTGAAGTAGCTTGTGGTATTCGTCTATTCAAATAGAAGTTTGATTTATATGAATTTTGTAAGTTAGAAATTATTTGTATTATAATCATTTAAATTTTACAAGTTATTATTTACAAAGTTTGAAAAATATAGAACATTTCCTTCCATTACATTATCAACTGAATTATCATGCTGAATATCTGGTAATGATTTGTATGCTTCATGTGATACAGGAGTAAAGCTGATTGAAAAGTCAGATTCTATATCAACAAAAGATTGTATTGCAAAGAATGATACTCTAATTTTTGACGCTTTTTTATTAAAATAAAGCACAACACTAAATCCGGTATTATCTACTTGTAATTTTTCAAAATCATATTGTAGTACAATAGTCATACTATCAGTATGCTTTTCTTGTAGAAATCGAGGAATTGAAACGCCAGGATATTTTGTGGTAAATGTAATATATATAGATTGCTGTTCATTTATACCTTCACGAGAAATCTCACTAAGTATATCTCGAATCATTAATCTATGATAAAAGTCAATTTTACTTTTATAGTATTCATACATATTAATATAAATATACAATATTTTTTGTAAAAAATCAATCTTATATTAATTATTATGAAAACATGGTATCATCAAAACGTATGAAGTTTATAAAAACTATTGCACTAATATATATATCAATTACTACATGTTCTTCATATGTACAGGTTGGGCATCAATTTTTCACAGAAGAAGAAGTTAAGAATATTAGTAAAGTTAAAGAAACTCTAAAACTACCTAAAAAGAGACAAGAATGTGTAGAAGAAGTTGCTTTTATGAATCGACTATATAGTCATGCTTCTCAGGTTCCAATACCAAAACATTTGATTGAGAGTAAATTTTATGAATTGTCTAATAATAAACAAGCAAATATAACACTTGATCAATTTAAACTTTACTGTGAGTATCTGGCTCAAAAGGAAAATATACACAATATGTTTTATGATATGTATTTTAGAAAAATTTATGATCCAAATGTTCAGAAAATTCCTTTTATCTACTTATATGAAATACGAGTTGGTAAGCAGGATAGTCAACAGGTTTGTAAACTGCTAAATGATAATCCAAATCTAAAAACAGAAGATATAAAAACTTTGCTTAAAAGATATAATGCTTCTTTTTTGAAACTGAAAAATCCTGTTTTAAAACATTATGCTGAAGATCAATTTGAGAAATTAAATCGTAATTCAGGTACTTGGCAATTATATGAGGGAGAGGAATTTGATAGAGTATTATTTCAAGTTGAAAGAACTAGCGGAGATCCTACTTCTATACAAGCTCATGAAATGGCAGCTGGTCGATTAAGTCGTGAATTAAGATTAGTGAAAAAAGTAACTTTATACAGAGATTCACTGAATCCTTCTTTTAAAGTATGTGAGTGAGATCAACTTTCATTCATATAATGAAATAATCTTATAATTTATAATTATATTTTGATACTAATATGTATTTATATTATAAGAGTAGAATTGACTTCATCATAGATTGATGATGTAAGATACACTTAATTGAACTACTCATTAAGATATAAGTGAAAGATAGCTTTTTTTATATTAAATTTATCACAAAATATCTTAAAGTGTAAATTTTTATAAGAAAATCTATTAATAGCATTATTATTGTGCCTTAATGTGATTTTGAAAAATTATAAATGAACATTGCTGAATTTAGTTTAATTTTTTCATTTTAATAAAAAAGTATCAAAACTAAAGTATAATTTCTTTAACAATCATACTATAGTTTTGGTATAAAATATTATTTTGATATAAAATTTAAATTTTACGGGAGCGACGGGACTTGAACCCGCGGCCTCTGGCGTGACAAGCCAACGCTCTAACCGTGCTGAGCTACACCCCCGTTAGTAATAATTTTAATTCGTATACTGATAAATGTCAATATATCTATTGCAATATATAAAACATTATTTCAAATAATTTTTTCTGTAAGGTTGTTATATAATATAATATTCACTGATACACATAAGCTCATTTACGAAATTTTTATTCTTAAAATTAATAATTTGTATATATTAAAGTACAAATATATATTAATTCTGTGAATTTATAAACAACAGTTGATATAAAAACAGATGAATTTGAAAAACAATCATCACTCTCTTTATTGTGTGTTTTTTATATCACCTCAAATATTTTAAATTCATTACTTGTGTTTAAATATAAAAATTTCAGTTTGCAATAAATTTTCAGTTTGCAATAAATTTCACATAAAAATCAAAATAGAATCATTTAAATCAATTTATATGTATTTAATGTTAATTAATTCAAATAAGCAAACACTATCTTTCTTATATAAGATACTATCTTTCTTATATTTTTTAAAATGTAATCTTATTTTTAGTAAAGTAATTTTTTCTAATATTGAATATAGTTTTAATCTGTAATTTTGTTGTTTTATTTTTTCTGATTTTATTCATATTTTTCTAAAATACATTTATCTATAAATCATCATTTTCAATCGCATCATTATTATTTATTTCTTCATCATCAAATTCATCAATTTCATTTTCATTATCTTCACTTTGCAAATTTACTAACTCTTCCTCATTATTTTCAGGTTTTAAACTAACATTGTAATCATCTAAATATGATTCTTCATCGGCAAGGTCATAGCTATGTAAAATGGAAGCATCGTCTAAAATTACATTATTTTTTGTTTGAATTTGGTGCATAGCTTCTTCCCACAAATCACTGGTGTTTAGTAAATTCTTTGACATTTCATTATATGCTATATATGCACGCTTTTGACTTGTTGTTGCAATTTCACTTTGTGCATAGTTAGCAAGTTGTTTAGCTCTACATATGCATAATAAAACTTGCACATATGAATTGTTTTCATCAAATTTTCGTGTCATCCCTGCCTTGCCTTATATCTAGGTTTTACTTTATTGATAACATATACTCGACCACGTCTACGAACGACTTGACATGCTTTATGTCTCAATTTTAATGTTTTGAGTGAACTAGCTACTTTCATTGATGCATTATATATTTTATTTTGAAAAAAAACAATAACCTAATTGAATATTTTATTAAAATCAAATATTAATATTTTATTTATGTAATTATTATAGTATATACACATGCTATATCTACTAATTTTTGCAATTCTTAGCTACTATCTGATTTTTGATATAAGTAAATACCTTATGTATATAACAATATTTGCAGGTATGGTATATCTATACATATTTTTAAGATTAGCAGGTTGATTGTTTTAGATATTTTTTTATTTAATTAATTTGTAATATTTAGCCTCTTCATTTAAATTTTTATTTTTTGCAATTGAAAACAAATGTCAAATTTTAATATTACATAAGATATATTGTCAATTTAAATCTAATATTTTTTGCTATAATAGTATTAATTTTGATTTTAAAAGTTGTTTTATATTGATTAATAATTTTAATTATATATTATTTCATTTCATTTTATTTTAGTTTAGTTTAGCTTAGCTTAGCTTAGCTTAGCTTAGCTTATATAAACTGTATAACTTATAAGATAATTTTTGATTTACAAAAGAGCAATTTATTGAATTTTTTGTATTTAATGATTATTTAAGCTTTTACCAAAATATTTATAAATATTATTTCATCTAATTATTTTTTTATTAACAGTCACTTTATTTTATTTTTTATTTTAAAATAGATAAGTTTTTACTACGACTAATATAGTTTGATTCATAATTTTTTTCTATTCATTTATATTTGTCTATCATCTTAGTGATTCATTTATATATAATTATACATAATATTTATTGAGGCAAAATACTTACAAAGGATCTTAATCTTGATCTATTATGTTTTCGAGAAAATTGAACTGTTCCTTCTATTAATGCATATAGAGTATGATCTTTTCCAATGCCCATGCCAGATCCTGGATAAAATTTTGTTCCACGCTGTCTTACAATTATACATCCAGGCATTGTTTTCTCTCCACCAAAAACTTTAACTCCCAAACGCTTTCCGCATGAATCTCTTCCGTTCTTTGTACTACCTCCAGCTTTTTTCTGTGCCATATAAACCTCTTTAATAAATTATATGTCAAATGATTCAGTATTTCAATATTTACTTTGAAATTGCATACATCAAGTTTTTTACTATCGTAGAAAAATTTGCAGTTAAAGTGCTTTTTTTTGTAATTATTAATACTCTCTGCGTCTTGACTTTACTGTTTTGGTAAGTAGCACACATAAATGCATGTCTAATTCTTCGCTTAATACGATTTCTAACAACTGCATTTCCATTTTTTTTGCTAGTAATTATTCCAAGAGACATCTCAGTACTTGGCATTACTCGTACAACAAAGTGATCAAAAAATATAGGTCTGCAGAGCTTAATTTCTCGAAAAATCTTTACAGAACATATGGATTTACAGCGCATTCTTTATAAAGAGTTTACTTGATAGATAGTTTAATTCAACATTAAATTAATTATTAATGTAATACATCAAATTATTGACAAAAAGTTAAAAGAAATGATATTATAAAAATATATGATTTTTTCCAAAATTGGAAATTTGCCAGACAAATTTATGAGCAGTTTTTCTAGAAGTGTTGTTATAGATCTTGGTACTGCAAATACGGTAATCTGGACTGATGATAACAAACTAATTAATGAGCCTTCTGTAGTTGCTATACAAGAAGCAGATGGTGAGTCTAAGGTACTTGCTGTTGGTGGATATGCCAAACAGATGCTTGGACGTACGCCCAAAAATACTAGAGCTGTTCGTCCTATGAAAGATGGAGTGATTGGAGATTTTAATATTGCAAAAGCAATGATTAAGCATTTTATCGAAAGAACTGATGCTCATAAGAGCTTAATAGCTCCAAGAGTATTAATTGCAGTACCAGCTGAAGCTACTGAAGTTGAACGCAAAGCAATAATTGATGCAGCATATAGTGCTGGTGCAAGAAGTGTGTTTTTATTAGATGAGCCTATGGCCGCCGCTATTGGAGCAGGACTACCAGTCGGTGCTCCACAAGGATCTATGGTGGTGGATATAGGAGGTGGTACAACTGAGATAGCAGTTATTTCACTTGGAGGAATAGTAAAAGCTGCTTCATGTAAATTTGCAGGTGACAAAATGGATACATGTATTATGGAGTATATTAGAGATAAATTTCAGATGACAATTGGAGAATATACAGCGGAAAGAATTAAAATTTTAATAGGAGCTGCAATTTTACCAGAAAGAGCAGAAGTGGAAGAGGTAGTGAATGAACGCAAGATAGTTGAAAATTTAGGTTATTCTAATATAGATGAAGGATTTACTCTTGAAGATTTTGAATCAGTAGACCTATATATGCGCAAAAATACTAATAACTACTCTGATTTTGAATTAGCAAAAAATAAAATGTTAAAAATTCGTGGATTTGATAGAGCAGCCACACGTCCACGAGAAATAGAGTTGTTTTCTTCTCAGATAATTTGCAGTTTACGTCCGGTATTTGATGAAATAATCAAAGCAATTCGTAATGTTTTAGAGGATACAAATCCTGAAGTTTCATCAGATATTGCTAACTCAGGTATAATGCTAAGCGGAGGTGGAGCTTTAATTCCTTATATAGAGCGCTTATTTTCTGAAGAACTTGGATTAAAAGTTTACACAGCGCAAGATCCATTGTTATGTGTAATCAAGGGGTCTGTTCATGTTTTAAATCACTTTCACGACTATAAGAAAATACTAAATCATTGAAATGTATGTTACTTTAAGAGGTCTGTTATTATGTGTAATTAGCTTTCTTATTATAAGATGTTCAAGCTTATTACCGAAACAAGTTTTATCGATAGCTTTTAATCTTGTATATTATGTAAATCCATACAGCTGGGCCGAATATGTACGTAATTCTATTAATGCACAACAGTTACGAATCGAGTTAGAAAAACTAAAAGGAGAAAAAATACATAGTGAAATTATTCGAGATGTATTATATAAAGAAAATTTAGAGTTAAGAAAGCAATTTGCAAATCGAAAACCATCAAATGTATTTGTTGGAGAGCTGATTAGTAAATATTCTGCAGATAGAATGATTGTTTATTCCAATTTTGCAAATTTAATAAAGCCTGGAATGTTAGTAACATATTATAAACAAGTTATTGGTCAGATTGAGTCGGTAATTTCAAATTTTTGTTACATGAGACCTATTGTGCATTCAGAAATGTATATTGGAGTAATAGGAGAAAAAAGTAGAGCACAATGTATAGTTAGAGGATGTAGATCTGGAGTAAAGATTTACAAGAAAGCTTCACTGCTAAATGAATTTATAGAAGGAGAACGAGTGTTTCTGGATCAAATTTTTTCACAAAAAGAACAAGTCGAAAGAAATACTAGTTATTTAGTTGGACATTACCATAAAGAAGAGGTGGTTTTAAACATAGACTGGAATGCTATTAGATTTGTGAGTATTGTATGGTAGCTTTATTGTCTATTTTAGTTGGAGCATTAATGTCCGTACAAAATTACATCGATCTTCATACAATAGCTTTATATATTTTTCTAAATAAAATGAGAGAACAGTTAAATATTATGCACTTTATGCGTTTATTTTATAGTGCTACTTTTGTATATGTAATTTTTTATAACATTTTTATTTCTATTATATTTAAATCAAATTCATTTTTATTAGATATTATTTCAATTGGAATGTATAAAATTTTCAGCTCTTCATTTTTGATTTTTCTGCTATTTCGTATTCTATATGATCAAAATTTTTCAATTTTACTATTTTTATATAGCATATTTACCTATTATCTTATTAAGCATGTTCAAAAATGAGATTATATCATATTTTTCTCACATATTTTGTGATGACATCTGTAGTGATTATTCGTCTTTTTTATTTGCAAATTTTTATGCAAAGTTCATTTTTCAATATCTCACAAAAAAATATCACAAATATAAAATCATTACCTACAATTCGTGGATCAATTTATGGCAGTTGTGGTAACTGCTTAGCATATGATGATTTTTCCTTTAAAGTTGAGATTTGTGGAGTAAACATTGAGGAAAAAATTAAAGCATTAGAAGCAATTTTAAATTATTATCCTCAAGCTAAGTTAAAAAGACAAGAAATTCTTGCAAACTATTCTACAGTAGTAGCAAATGATATTCCTTGGAGTTTAGCCACGATTTTACAAAATATGAATATACCGTCTTTGATAATATCTGAAGGATACAAAAGAATGTATCCTTATTCAAAAATGATGGCTCATGCAATTGGATATGTGAGATTAAATAATAATATGCAGGTTGGAGAAAGCGGAACAGAAAAAAGTTCAAACACTCATTTATCAGGAGAGTTAAAGCGAGAAATTCGAGTAGTAAATGCTAGAGGATTTGTATTAGATAGATCTTCAATTGAAAAATTTGTACTACCAAAGGATCAAAAAATTTCATTAAATTCTAAGATACAAAAATATGCTTTTAATTTACTAAGTCAATATCGAAGAGCTGCTTTATGTTTAATTGATTTAACAAATGGAGGCATTGTAAGTTTAATTTCTATACCATCATATGATCCCGAAAATTTACTCAAAAATGATTATTGGATGTCGGTCGTAAATCATAAAGATAGCCCTTTATTAAATCGTGTATTTGCTGGATTATATCCTCCTGGATCTTTTATGAAGCCATTTGTAGCCTATACAGCACTGAAAACAGGTCTTATTACACCAGATACTAGTGTGATTTGTACGGGTAAATTTAAAATTGGAAATAGATTTTTTAGATGCTGGAAGCAACATGGAAAAGTGAATTTACATGATGCTATTGCTCAATCATGTGACACATATTTTTATAGTTTACAATCTAAAATATCACTTGATGAATTACAAAACACACTAAGAACTTGTGGTTTATTTGAAAATTATAATATTTCAGGTTTTAACTTTAGTCACGGTAAATTTTATTCATCAAATATAGGCGGAGAAAGAGCTTTATTATTGATAGGACAAGGCAGAGTATTATGTAGTCCGATTGAAATGCTAATTATGTTTAGTCGTATGTGTACAAATAAGATGATTACTCCTTCCTTTTCGTGTGATACGCAGTTATTTGATAGCTGTAACTTAAATTCAAAATATAGATCAATAATATTAAAAGCAATGTTTGGAGTTACATCTGAAAATGGCACAGCATATGGAGCTAACTTTAGACATAGAAATATAGTTCGTATTTGCGGTAAGACTAGTACATCTCAAGTTAAAGAAATGAAAGAAAATAAAAATCATACAAATATAGAGTGGCATGAAAAAGATCATAGTATATTTTGTGGAGGAGTTTTAAACAATGCAAATAATTTTAAATATGCAATTTGTGTTGTAGTGGAGCATGGTGGCAGCGGTGGTGGAGCTGCTGCCAGCGTTGCATGTGATGTTTTACATTATGCGGTGAAAAATTTTGCATAATTATTTAGTAAATATAACATTAATTTAATATTATAAAGTATTTGCAATTTATTTTAATACAAAAATCACAATTAACTTTCTCAATAACCTTATGTTTTATAAAATTTAATGTTTAGATATCTCAGAAATTTTGCTTTAATAGTAAAGTGATATTTTGCTAAATTTTATTTTAGTATTATTTGAATATTATTTTTCATAAAATTTATAATACTCTTAATGATAAATTATGCAGATATTATTTTTAGATTTTTTTCGATACATTTTGAAAGTTGATGCTATTATAAACATTATTTTTGTATTTTTTATACAAATGTTACATCATATCGCCTATAGCAGTATTTTTCTAAATTTTATTCATATCAATAAGCTTTAAAAACTTTATATATGCTTTATTTTGATTTAATTTTTATAATTATATGTGTATAAGTTGAGATTTTTATTGTTTAAAGATTTTATTAGATAAATTGAAGCCTACTTATTAATTATATTACTGTTACTTATTCAATTTTTCATTATACGATTTCTAAAGGAATATTTATTTCGACTCATATTTAAAATATTGTGATTATTTTAAATTGTATTAAGAGCTGTGTAATGCCCTAAATTTTATTGAAAGTATTTATCTATGTTATTATGACTCTTCAAATATTTTTATATGCACTTTGTAAAGCTTATCTGTATTATCTGTACTTCTGTTAAATAATAAATTTAAATCATGAGTAAAAGCTCATAACTACAATTAGTCTTTAATCAATATATCTTTTTTGATTTTCTACTAATTGTTATTGCATCACAACAAAATTAAATATTAATTGAGAGATTTATTTATATCATACAATATATTGTTTTTTATACCTTGTAGATAAAATCAAAATATATTCTATGTGTTGTATTTTGGATATTTGTATTCAGGTCTTATTATTACTAATCCTTTCTCCACATATTGCCTGTATTGCTCATTAACAATCTTCATAAACTCAGAGTGAGTCATCTTCTTATCTTTATAACGCCTATGAACTTCATTCTCAATAAGTCCTATTAGTTCAGAAGCATACATTTTTGGAGGTCTTTCTTTTCCCATAGCTTTCAATTTATTCCACAGTTTCTTTGAAGCGCTTTTGAAAAGATTTGATGTTTTTTTATTTTGTGTATGCTCATTTCCAGCATTTTGTGTATGCTCATTTCCAGCATTTTGTATGTTTCCTTTTCCAGCATGACTTGAAATCATGAGTAAGCAGCTTACAGCTAAAATTGATGTTAAATAAATGATTTTTTTCATTTTTTTCTCCCTACTTTGCAGTATCAGGACAATATTGAATAATAGTTAACTATATAGTTTTTTTAAATTTTATTATGTTGATATATACTATATAAATAGTTAAAAGTCTCTCTATTATAAATATATTTTATGATTTGTATTGTTTAGAAAGTTTTTGAACGCTGTACACTTACTCCACAACCATTTGAAGTCTGAAACATTCTTTGTGATGTAGACTGACTTTTTTGTGCTTGAACCTTATGTCTCGCATTTCTCAAGCTTGTAGAGCCAGCACGACCTGTAAGAGCATTACTTGATTCTGTGAATAAAAAACTCATAACTAAAATTGATGTGAAACGAAAGATTTTTCTCATTTTTTCTCCTTATTTTATAGTATCAGGACAATATTGAATAATAGTTAACTATACAGTTTTTTTAAATTTTATTATTTGATTTAATTATTCAATACAAAAGTTTGTTTAATACTGAGTAGTTGTGATTTTAATGTGTTTGCTGATGAGTATAAGATGCTGAATTTCATGTTTGTAAATTTACTTCATATTTTTATATATTACTATATAAGTAGTTAAAACTTTCTCGCGTCTACAAACATTTCATCACGTGTAGGTCCATATTTTTTTGATTCTCTTTTTTTAACTTGAGTATTCTGAGTACCGTTAAAAGGGTTTGGTTTGGATTGTGATGTTCTAGTATTTTGTCTGGATTGTGAAGTTAGTTCAGGATGCGATTGATACATAAGTTGTCTAGATCTATGAACATCTTGTGCTTGAGGAGAGGCCTGAGGTCTCCTTTGATAAGTAGGTCCAGAATAAAGGCCAACAGGACGAGTAGAAGCGACACTATAACGAGCAGCAGAACCAGCAACAGAACGAGCAGCAGCACCAGCACCAGCAGCAACAAGAGCATTACTTGATGATATAAATAAAAAACTCACAACTAAAAGTGATGTGAAACGAAAGGTTTTTTTCATTTTTTCTCCTTATTTTTATAGTATTAGTAAAATATTGAATAATAGTTAACTATATAGGTTTTTTTAAATTTTATTATTTGATTTAATCTAAAATTAGATATACACATATGTTTATATTATAATCTATATTTTTTAATAATGTAAATTGAATAAATATATTTTTTTATATTCACTACTTATTTACATTTGATATAAATTATAATCATATATACACAACTTTTATCATTCGTTGTTGGAAATATTTTTATATAATATCATTTTTCTAAATTCTTCATCATTCTCAATATTTGAAATTGTATTTGTAATATTGAGATGCAATGCTCTATGATTTTTTGATCTAAATCCTTGATATTTTTGTATAAATAGTTGATGTTGACTAAATGTATTTACTTCTAATTACACTTTTGCATTTTATTATTACACATAGCATTTTGTAGCATATTTTTTGCATATGCAACTCTTTGACAATGAGTCATAGCAACCTCTTTTCCATGTGATCTGTGAGCATGACCTAACTTACTATGCTTGAGTGCCAAATGTAACATCTGCATTACCATTGGAATCAAATGCTCTATTTCTGATTGGTGAGCATGACCATACTCTGTATGCATCTGATGTGCATTTGCATAGTAGTTATCAAATCCATCACCTACATGTCCGACATGTGCTGATCTGTTAATATGAGTCATTCCCACTTTTTTACCATGCTTTTTGTGTGCATTCATTAGATAAACATGATCTTTTATTATAGGAATTAATTCATGTATAGCCATCAGTAAGTGATACACTTCCTCTTCATGCATGTCGCCGTACTCATGATGTTCCTGAGGTGCAGTTGCATAGTAATGATCATGACCATCATTTAATTGACCTACATTTGCTGTGCAGACTCCTAAAAGAGCGAAATATATTGATATATATTTTTTCATTTTTCCTCCTATTAACATAATAGAGGTATATAGTTAATGTATGGTAAATTATATGATATATTTTTTATATATTATATAAGAATATTTAGAGTATAAATACCAGCTTTTTTTTCTATCATTAAATTTGCAAGATATAAAGCATCCTTTGCATATATTGTTCTTGAATATACTTGATGTGAAATCATCATGTATTCCTCTTTATTTACTAAAGTAACATTGTGAGAAGATACAAAAGGACCAGCTCTTAAACTTTGAATATGTGATTCATCATAATTTAATAATTTTGCAAGTGATTTAGCAGTTCCTGAAGGAGCGTCCTTTTTTTGAGAATGATGAATCTCTTGAATACATGTTGTATGTAAATTACGTTTTGAAATATTACATATTGCTTGCTGAAGATAATGCCAACTAATACAAAAATTGGCAGCCATTAAAATTGGACAGTTAAAGTTTATAAAATTTTCATTTTCATGAGGTGTTGTGCCAATTATTATAGGCAAATTATACTTTTCGGCAACAGAGCAATGTAAATGAGCATGTTGCGCACAAGATACATCTATGAGCACATTCGAATCATATGCTACTTGTTCAAGGTCATAATAAATATGAACGCCATTCGTTAAATTATATTCTTTTGCAAATTTTGTATGAGTTGCTTTTATATATGCATTACAGACGATTTGTAAATTTTTACATTCTTGTACAATTGCACGTCCCATTTTTCCATTTGCTCCTAAAATGCCAATTTTCATACGATTTAGTTTAAGTTATCATATAATGCAAGTATGTACTATAAATAGTTCCCATGTTATACTTAAAAAAGTGAGGAATTATGTCTAGGGTTTTATCTCCAAAAGGAACTGCATTATGGTTGATTCAAAACACCAGCTTATCTGATAAACAAGTGTCTGAATTTTGTAATCTATCAATTTTAGATCTAATGGCATTAAGAGATAACTTTAATAATTCTCTTAGGCCTACAAATCCTATTGATAATGAGCAGCTTACTTGGGAAGAAATTCAAAGATGTGAAGCTGATCAAAATTTAACATTAAAAAAGCCTCATACAGAAAAAGATGTTAGAAAAAAAATTCCCAGACATTTACAAAGATATTTACCAGGCTGTATAAAATGGTTAATATCAAATCATTCAGACTTATCTGACGCTAACATTGCATTTTTACTTGGCACTAATAAAAAAAAGGTATCATTAGTAAGAGAATCTCAACATTCAATCACAAGTATACATAATCCAATTGTATTAGGGTTATGTAGAAATGAGACTTTGCAGAATTTATTAAAAACAATAACCAAAAAAGAACCTATCAGAAAACGCTATATTGAAAAAATTGTAAATGAAGATAGCATCAGCAAAACAGAAGAGAACACAGACTTTGATGATACCGATATTGATCTATTTTCAGATTTTGAAGAAGAGTTTGATACAAAAGAAGAGGAAGAGTGAGCATTGATAAATTTACGTTAATGAAATCTTTAACAAAAAGTATTGCTCTTGATATAGAAACTACAGGATTAACACCTGATGATAATTCTGTTGTAGAAATTGGATGTGTAATTATGAAAGATGGAGCTGTAACAAATGAGATATATCATACGTATTTAAAGCCACATAACAAAATGAGTGAGCAGGCGCAAAAAGTAAATGGACTATCAGATGAATTTTTAAGTACAAAGCCACTCTTTTCAAATATTGTTGATGATTTTTTAAGATTTATTAAGAATGAGATTTTGATAATACATAATGCTAAATTTGATATTTCATTTTTAAATATGGAGTTACAGCGTATAGGAAAACAGCAGTTAACCAATATAGTAATTGATAGTTTAGAGATAGCCAAAAGTAAATATCCTCATTCTTCAGTAAGCCTTGATGCATTGACTAGTCGTTTTAATGTACCTGTATTTGATCGTCATGGAGCATTAGGTGATGCTACTATTCTTGCAAAAACCTACATTCCAATGGTTGCTCCAAAATCTCAAGATTTATTTGAAAAATTACAGGAAGAAGATTGTGTAGAATACAATAAAAGAAAATTATTATAACATGAGTCATATCATAACTTATATTGAGACAGAAAGTGAAATGCGCGAATGTTTAATACGCAATAGAAATAGTCAATATCTAGCATTTGATACCGAATTTTTTTCAACAAATACGTACTTTCCAACATTATCTCTTTTACAGATTAATTTTGGCGAAGAGATTTGTGTGATAGATATACTAAAAAGTAAAAATTTTCCTAAAGAGCTTGTTGATATGTTTCATAATGAACATATATTAAAAATAGGTCACGCAAGTTTTCATGATACAAGATTATTAAATGAGGAATTTCAAATTATTCCATATCCATGTTTTGATACACAAATTGCTGCTGCATTTTCTCGTTTAGGATTAAATATTTCTTATCAAAAACTTGTAAATCAATTACTGAACAAAAAAATATCAAAATATGAGCAGTATAGAAATTGGAAAACTCGTCCTTTACCTGAAACAGCAATAACTTATGCTCAAGATGATGTTCGTTATCTTATAGAATTATACCATGAATTTAAATTACTATTTCTTGATTCGAGATATGTACAGTGGACTATTGATGAGACAGCAAGATCATATCAAAACAAAAAAGCAGACGCTTTACAAAGTTGGCGTGATTCTTTAGCTCGTAAGCAAAATTTACCAGCTTCAAAGGTAATTACTGCTGATAAAACTCATATATTGCGTAACTTATCTGATGTTAATATTGATTCTATATATAAAATTTTGCCTGCATCATTACATTCTGAAGCAAAATCAGTTTTTGAAATTCTTTCATCTTTAAAAATGCAAAAAACTACATTTAATAATAATTTATATCATTCTCTTTATGTGCTACGTAATTTAGTAAGTGATGAAGTACAATTACCCTCAGAGTGGATTTGCACCACTTCCAACTTAAGATTTATTGAGCAAAATTTGCAACTACCGCAAGATATACTACATAGTTGGAGATATGAATTATTTGGAAAAATAGTAGAATCGTTTTTAAGTGGAAATTTTGTATTACAGGTACGAAACAGCAAAGTTGTGTATACCCCATTAAAATAATTAATATTCTATTAAAGTTTTTGAAAAATTATGATAATATTTAAATCAGTGTTAATCGGTAGAGTATTTCTATTAATTGGGCTTAGTGTTGCGAGTACAATCGGACTTATTTTACAATATATTTCTTTTAGAGAGATATCAAATGGATGTAAAGTATTAAGAGAGCAAAAAGTAGCTTTACAAAATCAATTTGACTATATTTCTCAAAATAAATCTACGTGGATTAAATGGGCTCCACCTAAATTAGTGGAAAAATATTGTATTTTATGGATATTTTCCTTTGATTCAGATATTAAAATTCGATGTTTAAGAACAATTCAAATTGATGATGACTTTATTGAAAAGCATTTTGACTTGCAAATTGATGATGAGAAAAAGTTAGAAGAAATGATTCAAAATTCACCTTTTGGTAGCATACAAGTTTTAAAAAGATTTAAGCGAGATAATAAAAATCATGTTCATATATCATGGAAGTATAGTGCATGTATAAAATATAATGACTGCTTAAATATTTATGATTTTAGTAATACATTTACACTTGAAGTGGAATGTGTAGCAAAAGTGGGTGATACATGGCAAGTTTGTATAAATGGTATTTGGTTTCAGCAAAACAGCTCATTACCTTGGAAAAATCTATTCATTTTAGAATGTGAAGATAGTGCAGTTCAATTATTATGGAAGACTCCACATGGTAATAGAATGTTTACATTAAAAGTTGGAGAAAGTCGCGAATTTTGCTATTTAAAGGTATGATAATAATACATGTTTAAAGTTAATGTTACCTTTCCCTTTAAGTGGTCTAAAAAATATACATATCTTAGCGATCGTTTTATAAAAAATTTCACAGTTGTACAAGCTGAAATTGGTAAAGTAATCAGCATTGGTATTACAGTGCCTGGAGAAGTTTGTCAAAATGAAATAGAATATAAGAAAATTACAAAAATATACTCATTTTCATTACCTAAAAATATATATTATTGGATGGTAAAAGTTGCTGATTATAATTTATTATCATTTGGAGAAGTATTAAATTTAATATTGCAGAAAAATTTACAAGCGAAAGCTTTAGGTAGTTATTTTAATAAAAATGAAGAACTAATATCAATTTATGAACTTTTAAAACAATTTAAATCTATATCATTACGTAAATTAATACGCTTAGGTGATATATTTAGTACTTGTATTCCTAATCCTAGTTCAAAATGCAATTTATCATTAACCTCAGATCAATTACTAGCAATTCAAGCAGTAAAATTTCACAAATTTCAAATTTATTTTTTGCAAGGTGTGACTGGATCTGGAAAGACAGATGTATATTTTGAGATGATTTATCAAATTTGGTTGCAAAAAAAGAAAATATTAGTGTTGTTACCTGAAGTAGCATTAATTGATGTTTGGTTACAAAGATTTTTTGATAGATTTAAAGTACATTCGCATGTATGGCATTCAAAATGTTCTGCATTTTTAAAAAATATAATTTGGCATTGGGCAATAAAAGAAGAACCTGGAGTGATTGTTGGAGCTAGATCTGCACTATGGTTACCGTATAAAAATTTAGGTTGTATAATTATTGATGAAGAGCATGACAGCTCATATAAACAAAATACCAATTCAATATATCATGCAAGAGATATGGCAATTCTATTAGCTAAACAATATGATATACCAATTATTTTAGTTTCAGCTACACCATCTCTTGAAAGCTGTCATCAAATTAAAAATAGATCATATCAGTTATTACGATTAAGTAGAAGAGAAAATACTCAAGTTCCTGTTGAAATAATAAAATTAAAAAATAGTGAGTGGATGAGCGACAAATTAAAGTATAAAATCATTGATAACTTAAAAAAAGGTGAGCAATCATTATTATTTATTAATCGAAGAGGTTTTGCTTCTACAATTTTATGTTCTGATTGTTATACATGTCTATATTGTGATTTTTGCTCTTCATCTTTAAGTTATCATTATCAAGGATGGACACATTGTAGTTTTTGCTTAAATAAAGCTTCTTTACCAAAGCAATGTAAAAATTGTCAAGGAACAAAATGGAAATTTTTTGGTATAGGAGTTGAAAAAGTTTTACTTGAATGTAAAAAAATGTTTTCAAAAGCGAAAATTGCAATGTTAAGTAGTGATATTTCGGCGAATGAATTTAAAAAATACCTATATAAAATATCACAAAATGAAATTGATATCATAATAGCAACACAAATTTTTTCCAAAGGATATCATTTTGAAAATTTGACGCTAGTAGGAATATTACAGGGTGATTTTTCAAACTATTCATTAGATCCAAGATATTCTGAGAGAATGTATCAATTATTGACACAGGTAAAAGGACGTTGTGGTCGAGGTGATAAGCCAAGTCAAGTATTAATTCAAGTACAAAAAGATAATCAATCATTTGAATTATTAAAAAAAGCAAATTATAATCTTTGGGCTAAAAATGAGTTACTAGAAAGAGAAAAATATGATTTACCTCCGTATTATAGATTAATAAATATTATTATTTCTGCTCCATCTGCACTTGAGGCCGAAGTGTTTGCAAAAAAACTTAGAGATGCTTGGCAAAATACAGATTTTATTACAATTTATGGACCAACAGCAACTCCTTTACATAAATATAAAAATTCATTTCGACAATCAATATTACTAACATGTAAAAGAGGGTTTATAATGCAGCCGATAGTCAAAAAATGGCTTCAAAGTATAGCATTACCAAATAAAATTCAAATTTTAGTAGACGTGGATCCTCATAACTTTTTTTAATACTAATTATCTAATCATTTAAATCAGATACATATTTATCACCAGGCTTCCACTCGCATCCACATAATTTATTTGCTTGTAATGCTTGTACAACTCGTAGTACCTCTTTCACATTTCTTCCTACACTCATATCTGTGACCATTACAAATCGAATTTCATCTTTTAAATCTACTACAAAGGTTGCTCTTTGAGACACTCCTTCAGATAAGATACCTAATTTACTACTTAGATCATGTTTTATATCAGATAAAAGAGAATATTTTAAATTTGATAACTTGGTATTATGCTTTTTCCAAGCTAGATGTGAAAACTCTGAATCAGTACTACATCCCATAATTTGTGTATTTTGATTTGCAAAATCATCATACATTTCATTAAAGCGAATTAGTTCTGTTGGACATATAAAGGTAAAATTCTTTGGATAAAAGAAAAATACTTTCCACTTTGTTGCATATGTATCATTAGATATTTGCTCAAATGCATTACTTGATGTTACAGCGGTCAAGTTAAATTCAGGAAATTTATCATTTATAGATAACATAATTTCTCCAATCAATTATATATTGCATATTATGATAAAAACTTTCAAGATGGTAATAGAAATTATAATGAATAATTTGATATTAGACTGTATGAAATGGCTTGCGATTACTTTTTTACTACGCACAGAGCCTCTTTATGCTTGTTATGTACTTAGCAGTTTATTATTATTTATTTTATATGAAAATATTTTATCAATATTATGGTATTTTTTATGTTTATATCTATGTTACATAGGAGATCATGGAATTGTTGGTGGTTTTCCTGCTGGAGTATTATTTGGCTTTGCATATCAAAATTATTTGATATCAAATAGTAGATTAATTGTATTAATAGCTACATTTTTATGGATATTTTGTGGCTTTATTATTCCAGAAATAACACATATTTCAATTGTAACTAATATGCTATTTAAATTAATATGGTGGTTAGATTTAGCCGTAGCATTAATTGTTTCTGTAGGAGTATCCAATCTTATCAATAAAAATTTATAAATTAAATTTACTAACTGTATCATTGATTTACAAATAAGTTTAACATACAATTACTCAAAGTGAGGTAAATATGACCAATCACGCTTCTGCAGCAAAGCGACTACGTAGAGATGAAAAGATGCGTAAAATAAATCATGCAAAAAAGAACAAAATGCGTACGTTAATTAAGAAAGTAATTAAAGCTAAAGAAGAAAATAGCGAAAATCTAAAAGAAATTACTCGTGAAGCACAAAGTTGGATTTCAAAATGTTCAAAATGGGGAATTATTCATCATAATACGGCAAGTCGAAGAGTGGCCAGGGTATTTCGAATCAGTGGATTATGATATAATAAACTAAGAGGAGTTTTTATGGATGTTGCCTATACCATTGAGCCTGAACCTGAAACTATTTCTAATATCTCAGAAAATACTATTTGGTCTAAAATGTCTGCTATATTAGGTGAGTCCGTTATACGTGATTGGTTTAGTACCTCAAAGCTACATATTGAAAATGGAGTACTAAATTTACAAGTTCCATCAAAATTTTTAAAAGATTGGATTGAAACTCATTATCTTGAAGTTTTAAATCGAATTGCTGCATCTATTAACTTACATGAAGTTAATATTCAAGAATTAGCAGTTTTTACAACTTCGCCTTCTATGGTTCCACTAAATGAGTTGTCACTTCCATTAGATGAAAGTATGACTTTTGATTCATTTGTGGTTGGTAAAGCAAATGAGATAGCGTTTACTGCAGCAAAAAGAGTTGCTGATGAGCCTGGAATGTTTAATCCTTTATTTTTCTATGGAGATGTTGGTTTAGGAAAAACTCATTTGATGAATTCTATTGGATGGGAAGCTAAACGAAAAAATCGATCAGTATGTTATGTTTCTGCAGAACAGTTCATGCTTTACTTTATACAAGCTCTAAAGAATCGTGATACAATTTCATTTAAAAACGATTTTCGTGCAGTTGATGTTTTAATGATTGATGATTTTCAATTTATGTCTGGTAAAGATTCAACTCAAGAAGAATTTTTTCATACATTTGTCTCATTGATTTCACAGAAAAAACAATTAGTAATTTCTGCAGATAAAGCACCAGCAGCATTATCTAGAATTGAAGATAGATTAAAATCAAGATTAGGAGGAGGTTTAGTAGTAAATATTCATCCAGCAACATATGAGCTACGATTAGGAATTTTAGAATCCAAAAGTAATCGTCAAGGATTGAAAATTGACTCCTCAATTTTATCATATCTTGCCGAAAATATTACAAATAATGTAAGAGAGCTTGAAGGTGCATTGATGAGAGTACTTGCTTATGCTGACTTTTATAAAGAAGATCTAACTTTAGAACATGTAAAAAATATATTGTCGGATGTTTTAAAATCTACACATACAACATTAACAATAGATGTCATTATGCATGCTGTAGCAAAACGATATGAGATTGATATTCAAGCTCTTTGTTCCTCAAAGAGAAATAGTGAGCTTGTTAAAGCTCGGCAAATTGCCATGTTTTTAGCTCGTAGTTTGACTGACAGCTCATTACCTGTTATTGCTCGTGAGTTTGGTGGTAGAGATCATACTACTGTTTTATATTCACTAAGAAAATTAGAGCAAAAGATTGAAACTGATATGAATTTAATGTATGAAATTGAAAAAATTAAGAAAGAATTAATTAATAAGTAATTGAGATATTGATTGAATATTATTTCCATTAGTTATTATAAATGATTTTATATTGAATAGACTTAATATTTATAGTTTGTATTTAAGGTCGAAGCAATAATTTGATATACACTTATAATATAAAGATTTTAGCTATCTTTTTCTATTTTAAAAAAGAGATAAAAAGTCTTTTTATCAAATTTACCTTTTTTTAGCCTTTTTTGATCAGAAATTTTTTGAATATTAATCAATTTTATATCGTAAATTTGAATCAAAGACATAATCAACTTCTATAAATTTATAATTTTTCACGCATTTTTTTATAAATATACTAGAAACTACCTTTTGCAATTCTTCAAGAATTTCATCTTGTAATCTACTATCAAGTTTTTCTATAACGTAGTCATGTATTTGCATATCTGATTTTTCTTGAAATAGTAAAAAATCTTATTATGTAATAACTTATTAAGTTTAAAAATATTTAATCAAATTTATATCATAAATTTGAATCAAAGACATCGTCAACTTCTACAAATTTATAATTTTTCACACATTTTTTTATAAATATACTAGAAACTACCTTTGCGCCTCTTTAAGAATTTCATCTTATAATTTACTACACAGTTTTTTCTATACAGTAGTCATGAATGCGCATATCTGATTTTTCTTGAAACAGTAAAATTTTATTGTGATAACAACTTATCAAGTTTAAAAATATATATTTACTATGTCATCGAATTTCACATTATATTTTTTATACAAGGTTCTCTTTTTGTATTTTTTGCTTTTAGCAACTTTTATGATTTTATGTTCAGAATTATCTTTTTCAAATGTAATCATTAATTAAAGATCAAGTAATGATTTCAAAGTCATTTTGCTAAAGAATATTTTAAAATTAATACATAGTGTATATCTATAAAGAATATTTATTTTTAATTTTCTTATAATTTCCTACTTTATAAATTTGAAAACTATTGTTAAAAGTAAGAAATTTACTTTTTATATTCATCAAAGCATTTTCATCATTGTAAATTACAACTTCATCATACATTATACATTTATCATTTATTTTTTCTTATTTGATGTAATAATTTTATCTTTCATCGTATCTAGATTTAATATGTAAAAATACACATATTTCTCTGTAGTTTATGATTAGTATATATATATTTTTAGCGTGAATTTAAAATTTTCTTTCATTTAATATATAATTATATGCTCTATAGCAACAACTAAATCAAATTCACCAACTTTCTATGTAAGAATGTCTATAAATTCAATAGTAATTTATCATCTAATATTTTATTTGCAGTACTTTTAAACGATGATGAGCTAAAATCAGATTAATTAACCAGAGATTCTACTTTTACTAGATATAACACTTCAGTGCCATTTGGCAGATCATATCAAGAATAATTTTCATATTTTAATATTGTGCTTATTTCAGAAATAAATTAAATACATTATTTTAATATTTAGAATATTATTGAAATAATAGCTGAGACTAAGTAATGAATATTTATTATTCTAAATTTGTACTGAATTCTTAATTTTTCAAATCAGATCACAAAATTGCTATTTAATCAACATGATTTTTAAATAGAAGTACCTACTCCAAATTCAAATTTATATGCTAATGTAACTGGAGTCATTCCATAAATTGGTTTGCTAAATCCAATATATCCAACATAGTTAGCTACTTTGCATTTTAGTCCTAGACCAGCAGAGCTCACAATTTGCATATCATTAGATGCAATGTCAAGAGGTAATTTTTTATCTTTAGACCATCCTCTATTCACTGATACATAAAGATTCATTTTTTCAGGATTAATTCCGCAATCCCATAAAGAACCCATTCCAGCCTTTATATAAAGTTGCATTGGAACATAAGATATCAAATTAACACTTCTAGTGAATTCAAAATTACAAGCATAAAATTTTTGACCTCCTAGGTAGTTAAACCTCCACAAATCAATAGGACCAAATGATTCAAATCCACATACACCGACTTCTCCTGATACAAAATTATCTAACCAGCTTCTGTTTTCTTTTCCAGCAAATAATCGACCACATCTAGCTGAGAATTTTGTACCCCAATTTCTATTTAGTGATAAGGATAAAGACATATCTGCTTTTAACTTTAATACATTTGTTGTTCCAAATGTCCAATCAGCTTCACCTCCAAAGTTTGCACCTCCATATTTTAATGGTTTATTGTATCTATAAGAAATGGATGGAGATAACTCATATTTATATTTAGGTAGATATTGATCAGTAAAGAATCTGCTAATTCCAACGCCTTTTGTCATTATAATTGCATTACCCCTCACATGTCCTTCAGAGTCATTGTTTTCAGACTTATTCATTGTGCTAAAAGTTAAGTTCATACTATTGTTATCATCATTATTATTTGCTTCTATCTTCTCAAGTTGCTTTTTCATATCTTCATTTAATTTCTCTTCTGATTTGATTACAGGTTGATTTATAATTTGAAATGATCTCTTATAAGCTCCTGCTTTTAAACTAATTGTGTGTTCTCCATGAAAAAATCTCATTCCAATAGATCCACCTGTTCGATTTTCAAAGCATTTAATACTAGTTCTACTATCATGTTCAGAGTATTGGATATTTTGTAATATATCCTTTTTTGTATCATTCTCGTTAGGTTCCTCTTTAATTAATGCATGACTATTTCCCATATCATTTACAGCTTTTTTAAAATCAACATAATCTCGATACATTAAATCTCTAAAAAAGGAATTACTGTAATCTGAAAATAATATTCCTCCTAATACAGAGCTTGAGTATGATAAATTACCAAAAACAATTATTGGCAATCCGTAAATATACTGACTTTGAGCGTTAAGAGTAAATAAAGTTGAGTTATAGTATATGCTTGCTCTTATATCAGATGAAATACCATTACCAAATAAGTTTGGATCTTGATAGTTAAATGTTAAACATGTTGAATCAAGAGATCCTCCACTTTCTACTTTAAATCCAATTACTCCAGCTCCACATTCCTCAACTTTAACATCTATATCTGAAGTGTAATTTGTGATGGTATTTTCAGTTACTTCAACATTATTAAATAAACCTGTATGTATTAATCTGATTCTCGCATCATTTAGTACCTTTTCTGTACAAGCATCTCCTGGAGCAATACCAAGTCTTCCCAATATAACATTATCATAAGTTCGAGAATTTCCTTTTATATGAATATTTCTAATTCGCTTTATTATATCATCTTCATGAATTTGAAATCGAATATTCATTTTGCCGTCAGCTAATTTTTCTGTAGTAAAGTTCATTCTTACAAAGTATAGTTTTTTATCTTTTAGCCAATTATTGACATTATATTTTATATCATCTAACACTTCTTTAGAATAAAAATCACCAGTTTTTATCGTAATTAGCTCTATAATTTTATCTCTATCCACTTTTGGATGATCAATAAATTTTTCAATTTTATTGATTTTATATCTAACTCCTTCATTTACGACTACATTTACAATATTTCCGTTTGCTGATTGATCAACTGCAATAGATTTTACTGTAAAATCTAGATATCCAAGATTGTTAGCATATTGTTCCATTGAAAATTTACTTTGCTCTAAAGCATCAACATTTAAAGTAGCAAAGTTTAAAACAAATAATACAGAAAATGGTTTTTGTACAAAATTTTGCTCTAATTGATAGTCTAGAATTTCCTTATTTCCAAAAAATCTTATTGAATATCTAGATGATTTTCGATTTACATTAACTTTAAAGGCTAAATCAAGACGTTTTTGATTTGTTAAAAAGTATTTTACTGAAACAGATACATTTGCGTGAGCATAAATCATTCTATAATATTGTTCTAATCTAGCTACAGATTCATATAAGAATTGCCATGATACAAATGATCTTTCATATAGTCCTGTGATTACACGAAGTTCGTCTTCTCCAATTACATATTCTCCTTCAATATATAAGCGACCAACTACAGGATATTCAGTCACTGTGATAACTATTTTGGATTTATTTTTTGTTGTAATATTCACATCAGAAAACCAACCACTTTGTAACAAAGTAAGTTTTATATCTTTTGATGCTAGAAGTGCACTATTTACTAGGTCATAAATTCTTCTTTCATCTATTCGAATATTTCCTGTGATATGATATTTTTTTCTAAATTGTTCGATAGATAGCACTTGTAAGGTTTTATTTTTTATACTTGAATCATTAGTGTTTTCTTTTTTTGCTGAGCATAAAACACAAAATGTTATTATAAATGACTTTATTAAATTAATTATATTCATTGTATCAATCCCCACAAATCTCTTACCACTATAATACCTGATAAGCAAAGTATAAATACCAAAGAAGCATTTGCATAATAATGCATTAGAAGATCATGAATTACATTACCAAACAGATGTTTGATACAGGCCATTTTTATTCCTCCTCCGTCTAGAGGAATTATCGGAATTAAATTCATTGCTCCAAGAGCGACTGAAATACTTGACATAAAATTTAGTGAACTGAATACACTATTTGTATCAGAATTTTTTAAAATACCGATAATACTTTTCATATTATTTATGTTAGCAGTTTTTATCATATATAATAGATTTGAGAATTGCATTTCTATCATATTCCAAACATGTAATATCGCTTCTAGAACACCTTCTTCAATAATTTCTAGAAATTCTAATATAGAAAATTGTTTCATATTAGATATTGATTGACCTGTATTTTCTATACGTTTATTTTCACATCGTGTAATATCAAGATTATCTACATAGTAAAGCAAACTATCTGAAGCACGATGAACTTCTACTATATTATTTTTATCATTTTGCCAATACATCTTCAGCATTGCTATATTTTTTACATTAGATCCATTAACTCTGGATATTACATCTCCTTGAAGAAATTCTTTATAATTTTCTTTAACTATTATTTTTGAATCAATTTTACCATATATTGTAAATATAAATGAAAAGCAAATAATTGAAAATAAGAAGTTAAATGCAGGTCCAGCAAAATAAATAAATATTGTTTCTGCTGTACTAGCATCTTCCATATATCGTTTTTGATTACATTCTTTATCTGTGGTAAGGTTTGAGATATAGTTTATGCAACTCTTTATGTAACCATCACTTGTTTCTTCACTATCTTGTGGTTTTTCAGACATTTTTACATAGGCTCCAAATGGTATTCTTAAGCTAACTTTTAGATCATTTAATTGCCATTGATATAGTAAAGGTCCCATTCCCATTGAAAATTCTTCCACTTCAAATTCATATATTTTAGATACTACATAATGTCCAAACTCATGAACGAATATTACAATATTAAGTAGTAAATATGAGGTAATAAGTTTGCTAAGACCTAAAAAGGTAAGTTTTTGATAAAATTGATTTAGCACTATATATATGTTATTCTAACAATGATAAAAAAGCAAACATAAAAACAATTAATATTAAATAAAGATTAAACAAAATATTTCACATATAATTCTTTATATTTAGTAAAAATAAATGTATAATTAAAAAAAGGATATCAATGCAAAAAAATAATGAAAGTCAGGGAGCATTAGAAGCAGCAATTCGTCATATTGAAAAACAATTTGGAAAAGGCTCAATTATGTCATTTCAAGATCATCAAGATGCTGAGATTGAAGCAGTATCAACTGGATCACTATCATTGGATCTAGCTTTAGGCATAGGAGGATATCCAGTAGGTAGAATTGTAGAAATATATGGACCTGAAAGTTCAGGAAAAACAACTTTATCTTTACATGCAATAGCAGAAGCTCAAAAAGAAGGAGGAATATGCGCATTTGTAGATACAGAACATGCTTTTGATCCTGTATACGCTCAATCAGTTGGAGTAAAATTAGATAAAGATAAATTTATCATGTCACAGCCAAATAACGGAGAAGAAGCATTAAAAATAACGGAACATCTTGTAAGTTCTCATGCTGTTAAGCTTTTGGTTGTTGATAGTGTTGCTGCTTTGGTTCCTAAAGCTGAAATTGAAGGAGATATTGGAGATTCTCATATGGGGCTACAGGCTCGCCTTATGAGTCAAGCTCTTAGAATGCTAACTCCAATAATTTCACAATCAGGATGTGTTGTAATTTTTATCAATCAGATTCGTCAAAAAATTGGAGTTATATTTGGTAATCCAGAAACTACAACAGGAGGTAATGCGCTAAAATTTTACTCATCAATTAGATTAGACATTCGTTCCGGAACAAGATTAAAGAAAAATGATGAAGCATATGGAAGTGTCACTAAAGTTAAAGTTGTGAAAAACAAAGTTGCTCCTCCATTTAAAAGCGTGGAGTTTCATATTTTATATGGAAAAGGAATTTGTCGTATGAGTGAGTTGATAACATTAGGAACACAGCTTAATATTTTAGAAAAATCTGGATCATGGTATTCCTATAACGGAGAAAAAATTGGGCAAGGACAAGAAGCTGTACAATTATACTTGAAAAATAACTCACAAAAAGCAAGTGAGATTGAAAGAAAAATTCGAGAGCATAAAAATGAGGTTGGTCTTGGTCCACTCTCTTCTTTAGAAGAGTCTGAATCAAAGTTCAATTCATCTAATGAGTAAAGCAATTAGGTTGACTTTCTTTAAAGAATATCATACAAAATCTAATTAGCCTTATTAATAAATTTGTTTCTAAATTTTTATCTAAAAACAGTCATCGATTTAAAGAATTTATTGTATACATTTCAAATTTACAGCTGATATAGAAGTGTTTGCAGCATTAAATTTCTTAAATTTTTCTATTATGTGAAAATCTGAATCATAATATTTCTATAACGAAGAAAAAATTGGGTAAGGACAAGAAGCTGTAAAATTATATTTGAAAAACAACTCACAAAAAGTGAGTGGAATTAAAAGAAAAATTTGAGAGCATAAAAATGAGGTTGGTCTTGCTTCAATTTTCTTCTTTAGAAGAGTCTGAATCAAAGTTCAATTCATCTGGTGAGTAAAGTAATTAGGTTAACTTCTTTTAAGGAATCTTATGTAAACTCGAATTAGCTTTATGAGTAAATTTATTTTTTAAATTTTTATATAAACATAATCATCGATTTAAAGAATTTATTGTATACATTCCGATTGCAGCTGCTACAGAAGCATTTAAAACATTAAATTCTTTCGATGTTTCTATTTTTAAATTCATATCACATTGCTGTTGTACTAGAGGGCGAATACCAAAGCCTTCACTTCCAACAACGAGAACATTTTTTTCTTGTGCTATATAACTATTTTCAAAATCACCGGAAAGTGAAGTAATCCAATATCCATGTTTTTTCAATTCTTTTAGAGCCATAGATAAATTTGTTACTTTTTGAACATGTAGATACTCTATTGCTCCACATGCATTTTTTGCAATTGATTTATCTAAATTTGGCACACCATCTTTTGTAATTAATAAACTTCTAAATTTAAGAGCTACCATAGTTCGAATAATTGCTCCTATATTTTGAACATCCTGAATATGATCCATTACAATGATATTATTTATGTTTTCTTGAAGTACATGATCACATATAGGACTTTTACAATATGATAGTTGTTGGGTGTATAAAATCATTCCTTTATGTGTATTATCACCAGAAATTTTACTTATTTCTTGATTCGAAGCTATACTATATTTTACTAAGCTTTTTCTAATAATAAATTCAAATTTTTTAAAGTGTGATTGAGTACAAAGTAATTTAATATTTTTTCTTTTTGGATTTTTCAAAGCTTGTAATACTGAATGAGATCCCCATATTAGTTCCATATATAATCTTTACTCTGATATACGTGATCTGCCTTTAGCTCTTCTACGTGACAATACATCACGTCCACTTGGTGTAGACATTCGAGCGCGAAATCCGCATCTTCTCTTTCTTACCAATCGGCTAGGCTGATAAGTTCTTTTCATCCTTTAAAGTATAGCATTAATAATAAGTCTGTCAAGTAAATAAATTATAATTATTATAAATATAATTCTAATTTTAATGATTGTGTTTTGATAAATCTAATGACAAAATAAGTAAATGACAAAATGGATATATGGAATAGTTATGCAAAGTATAACAGAAGCTCTACCGATAAGTTCATCATTACATCTACAACTTTTGCGATATAAACAAAGTGACATGCAAACAGCGATTTTACATTTTGCTACTGGTTTAATTTCAATTTTTCTTTGTAAGTCAGAGATATATAACTTAATATATGGTTTTAGCTTGCCTTTTATAGGAGTGTGTAATATATGGACAAAATTGTCATATTATTTTCTATATATAATAACAATTCCAATTTTATGCATAGGATTTTGCCTACATAAATCTCAAGTTACATGGCCTAATCAACTTTCAGGAATGCTAAGTATTGTATGTGGAATTTTTTTATTTATAACTGATATATATTTTCCAGAAACGCATAAGTCTCTTTCAAAATTTTCTCTTCATCATGCATTAATTTTAAGTTTATTTCAGTCACTAGCATTTATTCCAGGAGTCAGTAGACTTGGTTCAGCATATACAATACTACGTTTATTTTCATTTCATAGAGTAGTCGCATATAAAACTGCAATTTTACTTGGTATAATACCATCAATTGCATCAATTTATCCACATTTAAATACTATTCACTATAGATCATTAACTTTATCAAATATTACTTTAATGCTTCAAAGTATGATTATAATTTTCATAATTTATTTATATACAATATTAACCGTTCTTAAAAATTTATATATTTTATCTTCACTAGGAATATATAGAGCTATTTTTGGACTATTTCTATTATTTCGATAAATTTTTTATTACAGATAATATATTTTTCATATTTATCTTTTATAAGTTATTATGCTGTTTTCAAGTATAAGCAAAATACGTATAGCCATTATATTATTCATATTATTTTTTACCACAGGATGTGAAGAAAAAAAGACAGAGGTATCTTCTCAGCAGTATATTGATGAAGCTTTTAGCGCAATTCAAAAAGGGGATTGGCATAAAGCATCTAGCACAATGAATTTTATTTTACATGATCACTCAAATTTTCCATATCTTCACTTACTAAATGGCTTAGTATATGAAAAATTAGCGGAAAATGATCCATCATTTTTTGGTTTAGCTATAGTAGCATATCAAAAAACTTTGTCTATTGATCCAAACAACTATCATGGTTCTGTATCTCTCGCTCGAGTATATTTACAACAGCACATGTATATAAAAGCACGTGACATGTATGCAAAAGCTCTATTATTACAATCAAATAGTGGAGAAGCACTATATGGAATGGCTTCCACCTCATATGCATTACGAGATATGGCTGTAGCGCAAAATTCTATACTAAAATCTCTTAAGATGTTTCCAAATGATCCAGTAGTACATAGAATGGCAGCTTTAATTTATGCAGCTATAAATGATAAAGCAAAAACTGACCATCATTTTTGGATGTATAAAACTCTTACTCGTAAACCTCATGATGTGCAATATATTGCGGCTCGTATTCGTGATTGGGAAAAAATTCATAAAGAATATTATCAAAAACTGAATTTAAAAAGAGATATTAAGCAAATTTCTACAAAAGAGATCGATAAAAAAGAAGTGAAGAAAAAAAAGAAACTAAAATCCGTTTTGATTGAAGGAGTAATTCTTAAATTAAATGAGACAGGTATTTTAAGTAAAGGAAATAATTTACTTGAACAATTAAATTTAGATGGTACAACTAAAGGTATGAAATTTGAAAACAAACAGTCACAAATAGTGATAACACCACCAAGTTTTATTTTATCATTAGAACAACTAAAGTATAGTTTAAATATATTAAATCGTAAAGAGATGACAACAGATATAGTTGCAAGACCTATGTTGCAAGTACAGTTAGGTAAACAAGGATCATTTGAATCTGGAACCGAAAATAATATTGTAGATCGTGACATAGGCTCTAGAGTTATACCTACACAGGTGTCTTTATCAGTATTGGCAAGTAATATAGAGGAAGACTCTGTTGAATTGGAAATTGATTTTCATATTAATCAACTAGCAGATAAAAATCATTCATCTATTCCTGACAGTAGTATCGTTACCTTATCTACAGCTATCAAAACACATGTAGTTGGAAAATTAGGTAATACTATTATTCTTGGTGGGTTATTTAAAAAATCTCATAGTACTGAAAATAAAGGTGTACCTGGACTTGGAGATATTCCAGGAACAAATCTAGTTTTCAATAAAAAAGAGGCAGAAAATAATCGTCAATCTGTTCTTATATTGCTAACATTAAAAGATCCAGAAGCAGTAGAGCAGGATACAAAAGATTGGATTAATGGAGCTGAGATTAAGACTGAAAACATGTATAAACTAGCAAATAAACATCATGGCTTATTTGATGCTCCTTCAACGTTAATGCCTATTTTAAAACATTTAAAACATTTATATACAGAGTACAGAAGAGGAGATGTAATTGCAATGCAATGGTCAAATCCAGAAAGATTTGAAAGTTATGTAAAAGAATTACGAGGTTTTTTTAGTTATTAACTAATTAAAAATATTTGCATAATATAATTAATTATGACTAATAAAAAAACTACACAGGTATATTTAATCATGTTTTTTAGTGGAATATGTAGTACAATAGTCACTCAACATTTTTTAATAAATTCCTCTCAAACTAAAAAAGTTGCAGATGAAGCGATAATTGATACTAATGATAATACTCATACTAATAATACACCTTCTTTTTCTAATTCTAAAAGCGAAGAGAATTTTATGTCGATGATAAATGAAGGTATGCGTACAACAGGTGTGCTTAAAGTAAGAAATTTAAATGATATTGATCATCCAAATCAATCAGCACAATATCAAAATTCTCATACTCAAATTCAGCAATGCTTTTTTCATACATTACCAGGTCTAAATACAATAATAAAAATTGGAGATTTTGGTAGTGGAGCAAAGAAAAGATATAGACCTACAACAATTTTTCTATCAGATAAATTAACTAAAGAAAAATTAAGAATTGATATATCCTATACTAAAGATTTAAAAATCAAAGCAAAATTATCTTCAAATTTGACATCAAAGCAAATACAGCAGGTGCATGTAAGTGAATCTGATGAATGTATTCGTTTTAGTAATTTGAATATTGATACTATTAACGAAATTTATGTTTATATGAGAGAAAATGCTAATAAGAATACTGATACAGAAAGTTATAATAATGATCATCATGCAATTCATTTACAATATAAGCATATGATAGGCACAGAAGTAGAAAAGACATATAATGAATATGCTGTTTTTTCAAACAATGCTAGTATCATCGAATTTAGAGCAAATGGAATTGAAGATAATGCACAATTAGGCGCATCTAAGGATTTGTCAAATGGAGTATGGAAAAGAAAAACTTTACAGGATGGATCTGTTGCATTAGTAAATGAGCAGTCTCCATCTCAAATTATAGAGCAAACAATTCTTAATTTGCAAAGTGAGAACTCACAAAAAGCAGCAGAAATTAATAATCTTACTGCAAAATTAAATGCTATATCAGCTCAATTACAGCAAATAATAAATGCAAAAAATATTACACCTATGGGTAATGAATCTTACTTGGATGCTGTATCTCGATATCTATTTTCACGAGATTTAGATCTGCAAACTTTACAAAATGTGATGGAGACGATTATAACAAGGTATAATATAACTGTAGAAGCTGAAGAATCAAATATTGAAGCAATTGCTAGAACTATTCAAAGGATGGGGCAATTAATTCAGAATTCCTCTCCTTCTCCTGAAGATTCTTGAGATAATAACTAAAACCTAGAATCTCCTTCTCAAAGTTTTTTTAATAATCAACACCTTGAAACTACTTCTCTTCCCCCTCAAGGTAGTTTTTTAGTTGATAACTTAGTGAATTCTGATAGTGATGGTATAGGATAATATTTAACTACTTTCAACCTTGCTCATCTTTTTACCTTAGTTGTTTAGACATTCAAATTGAGTAATATATAAATCAAAATATAAAGTAAGTTTAATTTTATCAGTATAATTGATTTTAAATATAAATCATGTAATAATTTAATTATGCGCCTTTAGCTCAGTGGATAGAGCGTCGGCCTTCTAAGCCGCAGGTCGTAGGTTCAAATCCTACAAGGCGTGTAACTAAATTAAAACATACATTGATCAATTAGTTTTATATTTAAAATATAATATATTTTTCACAAAATAAGACTTTATCTTGAATTTTATATATGTATAGTAAATGTTAATAAACAAATAAAAATAATTAAATATATTTTCTCTTAATTCTACTTCCTAGATTTGTAGTTAACTCAAAAGCTGTTCTATTCATAAAATGTGAAACATCACGTAATGATATGTGTTCTCCAAAAATTTCCACAAATTCACCTTCTACAATAAGATTATTTGGTATATTACTAAGATCTATTACAGTATAATCCATTGAAATAGTTCCGATTATATTACAACGATATATTACCTTATTCTGTGATTTATATATTACATATCCATGTTGAACATGAAATCCATCTCCATATCCTATATCAATTATAGCAATATGATGACTTTTTTGTGCTGTATATAGAAAATCATATCCGACACTCATGCCTTCATCAAGTTTCTGAATTGACAAAATTTCACATTTGAGTTGAGCGATAGGCTTAATATGATTATGAGGTTTACAATAAACTCCTTCAGTTGAGCCATATAAAAATCTTCCAAGTCTTAGTAAATGATTATTAGGTAATGAGTGATAGTTGAAATCATAATTTTGAGAAAAGTAGTCATTTGTTCCTGTTTTATATGTAATACTTTGTCTTTTCCATAAACTTTCAACACAAAATCCAGAAGATGATGATAGACTCCATTTTATGTTTGAATATTTAGTATAAACATTTTGAACAATACTTAATTGAGAGTTTATAGCTTGAAAATCACCGCTATAAGCAGAAGCAAAATGATTCATTAGAAAATCAACTTTAAATTCTTTAGATAAAATTTCATGTAAATCTCTTACAGGCATTGCTAATCTATTTAATCCTGTTTCAACGTGAATAACACATAATTTTTGATATCCAAATTTAGTACATACATTTCTCCAGTGCAAAGCATTTTCAACAGATGATAAAACAGGAATATAATTATTGCACCAAATTTCTTCAGCAAAATTTTTATCATACGTTAAAATATATATTTTTGCATCACCTGTACTTAATTTTACAACCTCTGAATATGATTTGAAAAAAAAAGATCTACATCCATCTTTATATAAAGTGTTGAAAATCTCTTTTGCTCCAAAACCATATGCATTACATTTAAGTACTGGAGCGCAATTAACCATTGATTTGCAAAATTTGTAGTTTTCTTTAATTTTGGACAAATTAATAGTTAAAACAGCTGACATTAATTACTCTTATTATATTTTCTTATATTTTTTAACCTTTCAGCTTTTTTTTGTGCAGCAAGTTCAGATGGCTTAAAGTAGCATTTTCTTTTACGAGCTTCTTTAAACATAGACTCTTTTTGAGATCTTTGTTTCCAAATGCGCAGAGCGTGAGCAAGTCCTTTTTCTGGATCTATTTTAATCCTCATTTCATATTCTCTCACATATTAAACAATATTTCAATTAGCTAACTTTTTTTAACCACGCCTTAATACGAGATGTATATTCATACTCACTTAAAACAAACATCATATCAAATAAACCGGGAGAAACCTTGCGGCCAGTTAGTGCAAGTCTAATATGTAAAGCAACATCTTTTAATGATAATGATTCATTCATGAGCTTATTACGTAAATTTAATTCTATTTCTTCTTTACTACCTTTTATAGGAACATATTTCATTAAAAAGTTTTTTACTTTAGTATTAATAGGCTTCACTACATCATAATTATATTTAGGTAATTCCGAACCAAAAAAATCATAAACATCATTTGATAGTTCTTTTATAGTTTTTGTTCTTGCTGCAATACTTGGTAAAATACTACTGATTTTGCTCCATGTTTCATCATTAATTAAATTATATTTCATATTTTTCGCAAATGTAAAAACCTCATCTCGTAATTCAGTTTCTGTTAATGAGCGCATATAAATACTATTGGTTGAATACAGCTTTTCTTCATCAAATCGAGCCGATGCTTTTCCAATATTTTCAAGATTAAACCATTTAATTGCTTGTTCACGTGAAATTATTTCATCATTTCCATGACTCCATCCAAGTCGTAATAAATAATTACAAAATGCCATCGGTAAAATACCTTGTTTTTTATATTCAAGCACACTTAAGGCTCCGTGTCGTTTAGATAATTTTGCTCCTTCGCAATTATGTATTAGTGGAATATGAGCATATATAGGTAAATTACTATTTAAGGCTTTTAGTATCTCTTGTTGTTTAAATGTGTTGGTTAAATGATCATTTCCTCTAATAACATGTGTAACTTTAGCATTCATATCATCTACAACCGCAGAAAGTAGATATGTAGGAGATCCATTTCTACGTAAAATTACAAAATCGTCTAACTGATCAGATTGTATTGATACTTTGCCTTGAACTACATCATTAATCGTTAAAGTTTGATTTAATGGCATTTTAAATCTAACAGCATAAGGTCCTTCTTGAACTTCTTTGACATTTCTCCATTTACGATCATGAATAAAAACTTTTCCTAATTTTTTTGATTGTTCCCTTTGCTTCTCTAAATCTTCTTCTGATGTATAGCATCTATATGCATATCCAGATGCAAGTAGCATATTTGCAATTTTTACATGTTCATTTAAATTTTCATTCTGATATGAGATATGATTCCAATTTAGCTCCATCCATTTTAAACTTTCTATAATGGAATTTGTAAACTCATCTTTAGATCGCTGTAAATCAGTATTTTCTATTCTTAGATGAAATTCGCCATTATGATGACGAGCAAATAACCAGTTAAATAGAGCTGTACGTGCTCCTCCTATATGTAAATCTCCTGTTGGTGCTGGAGAAAATCGTGTAATGATCATTTTTTTAGTCTCTTTAAATTATAATATCTCACGTATTTTGGACCTTTAACATAATAAAGTATCTTTTTATTATATTCATTAAAATCAACATATCCATTTTTTAAATCACGATGTATATTTTTGGATACGACTTTGTCATAATTTTTAAAATATAATGGATCTAAATAATTATACAATAGATTTTCAGCCTTGTGAAACCAAACTGTTCTTTGATATATCTTTGATAACTTAGCTGAATAATATTCTATATCTTGATATTGATTTAGTGAAAGCAAAACCTCAACACATCTATATAAAGCTTCAGGCTCTGCTACACTACCTCTATAGTTTTTTATAATGTTATTATAATGCAATAGTGCAGCAAAGGGATTTGATGGTTTTTGCATCCAATATACATTACCTGCAAATAATTCTTTTAAGCTTAAAAGTCGTATACATTCATTTTTTATATGCTCTACTTGTATTTTTTTATATTGCAATCCTCTTGCCGATAGATTTGATTCATAAATTTTGAGCTTATTCATAAGAGTTGAAACAACAGATGTATCTCTTTGTGGATGTCGTAACATATTATAATACGCCATAATTATGATCCAATCTGCATCATTTTCCTCTGAATATTTTGGATATAATTCATCTAATACACTTGCATGTTCTATAGCTTTTACATATTTTTCTGCACCACCATAAAGTTGATGAGCATGATAATAAGCAGATTTTGATGCAAGTAGTATGGCTTCAGAAGTTTTCTGAGAGGTTGGATAAAATTTTTCAACCTTTAGAAACAGATCTTCAGATAAATCATAGCGACCTATATCGTATTGATACATTGCATCACGCCATAATATATCAAGGGGTTCAACAACGTCATTCTGACAGCCTGAAAGCCATAGAATTAGTATAAATATATATGCATTTTTAAGCATTTAATATTATATATTATCATTTGTAAATATGAAAGGTTATTTGCATTATTTATATATTTTTAAAATTAAAATACTCATAAAATTAGATTGAAGTATAATATGCAAAAGAAGCAACTACATCTAATTCGAATCAGAAATTAATATAATTTAAAAAATATTCATTTTATTCTGGTTCTTTTGATAGCATTGGATCTCCACATGTTGGCCAATATCCCTTTTCAAGCAACATATGACCTTTACCTGTAATCAAACACACAACATCTAAAGACATAGTCCATGCCGCTTCATGTATAAGATAAGAATATGTTCCATTGGAGTACCATATATGAGATCCATTTTTAGACTTTTCTCCTTGTATATTCCATATTTGCCCATTAGTTGGCATAGTTCCATGAGTGACTGTATGTTCTATACCCCATATCTCACAAAAATTTATATTATGAGATTGATCAATATGAATTAATTGATTTGACATTCTCAGCTGTTCTTGATTAATAGGTGATATAGCTTCTTTTTTGGAAGTGTGTAACGATAGAAATATTCCTGTATCTTGCTTTTGATAACGAATCAAATCTATATCCATTACAGCGTATTGTTTATCTTCTTGCATACAATAGCTAGTAACATGAATATTATCTTTTTCAAAAAATTCATGTGTTAGTAATATATGTCCAGATACTTTATTTTTACTATACAGTGATATTTCTGGTAATACTTGTAAGTGTTGAGGTAAATTCCATGGTTGACAGGCATAAATTATATGATCATGATAATTTTCCTCAGGTTGATATTCTGTATTTAATTTTAATTGCACATTATTACTTTCTAAATATTTTCTTAATTTTCTTAAGTATATTCCCATTCCATCTCTAAGATATTGAGCTTTTGAATTAATTGCCACTTGTTTAGCAATCTGATAAACAAAAGATGCTTTCATGAAGAGTTCTTGTTCTTGAGTATAACTTAGTAAACAGCGAATAGTAGATATTAAAACAATTAAAGATGGATCATCAAAAGATATTCCTAATTGCATTAATAACTCACCAAATGTTGCTTCTGGATGATTCATAAGATATTGCTTAGCTTGATTTGATATAACTTTATCATGTACTTTTTTAATATTGTACAATTTATACATCGTAAATGGATTGTAACTTTCTTTTTCTTTTGAACTTACGGAATAATTTCCTAATGAATATTTTCTAGCAATATTAGAACCTGTTATAATTGTATTCACTTCAGCTTTATTCAATTTATTTAGCATAGCATGAAAATTAAAATATTGTTCTCCACCAGTAGTTGTAACAATACAATCCACCGGAACAACATTTGGTAGAGTTGCGCTTAATTTCACATTCTCATTTTCATGATTTTTGTATAGCAATATAGGATCATTATTTTCATCAATTTCCATATCATATTCAGAAATTATACGTTTTTCATTTTCACTAATTATATGCACATAAATTGTTCGTGCATGACCACCAAAGCGATGTGATTTTTCATAAATAGTGATTGGTCCAGTATGTCCAGCTTCTAGTAGAAAATATGCTGCAGATAGACCCGAAGCACCGCCGCCAATAATACCAATAGATTCATCACCTTTGTATTGAGATGCAGCGTATTTTTCTCTTTGAGATTCGTCATGTTTTTCATCACCTTTATGTTGAGGTGCTTGATTTTTTTCTTGTAAGTCGTTTTCTTGTGAATTCATAACTTTCTCATGCTATATCAAAAATCTTGATTTAATCTTAATTAAATTAGTTAAAATTTTAAAATAAGTTCTCATATTAATGATTATCACAAAGTATCAAGCAAAATTTTATTCACTATTGAAAAATTCACTTCTTTACATAAAATTTTTGGAACATTAAATGGTCCGTAGGAAATTCGAATTAATCGTATAATTTTTAATTGAAAGTATTTGCAAATATTACGAATTTCTCTATTTTTTCCTTCAAATAATCTTAATCTTAATTTCCAAAATTTTTCATATTTATATAATTTGTCACATATGATTGGCATGTATTTAATATTATCAATAATAGGATTATTACAAAACTTAAAAAATTCCTTATTAGGTTTTTCATGAATAATAACTTCATACACTCTTTCAAATTTTTGCATTAAATTTACTAATTTAGGATTATTTGTCAGTAACATAAGTCCTTCAGACATATAATCTAATCTTCCAATGTAGGTTGTGTAAGGTAGATCAGGTAAATAGTCGAAAATAGTTTTAAATTCTTTTTGAGATTTGTGAGAAGATAGTACTTTTACAGGCTTATTTATGGTCCATAATCTAGTTTGAGGAACTTTTAATGTGAAATCATTAATTTCAATATTAGAATTTTCATCTATTTTTTCAGCAACATTTGAAATTAATAGTCCATTAACTCGTACTTTTTCATTTAAAACTAATTTTTCGGCAAATCTTCTACTACAAAATCCTCTTAAAGAGATAACATGAGCAATCTTACGCATTACCCAATTAGTCTTATATTTAGTAATTTAGATAGTTCTAATAGTCCTTCTACTGTAGACCAGTGTATACCTCTTTGCTCAGCATCTGTATATATATGAGGTTTTAATTTATCATCAAATACAACTACAGTGCTAGATGAGGAGTTTCCAAATTTTTTAAATAAATTACCATTTGTATCCACATAAACAGTAGAGTCTTTTATATATTTACTGCCTTTACTCATTCTATAAGACATTAATATGGACTCAAGGTTCATTTTTTCTGACTGCTTAGTTATCATCATAAAAGTAGGTCGATTTTTCTCATGTACATTTACACTTTCAAATAACTTTGTCATAAAGTCCCATATATTCATAATTTGAATAGAGGAGTGTATATCTGGAATTAAAAGTAAAACACTTTGATTTTTATTTTTGTATTCTATGTAGCTTTTTTGCTCTAAATCATACAGTATAACTTTTTGAGGATAAAGAAAGAACCAAGCCGTAAATATTGTTAAGATAAATAGAAATAATCCCGCTATTCGATTTCTGAACATTCTATACCTATAATATAAGCTGATGTTTATGTCAAGCTATAAAGATATTCCTATATTTGATAATGTGTTTTCCATTTGTGCTAAAATTTTATTTAAAGCATCTTCTGTCCAGCCTTCACAGCGAACTGATAATACAGGTTCTGTTTGAGCAACTCTTGCTATCCACCAACCCTCAGGAAAATTAACTAATAAAGCATTGTTAAATATGATGTCACAGACCAGACCTTTTTTTTGTACACTATTTAAAATAATATTTAAAATTTCTTCTTTATTAGTAATTGGAATTCTAAAAATTTTTGATACTGATATTGTAGGTAACGATTTTCTTAATTTCGATAGAGAAATGGATAGCCTTGATAAAATTTGTATTAGTACCAAAGCACTATATATAGCATCATCAATATAAAAGTGGCATTTTCCAAATAAGTAATGTCCACTAATTTCACCACCAAAATCCGCTTTACATCTTTGCATTTCTTTTCTAATGTATGCATGTCCAGTATGAGTTAAAGTACATTCTATACCTCTTTCATCTAACCATTCAGCTAAAACTCTACTAGACTTAAAGTCCCATACTACTTTTTTAGCATTTGAAAATAAGGCGAAAATTGCTAACATTTCATCACTTGATACAACTTCATAATTATCATCTATCACTACAAGCCTATCAGCATCTCCGTCCATGGCAAATCCAATATGAGCATTATGTGACTTTACTTGAGAAGTAGTATAATCTATAAAACTAGATTTAGCAGGATCAAATGTATCCATTGGTTTGCTTTCTTTTCGAACAAGAATATGAGTACCGTGTAGTTGAGGTAGCAGTTCAAATAAAACATCACCAGCAGCTCCATGACCTGCATCCCACACAACTTTTATATCACTATCAATTATAAATTCATTTATAAGTTTTTGTAAATATATTGACATTACAGGTAAATTTGTATGAAGTTGTGACTTTCTTTTTTCACTACAATTCGCATCAAGAAGTCTTTGAGATAATTTTTGTAATTCTTCGCCAAAAAATGGCTTTTTATTAATGGTAAATTTAAATCCATTATCCTTCCAGGAGTTATGTGAAGCTGTGACCATAACTGTAGCATTTACATTTTCATAAATATATTCCGTAAATTGCATCATTGGACTTGTTGCACAATTTACACAATATACTTTCATTCCATAATCACTAATTCCTTCTATTAACCACTTCAGTAATTTAGGTGAAGATTCTCTACGATCACAACCAACAGCTATACTTAATCCATTATTTTCAAAAACAATATTAGCAAACTCATAACCAATTCTGTAAACGTCATTTTGTTTTAAATGAATGATATTTCCTCTTATATCATAATTATTAAAACAGCTTTGTATAAGCACATTAACTTCCTACCTTCTTATCATAAATATGTCAACACTTGTATTTTATATGAAAATCAAAGAAGTAAATAAAAATTTAAATGTATTCATTATTTTTTAATGATTTCTATTTTGCAGAAGTCGATATATGGATAATAATTAATATAGTAATCATATTTATAAATATCAACTTTAGTAAAATTACTTTTATTAATACTGACCCATTAATGCATCAAGCTGGTATTACTGAAGTTTTAAATGCATGCTACAAGATTGTATATCTAAAGAAGTGTATGATTTGTATGAAATTGCAGCTGAAAAAAATAATTATGAAATCATTGATAGATGTTATATACATAATCAAAGCCAACTTATTACAAGTGATGATTCAACTTATGTGGCATACACTGTATTTCATGATTTAAATAGGAATATATTATTCAATATAAATCAATATACAAAGAATACAAAACATTACACATTATTATAAACTTTACGAAAAATTTGTGATGATAATATGATGAATATAATATCATTCATATTATAATAATATTTTGAAATTTAAGCTTATGAAGCATTAATAAATCTTAAAGCATAAATAGATTATACAAAAGCTCAAAAAATTTTTGTTTTATATAGATATGATATTATATTTCAGAAGTTATTAATGCATAGGCTGAAAATGATACTTAAAACAAGGATTATGACACAGAAGGCTTATCATTTATCAAAAATTTTCTGAGGTAAAGAATACTAATTCTGATTATACTACGAATTATATTGTATATGCTTGTGAATCATAAAATTTGCCTGATGATGTATCTTAATTTGTTACGTCAAATCTTCAAAAAACGAACAGTTCTTGTTACTTCTACTTTGAAAAAATATGTGAGCAAACAACATTTAATTTGTTAGATGGAAATAAAAAAATAACACATATTAAGATCAATGATAACCTATATGTACATTATGAATTTAATCAATCAACCTAAGCAGTTGAATCATTAGATAAGCTTCATGGACATGATATGAATTCATCACCTATCTCATATATCATGGAATATGAATCAGGTTCTGTGGAATCAGAGAGTCAATTTCAAGGTCAAGAAGTAAATGAAGAAATGATTTGGTTCATTAATGAAGCTTATTCCAATTTATTTAGTAAATTTGCTTAAAAACATGCTTTTAACATTGTTAATTTAATACGAGAATAATATATTATAGCAAATAAAAAATATTTTTCATCTATAACTACAATGCTAGATTTTCATATATATCATGGTGAATATTTTAAAGATTACCGTTCTATAGGAGAAACGAATGTAAAACTACAAGATGAGTTTAAAGACATATGAATTTTATCTAAAGATAAATAAATTTAATGAGATAAACTTCAATTTAAAGAGAAATGTCAGTCAATATAATACTTTAAGTTATAAGTTTACTTTTAGATCAACAAGTGAGTAACTAAAAGCAACTCAATTCATGAACTCTAAATTCAGAAGTATTTTGTTATAATATTCTTTTTAACCTGTCGAAATTGATTATTTTAGTTATGATTATCTTAGTTTTTTGAGATCAGATTCTTATATGATGGTATTTCAATTATTGATTATGATTTATATAATCATTATATTTGTACTCGCAAATTATATTTATAAGTATATGTTTATTGATAATAACTTTTCAGCTAATATAAATATGTTCTTTTTTGTATTAAATTTACTTTTAATGATATTGTGATGATTTTGTAATCAAATTAAATGAGTGTATATATTTTAATTACACTATATTTCTTCAAACTATAGTTTATCAAATTTCATTATATTAAATTATTATTGATATCAGAATATAATTATCGTAATTTTTTCACAGTTAAGACATCAATTTTATATTAAACTATGATTTGAGTTGGTATAAACTTTATAAACATAAAGTTAAGTGAAAATTTTCAAGGTAATTTCAAATATTTCCAAATCCAATTTAAAATTTTAGTCATAAAAAAAGCTGCTATTATAAATAAAATTGTTTCTATTTTAAGAAAATTATGGTTAGACACATAATATTGATATAACTTAAGAATTAATATTTTATTAAAGCTTATATAACAATGAAATTATGATGTAAATAAACTATATAATAATTATACTAAAGTTTGTAATAAAATTACGCTGATGATTAAAATTATACAGATTACCACTAACTAGTATACATAATTTCAAAAGATAGTACATATGATATCAAAGAATTAGTACAAATATTTTCATTATTTTTTAAAAAACTTTTTCCAGCTTATATTCATAAATTTTACTATTATATAGACAGAAATCCAAAATATGATGTTGAAAAGTAACATTATCATATCGTATTTTAGTAATGTTAATAATTTATATACAAACAATTTAATTTATTGATTTTAAAAAATTTTTATGTGATATAATTCAATAATTTACATATTTACATTAATTTTTATTGTCTCTGAAAAGTTAAATAACTGATACAATTTATTTTGAGTTTGTTATTGTAATTTAAAATAATATAACACTTTCTTGACCATAAAATGAATTATATTAGCTAATACAAATCCATAAGTAGCATGTAAAATTATAAATGTAATTAAAACTAAAAAAAATCTATCTAATCCGGGAATAGACATAATTTTGCCTCCTTATCTATACACTACGATCATACATATTTAAAATTAAATTAATGCTATTAAATTCATTCAAACATAGATGCAATTAATTTAAATAGCAATCTTAAACATTTAATATAGATAAAGCATATTGTGAAAGTAATGATGAAAAATATTGTTTCTTTAACATCCATGTATGTATTCTTATAAAAATATATTAAAATTAACTTTACATTTTATATAAATCTTTTGATAGGTTTTCTTTGTGAACAATATAGTTTACAATAACTAAATTATACTCACATTTACTAATATATTGTTTATTAATGTAATTATAATTTAAATTGAGATAAAATTCTTCTTACTATAAAATGAACTATATTAGCTAATATAAATACATAAGTGATATGTAAAATTGAAGATATAATTATTAAAAAAATAACTACTAATTCTTTAGGGTCCATATATGTATTATTATGCTTCTATATTAAATTTTCTTTGACTTTATATATAAATTTCTTGACCTAATATTCAAGAATATAAGTAATATTTTATGTCAGTTTATTTTTCATAATTTTTTGCTTTAATGTATAAGTCAGTCATTTTTCAGTATTAGTTTCAGTTTTATTGTAAGTTTAATAGTTATATTCTATGAAGTGCAAAAATTTTGGATTATGCTAATATAAAATACGACCGAAATTTATGAATTTAGTTTATATATTACATACTATATCATTTATCATGATTTTTCTCATCATAATTTTCTTCATCATCAAATATAAGAACGCAAGTTATAACAAATCCAAATATCGAGAGGTAAAGAAACATCAACATAGAATATAATATATTTATTGATAAAGTATTGTTAAATATTTAACTAACTTTATTAGAAGAGTTTTTTTCAGCTTGCTTTGAAAGTCTTTTACTATATTTTAAAAGACGTTTTTTAAAGTTTTCAGCATCTTGTGTCAATTTTTTATAGTTTAGTACAAATGAATCAATGCCATTATATTTTTCTATAGTTCTTTCACCTCTTCTTGATATCTTCACTCTAACGTTTCCTAATTTTTCACTAAATAAGCGCTTATATGATATATTTGGTTTAAATATCTTTAAAGTCTTGTTATTTGCATGGCTAACATTGTGTCCATACATCATTCTTCTGCCAGTGACAAAACAACCGTCCATAAAATAGATAATAAATATATATAATTCAATTGTCAATATTGAAGATTGTATCATTTTTGTTATAATAACTTTGGATAGATGGTCGAGCGGTTTAAGGCACCGGTCTTGAAAACCGGCATACAGCAATGTATCGTGGGTTCGAATCCCACTCTATCCGAATTTTATTATTGAAAATTAGCAAAATATTAGCTAAAAATTATTGTATTAACTGATTATTAAATTAAAAAATAATGCATTTTAATAATTTTATTGTATAATATGATGCTATGAATATTTTTGCAACATCATTTAATACTCAAGAAGCAGTATCTCATCTTGATGATCTCAGATTGAATAAAATGATTCTAGAAACTGCTCAAATGCTTTCATCTGCATATAGATGCCTATTTGGTGATGATACAAGATTATATAAAATAACACATTTTAATCATCCATGTTCAATATGGGCAAGAGATAACGTACATCATTATTCATGGCTGGTTCAATATTTTGATGATCTAGCAAAAGAAAAAATGAGACGAGATCTTACACGAATCAGTGATCCAATTCCTCACAAATCTTGGAATGAATTATTTGAAATGTTTAACTCAAAAAAGACAAATGATTATCAAACCAAGCTTTCTGTACAGTTTTTTAAATTTAATTGCACAGAATTTAAAAGTGAGCCAGACTTAAGAATAGCATATCGAAAACAACTAGTAAAAAAATGGCAAAATGATATACGGCCTCCAAAATGGACAAGTACAAATATTCCATATTTCTTTGATACATATAAATCAGATAAATAAAATTAATATTTATTCATAAACTATGTATTTTAAATAAAAATCATATTACTATTCATATCATAAGTATTCATTAATCATTAATAATTTCATGCTGAATTAATATGAACCATGATAAAGATAACAAGAGTTTATAAACTTTTTGATTTAAGAGTATCATGTATGACTAGGCTTATTATACTAATATTTTGTATTTTCATAAATCAAAATATTTATAGCTATGATTTCACAGATTCAGAAGATTTAGAGCAACATGAATTTCATTTATTTTTACGTAAAGAAGATTCATATAAAGCAGATGATGAACTGCTAAATACTATCAAGTATATTGAAAATTTAGAGAAAACTCCTAATAAAATTGATAAAGTTTATGAAAAGAATAAGGAAATTATACATGATATAGAGCTGAAATTAGGTGATAAACAATTTTCTCTTAACGAATTAAGTAAGCAAAAGAATATCGATGTTATTCATGAAATACAAAAAGTAAACTCTGCTAAGATTGAGGAAATTAAATATCATATAGATATAATTAATAATCATATTGAGTCTATTGAAAAGCAGTCTAAAGATATAGAAAAAGTCAATATTCAAGATATTAAAAAGCAGTCTAATAAAGTACAAATATTATGGAGAATAAATTCACGTCATGAAATACATATTGATATATATAAGCTAAGAAGTATGTTGGGTACATTAAATGCAGTGCTTGCTAAATATATAAATTTACATAATGCATCCGCAACACAACTATTAAATATACAAAGCAATTAAGCAAGTTAAATTTAGTTTTAGCTATCAATTTACAAAAATAACTTTAAAATCGTTATTTATTTATCAATAAAATTTGTATATGATGAAAATATGAGGAATACTATAAAAAAGTTGTTTATACTATCAAGTATATTTTTCAGTCAGCATAGTCTTGCTGTACTAGGAAATGATTCTAATCCTGAGATTACAATTTCTAATCCTTCTAGAACTGATACTTCTATTTTAGAAAATAAATTGGATGATATTAATTTTGCTGTAAAAAGATTTTTCTCCTTGAATCATAGAGGAAGTGAAATAGATAAGAAAATAAAGACAATAATTAATACAAGGGAAGTTAGACCGACTCATCTAACTGACAGGGACTTATTTTTATATTATGAGCCAACTGGAGGAGATAGACCTGATTTTTTTGATTTGACATCCCCTGTGAGATATGCTAAGGAACGAAATAGTCCACAAGTACCTCTTCAGGAAACTTTGAATGATTTAAATGACTTTATTGATCAACTAAATAAATTGGAATCTTTACAACAAGAAGTTGTAGGGCCACTTCAAAAACAACGACTTAATGAGGTGAAAAGAAATATTATTGAAAAAGCCGAAAATTCTTATGCTAGATCTTCAGCATTATATAGTTTTTTCAGTACATCAAATCGATTTAATGAGGGCTTAGACGAATATTATAAGCAATCACAAAGTAGAGCTAAACAAGAAATAAGAAGGTTTAAAAACTCTTAGCAAAAGATCAATTTATAATATATAAAAAATTACAATTTATCATTCGAATATAAAGTTAAATAGTCTTTATAATCTCTACATAAATACAAATATATCAACTTATTAATTTAATAACATTTATTTTCAAATCTATTCCTTACTCATAATAAATTTACAAAAAATAACTTTAAAATTGTTATTAATTTATCAATAAATTTTGTATACAATGAAAGTATGAGGAATACTATAAAAAAATTGTTTATACTATCAAGTATATTTTTTAGTCAGCATAGTTTTGCTGTATTGGATACTGCAGGAAATACTGCAAGAAGTCATACTCCACTAGCACAAGTAAAACCTACAAGCCCTCCTAATCTTATGAATAGAGTACAAAACTTTGTTGATCATGTAGAAAGAAGACTTACAGGTAAAAGTGAATTTGATCAGAAGGTGGAGAAAATAGATCGTAAACTTATCACTCCACCAGTATATATAATATCACGAGATGATGCATCTAGTTTTTATATGAATGTAAATGAACTTGGGATGGATCCTAATACTCAAAATCAAGATGCTTATCTTCAAAATACATTACATAGTCTAGGTGTTAACAGCAGGAAATTGCTAGAGCTGAATAAATTGAAAGATGAATCTCCAAATATAAATGAATCTGAAGAAATAAAATTTAATAAAGTATTTAAAGAATATGAAGAAAGAACTACAGAACTTATTAATAAATCTAAAGAAATACATAGTAATCTACAAAACACACAATTGGTAACACAAACATATAGGGAAAATGCAAAAATTCGTAATTTATTTGAAACTACGTATGCACAAGAAAGGCAAATAGCTCAAGATGCACTAGCAGGGAAAACTGTAAGTACAAGTAATAAATAAAGAGAGGTATAAAACTTATGATTTATCATTTATCATTTGAATATATAATCAATAGTTCCATGAATGTTACATAAAAGAAAATAAATATATAAACTTAATAATATTTATTTTTTAAATCGGTGTCTTACTCATAATAAATTTACAAATTATGCGCTCTTAATCTCTATTGATTTATCGATACATTTTACATACAATAACAATATGAGGAATACTATAAAAAAGTTGTTTATACTATCAAGTATATTTTTCAGTCAGCATAGCTTTGCTATGTTTGACAGATCAGATATGAATTGTACACAATATAAACCCAGTATAGGAGGCAGATTTAAAGACTTTGGTTGGGCTTCAGTCAGAGCTATCACAGACGGAGAATATGGCAGCAAAATAGATAAGGAATTGGACAAAATAAGTCGAGAAAATTATAAGTTATTTGAAGTCACAAGTGATCAGGATAGAGAACAATATGCTTCTTTTTGGAGTCAAGATAATCGCGAAGGTGATCCTTCCTTATCTCTTGCTGATGTCGATCTGGACTTTCATCTATCTTCTATAAAGGGTAATTCTGATAGAATGGAAAAGCTAGAAAAATTGAAAAATAAACATCAAAATATGGGTTTTTTCCAAAAAAGACGATTTGACAGTATGTTTAAAGAATTTTATAAAAATCATGAATATAATGTTAATAGATCTATAGATTTGTTTAATCGTATTAAAGAAGGAACAGCAGGAGTATCAGAAACATATAGGAAAAATAAAGAAGTTCAAAGGAAATTAGATAATCATTACAATAGTATAATACAAAAAGCTCAAGATCAATTAAAACCGATTTAGAATGAAATGAATAAACAATATCAGCCTAGCATTCTAGAAAGATTTAAAGACTTTGCTTGGACTGTAGGAATAAAGCTTGGAATTGAAAAGCAAATTGATGAGGAGATTTATGAAGCACTTTACACAAGACATCCAAAATTAGATCTGTATCGTGGGGTGGATGACTCTCAATATTATGAAGATGATAGACGACCTATTCCAGCTGATATACATACAGTCAATCTTTTAAATTTTCTAAACGGTTATATTGCTAGCGTTAGAGATATGCAAAATATTAAATCAAAATATCCACAGACTGAATTTGGAAATTTAAAGAAAGAATTTAATCAAAACTGGACAGATCTTATTGAGCAATTCACTGAAATGAAAAATTTAGCTAAAGAAAAATATGATAGCCTTTCAGATCAAAATGTCTCTATACACTATCATCAGCTTGAATCGTCAACCAATGGAATTCAAAAAAGAAGCTGCATATTAAAGCAATTTTACATTAAAATAATGTCCGATGCTGAAGAATTAGAAAAAGAATTAGCTCTTGATCAAAATTAAGATTTATATTGAATGAAGTTATACATTATTTAGATTTACTTTTAACTTTGCTTTTAAGTCATTAATTTTTATTAGAAAAAATAACTTTAAAATCATTATTGATTTATTAATACATTTTTCATACAATGAAAATATAAGAAATAATATAAAAAATAATATAAAAAGATTATTTATACTGTCAAGTATACTTTTTACTCAGCATAGCTTTGCTGTATTAGGAAATGATTCTAATCCTAAGACTACAACTTCTAATTCTTCTAAAACTCACAGCCTTACTCTAGGATAGAGATCTGAGGATTTAGGATATGCTGCATTAAGATTTTTTACTAATAGTTCTAACAGTGAAATTGATCAAGAAATTGCAAAAATAAAAGAAAAGGCGAATAAAAACTTACAACGTGAGACAATTGAAATACACAAATTTCACGTCAAAAACGATCCAGATTACTTTCCAAGTGAAAAAGCAAATCAGCTTTTTAATCTTCAAATGAGCGTGGCTCATATGAATAGCGAGATTCAAACACTTAAAGATTTGATAGCATTAAATGACTCTCAAACAATTACTGGTCCATTGCAGAAAAGACGATTGATAAAAGAAATGAAGGATAGCTATAATAGAGCTATAAAAGAACTTAGTACATATAATAGAATAAATGATCACTTGAAACCTAATAAAGATTATACTAAAGAATTACAAAAAAAGTTTATGCAAGACAAAAATTTAGCTGAAGAAATATTAAAAGATTACAATGAAAGATATAAAAGCAGCAGCACAAAATAAAATTAGATTTTAATTGAAAGTTAATTTTAAAGAAGAAATGAAATCGAATACTAAATTATATAAATTTTCTAGTAATTTAAATTCATTTTTATATATAAATTAAGCAATAAAAAGAAAATAAATATATAAAACTAATAACATTTATTTTTTAAATCGGTGCCTTACTCATAATAAATTTACAAAAAATCACTTTAAAATCATTATTGATTTATTAATACATTTTTTATATAATAAAAAGATGAGAAATAATATAAAAAAATTGTTTATACTATCAAGTATATTTTTCAGTCAGAATAGTTTTTCTGTACTAGATTCTGCAGGACGCAATACAGGAAGTCATACTCCACTAGAACGAGAAAAATCTAGACCTCCTACTCTCGTGAAGAGACTACAAGGTCTTGGTGGGGCTGTAGGAAGAATGATGGGATTTCAAAGTCGAATTGATAAGCAGGTAGATGAAATAATTGCTCAACCTAATCTAGGCTTCAAACCAATAATAACTAGCAATGAAGAGCCTGCATATTATGCATATTTAAAAGGACTTCCTCTTGATGATACTCCTATAGAGGCTGATATGGATTTTCAAACTTATTTGCGTGATATAGATGATACACGAATTAAATTGTCAAAGCTGAATCAATTGAAAAATGAATATAGAAATACGGATGAATCTGAAAAAAGAAAATTGAATACAGTATTTGAAGAATATAAAACGAAATTGAAGAAAGTATTTAAAAAATATGAAGACACAAGTGGAAAGCTTATTACTAAATCTCAAGCTTTATATGATTATCTTTCAGATAATACAATAGTTAAATCAAAAACATATATGCAAAATCCGGAAATTCAGCAGAAATTTGAAACTACGTATGAAAAAGTAATTAAAGATGCTCAAGCTGAACTAAATAAAATCAAAAATAATTAGTGCAAGTACAAGTAATAAATAAAGAGAGGTATAAAATCACAATTTATAATTTGAATATAAAGTTAAATAGTTCTATAATCTTTACATAAATATCAATATATCAACTTCATAAGCTAGTAATATTCATTTTTTAAATCTATAGCTTATTCATGATAAATTCATTGATTTATCAATATATTTTATATGTAATAGAAATATAAGTAATACTATAAAAAAATTGTTTATACTATCAAGTGTATTTTTCAATCAGCATAACTTTGCTATGGAAGATTCAGCAATTCCTTCTACTCAGGTCAATATGTTAATGAAAGCTAAAGTTCATGCCTGGTCCTTATTAGAGCCTCGAGGATTTAAAAGTAAAGTCACTAAAAAAATGGAAGATATAATGAAGATGAAGACTGAAGAATTCCCCTTTCTATATCAATATATAGACAAAGAAGCAGATTATGCTGATACAAATGAATTAAAGATACTCAATCTTTTTAATTCTTATCTTGAGAAAATAAAGGCGATGAAAAAAATTGCAAGAGAACTATGTGAAAACTAAAGTAGGATTTTTAAAGAAAAATTTTGATACACAATTTGATTTTCTTAAGAATAAAGTTGAAGAGCTAAAAAAATCAGAACTTTTAAAGTCAAAAGGTACAAGTATTGATAAAGATAAAACTGAAAATTATGGTGGTAAACCTGCATCTTCGAGTTAACACAAGAGGTCTTAGATTGTTATCCTCATTTAGGACCAGTATATAGAAATTTAATTCATCATAAAACAGTGCTAAAAGTAAAAGCTGCAGATTTAGAAGTTTATTAATATAATCATCAAAATTAAATTAAGAATTTATACAAAATATTTTTTATACTGTTCTCATTTTCATGACCATTGTTTTATTTCATATTTATTATTCTTCACCTCTTGTAATTCGTAAAAAACAACGTACTTGGGCTTGATTTTATTTAATCTTTTTATCGCTTTTTTCATATTATCATAAATTATAAGAACTGAGTATTGATTTCGTAATTTTTGAGCTAAAATGAGAGATTCTTCAGGCGTATCAATAGATACAATTACTAATAAATCTTGCTGCTGTTCAATATTTATTTGACATAGGGGTAGTATTCGTTCTAATCCAATCGCCCAGCCTTTACCTTTAATAGATGGACCACCTAACTTTTCAACCAGATTATCGTAACAGCCGCCTCCCGCTATAGCTTGTTCTTTATATAAAATTTCAAAAACTGTATGATGATAATAGTCAAGACCTCTTACCATAAATGGATCAATAACAAATGAAATATTAAGTTTTTGTAACAGATTACAAATATTTTCAAATCGCAACACCTCTTCATTAGATAAAACGTCAAGTAATTTTGGCATATCTGCTAAGTTTGCTTTTTCTGTCGCTGAAAGTTGATCTAAAATTCTCATTATGTTGCCTTGCAAACGCTGTTTATTTAATTCACTTAAAAAATGCTGATTTTCATGAAGATACGATGTAATTATTGGTATGTATTTTGATAATGCTTCAACATTACCAAGCGTGTATATATGTAACTTAATTAAGTTTGTAGAAATTTGTAATTTTTCAAATATTTCAAATAGCATTATGATCATTTCTACATCAGAAATGTATTCATCATCATTTAAAATTTCACATCCCATTTGATGAAATTGTCTTAATCGTCCAAACTGAGGTCGATTATAACGAAACATTGGACCTACATAAGCAAGTCGTAAAGGTTTTTCATGTATGACTCCTTGATCTATACATGCGCGAATAATTGAAGTTGTTCCTTCAGGTCTTAAAACAGTATCAAAATCATTTTTATAAGCAGATTGAGCATAAAACATTTCTTTTGATACGATGTCGGAATCAGTACCTACTGATTTATTAAACAATGACGCAAATTCCAGAATAGATGTTTCTGCTAAAGAAAATCCATATTTTATTGCCGTTTTCTTAAATATGTCAATTATATATTCATATTTTTTATATTGCTTAATCCAGTCTTCAGTACCTCTGACGCGCATTTGTAAATAATATCGTGTATGAATATCATTTGCTAGTTATATGTATTACTTTTACAATACAAAACTCCATTTTTATTGCCCAGTTTTGCTAAAATTTGTCCAAAAGAATTAATAATTGCAGAATTTTTATTAGAAGCTCGAATAACAGCATTGCCAAGATAAATTGCCATAACTTGAGATTGTGCTAGCATTATTCCTTCATTCATATTTGTATCATTACATAAATGAACGTAAAAATTTGTATATGGATTATTTTTTGTTTGAATGATACTATCTGCGCAAATTATGGGAGTTACTAATCCAATTTGAGTTTTAAATATGCTTTTACTTGGTTTTGGCATTATAAATGATAATGAATGAGTAGGTTTAAGATGCTTAGTTGAATTTTGTATTGCAAAAGATGGTAGATTATAGTCTAGTAAAGCAATCAAGTTTGACTTTTGATGTATATTTTGTAGATATCCATTAGATATAAATGCAGCTTGATTTGGATATTCTGATTCATTATTCCATATTCCTAATATCATATCAAATTGATGCCAAGGTATATTGACAAGTCGACGGTAATAAATTTTAGTTAGTTCATGTAGTGTTGGATTTCCTTCAGGAAGTATAGATAAATTCACTTCATATTTATCAAGTAAAGAATATAGAGTATGTTGTCGTTTCTGTAAAATATCATTTTTCTTAAAATGAACTTGTACACATTTAAATGATTTATTATGTTTAGGTAAATCATTTATATTTGGAATTTTTTTTGAAAATAAATATGATGCAAGTATTATCAAAAATAGAAAAGATTTAGAAGCAAGAGTATAAATCACAAATGGTATACTCATGAGTGAGATCCATAACATAGCTGTTCCTGAATATCCTATTAATCTATGTGCTTGAGCAATATTAGGTGAAGCTAAACTCATGATTGATATTGGAGCTTGCCCGTATATCAAATTTAACCTTGCAAATTCTAAAATAGCAAAAGATATTAACCATATTAACCATTGTACTAAAACATCTTTGAAAAAAAATGTACCAATTATTGATAAACCCCAGTATATTATTCCACATATAGCGCACCATGCTATATAACCTGTTTCATAGTATGTGTTATCTAAAAAATGAAGAGCCGGATACCATATTACAAAAGAAATAGAAAATCCAAAAGCAGATGCATGAGCAAATTTAGAAAAATAGCTTTTGTTACTAAAAATCACATTATACAAATAATATAGCGATATCGAAGTTGCTGGCCAAAAGTAATATGGAGGATATCCTAGTGTAAAAAGAAATCCAGCAGTAATACTAAGTAAATATTTTGTAGCAAATTGCAGTATTTCCAATATTATTGTGCTTTTTACCATTGTTTCCGCTATACGTGAAAATTGCATAAGTCTTTCTGGTCTCATCCTAATTTAATAATAGCAGAGTGATTTACTATGAACAATAAGGATTATCTATTTCAAATATTTTTAAAATATCTATTTCCTTTTGCTGCATTTTCATTTTTTGCTCATCATCATCATGATGATATCCTAGTAGATGTAGAGTTGAATGTATAATAAGATGAGCTAGGTGATTTGAGGCCTTTTTTTGTAAAATATTTGCTTCATCATTAATTTTTTGTGAACTAAAAAATATTTCACCCAGTAAATGATGACTGTGAATTTCAAATGGCATACTTGAAGAAGAAAAGGCGAGAACATTTGTTGCTTCATTTTTATTTCTGTATTTTGAGTTGAGAAATTGCATTTTTGAGTTAGAAGTATTATAGATAGATAGAGAAAGCGTATTATTTCTAGGAAACTTACTTTTTGTAATCGTCCATAAGGAAAAATATCTTATCAAATCATTTAGTCCATCATTAGAAAAAACATCAACACACCAGTTTTTAGTATATTTTGGCAGAGGAACTATATTCATATACGATTATTTCATATTTAAAATAAAAAACAATTATTAATTATAATTTATGCTTAAGTTTCGCTAGATATTATAAAATTTATATGTTATTATTTAATACAAGTGAGGACAAGTGAACCAATCTAATGATCAATCAAAGCAAATAAATGATAAAAATCATATTCAGTATACTCTCAAGGAAGAGGGTTCATTAAGTTATTCCTGTAGTATACAAGCAGAAAATAGTTATGTTATGGGAATAGTTGCTGAGTATGCCAAAGCTGTAAGTCATAATAGCAAAGTAAAGAATCTAATTTCTGGTTTTAGACCTGGTCATGTTCCAATCTCATTTATGACTGATGTGCTACTTTCTCATTTTTTTCAAGATTTTAATCAATATATATTAAAAACCGTTAGTACAGAGGCTTTACAAGAAATAACTCAAAAGGTTGAAAAGTCAATATTTGATTTTCAAATTACAAAACCTGCAAATTTACAAGAAGTTTGTAAAAGCTCTGCAGATCTAATATATGAAGTTAACATAGATTTTATGCCCAATATTGAGATACCAAATCTAGCAAAGCTAAAACTGGAAGCTTTTGATGTAAAGTTAACAACAGAAGATGTTGATAAAGCTTTTAAGGAATGGTGTAGTGTAAATAAAAAAATTGTAAAAGTTGAGAATCGTGCAAGTGCAATGCAAGACATACTAGAGATTGATTTAACAGTCACTCGTAAACAGGGAGAGGTTGAATCTAAAAGAATAAGAATTCAACTTGGAGCAGGACAGATGCAATCTGAAATTGAACAAAAATTAGTTGATAAAAATATAGAAGATGTAGTAGAGCATGAATTAATAATTCCTAGAAATGTAACTGGATTACCTCAAGGTGCAGAGCGATATGCAGGCGATACTATGCATATGAAAATTAAGATTTTGGGTATTTTTGAAAAGAAAGACTATGAAGATAATGATAAAGATCTTCTTGTAGCATGGAATTGCAGTTCAATAGAGGAATGCAAAAATAAATTTAAAGAAGTTTTAAAGAGGCAAATAGATATTTCAGAGTATAATTGTAGAAAAACACAGCTTATTGAAATTTTTGGATCAGTAAGTATGGAATTGCCAGCATCTATTATGAAAAAATCTATTCGTAAAGGTTTATTAAATGTTTATAAAAGATATGAAATAGAAGTTTCAAATGATATCGATATTCTTAATCCTGATGATTCAGTTAAAAAAGCTATTTGCGAAAAAATAGATGAAGTCAATTCCTTTGAAGATATTATGTATCACGTTAGATCAGTTAATGAGAGAGAGCTGAAATCTTGGTTTATTGTTAACTTTTTAAAAGAAAGCTGGAATATAAAAGTAGTTGAAGCTGAGATTGAAATGGAAATTGAGAATAGAAAAAATCGTTTTGTTCTAGGATTGGAGGAAGCAAAAGAACACTATAAAGTAGGATCAAAAGCTAGACAAGATCTAAAAGAGATAATTGCAGAAGAAAAAACGCTAAGTGAAGCTCTTTCTCGCATAACAAAGGTAACAAAAGAGGTTTCTTATGATGAATTTCAGGAAATATTGCAGAAATACTCAGATAAAAGTTCTAAAATACACACAAAAGATGATGAAATGAGTAAGCAGAGTTCTGTAAATGATGAAATTGATGTAAAAAAGAGCGAGAAAAATAAAGAAAAGAATAAAGAAAATGATATTCAAGATAAAACTGATCAAAATCTTAATAAAAAGATTAACAATAAAGATAGTAAAAAACACTCCAAAAATTTAGATATTTCTGATACAATAAAGGGAAATGAAACGAAAAAAACGAAGTCGACTGATAATGCAGTACTCAACGATACTGCTAACAATAATAATTTTAATGGTGAAGAGTAGTGTTCTTGATATTTTTTAATTTTAATATAAAATTTAGAGGATTCGATGGTTAACATGCTAATACCTATGGTAATTGATTCTGATGGAAGAATGGAACGTTCTTATGATATATATTCTCGTCTTTTAAAAGATAGAATAATTTTTCTTACAGGAGAGATTAATGATAATGTAGCAAGTTTAGTATGTGCACAGTTACTGTTTTTAGAAGCTGAAGATTCAAAATCAGATGTCTATTTATATATCAACTCTCCCGGAGGTGTAGTAACTGCAGGTCTAGCAATGTACGACACTATGCAGTTTATTACTCCAAATGTAAATACAGTTTGTGTTGGACAGGCATGTTCTGCAGCTTCATTTTTATTAGCAGCGGGACATAAGAGAAGCATGCTCAAGCATGCTAGAGTTTTACTGCATCAACCAAGCGGAGGTATGCAAGGACAAACTGCTGATATGAATATTTACGTGCAAGAAATGATCAAATTAAAAGATATTTTGTTGAAAATTTATGAACATCACACAGGTCTTTCAAAGCAAAAAATTGAAACATTTTTTGATCGAGATACTATTTTTCGTGCTGATGAAGCTAAAAAACTAGGTATTATTGATGAAATTATAGAAAAAAGGGAAATTAAAGAAAAAATCACAAAAAATGATAGGGGAGGGAATGCAAAAATTTAAGTTTCATATTGTATTCTTATATAGATGAAGGAGAGTAACATGTCAGAGAACTCAATGGTTCTTTCTTGTTCTTTTTGTAGTAAAAGTCAGCATGATGTAGATAAGATTATTGCAGGACCTTCCCCAACTGCAATTTGTTCTGAATGTGTTTCATTATGTAAAAATATGCTACATCAATATGATAGAAAAGTTGGTAATAATATTGTTCATACTTTATTACCATATAAAATAAAAGAAATGCTTGATTTGCATATTGTAGGGCAAGAAGAGGCAAAAAAAGTACTTTCAGTAGCTGTGTTTAATCATTTTAAAAAGATTAACCATGTTTCTAATGATATAACTTTAGAAAAATCCAATATATTAATGTTAGGATCTAGTGGATGTGGCAAGACTTTAATAGCATCAACATTAGCAAAAATTTTAGATATACCATTTGTAATTGCCGATGCTACATGTCTGACTGAAGCTGGCTATGTTGGTGATGATGTTGAAAGTATATTACAAAAATTATTACAGGAAGTTGATTACAATGTAGGTAGAGCTGAGAAAGGCATTATATATATTGATGAAATTGATAAAATTACACGTTCTTCTGAAAACAGGTCTATTTCTCGAGATGTTTCTGGAGAAGGAGTACAACAAGCATTACTAAAATTAATAGAAGGTACGATTGCTTCAGTTCCCTCTAAAGGTGGTCGCAAGCATCCTCAAGGTGATTTTATTAAAATGAACACTAGTAATATTTTATTTATTTGCGCCGGAGCATTTGATGGTCTAGATAAGATTATTCAGCGCAGATTACATAAAATGCCAATCGGCTTTTCAAAGAAAATCGAAGATAAGAATAGAGAAGGAGTTTTATCACAGGTAAATTCTGATGATTTGATAAAATATGGATTAATTCCTGAATTTGTGGGTAGGTTGCCTGTTAGAGTTACTTTACATGATTTGAATTTAGATGCTTTAGTGGATATCATCTCCAAACCAAAATCTTCAATTTTGAAACAGTACAAAGAGCTATTTGGTATAAGTAACATTTCATTAGAAGTTGAAGGCAATGTGATTAGAATGATCGCAAAGAAAGCATATGATAAAAAAATAGGAGCTCGAGGATTAAGAGGAGTCATGGAAAATATTTTTGTAGATCCTATTTTTGACATAAAAGATATAGAAAAAAATCAAACACTTAGAGCATATTTAGGAAAAGATGATGCGGTTTTATTTGAGTGGTCAAGTGAGGTTGATAAGGTAAAAGTTGATTAACGTTAATATTATATTAATAAATATATAAATTAACACTATCTTTTACGATATTTTAATGATAGAATTCTTCCAACTTAGAAGATGAATTGGAGGTTACTATGAACGAAGAAATACGTTCTATTAATGATAAAGTCACTATTAATAGCGTTCAGGATTTAAAACTAGACTTTAATGGATTATATTTTATTCCACTTGGAGGCACTGGTAAGTTTGGTATGAATTTAAATTTATATCATTATAAAGGAAAGTGGTTGATTGTAGATGTTGGATTGACTTTTGAAAATCTACCTGGAGCAAATGTAGCTATGCCAAAGATTGATTTAATTCAATCAATAGATCCAGAGGATATAGTTGGTGTTTTACTTACTCATGGACATGAAGATCATATTGGAGCTTTACCATATTTGTATAAATTTTTAAACAAACCACTTTATTCCACACCATTTACATCAGCATTAATCAAGAGAAAAATGGATGATCATGGAGTAAATGCTGAGATTGAAGAGGTTCCACTTGGAGAGGTAAGACATTTTGGTCCATTTGTAGTTCAGTGGGTTTCTGTTACACATTCAATTCCGGATAATGCAATGTTATATATCAAAACAGAATGTGGAAATATAGTGCATACTGGAGATTGGAAATTTGATGCAAATCCTAGAGTAGGTGAAGTTACAGCTATGAAACGATTAGAAGAAATCGGAAAAGAGGGAGTATTAGCAGTTGTTGGAGATTCGACTAATGCAATGAATGCTGGTAAGGTACCTTCTGAGCAGGATGTTTTTGATGCATTAGATAAAGTTTTTGCTAGAAAAACAAAAGGAAGAATCGTAATAGTATGTTTTTCATCTAATGTTGCTAGAATTGATACTTGTGCCAGGTTAGCGAGAAAATATGGAAGAAAAGTTGCTCTTGTTGGACGCGCTTTGCAGAGAATTAAAGAAGTTTCATATGAGCTTGGATATCTAAAAGATCTACCAACATTTGTCTCTGAAGATGAAGTTCGAAAAATTGATAGAGATAAAATGCTTTTAATTTGTACTGGCTCACAAGGAGAATTAAATTCCGGTATGCGTCGTTTATCTGAAGGAGTACATCCAAGAGTATCTTTAGATAAAGGAGATAGTGTATTGATTTCCGCTCGTGCAATTCCAGGAAAAGAGCAAGATATTAATGATATGTTAGATCATTTAGCTAGAAGAGGAATTAACGCAGTTACCGCTGATAGTGTTGATGAAATTTTACATGTTTCCGGACATCCATCTCAGGAAGATTTAAAAGAATTATATACAATTTTAAATCCAAAAATGATTATTCCAGTTCATGGATCTGTAAGACATATTCTTGCACATGCTGAAGTTGCAAGAAAATTAGGATTTAAGTCTGAAGTTTTGGAAAATGGTAATATTATGTATCTTGGGCCGCAAAAGATGAATGTACTAAAAGATAAAATTGATGTGGGGCAATTAGTACTAGATGGTACAGTATTAATTCCTAGAGATGGACGAACTATTCTAGAAAGAACTTGGTTAGAAAGTGGATGTATATTTATTTCAATTGTCGTTGATAGATTTGGTAATTTTAAGATAGTGACTACATTTTCTGGTGTTTGTGAAGCTTCAGATATATTTAAAAACGATGTGAGAGAAGGTTTGCGTCAATGTTTGTTGAAAATGTCAACACAAGATAAGCATAATCAAAAGACTTTAGTATCTACAGTCAAGAAATGTTGCAGAGATTTATGTTTTAGTAAAAGAAATAAAGATCCAAGTATATTAGTACATTCCATCATCTCGGCACAAAAAAACGTTAATAAAACTGTATAAAATATTTAATTTAAATGAAAGTTGATATAATTTTATCTCATAAATTTTGTAACCACTATAGATACTTTGTGAAACTTTTATGAAAACAATTGTGAAACTTTTGTGAAGCATTATTATCATAATATATTCAGTAAGTATAATTTTGCATATTGAAAACTAATTTTGAAATTATTTGTTTTTATAGTTTATTGAATAAGTAAGTTCACCTAAATTTGCATTTTAGCAAAAGAAATAAAGATTTAGTTATATTAGTACATTCCATCATCTCGGCACAAAAAAACGTTAATAAAACTGCGCAAAAAATTTAATTTAAATGAAAATTGATGTAATTTGACTTCATAAATTTTGTAACTACTATAGATATTTTGTGAAACTTTTACGAAAACAATTGTGAAACTTTTGTGAAGCATTATTATCATAATATATTCAGTAAGTATAATTTTGAATATTAGAAACTAATTTTGAAATTATTTGTTTTTATAGTTTATTGAATAAGTAAGTTCACCTAAATTTACATTTTAGCAAAAGAAATAAAGATTTAGTTATATTAGTACATTCCATTATCTCGGCATAAAAAAAACGTTAATAAAATGATATAAAATAATTAATTTCAACTAAAAATTTAATTTAAATGAAAATTGATATAATTTTATTTCATAAATTTTGTAACTACTGTAGATATTTTGTGAAACTTTCATGAAACAATTGTGAAACATTCGTGCAGCATTATTATCATAATATATTCAGTAAGTATAATTTTGTATATTAGAAACTAATTTTGAAAGTATTTATTCGCATACTTTGTTTATCAATTAATTTTTACTTAAAAAGTAAAAAATGGATTTGACACATTATGATATAATCTGTTAAAATATAATTATGCCTTCTTCGTCTAACGGTTAGGACACCGCCTTCTCAAGGCGATAATAGGGGTTCGATTCCCCTAGGAGGTGTTTATTTTAAACAAAATTTTATCAATAGTTTTATATTAAAACATTTCAGCATACAAAGCTATTTGTTCATATTATTTAATATTTCTTCTGAAGATAGATAAAGATATAGAGGTGATAGGTCATCACTACCTTTTGCATTTTTAATTCCTTCTGAAATATTTGGCCAAGAAATATATTCTGCTTTTGTGATTTTATTTAACTCATTAAAATGAGGAGTTGTACATGATTTTAAATTTACTAGAGAAGAATAGTGATAAATTTTCCATTCTGTTTCAAAAACATACCAAATTGTAGTATTAAGCTTTAAAACAATAGGTACTGATTCGTAATTTTTAATTGATCTTATAATTTCATTAAGAGTAACTCCTAAGATTTTAATATGAGGTAATGCTAGTCGTAAAGCTTGAGCTGTTGCAAGTACTACTTTTATACTTGAAAACGATCCTGGCCCTCGTAAAACTTTTATCCATTGCAAGTTGTGTAAATTAAATTTTTGTAACTGAGGAATAAGTTCACTGTATGCATCTTGTGTTGTGATTTGATAAGTTTGATTATCAAGCCAAGCAGTTATCACCATACTATTATCTATAAAGTGTATAGAAATTCCGTATGGATTTTCAATCATTTAGAGCCGAATTTAACCATTCTATAAATTCTTCTTCTGTTTTTGATCCTGAAGTTCTTGCGATTTCTTTGCCGTTTGAGAGCACAATTACAGTTGGTACACTGCGAACTGCAAAGCTATTTGCCGTGGATACACTATCATCAACATTATGTTTAATAAATGAAGCTGTTTTAATTTGATTTGAAGCAGCTTCAAAGCATGAAGAAAATTGAGTACATGGTGCACACCAAGGAGCCCAAAAATATAAAACAGTTTTTCCTGTGCTTGAATTTTGTTTTTCAAGGTTGTCATTTGTCATAAAAATACTTTCCTATATTATTAATTTTATGTCAATCTACAAATTTTTATATCAATCTATTGACAATTTCAATTAAAATGAACATACTTTTAAGTATGACTGCAGTAGTGCGTTTGCATAAAAATGGATCTCAATATTTGGTAAATGTTGGTGATGTTGTGATGTGTCATCGATTACATAAAAATGTTGGAGATGAAGTAAATTTTGAAGTTTTAGGTGGTATGAATGAAAGTGAAATGTCCACAAGTGGTAAAGTTGTCGGCCGTGTATTAGAACATGGAAAAGGAAAAAAGGTATTAGTTTTTAAAAAACTTAGAAGACATAATCATAGAAAATGTAATGGATATAGAGCTTGTTTGACAAAGGTTGTAATAGAAAAAGTTGAACTGAAAGGAAATACTTAGATTAGTTTTATTATAATTTATCAAAACAAATCATAATAACTGTATAAATAGTATTTAATATCATTTAAATTTTATTAGTTATAATCTTAAGACAGATTTTATACATAAACTTGCATTTTACAATTATTTTAATAGAATTGAAATATGAAGCTAAACTTAGTTGGGCTTACAGCTTTATTAGTAAGTAATTTAGTAGGATCTGGAGCATTATTTTTGCCAAAAGAGCTTGCTGAATTTGGAGGTTATGCTTTTATTGGATGGATTCTCAGTGCTATAGGAGCATTTTCTTTAGGATATTTATTTGTTTCTCTTCAGCAAAGAATACCTGAAGCAAAAGGTCTACATGACTTTATAGGAGAAGCATTTAGCCTATCTTACGAGTCAATGAGAAGAATTAAAATATGGATATTATGGAGTTGGGTTTTAGGAGCATCTATAGGAAATGCAACTTTTGCTGTAGCATTATTTAGAATTTGCACAACAAATTCACTAATACTATTAGTATTATATACTTTGCTAATATACATGATATATAAATTAAATTGCTTTAACTTACATACGACACAAAAACTAGAAGTGCTTCTTACAGTATTTAAGTTGATTTTATTAATTGTACTACCTGCAATTTGTACAATTTTTGCTATACAAAGTAGGCAAAATATAGAATATTCAAACCTTTCAGTAAGTTCTGGTGTAATTAAAAGTATGTATTTGACTCTTTGGGGATTTGTAGGTATTGAAACTGCACTATTACCTCCAGATTGTGTGGAGAATTCAACTCAAAATATACCAAAAGCTCTTATTTTTGGTATCACAATTTGTTTTGTAGTTTATATTTTAGGATTATGGGCTATGATGAAACTTATACCAATAGAAAAATTAAAAAATTCTACATCTCCGTATACAGATTTATTAGTTTCAATTGTACCTATCGAATATTCAGGTATAGCAACAGCTATAGGATATTTTTTGATTTCTATCTTATATGTTGCTTCCTTGAATAGCTGGACAATGACAACAGGTATTTTTATGTCAGAACAGAAAAACTTATTTCCTAAATTTTTTAATGCGCGCAATGAAAATAACTCACCATATTTAGCTTTGGCAATCTCTTGTTCAATTACATTTATCACACTATGCATATCATTATTTGCTGAAAATTCTTATCAATTTATTGTGAATATGGCTACAAATATTGCTTTATGGATATACCTTGTATCAATTTTTGCCTGGATAATTTTAGTTAGAGAAATTATATCGTTTAAATTTATTATTTTTCTTATTGCATTAAGTTACGTTATGTTATGTTTATTTAGTGTTGAAGTTAGAGAACTAATATTATCACTTTTGTTATTTTGCTCTGGAGAAATTATAGTTCAATGGAAAAAAAGGGAGTTGAGGGAATGATGATAAATAAATTTTACTTTTTTAAATGATACTTAATCAGTTGTTTTCTAGTGTTGATCTATATCTAGACATGCTAATTAGTGAGAAAAATTTATCACCAAATACTATTTCCGCATATAAAAATGATATAACACATTTTATTGCTTGGGCAAAACAAGATGAAATATTTTTTGATAATATACTTGTTAAATATATCTCTGAAATGAATTGCATAGAGAGTACAAAAATTAGACGTTTGACAAGTATTCGGCAGTGGTTTGAGTTTTGTGCAAGAGAGTTAAATTTAAATATTAAATATATTGTACCGCGTTTGAAAAAAAAGCTAAAAATACCGAAGATGGTATCTCATATAGAATTATCAAAGATGAAGAATGCACTGAACTTAAAAAATTATTATGATATTAGATTATTAGCAATGTTAGAGATGTTATATAGTACTGGATTAAGAATTCAAGAGTTTGTATCTTTACATCAATCTAATATAAATTTAATTTTAAAAGGAGAAAAAATGCATTTTTATGTAATAGGAAAAGGAGGTAAAGAACGTGCAGTATTTATGAATAAATCTGCAATTGAAGCATTGAAAAATTATATTCCTTACAGATCAAAATTTGGAAAAAATCTAATATTTTTATGGCCATCAAGAAATAGTCATGTTACAAGGCAAAGTGTATTTTTAATGATGAAAAAACTAGCAGTAAAGGTTGGTATTAATTCAAACTTTATTTCTCCTCATAAATTACGACATAGACTTGGTTCGGATTTACTACAAAAAGATATGAATTTAGTAGAAGTGCAAAAAATTTTGGGTCATGCTAATATAAATACAACTGAAATTTATACTCATATTCAAGATCAAAAAATGTATGATGTTGTAAAAAAATATCATCCACTATCAAAAAATAAAATAAGTGATTGATTATTGAATTATGTAGTAGTATACTTGAAATAAGTGAGAGTTTTAAACCTTTTTATTTATGAAGTTCGTTTTTGGCTAGTTAATACACTGATTTCTGTAGCAAATTTATTCTCATATTATAAGACTTTTATAGTTAGTAATACACCTTCAGCATTAATAAGAATTTTATCCGTATTAATGATACATATTTTACTATATCAGCCTAAGCAAATTGTTAAGCCCTTAGAGTTCAATGTTTCACAAACGTGTTTATATACTCATGTTTTTGATGGAGAGAGTTTAGAAGTTGCTCTAGCTCAATATGGTGTTGATTTACAAATCGTACAAAATATAGCTCAATCTTTGCGAAATATAGTTTCATATGAATGGCTCAAAGGTTCAAAGGTTAATGTACAAGGAAAATGGATTGGTCCTAGATTTTTAATAACAGAATTACAGTTTAACGGATTTGGATATTCATTTTCATTAATATATAAAAATGGAGAATGTGTTCCAATCTGGAACACTAAACATAAATGTCATCATAAAAATATTACTACCAAAAATCTGAATAATTTGCCAACACATTTTGTACAAAAGGTGCGAAGATGGATGAAGTTATCTGGATGTAAAAATGTGAAAAATTTTACGGTAGGCTATACTACATATGATAAACTTGGCAAAATGCCGACTCTTAACTTTTTAGAATTGAAAGTTGGAAAAACACCAGTACATCTTGTTGAATTTGAGAATAAAAGCGGTGTATTTAATGAAAAAGGAAAAAGACTAGATAAAATTGAACAACTTGAAATGCCTGTGGTTGGAAGAATATCTTCCAGATATGGATTTAGAATTCATCCTATATTTAAAACTCGGCGTTTTCATGATGGTATAGACATTGCGGCTAAAACAGGAACAAAAATTATTACACCTGCGGATGGAATTGTAAAGAAAGTGGACTATATGTCGGGATATGGTAACTATGTTGAAATTGAGCATGCTGAAGGATTAATAACTTTTTATGGACATTTGCATAAATTTGCTCGAGGTATACATAAAGGATCTAAAATTACTAAAGGAACAATTATTGGATATGTAGGTAGTACTGGTATTGCAACTTCCGCACATCTACATTATGGAATGCGAAAAAAGAAAAATAGTATAAATCCTCAGTCAGTAAAATGTTTATTTGAATATCTTGATGTAAAAGGAATGAAAAAGTTGAAAGAATATATTAAAAAATTTGTTCCTCAAGAAAAACCTGTAAAAAAAGTCAAAAAACAAAAAAAGCAAAATCTTGATGGATTGTTTGAAAGTTTGTAATTTGTAATTTATAATTTTATTTTTGAAAATTTTTTAACCTTCCTACAGTATATATAAAATTTTAAATTACATGTTCTTTATTTAAGAGAAAATATCTCAATTATATAATATCTCTTTTTATATTTTTGTGTGATTATTTAATTTTAAATTGATTTAGATTTAGCTCATTTATATAATCAATGATTTGTTGTAAATAATGCACTTTTCCAGAACCAAATGCTACATATTGTTTTCCACCTCCTCTTCCTTCACATTTTTTGATAATTTCATTTAATATATTTACAGCTGAATATGAATGATCATCTCGAACTCTCACCATAAATGATAAAGTTTTTCCATGATCGATAATAATTGAAATAGGATGTTTTTTCTGCATTGTATCAGCTAACTGCCTCATCATTGCATTATCATATTCATTAGAGATTGCATATGCAATTTTTTCAGAAACAAAATGTAATTTAAATTTTCCAGATGATTTTGTTTGTTTAAATAACTGTTTTTTAATCGCAGCAATTACTGTACTCTCTGTAGACTGTGTTAATTGAGTTATATCATTAACTATGAAACGTAATTTTTGAGCATATTTTATTGCAGCACTACCTGCTACACCTTCAATTCTTCGTGTATTAGCACTGATACCTTTTTCATTTAATAAATATATAGATCCAATTTCTCCTGTGTTGTTTACATGTGTTCCTCCACATAATTCAGCTGATATTATTTTTTCTTCGCTTTTAAATGTAACTGTACGTACTATATTTGGATATTTTTCTCCAAATGTTGCGGTAATATTTTTAGATTTTGCTTCTTCATATGACATATACGAAATTTCTGCTGCAATATTTTGTGTAATATAATGATTTAGATTACTTTCAAGTTGATTTAATGTTTTCCTCGATAATCCAGTCGAAGATAAAAAATCTAAACGAAAATATTCATCAGTTACTAATGATCCTTTTTGCACAACTTCATGATCAAAATAACGATTTAACTCAGCAAGTAACAAGTGAGTACTAGAGTGATGAACAGTAAGAGATTTACGTCTTTTTTGATCAATTTTTGCTGTAACACTTTCACCCTTTTTTATAATTCCTTTTTCTATCACGCATTCATGCCAAATAGTATCTTGATTTTTTTGCACATTAATTACTTTTAATGTTGTATTATTGTTTTGTATGTATCCAATATCCGATTGTTGACCACCACTTTCTGCATAAAATGGAGTAAAATCTAGAGCTATCCATAGTATTGAATTTTGTGGTACTATTCCAACTACTTTACTATTCATCTCATATGAATCATAGTCAAAATGAGTTACTATTTTTTCAGATGGTAAAGTAGATTTATTAATTTGAAAATATTGTTTTTTGCTTTCATGAATACATTTTTGTAGTTCATCAATATCTATATCTCGATTTTTTTCACGTGCAATATCTTTAGCAATATCTATAGGTAATCCGTATGTATCGTATAATTTAAAAATAAATTTTCCAGATAAAATACCACTTTCTTTTTTTATATAATCATTTAACATTTGCGTTCCATTGATACAAATTTCTTTAAACTGTTTTCGCTCTGTATCAATATTTGACAAAATAACTTCTTCATATTTTTTTAATTCAGAATATATTTCTTGCATTTGCTCTATTACGTATTGAGCACATGTATTCATGATAGATTTATCTCCAAGGTTGAATTCATGTCGTAAGGCTCGTCTCAAAATTCTACGTAATACATATCCTTGACTCTCTGATGATGGCAAAATACCATCAGATATCATGATAGACACACTACGACTATGATCTGCTAAAATTTTACATGATGCATTTATGTCAGTGTTAGTCTGATTTTGAATGATATTTAATAGATTTTTAAAAAATGGAATTTCAAAATTATCATTAGTGTTATGTAAAACTCCTTCCATACGCTCTAGGCCCATTCCTGTATCAATACATAATTGAGGAAGTTCAAATTTTTCATTATTACGCATCTCATGTGACATAAAGACTAAATTCCATATCTCTACAAAACGGTCACCTTGTTCAATTGTTCCTTGAATATGAGATCCGTGATCGTAAAAAATTTCACTACACATTCCACAAGGTCCTTCATCTCCGACAGACCATACATTTTCCTCTAACTCGACTATTTGTGATGTAAATTTTTGCCATATTTTTTTTGTAATTTCATCTTGTGGATGTACTGTTATCCATAATTTTTTTTCACTTAAACTTAGTGTTTGAGTCAAAAATTTCCAAGCATATTCTATTGCTTCTGATTTAGAGTAAGCTCCAAATGAAAAATTTCCTAACATTTCAAAAAATGTGTGATGTCGTTTTGTATATCCTACTTCATCAAGATCATTATGCTTACCTCCAGCTCGAATACACTTTTGACACATTGTTAATCTGTTTGATGGTGGATTTTTTGTACCTAAAAAAAACTCTTTTAAAGGAGCCATTCCTGAGTTTATAAACAATAATGATGAGTCATTTTTTGGTATAACTGAAAAAGACGGTAAAATTAAATGAGAATTATTTGAAAAATACTTCAAAAATGTTTTACGAACATTCATTCAATATTATATTCTTCAGTGAACAAGTGTGCAATATTGTCTATTTTATTTTTCTCATGTTTGTCGAATTGTTTCTTCTTTTGGTAAGGCATAAAGTAAAGCTAAAGCAGGTATAGTTAGTAGAAGTATAAATGATAAAAATACATTCCATCCTAACATTTCAACAATATATCCAGAAGAACTTGAGGCAATCATTCCTACAGTCAATCTTTCTATGCTAGTTAATAATGCCGACTGAGAACTAGCATGTTTTTTTTCACAAAAAAGCATTTGATAGTTAAATATTGCGGTAGTAACAAATCCATGCATTGATTTATCGATTAAAAACATAGCACATATTAAATATTTTCCTACAAAATTATAGTTTCGTAAAAGAAGTGATAGTATAAACATAGTTTCTATCATAGCAGCAAATAATATACTTTTTTTAAATTGAAATCTTTTAACTATTACTCCAGCAAATCCAGCAGACACAATACCAACAGCTGTTGCAGTTAATTTCCATGCGGTAAATCCAGCTTTTGTTGTTATTGAGTGTTCGTATAAAAATATAGTAAGCATGGGTGTTATTAATCTCTCTCTCATTTTATAAATTGCTAAATATGTAATTAAAAATAATGCGTTACTTTGATGTTTTTGAAAAAATGAGACATACGGAACTATAAATGTATCATATAAATTTGAGGTGCGATAATTATCATGACTTCTTGGAGAAAGTAATAAAGTAATTGAGCTGATGCTAAGCACAATAATTGAAAATATAAGATATAAAGCACTCCAGGAGTATATGTTTGATAAAGCTAATATTCCGCTGCTGCCACAAACTATACCAAAACGATATGCTGCACTTGATATACTGTAATTTGTTGGATTTAAAACTTCTACATTATACGCGACTGACATTGCATCAAATGATGCAGCAGCAAGTGATGCAAAACAGGCAATTGGAAAGAAAAATTTATGAGTTGGTGAAATATAGCTTAGATACATCATGGCAGATCCATACGTTAATATTGATATAGCCATCCATGCTTTTCTGCTGCCAAAATATGACTTTAAAAATGGAGGATTTAGGTAATTAAACATTGGAACCCATAAAAATTTCATTCCATAAGGAAATACCAATATACTATACAAGCCAATTGTACTTTTTGAAAACTCAAGATCTACTATCCAATAATGAATACCAGCTATGATTAAAGATAAGTTGATACCACATACTAGCCCAAGAGGAGCTGCGAATACAACCTGATTGTACTCCTCACTAAGAGCAGTCTTCAGATAATTTAACACTAGACCGAAATTCTATAATAAATTATAAATCTTGTAAATGATTTTTTAAATGTTCTGCTCTTAAAATTGATAAGAGATCATTTACTGATTTAAATAATGGTTGATTAGTAGATATTACATAGTCATAAATGCTGATATCTTGACTAAATTGAGAATCTTGCATACGAATATTAATTTGTGCATGCTCTTTTCGTGTCATTAATCTTTTTTTTAAGGTATCTGTGTTTGTTACCAAAAGTATTGATACAACATTATGCAAATATATTTTTTTCATGGCTTTAATACCATCTGTTGTCATACTTAGTATTATGTTTGTATGTTTTGTTAAGTCTATTTCTGATTTTAATATTCCATAATACTCGCCAAAATTTTTCACATATTCTATAAGATCATTATTTTCAATATAACTTTCAAACTTTTCTTTACTTAGAAAAAAATAATCCACTCCATTTTTCTCATTATTACGCATTTTTCTCGTTGTACAGGTAACAGGAACATAAAAGTTACGAAATTTTTTTTGAATTGACTTTATCAAAGTAGTTTTTCCAGATCCAGATGGTCCATTTAATAAAAATATAGTAGAGTGATAATTTAAAATCATTTGTTATTCTATAATCAAATTTTATAATTTTTGCAATGTACTTTTTTTTAAAAGTAATATATGATATGTATTCAAAGGAGGATTGTGTGACTAAAGATCGTAGCAAGCGAATGCAAGCTGTTTACAAGGATCTGAGTAAAACCGATTTTAATCCTTCTGATGCTTTTGATGTTCTAAAAGAAAGAACATCCGTTAAATTTGATGAAAGTGTGGATGTAAATCTGACATTAGGTATTGACGGTAAACAAAGTGACCAAGTTGTTAGAGGATTTATAGCTCTACCTCACGGATTAGGTAAAAACAAAAAAGTCGCTGTGTTTTGCAAAGCTGAAGAATGGGATATGATAAAGAGTGCTGGAGCAGACTTTGTTGGTCTTGAGAACTTAGTAGAAGAGTTTAAATCAGAGAAAATTGATTGTGATGTGTGTATTACAAATAAAGATTCGATGCCATACATAATGAACATTTCCAAGATCTTGGGACAAAGAGGTTTAATGCCAAATGCTAAATCTGGAACATTGACTGAAAATCTAGTGGATGCAGTAAAAGCTTTTAAAAAAGGCGTAGCATCATACAGATCTGATAAATCGGGAAATATTTCAACCTCAATTGGAAAAGTAAGTTTTGACACTCAATCATTATTAAGCAATATGAGAGAGCTTATTCAAAGCATACTATCTGCCAAGCCAAAAGCTATTAAAGTTGATGGATATATAAAGTCTATTTTTGTGTCTTCTACCATGGGGCCAGGTTTAAAAATAACAGCAAGTGAGGTTATGTCATGACATATAGGGAATATTCGCAAAATAATCAAAATTCAGTTAATGAAAAGTATAAATTAATTTCAAGTGCAAGTTCCGTATTGCTATTTACACAAAAAGGAATGACTGCAACCGAATCCAATAAAATGCGTAGAATGTTTGATGATTTAGGAACTCGAATTAAGTTGGTCAAAAACACCTTATTAAAAGTTGCTGCAGAAAAGTCAGGTATTGAAGGAATTGAAAATTTAATATCCGGACAATGTGGTATGTTGTGTGTTGATGATTACGTAAGTTGCGCAAAAATCTTTTCGGAATGTGAAAGAGAATTTGGTATGTCTTTTTCAATTTTAGGCGGTGTAATAGATAATAAAATATTTGATGCAGATGCAGTTCGTGACATTGCTGCTTTGCCAAGTTTGAATGTATTAAGAGCTCAAATGCTTTGTATTTTACAGCAGCCTGCTCGTAACTTTTTAAGCTCTTGTCAGGGGGTTGCCAGATTATTTATAAATGTCATAATGGAGTACAGTAAAGTCAAGGGGGATACATGAGTACCGATAAAAATCTTATAGATCAGTTTAAATCAATGTCGCTGGATGATAGATGTAGTTTTCTATCTGAAGCAGCTGGATCATTAAATCAGATAGAAATGAAATCATTAGTTGATAAATTGCAAGAAGAGTGGGGAGTATCAGCTGCTGTAATGTCTGCTGGTCCTGCAGCCGCTCCAGTTGCAGCTGAAGAGGAAGTCGAAGAAAGAGCCGAGTATGAACTATTTGTTAAATCTTTTGAAAAAGGATCTAAATTATCTATAATAAAGCAGTTGAGAGAAATTCAGGAATGGGGAATTCAGCAAGCAAAAGCATTTGCTGATGCAGTTGAAGCTGGTACAGCTCAATCATTAGGATCTTTTAAGACAGAAGATGCAAAAAATCATCAAAGTGCTTTAACAAAAGCTGGGGCAGTTGTCGAGTTGAAATAATAATGCTATTATTACAAAGCGATGATGTTAAGAAAAGAGTTCTATTTCAAAACTCATATGTTTATAAAGTATATTTTTTATTTAAACTTCGTGAGGTATATTAAATTGAGTTTCAAAACTTTTTATACAGAAAATTTATTATTTAAATTTCTATACAAAAAAACATATAATATTTATTTATATTTTAAAAATTTAGCAAATATAAAGAAAAATGATCATTTCTTAAATTCAATAAATTTTAATAAAAATATTTATTTCTTAAGTTTGAATGGAGATCATTCATGAAAAATGATTGGAATGATACTTCTTACTGCTTATGCTTGCAAGTATTTGAAATTTTATACAGCTTATTTCTATTTATATATACACTGGTTATAAATTTATATAGTGTTACAAAATTATTTCTTTCTATGAAAAAAGTATATAATTATTTTTATCATTCAAGTAAGGCTTACAAGTCTAATCTTGACTTATTTTTCGCTAATTATGGAGGTTGTTTATGCGTAAATTATTAGGAGTTTTGGATAATGATAATATTCAAATTCCCAATTTGGTGCAACTGCAAAGAGATTCATATGATCGATTTTTGCAGGCAGATACATTGCCTGAAATGCGAAAACCCTATGGCTTACAATTTACTCTACAGGATCTATTTCCAATCATAGGAAATAGTGCACAGGTCGATTTTTTATATTATTTTATTGAAGAATCAAATTACGACGCTTTTGAGTCAAAATATAGAGGTATAACATATGGTGGAGGTCTGTGTTTAAGATTATCTTTAACAAAATGGTCATTTGAAGATGGTAAGCGAAAGATTACGTCTGTTGAAGAACAGGATATTTATGTTGGTGAAATTCCTTATATGACTGAATCTGGATCATTTGTGATTAATGGTAGTGAAAGAGCTGTTATTTCTCAAATTCACAGATCTCCCGGAGTCTTTTTTGATAAAAACAATGCAGCTGTTGGTGATAAAGTGCTTTATACAGCTAGAGTTATTCCTAATAGAGGGTCATGGCTAGATTTTGAATTTGATGTGCGGGATGTTTTGCACGTTAGAGTAGATCGAAGAAAAAAAATTCCGGTAACTAAGTTTTTGATGTCAATTGGTAATGAAGAAACTGACTTAATAAGAGCGAGTGGTGGAAAAGTTCCTTTTAATCAAATGGGAGAAATGACTCATTCTGATATTTTAAGAGAATTTTATAGAATAATAACTTGTAAAAAAGATCAAAATGGATGGATTATAGATTTTGATTTATCTTCATTCATAGGACAAACTTACAATGTAGATATTTGTCATCCTAAAAATGGTGATATTTTGCTAAAGGCAGGAGAAAAACTTACCAGAAGTAAAAAAGACCGTTTTCATGACTTAACATGCGTAAAAGTCAAATATGATTTTTTACTGTCTCAATATTTAGTTGATGATGTAGTAAATTCAGTTGGTGCAATTATATATAAAGCTGGAGAGATAATTACCGATGAAATACTTTCAGTTTTATCAAAATCCTTTGATCAAATAGAGATTATTTCATCTCACGATCTTAATAGTCCTTATATTTTAGATATGATTGCATCTGAAGAGTGTTGTAATAGAGAAGAAGCATTGATGGAAGTATATCAATCTTTGAAAATCGGAGAATCTGCAAAATTAGAGGTAATACACTCAATCTTTGAATCTTTATTTTTTAATCCAACCTCATACTCTTTATCAGAGATAGGTCGAATGAAAATGAATTTACGTTTAAAACTTGATGCTTCTGAAAATTTACATATTTTAACATGTAGAGATATTTTAGAGATAATTCGCATTTTAATCGATTTAAGAAATGGTATAGGTCAAAGTGATGATATAGATAGTTTAGAGCACAGAAGAGTAAGATCTGTAGGAGAATTAGTTGATAATCAATGTAGGCAAGCACTTATTAAACTTGCACGTGCTATCAAAGATAAATTAAATGTTATATCAGAAGATGAGACTAAACCGGCCGATTTAATTAATGCAAGACCATTTATTTCAGCCATAAGAGATTTCTTTGCAACATCTCAGCTTTCTCAGTTTTTGGATCAAACGAATCCTTTATCAGAAATAGGGCATAAGAGAAGAATTTCTGCATTTGGTCCAGGAGGATTAAATAGAGATAGAGCATGGCTTGATGTTCGAGATTTGCATTTCACTCACTATGGTAGAATTTGTATGATTGAAACTCCAGAAGGAGCATCTATTGGATTAATTAACTCTTTGACTGTTTTTAGTCGAATTAATTCTTATGGATTTGTAGAGACTCCTTATCACAGAGTTAAAAACGGAGTTGTACAGACAGAGATTGTTTATATGACAGCGATTGAGGATAAGAATCATGTAATTGCATATATTGATTATAAAATTCTTGATGAAAATAAAAAAATCATAGTAGATAAAGTACATTGTCGTAAAGGTAGCCAAGAAATGTTATCAGATCCTGATGAGGTGGAGTATATTGATATATCTCCAAAACAGGTTATTTCGGTTTCTTCTTCTCTAATTCCTTTTGTTGAATGTGATGATGCTAGTAGAGCACTAATGGGATCAAACATGCAGCGTCAAGCAGTACCATTAATCAAACCTGATGTTCCTATAGTTGGAACTGGTATGGAATCTGTTATAGTAAAAAATTCAAATGCGGTTATATTTGCAAAACGTTCAGGCGTTGTTGTAAAAGTAGATGCAAACGCTATTGTTGTGCGTGCTGATGATGTAAATTTGGCAGTACAAGCAGATTGTCTAGATTCTTATTATTTGAGAAAGTTTGAAAAAACTAATGACAGCACATGTTTTCATCAATATCCGGCAGTATCTGTTGGAGATAAAGTTGAAAAAGGAGATGTGTTGGTACACGGATCTGCAGTACGTAATGGAGAGTTAGCATTAGGTAAGAATGTAAAAGTTGCATTTTTATCATGGAGAGGTGGTAACTACGAAGACGCTGTATTAATTTCATCAAAATTGGTACGTGAATTTTCTTCAATACATATTGAAAAACACGAAATTTCAGTTAGAGAAATTAAGCAAGGTATTGAGCAAATTACTCGTGATATTCCTGGTATAAATGATGAATTTCTATTAAATTTGGATGAGGCTGGTATTGTTCATATTGGAGCAAAAGTTGGGCCTGGAGATGTATTAGTTGGCAGAGTAACTCCAAAAGCAGAAACTCCTATGACTCCTGATGAGCGATTATTGCGAGCAATATTTGAAGATAAAGCTATAGATGTACGTGATAGCTCCTTAAGAGTTCCTGCAGGTGTGTATGGAACAGTAGTTGATGTGCAGATTTTCACTAGAAGAGGATTAGAAAAGAACGATAGAACATTATTAATCGAAAAAGAAAAAATCACAGCTTTAAATCAAAAATGTAAGTTGGAACTAAGATTATTAGCAGAAGAATATAAAAAAGAAATTTCAAATTTGATAATTGGTAAGATGCTAAAACGTTCATATGAAAACATGCCAGTCAAGCATGTATTACAGCAAGAAGATATAGACGAATTAACTTTGGCAAAGTGTTTTGAATTAAGTATTCATGAACTTGATCTTAAAAATATGGAAAAAGTTTATACAGCTAAAAATACAAAAATACGAGATTTTTATGATAGAGAAATTCAAAGAATTAGCTCGGGATATGATTTACCGACTGGAGTTTTGCAGGTTGTAAATGTATATATTGCTATGAAAAATAATCTACAAATAGGTGATAAAATTGCTGGAAGGCACGGAAATAAATGTGTTGTATCCAAAATTTTAAATGTAGAAGATATGCCATTTACAAAAGATGGAGAGCCTGTAGATATGATTTTGACTTCTTTAGGAATTTCATCAAGAATGAATATTGGTCAAATTTTGGAAACTCATCTTGGTTTTGCTGGATTAAATTTAGGTAAAAAAATAGGTAAATTATTAAAAAGTAGTGATACTCAAGAAGGTTTAACTGAATTACGAGATTTTGTTCAAAAAATTTATAATTCACAATCAGAACGTGAGATAATCAAATCAAAATCAGATACAGAAGTAAAAGAATTTGCAAAAGATTTAGTTGATGGTGTGCGATTTAAGTGTCCTAGCTTTAATGGTCCAGATAAAAAAACAATTTCTGAATTGTTGAAACTAGCAGGATGTGATGAATCTGGACAAGAAGTATTATATGATGGATATACGGGTCTGCCACTTTCACGAAAAGTAACAATTGGTGTTATGTATATAATGCAATTACATCACCTTGTAAGTCTAAAGCAGCATGCACGGTCAGTTGGGCCATATAGTTTAGTTACTCAACAGCCATTAGGAGGTAAAGCTCAATTTGGAGGTCAGAGGCTTGGAGAAATGGAGGTGTGGGCATTACAAGGATACGGTGCAGCATACTCTATACATGAAAGTTTGACAGTTAAATCTGATGATATAGCTGCTAGATCAAGAGTATTTGAAACTTTGACGCAAGGATACGATGTATTTCATCAAAATGGTTTATCTGAATCATTTAGAGTTTTATTATACGAATTAAGAGCTTTATGCTTAAATATAGAATGTTTAACTTGTGAAAAAGGTCGATTTGTAAGTCAAGATTTGACTGAATTAGATAGTTTTGATGCTTTAAGTATATCTATTGCAAGTCCTGATCAAATTAGATCATGGTCATATGGAGAAGTTACAAAACCTGAAACTATTCATTATAGAACTTTAAAGCCAGATTCTGATGGGCTTTTTTCTGCAAGAATCTTTGGTCCTTTACACGATTATGAGTGTCTATGCGGTAAGCATAAAAGAATGAGATACAGAGGTATTATTTGTGATAAATGTGGAGTAGAGGTAACAGTTTCAAGAGTACGTCGTGAGCGTATGGGGCACATAGAACTAGCCTCTCCTGTAGCTCATATATGGTTTTCTAGAATTTTACCAAGTCGTATTGGTATGATTCTTGATATTTCAATTTCTAATTTAGATAAAATTTTACACTTTGAGAGTTATGTTGTAACAAATGCTGGTACTTCTCCATTTAATAATGGTGATTTATTAAGTGAATCTGAGTATGAAAATGCAATTTCAGAATACGGATACACTGGCTTAAAAATAGATTCAGGAGCTTCTGCTATTGAAATGATGCTAAAAGCTCTAGATTTAGATATAGAGATAGAGAAAATAAAGCAATTATTAAGAGGTGGAAGCAATCATGATATGAAACGTCAGAGATTGATTAAAAAATTAAAGATATTTGAAACTTTTAAGAAAAATAAATCAAGACCTGAGTGGATGATTATTCATGTATTACCTGTATTACCTCCTGAATTAAGACCTTTGGTCATGTTAGATGGTGTTCGATTTGCTGCATCTGATATTAATGACTTTTATCGTAGGGTAATCAATAGAAATAATCGATTATCTCGATTAATGTCTTTGGGAGCGCCTGATATAATTATCAGAAATGAAAAACGAATGTTACAAGAAGCTATAGATTCATTATTTGATAATAGCAGAAGAAGCAAACCAATCACATCAGCAAATAATAAGAGGCCATTAAAATCATTATCTGATACACTAAAAGGAAAGCATGGACGTTTTAGACAAAATCTACTTGGTAAGAGAGTAGATTATTCCGGTAGATCGGTAATTGTTGTTGGTCCAAATTTAAAGTTAAATCAATGCGGATTACCAAAAGAAATTGCACTTGAATTATTTAAGCCGTTTGTATTAGCTAGATTAGAATTACGTGGATTTGCTTCTACACTTCGTATCGCCAAAATGATGATAGAGCAAAGACATCCTGAGGTTTGGAGTATTTTAGAGGAAGTGATTACAAATCATCCTGTTCTACTAAATAGAGCTCCAACTTTACACAGATTAGGTATACAAGCATTTGATCCAGTTTTAATTGAAGGTAAAGCAATTCAGCTACATCCACTTACATGTACAGCTTTTAACGCTGACTTTGATGGAGATCAGGTTGCTGTACACGTTCCATTATCAATCGAAGCACAATTAGAAGCGAGAATGTTAATGATGTCCACAAAATGTTTAGTAAATCCAAGTAATGGTAAAGTGTTAGCTAAGCCTTCAAAGGATATGGTTTTAGGAATTTTTGCCTTAACTATGGAAGAGAGAAATTTTGCTAAAGATGATATTTTTCTAAAAGATATTTACGCTGCAGAACATTCATTAGTAAATGGTGCAATAGAATTAACAACGCCAATATACACTATTGTAAAAGATAGAGACGAAAAAAGTAAATATGTTCATACCACACTTGGCAGATTAAGACTATTTGAATCATTACCAAAATCTTCCACGTTGTTGTTTAAGAGTTGTAACATGACATTTAGAAATCAAGAGATTGTAGATCTAGTAAGCAAAGTTCATATGGAATGCTCAGAAAATGAATTAGCTGACTTTTTACAATCTTTGATGCGATTTGGATTTTTACATTCAACTTTATCTGGAGTTTCTTTTGGTATGAATGATCTACATGTACCATCAGAAAAAGCTGTTCTTGTTCAAGATACTCAAGCAAAAGTTACAGAATTTCATGGTCAATATATGGATGGTTTGATTACCGATACAGAGAGATACAATAAAGTGATCGCAGAGTGGTATAAATGTGTGGATGAAGTAGGTCAATTAATGATGCGTGATATGTCTAAACAAGAGGATGGTGTAAGAATGAACTCTGTATATATGATGTCTTATTCAGGCGCTAGAGGATCTCCTGCTCAGCTAAGACAATTAGCTGGTATGAGAGGTTTGATTGCTAAATCTGATGGATCAATTCCTGAAATTCCAATTTTAAACAGCTTTATCGAAGGAATTAAAGTACAAGAGTATATTTTAGCTGCACATGGTTCAAGAAAAGGATTATCTGACGTTGCATTAAAAACAGCAAACTGTGGATATTTAACAAGAAGATTGGTAGATGTTTCGCAAGATTGTATTATTGATTGTGAAGATTGTGGTACTATTCGAGGAGTAAATGTGCAAGCAATTCAACAAGGAAACGTCATAGTAACATCATTATCTGCCAAAATATTAGGTCGAGTATTAGCTGAAGATGTTGTAAATCCTATCGATAGTGTTGTAATTGCTCATGCCGGAGAGATAGTTACAAGAGAGATTGCTGCAAATATTGAAAATACATCTGTATCCTCGGTATGTATCAGATCACCAGTTACATGTGATTTAAACGGTAGTGCTATCTGTGCTAGATGTTATGGTTATGATTTATCAAAGCAAGAAATAGTTCATATTGGTGAACCTGTTGGAGTTATTGCCGCACAATCATTAGGTGAGCCTGCAACACAGTTGACATTACAGACATTTCACTCTGGTGGAGTAGCACAGTCTAGTCAAGATGAAGCATTTCTTGAAACAAATATATCATGTAAAGTAGTGTTTAATAATCTACAGACTGTTACATATAATGATCAAAAATTTAACTTAAGTCGTAAAGCAGTAGTCGTATTTATAAATGATCATGGAATAGAAGTAGCAGAACATAGAATACCGTATGGAGCAAGAATTTTGATAAATGAGGGTGAAACAGTAGAAGAATTTACTCGTATCGCCGAATGGGATAGTCACTCCTTACCAATTCTTGCAGCAAAGGGAGGTCGTGTACAGTATAAAGATTTTGTAAGAGATGTTGTATATAAAGAAGTATTTGACGATATTACCGGATCTAAACAATATATTGTATTAAATTGGGCCAAAAATACTAGAAATGCTGGATTAAAACCTACTTTATTATTGTGTGATGAAAATGGAGATTTGGTCAAATTTGATGATGGTACAGAAATAAAGTATAACTTAATGCCTGATGATACTTTGTTTGTTTCAGAAGATTCTGATGCTAAACCAGGAGAAGTATTAGTTAGAAGAAATAAATCTGCAGTTAAGACTCAGGATATAGTTGGAGGATTGCCGCGTATCGTTGAATTATTTGAAGTTCGTGATTTAAATAATACAGCAATGATGAGTGAAGTTAATGGAGTTATTGAGTTTAGAAAAGATTACAGATCAAAGCATAAAATTGTAGTGCTTGATTTAGAATCTAGAGAGGTGTTACAAGAAGTTTTGGTATCAAAAGAAGTCAATGTTTTGGTTCAAAATGGAGATGAAGTACAAAAAGGTGACTTACTAACTGATGGTAATCCTTCTTTACAAGATGTATTACGTATACAAGGAGTAGAAGCTATGACTTTGTATTTTATTCAAGAAATACAAAAAGTATATTGTCTACAGGGTATTACAATTAATGATAAACACATAGAGGTAATAGTAAGGCAAATGTTGTGTAAAGTTCAGATAACTAATTCAGGTGATTCAGATCTATTTGAAGAAGAAATTGTTCCTCTAGAGACTATTGTAAAAGCAAATACTAATCTTCGTAAACAAGGAAAAGAATTAATAGAGTACGTACGAGTTGTACAAGGTATAACAAAGACTTCTGTACATGCAGAGGACTCATTCTTTGCTCCAGCTTCATTTCAAGATACACCTCGAGTTTTAACAGATGCTGCACTTTCGCATTCTATGGACTTTTTAAAAGGAATGAAGGAAAGTTTGATTGCTGGATGTTTAATTCCTGCAGGAACTGGTAAAATAGTTAGAGATCTTGAGGCTGAAGATTTGAAGAGAAGAATGGAATTTGTTCATGATAGTGCTGAAGAAGATAATTTATTAAGTGATGAATATGAAAATCTTACTTCTAGAGTTGAATCTGATTATGGTATGTGAAATTAGTGAATAAAACTATTGAAAATGAAATAAATGATCTAGTGAATATCGGATACATTACCAAAGCACATGGAGTAAAAGGTTGGGTTAAATGTATATATAGCTTGAGAAGTTTATCATATCAAACAAAATATGAGAAAAATAATAAGTTTGTATATTTTGAGTATGATACGAAAGTATTAAATATTCAGAAAAATCAAAATGTTTTTGTAGAGAATACACAGCTTCAAATAGAGTCTTTTAATATATGTGATGCGAATTTTATAATTTTGATAAAATTTAATAATTTAAACTCTTATGAAAGTGTACAGTGGATTAGAGGAAATTTAATGATGAAAAGATGTGATCTTGTACAACAGCGAAATATGATTTATGAGCATGAAATTATTGATATGTCAATAATTCAGAATGAACAAAAAATAGGTAATGTAATAGCTGTACATGATTTTGGAGCTGGTATAGTGTTTGATACTACAGAAAATTTTATGGTTTCATGTAATTTCATAGAAAATATATGTAAAAATAGTAGAACAATGATATTGTCACCTTTATTCATATTTTAATGTAAGGCAATTTTGTTTATATATAATTATTAAAATTAATATATCATAAAATTCATTAGTTTAATTAGTAATTTTATGTTTTAACAAATATATTAAATTATGAGATAAAAATTAAATTTTTTACTGACTGGGATACTAGGATTCGAACCTAGGATCATGAGACCAAAACCCATTGCCTTACCGCTTGGCTATATCCCATCTAATTTCATGATAGATCATATAAAGAGAAAATACAAGTGATTTTAATTGATAATTATGATATATTAAAAAATAAATATGCAATGGTGGCAAGAAATATTACAAAAAGCTGAAAAATTTGAAAAAGAGTTATTTGATGCAAATTTAGAACAAAAAAGAAGAGTTGAATTAAGCAAAGAGCTTGCTAAGATAAATGAGCATATAAACTTAGCTAATCAAATGAAGCAATTAAACAATGATTTATTAGCAGTTCAAGACCTGTTACAAGATTGTCATGATGAAGAATTATTAAAAGAAAAAATGAAGTATATTGATCAAATCGAGAAATTAAACACTCAGTGGAATGAATTAAAAATGAAAAAAATATTAAGTGAAGAGAGTGTAATTGTTGAGATTAGACCTGGAGTCGGTGGAGCAGAAGCTTCATTATTTACAAATAATTTACTAAATATGTATCAAAGTTATTCACAAAGTCAAAAATGGAAATTTGATATTTTGTATATGCATTTTACTGAAGTACAAGGTATTCGAGAAGTAGCAGTAAATATTAAAGGAGTTGGAGCATATGAATATTTACAGCATGAATCAGGTACACATCGAATTCAACGAGTACCTGTAACGGAAGCTAGTGGTAGAATTCATACTTCTACCGCTACTGTTGCTGTATTACCGGAAGAAACCGATATCGAGATTAATATTGATGAAAAATATCTTGATATTGCTGTTTGTAGATCAGGAGGAGCTGGTGGACAACATGTAAATACCACTGATAGTGCGGTAAAAATGACTTATTTCCATCCTGATTTAGAAAAAATTACAGTTTCAATGCAGGATGAAAAGTCACAACATAAAAATAGAGAAAAAGCCATGAAAATTTTAAGAGCTAGAGTAGCAGAAGCAATAAAGAATAAAGAACATCAAAATCGCTCTGAAAATCGTAAAAATCAGATTGGAAAAGGTGATAGATCTGAAAGAATTCGTACTTATAATTTTCCTCAAAATCGAATTACAGATCATAGAAGTAAGTGTAGTGTATATGGATTAAATGAAAATTTTCTTGCAAGTGCATCATTACTACATGAATTAATTTTATCAATTGATGACATATAAGATTTTTTATATATTAATGAAGTTGTATTCTCATGATATTTTCATAAAATAATTTGTGATTATAGTGTTGTTGAATAAAGAAGCCGCTTAATTATAATACTGTAATATATTTTACTGTGAAAATGCTGAAAATTTATATAAAGTTATTCGTCATGTGAATAGTGTTCGTCAATTTATTCTGTTAAAGATACATTCGTGAGTAGTAGTGTTATAAGTGCGGCATGTACATACAAAATTTTTCGATGTAAATTCAAATTATTAATTTTTATTTTTTGTTTTTCTATGTGATATTTTCTTGGGCAATATTATTCAACTTTTCAAAGTCAGAATAGTGGCTATTTTAGAGTGAGTTTGAAAAGATTCAGTTAACTTAAGATAGGTTCTAAAAGTTAGATGAAAGTTGTAATGGTTAATAAATTTTAGCATTTTATTGATGAAAAAATAAAATTTCAAAATTTATTCATATAAAAATAAAACTCGAATATGATTAGCCATTGCGAAATATCTAATGACTTTATAAATATGTCTTAAATAAAAAGCATTAATAGATTAAGTACTAAACCTACAACAATCTTAAAAAGCTCATTAAACAAAGTAGATAAATAAATTTATAAGTTTATCAGAGATGCTCACTTTCAGAGAATCTGAATTTGAAATACCTCTTTATGAAAAAGAAAGATTTTTGCATTTAGATTTTAAAATCAGTTAGAAATATCAAATTTTTTACCATCGAAATTATAAATTGACATAAGCAAATTTAAATATTTTTATACCACATCATCAAGATTCACGAGTATTTTAAAATTCTAAAATTTTAATATAGCTATTAAAGACATTTTACTATTCATTAGTAAAATAGCTTGAAAACACAATATATGTTTAATAAAGATGTACTAATTATTAGTTGTAAAGTTTATAACTATATAAATATAAAGTAATTTCAATTCATTATATATATATTAAGAACGCGATTTTATGATTCAAATTTATGTTTATTTTAAAACATTAGTTTAAAAACGTTAAAAAATTTTTGTTTAGTTATTTGTAATAATAACTTGCATTTTGGCTTATTTAGTGTGATAAGACTATACTAATTTAATATGTTTAATTATTTAAGAAATATTTATACTACAACAATCAAATTTTAGTCAGTACTGCACTGTAATTTCATAAATTTTTTATTTCAAAAGATTATTTTTGTATATGATACAAAAAACTACACTAATTTCAATATTATATTAATGTAAAATTTATTTGAATATTAATTGATAGTTTTACCGATATATTTACCTATAAATAGATAAATTAAGTAATTAACGAAATGCTTTGTGAAAAAATTTATTTTTGAAACACATGTTGTGATGCAAATTTATGCGTATCATTATCTATATACACTTTTCCAGTTACTATAAGAAACTGATCTTCATTTATAGTCACATATGGATATAGTAATCTTGGTTCATAATGTTCAATTTTTTCTGTAACATATGAGCAAAATTTTTCATCATTACTATCTATATAATTTTTCTGATCAAATAATACGTATGATTGCTCACTTAGTAGATTTTGAATTGAAACAGCTATTGAATTAAATAATTCATCAGTTGTGTATGATTTTTGAGAAATAATACGTAATTTATCAAATAATGTTGAGTTGATCATTATTAGTTTTATGCATAAATTATGTAAAAAATATGTAAACTATTGTGCTAATTTTTTCGATATTAATCTGAAAATATAAAATCAAGTACAGACGTACTTTTTATTTGATTGTATATTTCTTTTAATGTTTGCTCATGCATTTCATAAGCTTTTTGTATCATATGAGTACTGGGATGATGTGGATCATTTTTCTGTAAATATTTACTAATAGCAAGTAATGATTTATACGCTTGTTCATGAGATTGAATATTAAGCTCTAAGCTATATTCATTATTAGAATTATCATTATCATTATCGTGAGTATTATTATTATCATTTAACTCAAGATGATTTTCATCAATTATCATGTTATGAGTATCATTTGCTACAGGTATTGTAACTTGTTGAAAATCTTGAAGCTTTTTTTGTATATCAATTCTGAGATTTTCAAGCATTGTACTTCCTGTTTTAAATGAAAATATATTAGTTAATTGATTAATTTCTTCTATTGCATTTTGTATATATTGTATTCCTACTAGCATTCCTTCATATTGCTGTTTTGTTGTATGATTAGAAAATTGATTTTCCATGACAGAATCTAGTTCTTTTTTTTGAGAAATGATTTTATTCCATATTTTGCTTTTATCTAAAGTAATAAAACACTTTATACGTAAATCTGAGTCAATTGGATACGCAATTTTCCAGAATTTAGCAACCATTTCTTGTAGCCATGACCATAGAAAAACTGAATCTTCAAGAGTGTGAGACATAAAGTAAGCCTCTATTAACCATGTCATTAATTGAAAATCTTTACTTTCTTTTACTAATGCATCTAAGCATAGATTAATTACTTTTTCCCAATTTGGACTTATAAATTCCGATTCCCAGACACCAACAGGTAGAGAAGTTTCTTCATTTCTAAGAAAATTTTTGATTGAAATATAAGTACTAGTATAGCGTAGGTCAGATCCAATTGTATTATCGTCAATTGAATTTAGTACATCATGTAAATCATATTTCATCAATTTATTATCTATCATTTTGTATTTCCTTGCAATGTATGTGGTGGCATTGATGTAGGAAAAATTGGAAATTCTCTAGCATGTCCTGATACTTCAATTTCATCCCATAAAATTATGTAAAATGGCTTTTTATCAACCGATAATTGTACTACCGGCAATGCATATTGTAGATACCAAATTCCAGGTTTAGTGTATCCAGGAATATGAACTGCATGTTTACTGATCCAACGTAAAATAGATAATGGATCTGAGTAAGAAAAGCCAAACTCTTTTGTTGCTTTATTATTAACAAGAAATGAAAATGAGCTTTCTTTGGAAATACGAAAATAATAGTCAATTATTGAGCTATTAGCCGCAATTGTAAACATTTGTGTACTATGAGCCGAATAAGTTTGTTCATTAAAACGTACTTTCCACTGTACAATGTGACCTCCAAATTTTTCTAGATGTAATAAGTTTCGTAGATTTACAGAAATTGATGTTTTATACTTTATTGGATCAATTATAAACTCAATCCATGGAATTGTTGTAGCCATATTAGACATAAATGTAAATGCTGCATTGTTTTTATATTGATCATCATCTTTTAATGTGTCAATTATTTTTGGTAATTCAGTCATTTTTGATTGCCAGAATTTTTGTAAATCTCGTAAATCTTGTATTGGAATATTTTTTGCTGAAGTAGATGCAAATGGAAATCTAGTAGCAAGTTTACTCTCAAAAAATTCTCTCAATTTTGTATATAGCATTTTTGCTTTTTGTTCAGCCTGTGCAAAAAGATATTTTTTACGACTAGTTAAAAAGTCTCTCTTTTTTTGAATAAAGTAATTATCTCCTTGAGTATGTTCTAATTCATGTTTCACATCTTTCAAGTCATTTATGTCAAATTTATTGATAAATTGTTTGATTGTTTCCTCTAAATCATTTATATTTGTGTTTAATTCTTTACTACTTACTTCTTGTACTATAAACTCCCATATTTTCATTAATTCAGATGAAGTTTTTTTATCCAATTTACATAGGTAATGTAGTAACTCGAGTACATTAGATGCATAATCAATACTCATTTCTTTAAGCTTATTTCTTTGAGATATAATAAAGTCCTCAACTTTTTTAGGTTGAATTGGTTTTGTATTAGGCATATATAGATTTTCTTTCACAAACATATTATTAATTGAGTTGAGTAATTGATGATTTTGATCATATAAAAGTTTTTTCAGACGATTAAATAAACCTTTATCTTCAAATTTTTCTACAAAATTTAAAATTGTAATTAATGATTGTTTGGTTGAAATTAAATTTTGTATTCTACGCATCATCAAATCATTTTCTGAAGATACATTAATACGAGAAATTTTTTGGCTATCCGCTAGCATTTTTTCTACTTGTTTATACATATTTTTATAGCAAACAGTTTTTAATGGCACTCTAATATTTGGAGGCATATACATCAATTGTTTTTGAAGAAATGATTCAAAAGAATCAATTAAGTCAGTTAAATCAGTTAGTATATTTGGATCCCAAATTAAATATTCATTATTTAAAATTGTAGAAGTTAATGTGTCGGCTTCTACTGGTTGTATGAATTTTTCTTGTACAACTTTTTGTAAAATGTGATGTAGATTATTTAAAGAATCAGATATAGTTATTATATCATTATTTACTTTTAGAAAATTATCAATAATAGGCATTTTTTGTAGTGTCATTTTTTGTTTTAATTGATGTAGAGCTAAATTGATTTTATTTTGCCATTTTGATATATCTTCTGTATCATAATTTGATTTATTCATTGTTTCTATAAATTTTGTGTAATTCTGATTATGTTCAAAAGTAGATAATTCTAACCAATTAGATGCATTTGATTTAAATATATTAATAATTTTACCTACTGATTCATGAAGAGATAGTAAATCTTCTGCTGAATATTGATTTGATATAGAGCTAAACAACTCCAAATTATGATTTACAGTATCAATATGCGGAGATGTTGAAGTATGATTCTTTAGCATAAAGATAAATTTTTCAATAAAATTTGATGTATGTATTGTGATTGTTTTTTGAAATTTATCTATTGATAAGTGATAGGCATTCATATCAAGTAAAGCTATTTTATATATATATGCAAAGTTTTTATTAATAATTATATCTTCATCAAATAATCGATTTATAACTTCATTAAATATACTTAAGCTACCAGTTTTACTTAAATGTTGAAGCTCTTGAGATATTTTCGTTAAATATGCAACTTGTTTAACATATTCATTTAATGATAAAAATTCTATACTGCTTAATGGAGATGAAGAAAATTTCGTGGAAGCAATTTTAGAAATTAACTGTCCTGATTTTGTTAAAGTCACATGTCGGTAAAATTGTATAATTACTCTTTGTATTATAGATAATTTTATTACATGAGCTAACATATTACTAATTTGTAAATCAATATCATTATTCCAAGAAATGGGAAATAAAGTAGACGTTAGGGTATTTTTATTTAATTTCGATATATTATCTTCTATATTTTTAATATACTGCTTTAAATTGCTATTATTAGATTGTTTAAATATAAGCGATTTACGTAATATTATTTCTAATTCAGAGCAAATACCTTGTATTGTGATAGTTTTTTGCTGTAAATTCGTAATTTCTGAATATAATGATATAAAGCTAATCAAACATATAAATATAATAAATACTCTTTGAAATATAATATATGCATTGCTCATTGCAAATTGTTTAATTGATCTTGCTAGACCAGCTTCTGAAAAGATTTTTTCTATTAATAAATTATTTAAAAAAGCGGATTGTGTTTTAAATTGACCAGTCATATATATTCCTCGTAATAAAAATGTATCAAAATGTATATTTTTTTTAAAAAGCAATGTTAAAAATGATTGCAATCCTAATTCAAGTTTATAAAGATGATGTTTAAATAAAGCTATTCCATCATTAAATTCTGTCAAATTACAATAAGATATGTGTTCAATATATTCAATTCGATTTCCTATTGTATTTATGGCTGAAGATGCTATATTTTCAGTTTTATCTATGTTTAATGCATTTGATGATTGTAATGAATATCCAAGTATATCTTGTAAAAATTTTTCAGGTATCGATTGAGTAAAATCATCAAATCCTGGTATTTTATCAAGATCTGAGATTAGTATATATATTGGTATATTTAGATTAAATTGATTTTGCATATGAATAATTTTATCATGATATCGAGCTGCAATATTACGTAACTCATTTTCATTTTCAGTAATATCAATAGCTGATATAGTTAATATAATATGGTTAATCGCATAATCAGATCTATAATAATTAATTAATCCAATTAGCTCATTCCATTGAGATGTATCTTGCATTATTAATGAGTGGTGAGTTTCTATTAATACTCCTGTATCAAATATTTGCCACTGAAATGCATTTGATGTATGTGAAATTTGATTTTTTTTATTATGTAATGAAGTATTTGAAAATATATTTGTTTCCTTATGTGATAAAATAATTGAAAAAGGTAATTGATATATATCTAATATGTCGACTTTTTTAAAGAAAGACATACCTTCTTTAAAGGTGTTAACTAAATCAGAATTATCAAAAATATACAAACCAATATAGTGTAGTATTTTTCCAATATATTTTGATACATTACTATTTGGTAAGCATGGACTTATTTTAAAGTATCGTAGTGTAGTGAGTACCATAAATGATAGCAATAAAATTATAACAATATATATAAATGCAGTTTTAATTAAGCTAAACATCCTGATCTTTCTTTTTATATATCATTACTTTATCAATTGATTTTTGAATTTTTTCTACATAATAATTCCAATATATTGTTCCAAAAATTGCATATATTATTAGTGTACCTATTCCAATCCATCTAGAATAATAACTTTCTCTATAAATTGATGGAACACTTGCATAAATAGCTTTATAATTATCTGGCATAATATATGTCAAACTACTCAAAGGTTGTACATTTTCATGATGAATTGCATTAAAAAGCTTGTAGCAATAATTTTGTAATTCTTTCTCATTGCGTTCTTGTGTCTGATCCAAACTAATTACACTATATTTTCCTAAAAATTCTAGTCCTAATAAGGATAAATATACGCAACATAAATCATGTCTATACATTCGTTGTGTTTGATTAAGTAAATCTTTAATATTAGTAAAAATTTGTGATCCAGCATTATGTGATTGAAAAAATTTTTCTTCTAATAAATTTTTTAGCCATAATTCACGCCAACTCATCTGTAAAAATGTTTCATCAACTAAAGATGTAATGATATATTGATATTCTCTAGCAACTTCATTTGGAAATGTTTGTGTAGCTACATTGTGTTGAAATTTAATTTTTGAAATTAATTCATTTTGTACTATCGTTAACTTTTCATCATCAGAAATATCGAGATTATTTTCTATGTATATTTTTTGTTTGAGTATTGACATATGAAATTCTTGAAACAATCTGACCAATTCTGATTGAGACATCAATTCTCCTTATAAAAGATAATTTAACAACTATATTAAATTTTTCTTAAATAGGTTATCGATTTATTAAAAATTTTATGAAGGAACCTTTAATGTTATTCCATCAAGATTTCTAAAAGTAAATTGACATCCTAATCGTGATGTTTGAACTCTGTGAGGTGCAAATTCTAGTAGATCTTCTTCATTATCTGATATATCATTATTTTTACTCAAGTTATCAAATGTATTCTGGTTAAGATGTACATGACATGTTGAGCAGGCTAATGCTCCCTCACATGCACATGGAATTGATATTTCTGGATGACGATGCACTATATCAACTATAGTTTCATCAGCTCTTGTAAGGTAGAGCTTACGATCATTTTCATCTTGTATATATATTCGATGTGCTTCTTGTATTTTATCAGATATACTCATCATTCTAACTTTTAAACTATTTAATTTTTCATTTAATTTAATTTGACATGCTAATCGAATATTTTGCATTTCAGTAGAAATTATCTGCTTTTCTTTATCTGTCATTGTTGAAATTTCATCATGATGACTTAATACTGAAATATAGCAAAATTCACATTTATGTTGGCATATAATAGGAATACCCGCATTTTGTGCTACTTGCTGTATAGTATCTTGCGGTTGAAATTCAAGCTCTAAAGTCTCATTTGGATATATAAGAAATATATGAAGTTTGCTGTGCATATCATTAATATAATAGAAATATATACATTATTCCATAATTTTCTTGCTTATAAATTCTTAAGTTTTATATTTCTATACATTTTATTTTGTAACAGTAATACCAAGCTCTTTTTGTCGTTCTTTTGATAATTCTTTTGGTGCATCAAGCATTAAATCTTCTCCTGATTGTGTCAGAGGAAATGGAATTACTTCACGTAAATTTTTCGTACCTGCTAGCAACATGATTATGCGTTCTAATCCGGAAGCAGATCCTCCATGTGGTGGTGCTCCATACGAAAACGCATTTATCATACCAGAAAATTCTTTATCGACTTGATTTTTTGTATATCCAACTATTTCAAACGCTTTATACATTATATCAGGAGAATGATTTCGTATTGCACCACTTGTTAATTCATATCCATTACATACAAGGTCATATTGTTGTGCTAAAATTTCACTTGGATTTTTATTTAAACCTTGTAAGCCTTCGTATGGCATCGAAAATGGATTATGTGAAAATTCCCATCCTTTTTTCTCCTCGCTCCATTCATACATTGGAAAATCACAAATCCAGCAAAACATGTATGAGTTTTTTTTGATAAGATCAAGCTCAGTTGCAACTTTTTGTCTTACTTCTGATGCCACTCGATGTACTATTTGTAAGTTTTCAGATGCAATAAAAAGTACACCTCCTTTATTTGTATCATATTGCATATCAGTATTTACTTTTTTCATTATAGTTTGTAGATGATTTACTATATTTTTAGATAAAGCATTTGTAAGAGGACCACTAACTTTTTCATCAAAAATTATATATCCCAAACCTTTTGCTTGTAACGATTGAGCAAAAGTTTGCATGTCTAGTAAAAATTTACGTGTTTGCAGATGTAAATTTGGTACTGGTAATGCATATATTTTTCCTGTTTGTACAGCTGATTCAAAAATCTTTGGAATATCATTGGTGAAAAGATGTGTTATATCATACAGTTTTAATGGATTTCTTAAATCAGGCTTGTCTGTTGCATATTCGTTGATAGCAGTTTTATATGATATTCGTTTAAATGGATAATCATCAATATGCATATTCGGTTGAAATTTGAAAAATACTTTATGTATTACGTTTTCCATAATATTAAATACATCTTCTTGAGTTGCAAATGACATTTCCATATCAAGTTGATAAAAATCACCTGGAACTCGATCTGATCTACTATCTTCATCACGAAAACATGGAGCAATTTGAAAATATCGATAAATTCCTGATACCATTAGTAATTGCTTAAATTGTTGAGGAGCTTGAGGTAGTGCGTAAAATTTTCCTTTATGAATACGACTTGGAATTACATAGTCTCGTGCTCCTTCAGGTGAGCTTGCTGTTAGTATTGGAGTATGAATTTCAAGAAATTGATGATTCATCATTAAAGTTCGAATTTCATGTATAACTTCACTTCGTAAACGAATATGTTTTTGCATTATTTCTCTACGTAAATCTAAAAATCTATATCTAAGACGAATTTCTTCGCCTATATCATTTTGATGTAGAGCAAATGGTAAAGAATTAGCTTTAGACAATATTTCTATTTTTGATATTTGAAGCTCCAGATGTCCCGAATTTAATTTGTCATTTAAAGATTCAGTAGGACGTTCAGTTATTTTTCCTGAAATTGATACTACACTTTCAATTGGTATTTTATCGCATTGTAAAAACAACTCATGTTGTTGATCTATAACACATTGTATCAATCCTGTATGATCATGTAGATTGAGAAATAACAGACCTCCATGATCACGTTTTGTACGAATCCATCCTGCTACAGTTTGTTCAGATTCAATTTTTGTATGCAAATCTTTACATAAAGAGGTTCGATATTTTACATCGTAAGAAAATTCTGTTTTATTTTTTGTATTTACGTAGGGCATTTACGAAAATTTATCTTTAATTTTTCTGAAAGTCAATTTTTATTTATAAATTCATAAAAAAATCGTGTTTGATTAAAAATATAATTTCATTTGCTTCATATTTATTTATTTTGTGTTATATTTGCATAATGAACGACATTACAAACAGTAAAAACTTGCTGTTTGAGAAAGAAATGAAGCAATCGTATTTAGATTATGCGATGACTGTTATTACAAATCGAGCAATACCAAATGCAGCTGATGGATTAAAACCTGTACAGCGTAGAATATTATATGCAATGATTGATGGTGGATATACATGGGATAAACCTTATAAAAAGTCCGCTCACATTGTTGGAGATGTTTTGGGTAAGTATCATCCTCATGGAGATAGCGCTGTGTATGATGCTATGGTTCGTATGGCTCAGCCATTTTCTATGAATATTCCCTTAATTGATGGGCAGGGTAACTTTGGATCGATAGATGGAGATAAAGCCGCTTCTATGCGTTATACCGAAGCGCGTTTAGCAAAAATTTCACAATATCTTTTAAAAGATTATGATAAGAATACAGTAAATATGGAGGAAAATTATGATAATTCTTTATTAATTCCATCTGTATTACCTGTACAAATACCAAATTTGTTAGTAAATGGAGCAAGTGGTATTGCTGTAGGAATGGCTACTTTTGTTCCTCCTCATAACTTAGGAGAAATCATTGATGCAACCTGTGCTTTACTTGATAATTCAAATTTATCAACAGAAGAATTAATGGAATATGTTCCTGGACCTGATTTTCCTAGCGGATGTACGATTTTTGCTTCTTCTGGACTTAGAAAAATGTACGAGACAGGTAGAGGTAGTTTTGTTGTACGAGGTGAAATTAAACAAGAAAAAGCGGATCTGTTAGTAATTACAGAAATACCACATGCAGTTAATAAGATAAAATTAATAGAACAAATTGTTGATTTAGTTGCAAATCAAGATTTAGAAGATATTGACACTGTACGAGATGAATCAACATATAGCGGAATACGAATAGTGTTAGAGTTAAAAAAACGTGCTATGCCAGATGTAATTATTCACAAACTATATAATTTAACTTCTTTACAAACCTCTGTACATACAAATATGCTAGCTTTGCATAAAGGGCAGCCAAAAGTACTAACTTTAAAGGATGCTCTACACATTTTCATAGAGTTTCGTGATAATGTTTTGGTACGTCGCACATTGTTTTACCTTAAGCAAGATAAGCAAAAAGCGCATATACTTTGGGGATTATCTCTAGCTTTATCAAAATTAGATGAAGTAATACATATTATTAAATCATCTCAAACTGTAGCTGAAGCTCGTGAAAGATTAATGAAAATTGTCTGGCCATGGAATCAAGTTTTGCCTTATTTACAATGTATTCACGAGAATATTTCTAATGAATCTGAGTATAGTTTTTCTGATGTTCAAGTAAAGGCGATTTTAGATTTAAAATTACAGGCTTTAACCGGATTGGAAAGAGAAAAGCTATGGAATTCTCTTCAAGAGCTAGGAAAAAATATAAAATATTATAAAGAATTGCTTGAAGATCAAAATATGCGATTTGCATTAATTCGTGAAGAAATGCAATGTATACGTACTCATTTTAGCAGAAAGCGATTAAGTAAAATTGATTATTCATCATATGATAATGTAGAGGAAGATTTTATAAAACAAGAAGATATGGTTGTGACAATTAGTCATTCAGGATATGTAAAGAGATTGCCTTTAGATACATATAGAGTACAAAAGCGAGGAGGTAGAGGTAAACAAGGAAGCTTAAATAGTCCTATTTCACATTTATTTGTAGCAAATACTCATCAAGAAGTATTGTTCTTTTCTATGCTGGGAAAAGCCTATTCCACAAAAGTTTATAAACTTCCAGTAGCAACCACTCAAAGTATGGGTCGCGCATTAGTTAACTTTTTTCCTTTTACAAAATCAGAAAGAATTGCAGCCGTTCTGGCAATACCTTTATTAAAAAATGAAGAATACACATTAATTTTTATTACATCTAAAGGATATGTTCGTAGAAATGATATTTCAGATTTTGAAAATTTGAGAGCAAATGGAAAAATAGCAATCAAATTAGATGATGATGAAAGTTTGATTGGAGCTTTACTAGCTGAACCTTCAGATGAAATTTTACTAACATCATCAAATGGAAAAAGTGTACGTTTTGAAATTTCTACATTAAGAATTTTTCATAGTAGATCTTCTCGTGGAGTAAAAGGAATGGTGTTAGATGAGAATGCATATGTTGTATCAGCAACACTTTTAAATAGAACAAATGTTGCAAGCTATATATTAACTGTAACGGAAAATGGTTATGGAAAAAGAGCTAAAATTGATGATTATAGAAAAAGTAACAGATCTACACGAGGAGTTTTGACGACTTTGGTGACTAAGCTTACAGGTCCTGTCATAGGAGCATTTAACGTAAGTGAAGATGATGATTTAATGATCATGAATTCTCAAGGTCAAGTAATTCGCTTGTCTATGTCAGAAGTTAGAATTGCAAATCGTCGAACACAAGGAGTAAAATTAGTAAAAATGAATCAAGATGTGCTTGTATCTCATGTATTTGTAATTTCCGAAACAGAAATAGAAAGTGAAAAAGATGAATGAAATTAATATAAGCAATAAAAGTCTTGTTGACAGAATAGTAATTGCTGCATATACTTTATTTATGGTGGTTTTGTGAGGATTGCTGGCGTTACGTTAAATCCAAAAAAAAGTGTAAGATTTGCTCTTACCAAAATCTATGGTATAGGTCCATATAGATCTAAAATGATTTGTGAAGATCTAAATATACAAGAAAATACAAAGATAAAAGACTTAGACAGTGACATAGCTGTAAAAATTATGAAAGTCATTGAAAATAGAGGATATAAAATTACAGGAGATCTTCAGAGAGAGATAAATTTTAATAAAAGAAGATTGATAAATATAAGATGTTATCGAGGTGAAAGATTGCGAAGAAAGTTACCTGCTCATGGACAAAGAACTCATACAAATGCTCGTAGCTGCAGAAGAGTTGGAGGTTCATTATGAGTAATACTAAAACAAATAAGAAATCAAGAAAAAAGATTTCACACAATTCTGCAAATGTTTATATAAGTTCAACATCTAATAATACTCTATTAACAGCTACCACTAAAGAAAATAAAGTATTTGCATGGTCATCACCTGGAGTGGTAAAGTTTAAAGGCACTAGAAAATCAACTCCATATGCTGCTCAAGAAGCGGCAAATGACCTTTCAAATAAGATGAATGAGTTTGGTGTAAAATCAATATCTTTAATTTTAAAAGGTTTAGGATCTGGCAAAGAGGCTGCACTAAAAGCTTTGCAAGGTAGAGGATTTCTAATAGAGGAAATAATAGATCGTACAAATAATCCGCATAATGGAACTCGATTACCAAGGAGAAGACGTGTATAATATGCATGGAGGTGAATATGAGTGATTCTAAATTTGGACTAATTCTTCCAACTAGTGGAGAAATACTGGAAGAGAGGGAAAATTTTATCTCGAAAAGTTTTAAACCACTTCACACAGGATTTGGAGTTACTCTAGGTAATTCTTTAAGAAGAGTATTACTATCCTCAATAAAAGGAGTAGCTATCACTCATGTAAATATTGAAAAAATATATCATATTTGTACTTCAGTCATTGGTGTAAAAGAAGATATAATGCATATACTACCAGCTCTACAAAACATAATATTTTCAATGAACACTAGTGCACAAAAAGTGACTTTGTCTGTAAAGGGAAAATGTGATGTGTATGCTAGTATGATAAATCACTCAAATTCTGTAGAAATATTAAATCCAGATTTGTATATTTGCTCTTTAGATGAAGATGGAGAACTACATATAGAAATTCTATTACAGAAAGGATTCGGATATGTTGAATCAGCTTCAATGCCAGCTGAAGTAATAATGGGAACAAATACATTAGCTCTCGATAATATTTCATTTTCTCCAATAAAAAGAGTAGGATTTGAAGTGCTTCCAATGAGAGTTGGCCTACATATTAACTATGATAATCTAATATTAGATGTAGAGACAAATGGAGCTATAAATCCTTCTGATGCTATTTCAGAAGCTGCAAAAATACTTTCTGAACAATTTTTATCTATAGCTGATGGTGATATAAATGATAATTTAATTGAGAATGAAAAGCCATCATCTATAGACATAAGTATGAATAATAGATTATATGATCTAGTTGATTCTATGCCTCTTTCTCCTAGAGCACGAAGATGTCTACGTGCATTAAAGATTATACATATCGGAGATTTAGTGACTACCACAAAAGAAGAACTATCTAAAGTTACGCAATGTGGAGTAGTTACTTTAGAGGAAATTCAATCACGTCTTTATGAATCATATGGATTTTCACTAGGTATGAAAATAGACTGGCCTATTAACAAAGAATCATCTAAAATAATGAGAGGTGGAGAATGAGACATTCTGTTCTAAAACGTAAATTAAGTATGAAATATGGAATGCGTAAAGCTTACAAAAAGCAATCTATGCGCAACCTGTTTTTACATCGTAAGTTGACTACAACTGATGCTAGAGCTAAATTTATACGTCCAATTGCTGAAAAAGCTATAACATCAGCTCGTAGAATTATTGCTGAACCATCTGAAAAAACTCTTCATATAAGACGTAAATTTATACATCAGATTGGAGAAGATGCTTTAAAGCAGTTGTTAGATATTGCTAAGGGCTATATGAATAGACCTGGAGGGTATCTTAGACTGATAAAAATTGGTAGTAGATGGGGTGATAGTGCACCTATGACATCAGTTTCTTTTGTATAGATTATAATTCATAATATACTTTTCACATATTAATATATAGAATTATCTATTAATCTAAATTATCTATTAATCTAAGGAATAATATATGTTAATCATAAATAAAATTTAAATTACAAAATGCAAATTAGAAGAAAAAAGTTTATAATATTTACTTTTATATATTTACAGTACCTTTTTCAAATATTATTATAAAATATATATGAAATATTGAGTATAATACTTAAGTATGAAATATATTATAAATTTAAGTAAAATTAGACTATATATATGAACAAGAAAAGTATTGTAAATCAAAAATTAATAATATATATATGATTTATTGTAGTATGAATTATAGGCTTATACTACTGTGTATATTTTCATTTATATCAGCTCTTCCTGGTTTGAGTAATTCAGAGGAGACTTTACCTAACTTTCAAGAAACAGCGACATCTCAGTTCACTGGTCACTATTTGGTTCCTCAATTTACTTGCTATTTTGTACCACAAGTATTCTTTACTCAATATTTAGTTATGCCATATCCTTACTATCATATGCAGCAAACAAATTCAGTTGAAATTTCATCTAATTTTCAAGAAATAGCGACATCTCAGTTCACTGGTCACTATTTAGTTCCTCAATTTGCGTGCTATTTTGTGCCACAAGTATTTTTTATTCAATATTTAGTTATACCATATCCTTACTATCATATGCAGCAAACAAATTCAGTTGAATATTCTGCATCAAGTCAGTTTATGGCTAATTTTACTTTAGGTAATCTTGAAGAAACTCAACAGCATGAACAAAATATATGTTTTGATGAAGGGGAAGACTTTTATTTTGTAGCAGAACAATCTCAATCTGAACCAGATTCTCAATTCACATCTCAGCTTCAACTTAAACCTCAACCTCAAAGGAATCTTCAATCTAAAACTCAATTGAAACTGCAACTTCATCTGAAACCGAAACCTCAATCTAAAGAAGGTTTTCAAGAATCAAATTTACCCAAGTCAGATGAAAATATTATTTCTTCTAAATTCTTACAAAAGAAGAGAATGGGAGAGGATATACAAATGCAAATAGCTGAGCAGATTAGCGATCGAAAATGGCAATTATCCTTTAAAAGATTGAATAGCAAACTTTTAGTCTTTGGTGATGATGTTTATTATGATTCAGCTCTATTTAATTATCTTAAATCACTTTGCACTCCTAGTAGGCAAATTCATAACAGACCAATTTATATATGGAGAACAGATGAAAAAGGTGAAAGAAAGTTACATAAAATAAAAAAGGCATCAAATTTCACAAAAGCTCAAGATGTAAATATGATTGATCAGCAAGTAGTTTATGATTCATTATCATTAGATCAAAGTGAAGAAACAGAGAATTTGAAATGCAACTTTCAATCATCTATAGAAGGGCAAGATAAATCAGTATCAACCTTTCAATCACCTGTAGAAGAGCAAGATCGAGCTACATCTTTTACTCAAGAAGGGCAAAGTGAACAAAGAGAAGAATATTCTGTTTCATTAGAAAGTCATAATTCATTACCAACAAAAATTACTTCAGAAGACACACTTGTAGTGAATAATGTAGAGCCTAGACAAGGTAAAGCAAGTAATAATATATGTGTTCATGGAATACAAGTCTGCGGTTTTCTTAAGTCAGGTAAGTGCCAATCACTTTCAGGTTGTACACATTATTGTCATGAGCCAGAATGTTTAAAAAAGGCACGCGAGATAGCAAAACAAAATAAGCAATATCAAAAAGATCTCCAGCGGGCTGGCTTTAACGCTTTTCCCGTATATCAGAGGTTGAAAGATCAGGCCATCGTTGGCATTGATGAAA
>CAJXXZ010000001.1 GCA_913063285.1 uncultured bacterium | reverse complement strand
AGATGGAAACTGTGAGATAATAAATGAATATGCATTTAATTTGAGCTATCTAGAGAAGAGCGATAATAAGACATTCATAAGAGAAACTCTTGAGAGTAACGGGTATACAGTTTCTACAATCGAATGTAAAATCAGTAGTGGAAATGGTCTATGGAATAACACTGTAGCGGTAGCAAACACACAAGCTTCTGCACAAAATAGAAAAGGGAATCCACCAAAACAACGTAAAAAAAAGATAACGAAATCAGAAAAAGATAATTCTGATATAGTTGAAGAAATATTTTAAATTTTTATTACTAAATAAATGGGAGTATTTGATGTACCAAAAGCACTTTACAAAGCACAACAAGCCAAGAGCAAAATGGGGAAGATCCAAGTTGCTGGTAAGGAAGGGGCAGTAGCTGTTTTGCTCAATGGTTTAAGTGAAGTGAAGGAAGTCGAGATTGATATTGAGATTCTCAAAGAAGAGTTTCCAGAGCTTACTGAAGATCAACTCAAAAAGTTAGCTAAGTTGTTAGCTAAACAGTTTAAGAAAGCACTGGCAGATGGGAAGAAATCATTAGAAAAAGAACTAATGAAATGCTACTTGATTGGAATAAACCTTGCTATTTAAATTCTTTACCTAATCTTAAATCATTTTGTCAAAGTAAAGAGTGGAAAAATTGGAAAAATTGGAAAAATCGCCCAATACGCAAAAAGCAAAACATAGAAGCATGGATTAGTGATGGACAAACTAAAACAAAGTTGCGTAAGGTGATAGAGTAAATTTAGGAAATAGGTGATGAACTAACTTTAAACTGATATATATTTTAATATTTATCTTTGAATTTTATAAATATCTGTTTATACATATATTATATCGTAGTATTTACAAAAAATATTTTTTAATTAGAAAATATGCATTTGAAAAAGCATAATATTGTAAATTAAAAATTAATAATTAATAATATATGATATAGTATGAATTATAAAAATATATTATTATTATTATATATACTTTCAGTTTTACCAACCATTTATGCCTCACCAAAAAAACGTCTACTCATTCATCTAATCAAGGAAAACCTCAGATAACTTTTCAAGATCAACATTTATTACAGCAAGGAATATCTCATATGACTCCTCAAGATCAATATTTTGCACCTTTCTATTTAACATAAGTACCTTTGACTCAAGGTTCATTTTTTCCTTATCCTTACTATAGTACACAACCTGCAATTCCGGTGCAATATTCAGTATTAGGTCAGTCTACACCTAACTTCTCTTTATAGCTACTCTTCAAGAAATACAGAAACAATCACAAGTAGAATATTGTAATTGGCTCAGCAGAGATAAAGATTGCTCTGTAGAAGATAAATCCGAATCAAAAGAGCAACCTCGATCTCAAACTCTACCCACTTTACCTCTACCACCAGTTCAATTTATAGCATCAGGTCAGACACTGCCTCATCCTATTGCTGTACTTACTCTTGAAGCAATTCAACAACGTGAAGAAGAGGAATATTGGAAGTGGGTGAGAGATGATGGAGGTGATGCATCTGATTTTGGATCAGAAGCAACGCAATCTGAATCGCAGTCTATATCAAAGCCAAAAGCTGCTAGACCGCCACTGTAACCAGAGTTGAAATCTTCATTGAAAACACCACTACAACTAAAGCCAAAATCGCAGTTTGTACCAAAGAAGCAGAAATCTTCTTCTAAACCTGAATCACAGTCTGAATCACAATCTATACCAAAGTCAAAAGCTTCTAAACCAAAATCTTCATTAAAATCTCCACTACAACCAAAGCCAAAAGCTTCAGGAAAACCTCATGTAAATTTCTTACTAGGAGAGGATTATATACATACAACTTCTTCTGTACAAGAAGAGAATGAGAATAAACTCTCTGATTTAGAACAGAAAAATACATGTTATCATGGAGTATATGCCTGTTATTTTTGTAGTATGGGTACATGTTATTTCGGTGCATCTCATCAAGATAATAAGGGAGATTTTTTTTGTCATGACCCAAAGTGTATTAAGGCTTATTCAACAAAGCGGAAAGAACTAAAAAAGTTTCGAAATAGTAAAACAATGTGTATTATTCAAATGGATGTTAATAAAAATTGGAATATATTACACACTGCAAACAAAAAGATGTATAAAAACAGAAGCAAAAAACCAAACTCAATTAATAGATGTCCAATTGATCCTTCAGTTATATATAATTTGGAATAATTTGAAAATCTTAAAGATTTTTATACTCAGAATAATTTGCAGAATTATTCAACATATATATTAGAGAAGAGTGCTGATGGCCAAAATATATTGCATTTAATAAAACAACCAAAATAACATATTTTAAATATTATACATTAGTAATGGTAGTGAATAGCAAAATTAAAAATCAAATCAAAATTTAAAGTTATAAAAAATAATATTGATAATCAATAATTAATAGTATATTATATACCTTATGAATCATAAATATATATTATTTTTTATATTTCCATTCTCATTTGCAATGCCTAGTTATGTAGAAGAATCAGCAGAAAGCACTTCATCACCAGGTGTGACTCTTACTAGTGAGGTAGTAGGTAGTTCAACTGATCATCAAGAAAGAAAAAGTAAGCCAATCTATCATTGTTTTTTACATAACAAGCCTGTTTGTGATTTTGCTGCTAGAGATAAATGTAAATGTATTGATAGACCTTTGGAATTGATTCTTGATGATGAAGGAAATGACCAATTTTTTCGTTGTCATCATTCAGAGTGTTTAGAGAAAAAGAAAGAACAGCATAAAGCTGTAAAGAGAGCTCAAAAAAGATACAAACAAGCACTTAAAAATCAGTCAAAAGAAGATGTTGAACATTCATCAGAACATTAGGAAGACACAGAGTGGGAAGATATTGCATTGAATCATTCTAATCCTTTTGATCAAACACATATGGAAGGTATAGAAAAGTCAGATCAAGAATCAGACATGGTAGATATAGAAGAGCCAGATCAAAATCAAGATACACAGTGGAACGGTATGGAAGTACCTTGTCAATTATCTCCTGAACTTATTCAAGAAAGAGAAGATCAACTAGAAGAAAGCTCTACTATCTCGCCACAACAATGGTACAATTCACATTCTAGCTGGAGTTACTTAGCAGAAAGTTTCACAGTCTCGCCACAACAATGGTACAATTCACATTCTAGTTGGAGTCACTCAAAAGAAAGTTTGACAGTTTCAGCACAACAATGGTATAGCCAACATTTAGGCTGAGGTTGTTCAGTAGCAAGCTGTATTCACACACCTAACCTAATGAAGCTTAGATCTGTTTCAATTCAAGATTCTGTTCAAATACCTTCTCTACTTCCTTTATCAAATCAATGTTCTCATGGAATGCTTGTTTATGGTTTTGCTATAAGAGGTACATGTTGCTCTATAGATTATACATCTCACTGTCATGACTTAAGATGTGTAGCATTAGAAGTTATTAAAGCAAAACATAAAAATAAACTTGTATCAAGAAATAGGCTAAGAAACAGAAGGTAAATGCGAAAGAGCTTAATAAAGATACAAAGTGTGCATTTATAAAAGTTTCTGGTTGTTTATAACTTTATGAACTTTAGTTTAAAATAGGTATCTCAATCAGCGAAAAGCTTAAATAACTTATTACACTCTTATAATTAAGACGGATCATTTTAATTTAATTTTGTAGAGTTTAGAGAATATGCTATAACAAAAAAACATATATATTAATTTAGATAAAATTTTTGGTTTTATGATAATAGGAAAGTGTCAACACTCTGAGTATATAGATTACTATCATGACATACTATGTGTACGTGCAGAGTCTAAAATATAAAAAGTTAAAAGTAACATTGAGCAGAAAAAGTAGATGAAGATATATAATAATGTGAGAGACTCGGTTACTAATTTAGTTTCACAAAAATAAAAATCAAGCATGATTTAGAGCGGATTAGATCTAATTATAAAGTGAATATAAATACTAATCTACAAGCATTTAATGCACAGAAATTAGAAAATAATGAAATAATAAAATAAGTTTTAAGAAATATATATTTAAGGTATAAATAATGACTATCAACATAGGTTAATTAAGGTGAAGCTAAAATAGCTAGATAAGTCTTATAAAATAAATACGAGGTAATAAAATTATCTTTATACATCGCTGAGGCTTAATTATAAATTACCTCTAATACTTAATATTGATAAATTACATGTAAAAATCGATGAACTTATTGTATCAATTGAAAGTAGTGAAATCAAAAATAGTACAAACTAATTAAAAAAGAAAAATATTGTAAATAAGAAATCAATAATTTATAAATAATCTATGAACTACAAATATATAATATTGTGTTTCTTATCTATAGTATTTGCAATGAAAAGACATGATTTAGAAGGTTCTGATATTTCTCCATTTCTTACAGTATATACTTCTTCATTTTTAGATTCATCTGCTACGGATGTAGTTGAAGGTACAGAAGGTATGAAGGCATATCTTCAAGATACAGAGTGGGAAGTTATAGAAAACTATCTTAATGGTACAGATTTGAAAAGTTTAGAAGAATTTGATACAGAGAGGGATTCTTCATCTAGTTATGTAGCACCTTCTGAACTCACTTTAGTGAAGGTAAATCAACCAGAAGAAGGTTATACAGCTTTATCACCGCAATGGCATAGTCAATATGCAGATTGGAGTCATTTAGCAGAAGGTTCTGCTGCTTTATCACCGCAATGGCATAGTCCATATGCAGGTTGGAGTCATTTAGCAGAAGGTTCTACAGCTTTATCACCGCAATGGTATAGTCCATATACAGATTTGGGTTATTCAGAAGAAGATTATGCTGCTTTATCACGGAAAACTCCACAGAAGAAGTCTATTTCAACATTTCAGAATGTATCTTCCTTATTTCGTCAACTATATCCTTTTGGTCTTAATAAATGTTCTCATGGGAAGTTTTGTGTTTTTTTATAAGAGGTAAATGTGAATGTACTCCAGGACATACTAATCATTGTCATGATTTAAATTGTTTACAACTAATACGTCTTCAAACAAACATTAAACGTTATTATCAAAAGAAAGAAAATATACACATACAAATATTAAAAGTAAGAAATGATAGAATTGATTTTGGTGTAACGTTCATCACTTGCAAAGATTCAGATATTCTTGACAGGAATTATTATTGCGATTTAAATTCTTTGCCGTATAGTATATCCTTCTTACAAAGTGAATCGTGGAAAAATTGGATAGAGTGGAGAAAGGCACATAAGAATAATATAACACTATGGACTGAGATGAAAAACACTACTGGTGAATCTCTAAACAAGTATTGTATGGTGATAAATGCCGACTCAAACAATATCTGGTTCACTAGAAAAATAAAATAAAGAAAGGTTTTAGTATTTCATTATCTGCAGAAGACACTTTAGAAGAAACTGAAAATCAAGATATTCATTTCACTATTCCATTAGAAAATCTATCAGAGAAGAATCAAGCAAAAGGTCAACTAGGGAAAAATTCTATTAGTGTATTATCTGTACATAATCGAGAACAATTACCTTCAACTGATGCCACAAAAAAAGGTAATAAATGTTCTATGCATAATAGATCTATTTGTAATTTTAATGTAAGATATGGATTCTGTGCATGTACACCTGAAAAGTTGGAAGAATTTTGTCATCATGATATATGTGTAGAAGAAAGAGCTAAAGAAGTTAAATCTAAACCTAGATCTGGAGGAAGAAGAACTAAGAAAAATAGAGTTAAAAGTGAATATAAAGATGCAAAGGGCAAGGTAGATAAAGAGTGAGAAATATGAGTGTAAATGAAAATTTCAGAAGGCTTATCGTATTTTTAAGCTTATACTAATAAATACATTATAATTAGCTGATAAATTTCTTTTTCATAATTCAAATTATTGATTTTAAACTGTTAATTATTGTATCAAAGTGAATAATTTAAAATGAACAAGAATATTGAAGAAAAAATTGCATTTTAGATAAAATAACTACTGTTAATTATATTAAAAAAACAAATTACAACATAAAAAATCAAAATAATACATATATTTTTGCACAATATTGATAACTATAAATTATTAGCATATAATATATTTATGAATTATAAAATTATATTGTCATGCGTATTCACCTTTTTATCTGCAGTACATAGTACAGTAGATAAGATTCCTGCTCATTATTCACAACAAGTAAGTACATCAGGTTTAGATTTATTACCTTTTACATCATCATTATCACCTCAAGATTTAGCCACTGATCATACTGAGAAAATTTTCGATGAACAGACTTATCAAAAAGGTTTTCAGAAGTTTGATATAGGTCTGATAGAAGCTAAATTGGCTCCTTTCACCACAGCCATTACCAGCTCAATATTCAGCATTACTTCATGAGTCACAAGGTTGTCAGCATTTACTACAGTCTTTTCCATCTCAATATGCTCATTCAGCTAATTTAACAAGCAGTTTCAATTCACATAATGAAGAACCTTATAAAACTAAAAATCAGTATATAAAAGTGAATTGTGCTGACTCACCAAAGATAGTATTTGATAGAAAAGGAAGAGGTGTACCATCATATGGCTGTAGTCTTTTATCCCCTCCAGGAATAGATAAATATGCTGGTTTGTATGTGCGATGTAATTTAGATTTTTCTTTACCAAGTAGAATAGAGGAGACAGATTTTTTAATTCTTTTAGCAAATTACCAACGTGCACAAAATTCTGCATTAGCAGGAAGAACGCATACTACTACAGTAGAAGGAATTAAATTGGAAGAGCAGAATGATACTCAATTAGTAAAAGACTCTTCAACACAAACTAGAAGTACATGTAGTAAGCATAATCGGCCTCTTTGTAATTATGTTGTTTTAGGAAAATGTGATTGTATGAACAGAATAAGTGAAGAAGAACGTTTCACTTTAAGTGGACCAATATACAATAATCATTGTCATGATTCGAAATGTCTCAAGTTATTAGATGAATATACAAAAAATAAAAAATAATTATAATAAAAGGAAGAAGTTTTATAATCTATAAGCTCTCTTAACTAAATCTACAGAATTAAAATTGGGTTATTTTAGAGTAGTTAATACTGACAATGGTATACTTTTAATTTAGAAATAAGAAATTTAAAAAATAATATTGTAAAATATCAATTATCAATAAATAATATGAATTATGAACTATAAAAGTACACTAACATGTATGTTTATATTAATATTAGCAGGGAATGACACCTTTGAAAGCTCAGCATTATATCCTGAACTTCCTGCAGTGGTATATACTGAAAAGCCTAAGATAGAAGATTTTCAAGAAGATTCATCTCAGTTCCAGACACTACAGGTTCGAGAAACTTTGTTTCAGCAAGATCAAGATTTTTTCAATACACCACAAGTAGTAAAATTTGAGCAAATATCTTCTCTTTATGTTTTATATCCTTCATATAAAACTACTCTCGGTATTTCAGAACAGCCTACAGTAAGATCTACTGAAGGATCAGAAGATTGTGAAGAGACTACATCTAAGCATTTTCAGATAGAGTCTGATCAAGAAGATTCATCTCAGTCTCAAACTCTACAGGTTCAAGAAACTTCATTTCAGCAAGATCAAGATTTGTTACATACATCAAAATCAAAAAAAACGTATTTTCAGATATTCTTATCAAGTTGCAATACCTTGGATGCTTGATAAATACGTAACTATGGATATTCCATATGTATCACAGTTATTACCTTTCCAACACTCATCAAGAATTTCTCATTTATATAGTTCAGGTGAAACTTCAAATCAGTATATAAAAGTGACTAGTAAAGAATCACCACATATAGTTTTTGATAAAGGAGATGAGGGTTTATTATTAGGTGATTCTATTATTCCAATTCCTAAAAGAGTAGATAAATATGCAGGCTTATATGTAAGATTAAGTTCCTACTTATCCGTACCGAGCGTAATAAAGGAGATAGATTTTTTAATGCTTCTACCAAATTCTAAACGTATGGATATTTCAAAAAGATGTGTAAAACATAATAAAAGGGTTTGTTGGTATGCTTATGAAGCGAAATGTAGGTGCGCAGATGTTATAAATGAAGAAGATGTTTGTAAGGTACATGTTTATTGTCATGATTCAGAATGTGTAAATTTATATCATAAAGAAACAAAAAGAGATACTAAAGATAGAAAGAATCAAAGCGCATATCACAATGAAATGGAAAGATTATGGACTCAATTCAGAGGATTAGAATATGTTAATTGCAGAAAAGTTTATAATTTGGATGGTATATTTTTAATTGAAAAAAGAAGAAATTTTAAAAAATAGTATTATAAAATATAAATCATCAATTTAAAAAATATTCTATTTTACTTAACTAAAATTCTATTTTCTGTTAAATATTCTTCAAATTTATAACAGTATTTCACTTATGAGTTATCATATATATCAGCTCAAGAAAAGTGTAAAAATCAGCCATCAGATGATTTCGACTTTAAAAATCTACTAAGCTTCTTAAAATAATCATAATATATATTTCTACAGTAAATTTAAAACACTTAAGTATTTCCTTAAGATCATCTGAAATTATTATTATTGATAAATTGTATTACTTTCATTAAAAACAAAATTCAAATTCAGCTAGTCATTAATAAAATATAGGAGACTCTCATAAATATGTTTTGAATAATTCAGTTGACACGATACCTCTTTAATAATATTGATATCGACTATAAAAAACTCATCAATAGAGTAGATGAAAAAAAGCTTGGAAATTTGATGACTAGTAGAGTTTTTAAATAGGAATTAATATTATATTCCAATTTATGAAAAAAGAGAATTTTTTTATTTAAGATGCAAATAGAGATTTAAAACATAAAATTAATTTTATTTACACTGCAAAGTAACATGAGTCATCGATAGGTGCTTCATAGAATAAAGCTTAACAAGTATTTTAAAAAATTTTAAAAACCTTAATATAAATGATAAGAATTTTACGATTTTTTAGTAGGTATTTAGAAAATCTAATCAATAAAAAAAGAAAAAAATACAAAGTTAATAGAAAGGCAGAATGCAATTAAAATATTTTAAGCTAAGTTATGATAAGAACTTGAAATTATTAAGGTTGATATAAAAAATACTAGAAATAATACATATAAACTTTTGAATCTTTGATATAGTATTATAGAAATAAGTAAGAATAATTAATTATATTATTCTTTTTATTACAACTGTTCTATACTAGATATATAAGTTAAAGTCATGAAATTTATAGTAACCATATATAACATTCGACAGATACTTTAATATAAAAAGATAAAAAACAAATTTCTTTATAAAAAATGATACACTTAACTAGAATGTTGTAATATACCATTCTATAAAAATAGTGAAAATTTATTATAGTAATTAAGAAAAATACTATGAATATTTAATTTTTTATTAATATTTTATCTACATATTAATAGCATGCTAAAATTAATTATTAAATAAGTATAATTTTTTTTATATATTAAAGACTTGATTTCATATTTTTTTAGTACATAATATATGAGTGACATTTGGCCGAATGGCAGAGTGGTTATGCAGAGGACTGCAAATCCTTGTATGTCGGTTCGATTCCGGTTTCGGCCTTTGTCTTTCCTCGGTAGCTCAGTGGTAGAGCAAATGACTGTTAATCATTTGGCCGCTGGTTCGAATCCAGCCCGGGGAGTTGATTTTATTATCATTTTCTGATATTCTCTATTCAAGGTAGGAATATGACATTTAGGCTCCTTTTTTTGTGTTTATTTATTAATAATGTGATAGCTGACGGTTTGGTTAGTAATATAGCTTCATTTTTTGGTTTTAGTGGAGAAAAAGTTACTGTTTTACCAAAAAAAGTCAAACTAAAATGTACTCGTATAAAAAAAGAAAATATAGCGCGTTTTGCTTCTTATTCTGGTAGAATTAAAAGTTCCAAATCAGTAACAATAACAGCAGATAAAAGAGGAATTATTAAAAAATTACATAGATCTGATAATGAGTTAGTAAAAGAAGGAGATATAATTCTTGAACTGGAAAATAGCTCTGAATCTGGAATGTTAAAATCGGCAACAGGTAAGATGAAGATGGCAAAATATCAGTATGATAGTACAAAAACACTTCACAAAAAAGGAAATATGTCTAATGCTGATGTATTGATGAAAGAAGCTGAATATAATTCTGCTCAAGGTGATTATGAAAGAGCTTTAGCAGAGTATAATCGCACAATGATTCTTGCTCCTTTTGATGGTACTTTAGGTTTACATCAATACAGTAAAGGTAGTACTGTTTATGAAAATAAAGATTTAGTCTCAATTATTTCTCGCTCAGCACAGGATATATTTATTGAATTTGCACTTCCGGAATCTGTTGTTTCCAGCATAACATCCCAGTCAAAAACATTAGTTGGTATGGATGTAGAAATTATATTTGATGAAAAAGGAGATATTTTACCAAAAATAGCGACAATTTATGCAATGGAGCCTCAGGCAACAGATACTAATATGGTAATGATAAGAGCAAAATTTAAGAAGGCAGATAAAGAAAATCTAGTAATAGGTAGTTTTGTACGAGTAAATGTGGAGATGTTTGCAAAAGATGGAGTGTTGGCTATTCCAGCATCAGCAATTCTTACTACTCCGCAATTAAATCAATTTTATGTTTATAAGGTAGAGTCGGGTATTGCAATGAAAGTTCCTATCAAAATTGGAGCTAGAGATGGAAAGTTGGTAGAAATTATAGATGGTTTGAAAGAGGGGGGTGTAGTATCAATTGAGTCAGGATTAATGAATATTGATGGTATGGAAGTTGATATAATTGATCAAGATAAGAATAATTCATCAGATAATGCTAATAAGGATATGTTATGAGACACGGAATTGCAGGATTTTTTATAAAACGTCCTGTGCTTAGTTGGGTGATTCATATTGGAATAATCCTATTAGGATTAGTTGGATGGAGATCTACATCTGTACGAGAATATCCTAAAATATCATTTCCAATTATAAATGTTAGTATGGATTTTCCAGGAGCTGAAGCATCTGTTGTAGAATCTCAAATTGCTAATTTAATGGAAGAATCTTTATCAAGTTGTGAAGGTTTAGAGCATATGTTTAGTCGTATTCAAACAGGTAGAGTTAATATTTCTCTATATTTTAGTTCCGATAGATCTGTTGATTCAGCAGCATCTGATGTTGACAATAAAGTGCGTAAAATTAGAGGTCAATTTCCACCAAATTTAAAAGAGCCTGTAATATCCAAATCTGATCCTTCTGACAAAGGATTTTTATATATTATATTGTCTGGAGATGGTTATACTCCAGGAGAGTTAAGTGACTATCTATATAGATATATTAAGCCCGTATTAGAGCCGATAAATGGAGTTGCAAATGTAAATGTTTCAGGAACAGTTGGATCAGATTTACGTACATTTCAGATGAATGTATGGCTAAATACCACAAAACTATCCAGTTTTAAAATTACTTCAAATGAGGTTTTTCAGAGTATCGGGCAGCAAAATATTAGTGGACAACCAGCAGGAAATCTGGTGATTGGTGATCGAAGACATAATTTAACTATAAAAGGTAGTTTGTCTACAGTTAAAGATTTTGAGGAAGTTGTTGTACGTGAACAAAATGGTCAAATTATAAAAGTTAAAGATGTTGCAAACGTTGAGCTTGTAAAATTTGATCGAGATTCTTATGTAAAATATAATGGAAAAATTGCAGCAAATGCTACTGTTGTTGCTCAATCTACAGCTAATCCAATTGCAATTGCTGAAACAGTATATGAAAAATTAAAAGAGGTACAAAGAAGCATACCTTCAGCTCTAAAATTAGAAGTTGCAATTGATAATGCAAAACCGATTCAAGAATCTATCTCACAGGTTTATCAGGCAATATTTGAAGCGGTATTTTTGGTTTCCTTAGTAGTATTATTGTTTTTACGTTCTTGGAGATCCACAATTATTCCTTTAATAACTATACCAATTTGTTTACTAAGTGGGTTTTTCATTATTTATCTATTTCAGTACACCATTAATCTATTAACTTTATTATCAATGGTACTTGCAACGGGATTAGTTGTCGATGATGCAATTGTTGCATTAGAAAGTATACATCAGCAACTTGGTAAACAAAAAAATTCTTTTATTGCTGCATATGTTGGTATGGAGGAAATACAATTTTCAATTATTGCCATGACATTAACATTAGTATCGGTATATGCTCCAATTGCATTGACAACAGGACTTACAAGCATAGTTTTTAAGGAATTTGCTATTACTTTAGCTGGAATGGTTTGTGTATCTGGAGTAGTTGCACTTGTTTTGACTCCTGTAATGAGTGCATACATGTTACAAGATGATAAACATTTAGAATGGTGGATACTCAACAAGTTTCACGAATATCTTGAACAATTTGAGAATTTTTATATGAGAATTTTAAAATCCGCCTTAAAATGGAGCAGATCAGTAATTGCTTTCGCTGTTTTATTTGGTGTTGGAGGATACTTTGTACTTCAGTACGGTTTAGAATATGTTTTAATTCCCGAGCAAGATCAAGGTACGATTTCTATTAATATTTATCCACCATCTGGAGCCGAAGTAAACTATCTATCTGATACTTTGGACATAGTGGAACGAAAGATAAGAGAGAATAATTCAGTACAATCTGTATTTGTATCTTTCTCTAGTGGAGCAGGAGATGCTTCGATATATGTTCTATTAAAAGATAGACATCAAAGACCAGGAGCGAAAGTCATATTAGAAGAGATTAAGAATAATGTTACTCCTTATGTTAGCGGAATGATGACGTCATTTGCCGTAAATTATACATCTTTTGGTGCTTCAAGTAATAATAAAGGAATTTCTTTAATTTTAATGACAAATAAAAGTTATGATGAATTGGAAGAGGTTGGATCTCATGTGGTCAAAAATATTCGAGGTGTCGATGGTATTGATGCAAATGATATAAGATTTACTAGTATGAAATTTGATAAGACATACGAGATTAATTTTTATCGAGATAAAGCATTATCATTAGGAGTTACTTTAGATGATGCTGCAGTAAATATTTCAAGAGCAATGAGAGGAAATCCTCCAGCCACACATTTTGAGATTGATAGAAAATTATATCCAGTCTTAGTCTGGGTGCCATTAAATGAACAAAGAGATGAGCAGAGTTTGAAAAGTTTATATGTAAGAAGTAGTATAATTTCAAATAATAAAAGAGATGTTGTTCCGATTAGAGATTTAATTTATTTAAATGAGGTGCGTACTAGACCTCAATTTGAGCATACAAATGGCGCTAGATCATTTACCATATATGCAAAAGTTAAAGATGGATTTGACGTTTTAAAGACTTATAAAGATTTTGAGCAATCTGTACGTAATGTATTACCAAAATCAGGATATTGGCTTGCTCCAGGAAAAGATGTCAAAAGTCTAATAGATGAAAGTAATAGTACGTACTTTATGATTGTATTATCTATGTCATTTGTCTTTTTGGTCATGGCTGCTCAATTTGAAAGTTTCTTTTATCCTCTTATTGTTATGTGTACAGTACCATTAGCATTATCTGGAGCATTATTTACTCTATATTTCGTACCAGGTGTATATCTAAATATTTATAGTGTCGTAGGTCTGATCACATTAACAGGATTAATTACAAAGCATGGAATTTTAATCGTTGATTTTTTCAAAAATGCCTATTTAGAACAAGGAATGGAAATAGATGATGCTATTACTAATGCAGCAAAATTAAGATTAAAACCGATTATTATGACTACAGCTGCCATGGTATTAGGAGCTATACCATTAATTCTGTCTAATGAAACAGGTTCTGAAGTTAGATTGCAAATTGGATGGGTAATTGTAGGAGGTTTAACAATTGGTACTATATTTACTTTAATTGTCATTCCTTGTATTTGCTCTTGGAGTGAAAAAATTAGGTTGACATTATTTGGTAAACCATATAAGCTAGATTTGGGTGATTAAATGCTAAAAATTAGATTAGCTATGGGTGGAAGAAAGAAGGATCCAGTTTTCTTTTTAGTAGCTGCAGATAGTAGAAGTCCCAGAGATGGTGCATTTCTAGAAAAATTAGGAACATATAGTCCTAAAAAGTCGAATGGACAAAAACTATTGATTAGATCAAATGAATCAATACAGAAATATATAAAAAATGGAGCTCAAGTAACTGATAGAGTTCATCGTTTATTATCTAAAGAAGGTCTTATGCCTGAATACAAGTATAATGATACTCCAAAAAAATCTGCTTCTAGAGATTCAAAATAGAATAAACTTGATTTTAGAATTAAATTAAGATATATTGAATTGAGGTTATAATGATACATTTATTTGAAACTGCAAGCGTAGTAATACTATTTATCTCAATTGTTTCATTTGCTTATATAGGTTTTTTGGGAATATATACACACTCAATAGCGGTTTTGGTTGGTCTATTTTCAGGTCTAAAACTATCATCATATATTTATAGTCAGTTAAAGTCAATTCTTGGAGAAAGTACAACCGTATTAATTGCCACAAAAGTTATTACAGCTCTATTATGTGCCTCTTTTCTTAGTTTGATTATTGAAATTTTACTAGATATTGTACGAAAAGTGATGGGTCGACTAAGAATTATAGATGTCGCTCTTGGAGGATTAACTGGTTTATTTGTAGGTGTAGTTTCTATTAATTATCTTGAAAATATAAAACCTGAAGATATAAAAAACGTATATACATTAAATTGGATTATTGAACCCTCTAAGCAAATAGATGCTTCATATGGAATTTCTGAAGGATCTATGGCTTTGATAAAAGGTATATCTCTAACATTTTATGATGAATTTAAACAATAATTATCTTGAATTATAATTGGTATTATTTTTACTTCTTTATCAAGCATTCTCAAAATATTATGACTAATAATCAACATATTTTATATATAAATTAATTTATACTTCTGATTTTAATATATTATTAATATTAATAAGTATATAATAAAAGGGTTTTGAATAAAAAATAGATAAGAACATAATTACATTTTAATTAAGTTGTGAATCTGATAATTTATTAATCTTAGTAGAAAATTGATAAATCTTTTAATAATTATTTATAATGTATAGTTAAATTTTAAAGCTAAATATAAAATTGATTTAATATATTATATTGAGTATTGATAAAAATTTAAAAGATTAAATTACATATGTATATCATAAATTTTTATATTTAAAATTGTAATTGACTCACTTAAAATCAAAATATTACAAAAATTTTTAAATATATTTCTTGCGGCAATATATTATTTCGTTTTCCATTAATTATATTAATCATTATGTTTTGTTTTTTAAATCTAAAATAGAAGGTGAGAAATTTAATTTTTTAATATATAAGTTTTATCAACTAGGCTTAGAAACTCCATATTTTGATCTAGCATTTTTACGATTTGCATGCGGAAGAGCATCAAGCCTACCTCTAACTACACGATGTCGAATACCTGCAAGATCAGGAGGACCTTTATGTATTACATTTACATAAGAGTGTTGCTGTAAACCATGTGGCTTAAAGCCAGGAATATAGGCTGTGATGAATCTTCCATTTGATAATTTTAATTTTGCAATAGCACGAATAGCTGAGTTAGGTTTTCTTGGAGTAGTAGTTTCAACAGACAGGCAAACTCCTTTTAACATAGGAGCTCCACCAAGAGCAGAAGAAGTTCTTTTAGTCTTACGAACTCTTCCTCCTTTTTTACTGGTATCACTTCGACAAAGTTGTTGTATAGTAACCATAAATCATATTCTAGTATACTTAAGCTTTTATATCAATCCCTTCGTTCAGGAATTCTTCTTTTACTCTTACTTACAAACTCAAGGTAATAGGGGCGAGATTGTCTTACCTTTCCTTTTTTGATAATTTCAACTTCATAGTTACCAACAAATGGAAAGTTACATTTTACATATCCATAACGAGTGTTTCTCAAAATTAGAAAAGTTTGTCTTGTCTTTCTTATGCATAAACCTTCGATTATCTTTGTAAAAGATCGATTTTTTTCTTGTATCGGAACTTTAACTCTTATAAAATCTCCGGACGTCATTTTAGTTATTGCTTCATTTTCCGGTGTATGACGCTTTTCAAACATCGCTAGCAAGTCCATTTTTCCTCCTATTGTACTTACTCCATAGATCAGGTCTACGAGATTCAGTTATGGATTGCTGATTTAATAGTTTCCATTTTTCTATTTTCCCGTGATTACCTGATAATAGAACTTCGGGAACATTATATGATGATTTTGAACACTTTGGAACCCATTTTATTGGTTTTGTATATTGATCGTGTTCCAGTAAATTTTGTACAAAACTTTCGGTCTGAATCGATTTCGCATTACCTAACACTGATGGTAATAACCGTACACAACTTTCAAGTAATGCTAAAGCTGCTACTTCTCCACCGCATAAAATAAAATCACCTATGCTGATTTCTTCAATATTCCAATGCGTTAAGACTCTAGCATCTACTCCTTCAAATCGACCACATAATATACATAGCGGTTTCTGAGTAAGAATTTTAGACATATTTGAGTTTAAAACTGAACCTCTAGGTGACATATAAATATATTTATAATTTATCAAGTCAGATTTTGTACTGTTTAACCATTCATCTATTACATCTGCTCGCATCAACATTCCAGCTCCACCACTACATGGTGTATCATCTATAGTTTTGTGTTTTCCTATACCAAATTGTCTCAAATCGTCAACTTTTAAGTTCCACTTAGATCCTAAAGCTTTACCAATACATGAAACACCTAAAGGACCAGGAAAAATTGAAGGAAATATTGTACCAATTCTAACTTTCCACATATAATATGATATCATATGAGTACTTTAAAAAAATATGTCTAAATTTTTAAAAAAATTATGGATTAATGATAAGCCAATTTCTACAAATTGGAAAAATATGCATTTAGTTGGAGTTGGTGGAATTGGTATGCAAGGTTTAGCTCGATGGTTGTTGCAATTAGGATATACTGTTTCTGGCAGTGATGATGCAAAATTTTTACAAAATAATACTTTATTACAAGCAAAACATGTTTTAGGAGAAAAGTTTGATAAATTAAAAATTTATAGAGAAAATGATACACCATTAGCGAATTGTTATATTTTTTCATCAGGCATTACAGCAAATCATTCACAATATATTTATGCTAATTTAAATAATATTTCTTGTTTTCATCGTACATCAGTTCTTCAATTTATATTGAAAAATTTTAACACAAATTATGCAAAAAAAATTGTATCTATTACCGGAACTCATGGAAAAGGAACTGTTACAGCATTACTAACTTGGATTTTACATATTAATCAGTACAATCCATCTTTTTATATTGGAGCTACTTTAAGATCATTAAATACATCAGCATATTATAATATAAATGATGAAAATTTGATTTCTGTAATAGAAGCTGATGAATCAGATGGATCTATGTTAAATTTAAGAGGAAATATTCAATGTATTACAAATATTGATACAGATCATTTAGATTTTTATGGTGATTTGAATAATTTTAAAGAATATATGAAACGATATGCATCTCAGTGTAATGTTGGTGTATGTAATGTTCGAGATAAATCTTTAGTACCAAAAGGATGGTTAACTTATTCGATTGATAAATTGGCTGATATTACAGCAACTAACATACGATTTTTAAAATTACAAATGATGTTTGATATACATGGACCTTGGGGTTGTTGGAAAAATGTCATATTAAATCAATTTGGAACACATTCTATTGAAAATGCACTTGCAGCAGTTGGCTTATCTTATATTTTAGGATTATCTAAGAATCAAATTATTAAAGGTCTACACTCATTTTTAGGTACTTACAAACGAATGGAATCATACAATATACGAGGAGTTACTTGGATTCATGACTATGCGCATCATCCCACAGCTATTAAGTTAATGATAAATTCTTTGAAAATTATGAGTAATGTATATGTAGTATGTGAAATACATAAATATACAAGATTTGAAAAGTTGCATGAGTTATTTGTAAATGCTCTACAAGAAGCAAAAAAAGTACTAATATTACCTGTATATTCAGCCGGTACTGTATCAAAAAAATATAAATGTGATATGGATGTATTTTTATATCTAAAAAAATATCTTGATTGTGAATATATTGATTCTGAACTAATGCTAGAAAAATGGTGTATAGCAAATTTGCTTGATAAAGATGTAATACTATTTGTTGGAGCAGGAAATATATATTCCATTGGTCGTAATGTACAGAAAAAGTTTGAAAATTCTGGTACTTTTTAATTTTTCATGTACAAATAATATGAGGTTAGTATGATTCAAAAATATTACGGGTTAAGCACTTCAAAACTTCATAAATGTGTATATGATTTACATGTTGCAAAAAGTAACGAAGATATATGTGCGATTTGTTTGCATGGATTTGGTGAAAATCGTTCATATTATAATTCTTTAGCAGCGCAGTTAAGTTATTTTGTTACAACTGCTTGTGTGGATTTTGTTGGACATGGAGATAGTGATTATTTAAATTACGGTGAATATAGCTTAACTGTTTTAATTAGAGATATAGTATGCTTGTTAAATCATCTTAAGATGAAAAAAGTAATATTAATAGGTAGTGGATTAGGTGGATTAATTTCTATGATTATGTCTGGATATGAAAATACTATTGTAAAAGCAGCTGTAATCACAGATGTTCATAAAATATGTGATGAGTCATTTTTTGCTAACAGACCTTCAGTAAAACAAAATTTTCTTGATTTAATATGGAGTAATAAGTTTAGCAAATATAAAAGTGACGAAAATTTTATTTCTTCCATCAAAGATGAGTTGGAAAATGATCGTAAACTAAAGAATGGTGGAGTTTATAAAACTATAGTTACTAAACAAAAAGATGAAAATTTAAATAATACGACTTATTTATATGATTTTTCACATTATTGGAATAATTGTAATGTTCCTGTTTTGGTATTACAAAACAAGAAAGAGAAAAAAATGAATTTTGATTTACAAAAAGCAGAATTTATAAATTATGATGTAGTAAATAAGTTTTCAATTATGTATGCAGATGAAGTAGTACATGATGTGTGTAAATGGCTTAAAGCTATATTAGAAGGAAAAAGTGTATCATAAAACAGAACATATATACTCTTTAAATAAAGATGGCTTTCACAAAATAGTCTTTCGTCTTTATTCAAAAAGTTCTAATTTGAAAAAACGTTGTATTTTATGTCTACATCCAATATTTTTTAATAAAAATCTATTTAATATAATAGCTCCAAAACTTATAAAATATGCAACTGTAGTTACTCCTGATTATATAGGTCATGGAGATAGCGATTGTCTTTATGATAGTAAAAAATATACTTACAGCGGTATTGCTTTAGATTTTTGTGCTTTATTAAATTATGTACATGCTGAAGAAACAGTTATTATAGGATCTAGCATGGGAGGATTATCAGCATTAATGTTAGCTACCAAACTACATAATATTAAAGGAATTATTATGGGAGATATTGGACATGAAATATCTAAACAATTAGTGCTCTCTATTGAATCGACTCATTCTAGATATAAGTATGCACAACGTATACTACATTACTTTCCTTCTTTTGCTACATTTTTATCTAATAATTGTTTTGGAGCTGAAGTTAAAAATGATTATTATAAAATATATAAGAGATTATTTTCTTGGATATTTACAAAACGAAAAGGTGTTTTAAGCTTAACTCATGATTTACATTATTTAACTGCATTTAAGCAAGAAATTTTGTCTTATGAAGAATTCACATCAAATAAAGAAGCAGTAATTGATTTAAGTATGTATATGAGTAAATTTAAGAATCCTATTTTGTTACTTGCTTCTGAATCACAAAAATATTTACCGCATGTACTAGTTCTTAAAATGTTGCAATATTCAAATGTGGAATTTTCAAGAGTTCCAAATAGTACACATCCACTTTTTTTTCATTCAAATACTGAGTATAGATTGATAAATAGATGGTTACAAAATATTTGGACTTAATGATATTATTTATATGTTGATGATTATTTTTTACTTGAAAGTTGAAATATGCACATTCATATTATTCGTATTGTAATTAAATTATAAAAGATCATTTTTTTCATTGTTGAAGATTTAAGATAGCATCAAAATATGATGTATCAATATTGTGTGATACGATAATTACAAAAGAAAATTCTAATTTTAACATATCCATTATATCTTTACGCTTTGTATCATCTAAACTATCCAGAGTTTCATCTAATATAAGCAAAAATGGTTTATCATAAAGCAAAAGTGATGCAATAGACAGAAAATTATTTTCACCTTTACTTAATTCTATTTTTGATAAAAGATAATCGTATTTGCTAAAATATTTTTTCCACAAATTAGATTTTTTTAAGTGATATCTCTCTGAAATAAAACTTTCAGTTTGAGTTTTTAGAGTAATTTGCGATTGCCAATGAGGTTGTGTTATTTGTGATAGATTTGTATTAAAGATTTTAATATTACCTTTGGTTGGAAGTAATCGTCCTGAGATTAATTTGCATAATAGTGTTTTGCCAGATCCATTATGTCCTTGAATTAATGTCCATGTACCGTTTTCAAATGTCCAAAATATTGATTTTAGTATTGCTTCTTCTTTATATTCAAATGAAACATTTTGTAAAATGATATTATGATGATTTGTTTCAAAAGTTTTTATATTAGAAAGATAATATATTTGTTTTGGTAGCCCAATTAGTGATCCAAGAAGAAAACGCAGATTAGATATAATTTGAATTGCTGAAAATGTGGAAAATGATACAAAAAAGAATAGTGTGCTTTTTTCAAATACGTCATGATGTGATGATATGATATAATTCCATGAAAAATATGAATATAAAGAAAAAGTTAGATAAGGAATTAACTTTAAAAGTATAAAATATTTTGAGAAAATGAGGAACTGTTGATTAAAATAATATTCGTCATTATTTAGATATACTCCAAGCTCTTGAGTTACTAATGATGAATTTACACAATTAGTGTTATTTAGTACTTTTTGTGTTTTTGACCCAAGTGCGTCTGATTGTTCATATGATTTTATTCTATAATTCATCCATAGAAATATAAAATGAAATGATAATAGAAAAAATATTAAAAATCCAACAATTACAATATATAAATTTGGAAAAGAGTATATATATACACGATATATTTGTATGAGAAGATTTATGATATGTATGAAAATTTGATAAGAGTACTTCATTATATTTGATATTATATACGGCACTCTTCTAATTTTAGGTGTCATTAAGCTGCTTTCATGACTTGTTCGACATAAATTTTTAATTAATAGAATGCGTGAAGTTTTTTGCACATATGAAACTACAGGAATAAAGAAAATATCATGTAAAGTACTAGAAATAGATATTAAGTACATAGAAGATAAAGCATAAAATAACTGATATTTTAGATTCCACTTTTTTATTACAGATAAAAAGTAAGGAGCTAATCCCGAACAATATGAAATTATAATACTAATCAACACACATACAGCAATATTTCTCTTAAATTCTAGAATTCCATCCATAATCAGTATTACTATTACTTCATATCTTTTATATAGTTTTTGAAATATATTCACTCAAATATATAATTACAAAAAAAAGGTTAAAAACAATATTGCATCATAAAAAAAAGTATGATACGAAGCAGAGAATTGAATGGAGGAACATCTCGTGAGAGTAGTCTTTTTTCTTGTTTGTTTAATTTCTGATATAGCGGCCTTAATAGGTTATGAGTATAAGATATGTACTGAACTTGGTGATGATGTAGCATGTATGTCAGATTTAGATTCTTGTTATGATGATGCTACACAAAATCATACAGATATTCATTTTTCAGAATCTAGAAAGAGTAGTAGAAATATGAATGCTATTAAATACTACTTAGACTCTGGCCTTTTTGGTCTAAATAAGGAGACTAAATACTCAGGTTATTTATATTTTCAAGATTATGAACATGGTAGAAGTAGAAAATTTAGAGTTTTAGATAAAATGGATGCATATGATTTATTGATGTTATCTGATATAAGGGGTCAATATAATAATATATCATCCACAGAGCAAAAAGTTGATTCTGATACGTTATCTAGCTGCTCAACTGCATCAATTGGATATAATCTTGCTGAATACTCTTCGTCTGATTCAGGTGGATGTTCATATCAACCTATTACTAATAGTGATCTATATTTTGAATCGAATGATATTGAACAAGATGATTTTATGAAAACAGGATATATTACATGCGATTCACTCGAAGAAGATTTACAATATTCAAAAGATATTAACTTAATATTTAATGACTATTTACCGAGGAACTCAACTGATAATTACTTGAAAAGAAAGTCCATATCGAAATCTATATCCTTATATGACATTGATTTAAATAAAAAACCTACTTCTATAATATATAGACAAATTGCATGTCATATACCAAAGGTTGAATCAGCTTCAATTCACTTATTTAAAGCAGAGAAGTTGTTGCAAGACATTGATCTAAAAGATGAGCATTGTGATAATTTGAGTAAAAATCAAATTGATACTTTTAAAGTAGAAATGACCCAACAACTCTCTATGGATATTCTACATGCTAGTAATTCTTTTTGTGTTTTAGGTAGAGTGAAATCGCTAAATAAACAAGTAAATCGTAGCTTGTTCCCACTTGATATGCCATTTATTATTACTTCTTCATCTTTAGGATATATGTTTAGTACTTTTGTATTATTTCATAGGCGCCGTTACGGAATAATTTAATGTATTTAGAGTGGTTGTGTTTAGTTAATGGTTGTTTTTGGTTATTTTATTCATTTAGAAAATTTTCACACCTAATGTTTATAGCCAATGGGTTATCAATGATAATTTTTTTGAGAAGTGATAATGTTTTTACTCTCATGACATGTTGGGAGTGGCTTTCTATCACATCAACTTATCTTATTAGAGAGGTTGATACTGAAGCAGCAAAATCAACACTATATAATGGTTTGATTGGATCAATATCATTATTATTCTCCTTAATAGTTTCTAGACAATTTTTCTTGAGTGATATATTAAAATCAGATTATTCTAAAATTGAATTATATTTGATTGGTATTGGTTTATCTATTGCTATTTTTAGTAAAGCTTGTATTTGGCCAACACATAAATGGTTATCCAATAGTACTGCAGTTAACACTTCTGTAAGTGCATATTTGCATACCACTACTACTGTTCAAGCTGGAGTTGTACTTGCAATGAAAGTTTATTCAATTTTTATTGACACATGGATTATTCATTTATGGATTATATGCTCATCGATTACCATCATATGGAGTTTTATAAATTTACTTCAAGAAAATGATATGAAGAAAATGATCGTATATTCTACACAAGCGCATCTAGCTTTTTCTGTTAGTGCTATAAGATATTGTGACATGAATTTAATGATGCAAATTTTAGTTGTGCATTCTATTTTTAAAACTTTTCTATTTTTATCTGTTGATATAATACGTAAAATGAAGACTTATGATGAAAAACTCAAATTTGTTTCACTAGAAATAAAAATTTTATGGAGTATTTTATTATTTGTTTCTTCTCCATTTATCAAAGTGTCCAAACTATACTCCTATTATGATCCATTATCTATTATGTATAAAATTTTAATCTTCATTTTGGTTATACGTTGGCTATTTTTACCTTCTAGAAGAGACTATAATGTAAATTCTTTAATATTATGCTGTTGTACATGGCCTTTATTAATTCCAACTATTCCAACAGCTACTTCTTTATTTATATTTTTCACAATACTATCTATTAGTATATATATTCAAAAATTTATAGGAACTTCAAACTTAATTCAATTAATCAATGATTATTTTCAGGACTATGCTATACAATTTGTAAAAAGCACAAAAGAGGTTAATTTATATTATTATTTACAACATTTATCCATCATAGTAATAATAGGTCTTTTAATTCCATGCTATTGTACAAATTTGCCAACATTACAAAATATAATAAAAAATATAATTACACTTAATCACTTTGATATAATAAGTACATTTTTACTTTGCTGTGCTTTTTATCTTATGTTTAAATTAGATACGTTAGTGAATTGCTTGTTAATGATTTCACTGATTAGTATTTCTGTAGCCTTAAGATTTATGCAAAGTCATGGAATTGATATTACGGTGACTCATATTTTAGCCGACACTATTTCCAGCTTATGTTTTTTGAGAGTATATAATAAACAAAATCAATCATTGTATGTTTCTTTATCATATTGGCGTTTAATGGCTTCAATTTTGATTTCAATTTGTATAATTAGTTTTCAATTTGTTGGTTGTGGATTATCATATAATGCCATTTCTTCTGGAAATATTTTAAATAATATTGTAATACAGATTAGATCTTTGGATACTATATCTGAAACATTAGTATTTCTTATTTTATCATGGTCTGTAAGAAATTATTTTAGAGTAAATCACAGTTGACTTTTTGATATTTTTTAATATTTTTATCTTATTTTCTATCTTCTTCTAAGTGATTAATATCTTGAATCTCTTTAGACTCTTGAATAACATCTGTAGTATCTTTAACTTCTTCCTTATTTTTCTTCACTTCTTGTATTTTATCGATATCTTTACTTTCTACTATATTTGATGCCTCAGCTTTATTTGATGTTGATACATCTTTTGTTTCTGATTTTATTTTCTGTATTGATGAGGTCTTACTTTCATCACTTGTTGTTTTTACTGCCGATTTAACTTCATTTTTATTTTCCGAATCTGACATGATTTTCAAGCTTTCTTCTGCATTTTTTGCAGTTTCATTCTCAGAAACACTGGATTCTTGTAATTTTTGTAAAATTGAATATCGATCTTTAGCAATTACAACATTGATTAACATGCATAGTAGAAAAAATAAGATTCCAAGTATAATTGTAATATTGCGAAAAAGTGTTGGTTGTCCAGCAACTGATGAAAAAGGACCCTTTCTTGATGCAGCAATGTCTTTTGGATCTTGTAAAAATATGATCACTGACATCAAAAGAGTAACGAATAGGTATACACTCCATAGAAAATATAACATCGAGAGATTATAGCATATATATTCACTATATTTCAATCAAAAGATTATGTATTTATCAAGTTTAATATTTGAATTATTATAATATGTGATTAAAGTCATGAAATAAAAATTTTATAACTGTTTAATTTCATTAAAAATTACTAAAATAGTTGCATTTTACGTAATTTGGAATTTGATCATATTTTTGTAATGAAGCTAATCTTGCAGTTTTATCCACAAAATTATGTAATTTATGATCTGAATGACCTTTAATCCATGTATATTTGATTTTTAAAGTTTTATTTTCATGAATTTGATCTAATTTTTGCCATAAATCCTGATTTTTTACTATTTGTTTGCTGGAGGTTAGCCATCCATTTTTCTTCCATTTATGAATCCATGTCGTAATTCCATTTTGAACATATGTGCTATCTAAGTATATATCTAAATTTTGATCGTGATCTTGAGAGAGCCATACTTGAAGTCCAAAAAGTATAGCAGAGAGTTCCATTCGATTATTTGTAGTATAATCTTCATATCCGACATGTATAATATCATCTTTTTGTAATTCTTCGAAATATGTTTTTTGTAGTAGAAAGCACCATGCTCCTTGTCCTGGATTTCCTGAACAGGCTCCATCAGTGATTAATCTCATGTTTTATTTTATCAGGTGAAAATATATTCGTAAATATTTAAAAAATATAAATTATTTTTTTAACTGTGAAACATTCATGAATCTTTTGTGAATCAACTGTGAAACTTACGTATCTTTTATATAAATTTTATTTATTATTTTCTGCTGATTCATGCTTTATACTTTTCTCAAAATTCTCATCATATTCTTCATCATCATCAAAGGATTCATCTTCAAATTCTTCAGCAAAATCAAGATTTTCACTTTCAATATTTGATTTTAAAGAGGACAAATTTGATTGCATTTCTTCTTCAATTGCTTCTACTTGCTTTGAGATTGTTTCACTTAAGTTTTCATTTTCCATTCTTTTAATATTAATGAGTAATGACTGTAATGATTCTTCTTGAAATCTATTCCACATTTGCTCAAAAATCGCAAATGCTTCTTTTTTGTACTCTACAAGTGGATCTTTTTGTCCATAACCTGCTAACCTTATGATTTGCTCAAGATATGTTAGATTTTGTACATGAGCTTGCCAATTATTATCTAGTTTTTGAATAATTATTGATATTATTGCTTGATTTGTAATGCTACTATATATTTCCTTAAACTTATCTAATTTGGTATGAATTATAGCATAAATATGCTCCGCAATATCATCATGCTCTTGATTTAATATCGTTTCATCAATATAGATATCATATTCATCCTGTAAATATTGTATAAATTTTTTATTATTATTGGGTACATATCTTTCTATCATATCATGTATAACGTTTGTACATATATCATAAAAGTTTGGTAAAACATTATTTGAATGTAAAATTTCATTTCGATACTTATAACAAGTTTCCATTTGCTTTTCCTTGACATCAGAATATTTTTTAATTTGCTGACGAATGTCAAAATTATGAGCTTCAACTCTTTCTTGTGCTCCAGAAATTGCAGAGGTAACCATAGAATGTGTTACAGCTTCTCCATACTGTAAACCAAAGGTTTTTAACATACTAGCAAGGTTAGTAGAAGCAAAAATTCTCATTAAATCATCATCTAATGATAAAAAGAATTTTGATTCACCTACATCTCCTTGTCTACCTGAACGTCCTCTTAGCTGATCATCAATTCTGCGATTTTCATGTCTTTCAGTTCCAATTATAAACAAACCACCTGTATTAAGTACCAATTGTTTTTCAGTCTCAACTTGATTTTTGATATATTCATTAGCTGTTTCATACTCTTCACCTGTTTTATTTATACGCTCTTTTGTTAGTACATCAATATTTCCTCCAAGTTTTATGTCAGTACCTCTTCCAGCCATATTTGTTACTATGCTTATTGCTTCCATACGTCCTGCATTTGCTATGATTTTAGCTTCTCTTTCATGAGCTTTTGCATTAAGTACATCATGATCTATTTCAGCTTTTTTTAATATCTCTGAAAACTGTTCTGATTTTTCAACACTGCTAACTCCGATAAGCATTGGTTGTCCGTGATGTTTTGCATATATTATTTTAATATTTGAGTCAATTTTATTCTTATATGTATCAAGTTGAGATTGTGACATTACGATAATTGAATAACTCTCAAATAGATTTGATAAATTCGTATTTTCTTTCATAACTGTATATTTCTCATTTAAAAGAATATTGGATACTTTTTGTGTTTCATCTTCTGAATTTGATACTATTATCAATTTTTTATTTAGCTGATCACAAAATCGAACCATATATTTTATATTTCGACTATATATTAGGTTTATAATCGCATCAACTTTTTCTTGAAAAGTAACATAAATTTCATCATCATGGTCAATTCGCTGCACTTTACGATGTGTTGGAATAGATGCTATTTTTAAATTATATACTACATCAAATTCTCGTTTCTCAGTTGCAGCTGTTCCAGTCATACCTGATAATTTATTATACATTCTAAATAGTTTTTGAAATGTGATAGAAGCTAAAGTTTGATTATCTGGACGAATATCTAGATTTTCTTTTGCTTCTAACGCTTGATGTAGACCATCTGAATATCTTCGACCCTCCATCACTCTACCTGTAAATTCATCAACAATCATTAACTCTTTTGTATATATTAAATTACCTTCATCATCACTTCTATCATTTCCAAAAGCATCTTTTGCAATTGTATTGCGAAGAATATAATCCTTATCTAATTTAAAAAGAGTATGTGCTTTTAGTGCTTGATTTAGATGATGTATTAATAGAACATTATTTGAATCATACATACTTTGATTCTTTTCTAAAACTCCATCTTGTCTTAATATTTTTTCTATTTTTTGAATACCAGCTTCTGTAAAGTGTACATTTTTATCTTTCTCATCTTTGGCATAATCATCCTCTGTTAAAAATCGCTGAAGAATATTATTTACCCATGTATACATTGCTGACGGATCTTGACTTTGACCGGAGATTATTAGTGGAGTACGTGCTTCATCAATCAAAATACTGTCAACTTCATCTATTATACAAGTATTTAATCCTCTTAAACACTGATCATCTGCTGATATTGCCATATTATCTCGTAGATAATCAAATCCTAATTCATTATTTGTGCAATATGTTATATCTTTTGCATATTCAATTTTACGTTGAGTGGAACTCATATCATGTTCAATGCAGCCGACTGATAATCCTAAAAATTCAAAAATTTGTCCCATCCATTTTGAGTCACGTTTAGCTAAGTAGTCGTTTACTGTTATAACATGCATTCCCTTACCATCTAAAGCATTTAAATATACAGCAATTGAGCTTACTAAAGTTTTTCCTTCTCCTGTTTTCATTTCTGCAATCATGCCTTTATGTAGTGCAGCAGCTCCCATTATTTGTACTAGATAAGGATATTCATTTAAAACACGTTTTGCTGCTTCTCGTGCTGTTGCAAATGCTGAAATCATGATTTCATCGAGAGTAAAGCCTTTTTCAATCATAGCTTTAAATTCTTTAGTTTTATTTTGTAGTTCCTCATTTGTTAAATTTGCGTATTCAGTAGATAGTAGATCTACCTTTGTTGCAATCTCAGATAATTCTTTTAAGTTATCTCCCCAAAGCATGTTTGCTGTCCACCATACTGGTTTTGCTAAAAACCCAGCGGTAGCTTTTACAGCTCCAAGAGTGTTTGATAGAACAGACATCAAAATGATGATATCATTTTTAATGAGTATTTTCAATTCAATATATTATAAATTTAAAAAATATAAAAGAAGATATTTAAATTTATTGAAAGTTGTATAGTTATATGTATATAATTACATTGTGGAAAATGAACCTTATATAATCAAAGTAATTGGTGGTGTTCGCTATGCAATTATTAGTGGAGTAGTAAAATCTGTACTACCAGCTTCTTGGTTTCAAATTGAACTTGATGGTTCTAAAAAATTAGTACGAGGAAAAATTTCTGGAAAAATTCGTAGATATCGTATCAGAATCGAGCTTGGAGATAAAGTACAGGTTAGATTAAGCTTGTCTGATTTACAAAATTCTGCTGGAAGAGATAATATAATCGGTATTATAACTAGAAGAGGTAATATAAAATTAGATGATGCAGCTAGTTGATTAAAATATTATTGACCGTTAAAAAATTAATTAAGAATATATTATATAAATAAAGTTTACTTATAAAATTATATATAAATCAAATTTAATTTCTTTAAAGATTTTCTTTGGCATTAAGTTGAACAGATTGATCATCAAAGTTTATAGTATTATTTAAATCATTATTTTGTGCATTTGACTTAGGATCCTTCATTACATATCCACGACCCCATACAGTTTCTATTTGTGGCATAGTATCTTTATTTTTAAATAAAGAATTTAACTTACGACGTAACTTACATACGAAAACATCAACAATTTTTGCACTTGGTTCATCTGATTCGTGACTATACATATGACTTAAAAATACTTCCTTACTTAAAATTGCTCCTTTTCTACGAATAAATAATTCCAGCATATCATATTCTTTTTTTGTCAATTTTACTGGAGAGCCTTCTACGATTATTGATTTATTTTCTATATTTAGCATTAATTCTCCACATCTTATTTCAGAAACTGAATGTCCTTCAATACGACGTATAACAGCATAAATTCTTGCAACTAATTCATCATCATTAAAAGGTTTTAGTATATAATCATCAGCACCAGTTGAAAGTCCATTTACCTTTGTTTGTATATCACCTAAAGCAGAAACCACTATTATTGGTGTATCAATTTTGTTTTTTCGCAACTTACGAATTATATCAGCTCCTGAAATATCAGGAAGGGCCATATCAAGAATTATAGCATCATACTTAAATAGTTTTGCTGACTGTATAGCTTCCATTCCATTATGAACTATTTCACAAGAACATCCTGATTTACTAAGTTTACCAGACATGCTATAAGCCATATTTAAATCATCTTCCACTAGTAGCAGGCGCATAAGATCTCCTTATCCATATTCGATTTTAATACAATATAGGTTAACATATTATTAAGTATATTTTTTTATATGCAATAACTAATTATATTTCTTATTTCTTGCTTTGCTGCAAGAGTAGATATTGAGTTATTTTTAAGGTCAAAAATTGTTTTTCCTGATTCAAATAATTCTCTAAATAAAACTCTATCTTTGATACCAGGAAGAATTATGCATCCCATATACTTTGATAACTCTTTTAGTTTTTGTATTACTTTTTTTTGATTATTGGTAACACGTATGTTAATTCTATTGGGTAGTAAAAGCCATTTTAGTGAGCCACTTTTATCATTAATTTTATTTTTTTTGACTTGCCAAACTAATTCTGCATATGCCCCTGGAACAAATTGTTCTAAAGAATTTGTACTTTGTAAAACATTAGTATCTATTAAGCTATCTGTAATTGGAGTAATTAGTAGATCAGCCTTACTGTGAATATGTTGAGTTTTTTTATCATAATGACAAGATAGATCAATTATTACAAAATCATATTCTTTATCAAAAATATGTAAAATTTGATCAATATTTTCATCATATTGCATTGATTTATATTCTATTTTTGAGAGATTTTTATTGAAGTTTCGATTTTGTATATATTGTGTTAGTGTATGTTGTGGAGCGTCAGCATCTATTGCATAAACTTTTTTATTCATGCTTTGTAATGCAACTAAAAGGTTCATAGAAATCGTAGATTTTCCTGTACCTCCTTTTCCATTTCCGATAACTATAACTTTCATTTTACCTTAATTCATATTATATAATATAATGCGTAAGATAAAAAGTATCTATTCATAAAATAATTCTTAGAGTAATAATTCGCATAAAGTTTCAAATTAAATTGATTTTTAAAAAAGTAATTTTGATATTTAACTGATTTTGACAGAATTGCGGAGGTAGGAATCGAACCTACGACCTTCAGGTTATGAGCCTGACGAGCTGCCTCTGCTCTTCTCCGCGATCAGATCTAGATAATATCATACTAATTTTGAACAATCAATAGCTTTTATATTTTTTTATGAATAATGATATGATAAAAACAAACTGTATGATTAATCAAAATATAATTCTAACAGGAGATAGACCGACAGGTTCACTACACCTTGGACATTATGTAGGTTCTTTAAAAAGTAGAGTTGCTCTTCAGCACTCTTGTAAGCAATTTATTTTGATTGCTGATATGCAAGCTTTAACTGATAATTTTGAAAGACCAAAGTTTATAAAAAATAATATTTTACAGCTAATGGCTGCATATATGTCAGTCGAATTAAATCCTGATAAAAATATATTTGTATTACAATCAGCTATTCCTGAGTTAGCTGAATTAACTATACATTATATGAATTTAGTACACTTAGGCAGATTACAGCGCAATCCAACAGTGAAGCATGAAATAGAGCAAAAATCTCTTGAAAACAGTCTTTCTATAGGATTTTTATGTTATCCAATTAGTCAAGCTGCTGATATTACAGCATTTAAAGCAAATTTGGTACCTGTAGGTCAAGATCAAGTACCTATGATAGAGCAGACAAACGAAATTGTAAGAAAATTTAATCGTTTATATTATACAAATTGCTTAAAAGAGTGTAAGCCATATTTAAGTGATGTATCAAGATTAATGGGTATTAATGGCGCTGAAAAGGCTGGAAAATCTACTAATAATGCAATTTTTCTCAATGAAAGCTCAAAAAGCTTAAAAGAAAAAGTTTTTTCAATGTATACAGATAGTAATCACATTAAAATTTCAGATCCTGGTCAAGTTGAAGGTAATGTAGTATTTGCATATTTAGATGCATTTTACAATAATATTGAACATTTAAATGAATTAAAACAACATTATAAAAAAGGTGGTTTAGGAGATGTATATTTGAAAAAATTATTGTTTGATACATTAGAAAATTTTATTGCTCCTGTACGAGATAAGTATAATCAGTATTCAAATGATGAATTATTAGATATATTAAGAACTGGCACTGAAATTGCTCGTAAAGTTGCAAAAAATACATTAAGTGAAATAAGGCAAGCATTATGTCTAACTAATTTTAAATTTTAAGATTTAACGTCTAAGTATTGTTTGATTAAATTTCTTCAATTCACATTAATATGAATATATGATTATAATTTAATGTTTCAATAATATAGATGAACTTTAATCATACATGATTCATTTAATAACGAAATCTGAAGTTTGATATATTTATAATTTTAATCAATTATAAATAGTTTTTTATTTGAATTTAAACACTATATAAATTATAATTAAATATGGTCAAGCCTTATAAACGTACAGATCGACTATCGATACTGCTGCATCAAGATTTACAAAAAGAAATTTGGAATTTACAAAGTAAATATGAAATAGAAATAACTCGTGTAAGAATAAATAGTAACTTTAAACATGCACGTGTGTATATTTCAACACGAAATGAGGCTGAATGTGAAAATGCTTGTAATTATTTAAATGCAAATTCTCACTTACTATCTATTAACATACAGAAAAATTGGACAGCACGATTTTTTCCAAAATTAAATTTCTTAGTGGATAAATTGCGTAAGTATCAAAATCAAGTTTCAAATATTATGGATAGTGAAGAATTTCAGAATACTCTTAAGTGAAATGTGAAGAATTATATGCGAAGGTTATAATTGCTTAGTAATTACTATTTATTAAGATTTATAAATATAATTTTTTTATCAATGAAATTAATATAATTAATATAATTAATATAATTAATATAAAAAAGAGAAAATTTTAATTAAAAATCTAATGAATTTTTTAAATAATCAATCAGTATTAATAATTTCCAATCTTCATATTTATAGATAATTAACAAATATTTGATAGACTGATCAGAGGTGAAAAATGAATTATGATTATGAAAACAGATCAAGTAGTAGTTCATCATATGGAAGAAGCAGTAGTTCATCACCATATGGCAGAAGTAGTAGCTCATCATCTTATGGAAGTAGTAGTTCATCATCTTATGGAAGCAGTAGTTCATCACCATATGGCAGAAGCAGTAGCATATCATCTTATGGAAGCTCATACACTAACAGTAATGATTATGAAGAAAAAACATTTACGAATCTGCTTAAAGAATATAATCCTTTACAATTAAGTCAAAATAAAAAGGCTGTTGTGAGATCAATGCTTATTAAATCAGCAATTCGAGCTATTATATTTCTAATACTAATTTCAATTACTGCATATTTTGTATCATAATTAGATTTTTACTTTATTTCATAATATTATACTTGCATACATTATATAAACATGTTAGATTATTTCGTCCGGGGATAAATGAGCAAATTAAAAACAAAAAGTTCTTTAGCAAAGCGTCTAATAATAAGAGGTAGTAGAGTTTTAAGTGGTAATGCTTACAAGCGGCATAATATGAGGCGTAGAAGTAAAGATATGATAAGAGAAACAAGAAAACTACGAGAAGTAGATCGATGTCATCTGCGTGCTATACGCCGATTGATGCCCTATATGAATTAAGGAGAGACAATGAGAGTAAAAAGAGGTGTTACAAAACACGCTAGACATAAAAAATTTCTTCGAATGGCAAAAGGCTATTGGGGGCGTTCTAAATCTTGTTATAGAATTGCAAGAGAAAGAGTTGAAAAAGGTCTTCAATATGCCTACAGAGATAGACGTAAAAAGCCTGGTATAATGAGAAGGTTGTGGATTCAAAGAATAAATGCATCTGCGAGAGAGTTAGGTATAACTTATAGTAGGCTAATGAATGGATTAAATAAAATAGGATTTGAATGGAATAGAAAAACTTTATCTGAATGCGCTATTCACTCACCAAAAGTATTTGAGTCTATCGTGAATAAAGCTCAGAATGCAATTTCAGCATCTTAATATTTGTGAATTAATTATTATAATGCCAAGCAAAATAATATAAATTACTACTTATAATTAGTGAAAAACTTAGCTATGGTTAACTGATAAAAGAAATTTCACTCTAATGAAATATTGTATTTAAGTACAATGTTTATTCATCTGAAGTTCTTTAATTAGTCATATATAAATCTAAAAATACAACTTAAGTATTTTAAGATTTATAATATAGGTGATTGCAATATTAAGTAAAAAAATATAAAGTATTTGAATAGGGATGTAGCTCAGTTGGTAGAGCATCGGTCTCCAAAACCGAAGGCCAAGGGTTCGAGCCCCTTCGTCCCTGTTATGAAAGGTTTTGATGGAGCAGATAAAAATTTTTTACGAACAATACTTTTACTTTTTAGTACCTATATTCATTATCTCAACTATAGCTATTTTTTATTTGTCACTGAGCAAGTCAGATATTGAGCAGTGGCATTTATATATGATCGATCTTCGTTCAGAATTGGGTAGATTTATATGGCCATCACGAGCAATGATAAGATCTGCATTTATAATTGTATTAATATTTAGCTTAATTATGGCAGGTATCTTTTATCTAGTAGACATTTTGACTAGTAAAATTGTCTATCAAATCTTTTATCTAATGGGTGGTTATCAATAAACTGCTTCAAATATATTATTATCAAAATATTAATATTAGTAATTGATTCTTTCAATTTATATTATAGAATATATTATTTAAATTCTTAAATTAGTTAAATATTCTCTCTATTTTACATGAATTAAAAATATAATTTTATTATAATGAAAACAAAATTTTTTAATTTTGAAAAAGTTTACTTTAATCTTTAATACTCATAGATAATTTAAGTTATATTATTTTTTATCATTAGATAAATTCAGAGCTTCATCAATTAAATGTTTTGGCATAGGTGCATAATTTTCAAATTCCATAGAAAAACTTGCTCTTCCTTGAGTCATAGATCTTAAATCTTGAATATATCCAAACATGTTTGATAATGGAACACTTGATTTAATAATACAACTACCTTCGGATATATAGTCTCTACCACCAGATAGTAAACCTCTTCTTCTACTCACATCTCCTTCAATGTCACCAGCATATATTTCTGGACTAGATACTTCAACTTTCATAATTGGTTCTAACAATACTACTTTTGCATCTTTTAGAGCTACACGAAATGCTTCTTTTGTAGCAATTTCAAATGCTAAAATGCTTGAGTCAACATCATGAAATGATCCATCTAATAAAGTTGCTTTAAAATCAACAACAGAATATCCGTAAGCTCCTGAATTCATAGCTTCTTTTAAGCCTTTTTCTACACCAGGAATAAATTCTTTTGGAATTACTCCTTCTCTAATTTTGTTGGAAAACTCAAATCCTTTTCCTCTTTCTTGAGGTTCAAACTTGATTGTAACTTGAGCAAATTGACCAGCTCCTCCACTCTGTTTTTTATGTTGATAAGTTACTTCAGCTTCCTGAGATAATGTTTCACGATAAGCAACCTGAGGTTTTCCAACATTAGCAGCAACTTTAAATCTTCTTAATAAAACATCTACCAAAACCTCTAATTGAAGTTCTCCCATACCGTGAATTAATGTTTGCTTAGTTTCAACATCAGATGTTACTCTAAAAGAAGGATCTTCACGTGCTAATGCAGCTAATCCCTTCGAGAGTTTATCTCTATCTGAACTAGTTTTTGGCTCAATAGATAGAGAAATCACAGGCTCAGGAAATACAATTTTTTCCAGTAATGCTGGATTTTTTATATCAGAAATTGTGTCACCAGTAACAGAATCATCCATACCTAATAGAGCAACAACGTCACCTGCTGCAGCTGATGTGATTTCACTTCTAGAATTAGCATGTAACATTACCATACGTCCAATTCGCGCCTTCTTGTTTCTTGTGCTATTCATCACTGAATCGCCTTTATTTAGCACTCCAGAATATACACGTAGATAAGTTAAGCAACCGTAAGGGTCGTCTACAATTTTAAATATTAAACCACAAAAAGGGTCTTCTTTAGAAGCTTTTCTTGTAATTGTCTCACCAGAATTTACATCAATACATTGAATATCTGGTAGATCTAGTGGAGAAGGAAGATAATCTACAACTGCATCTAGTAAAGTTTGAACACCTTTATTCTTAAATGCAGATCCACATAGAACAGGAACAAAATTAAAGTCTAAAGTTCCTTTTCGAATGGCATCTTTTATCATTTTTTCTGAAATCTCTTCACCTGAAATACATAGATTCATAATTTCTTCATCATATAAAGATATTACATCAAGCATTTTTTCTCTAGCCTTATTGGCTGCATCTTTCATGTCATCACTTATATCTGTAATACTAAATTCAGCTCCAAGATCTTCACCTTTCCAAACAATTGATTTCATTTTTACTAAATCAATTATACCCGCAAATGTAGATTCAGAACCAATTGGCAAATTAATGACTAAAGGCACAGCTTTTAGCCTATCTTTAATCATTTTTACACATCTTTCAAAATTTGCTCCAGCTCTATCCATTTTATTTACAAAACAAATTCTTGGTACTTTATGTCGATTAGCTTGTCTCCATACGGTTTCAGATTGTGGTTCTACTCCAGCTACACCATCAAAAACTACTACAGCTCCATCTAATACACGTAATGACCTTTCTACCTCTATAGTAAAATCCACGTGACCAGGTGTATCAATTATATTTAGTCGATGTTCCTTCCAAAAGCATGTTGTAGCTGCTGCAGCAATAGTAATACCACGTTCTTGCTCCTGTTCCATAAAATCCATAGTTGCTGCACCATCATGTACTTCTCCTATTTTGTGATTTACACCTGTATAATATAGTACTCGCTCAGTAGTTGTTGTCTTACCTGCATCTATATGAGCTATGATACCTATATTGCGGTATTTTGTCATTTCAACAGTTATGTTTTTATTAGTTGTTTCTGTATTTTTATTTTCTTTACTCATAATTTTACCTCAAATGCTCAAAGGCCTTATTTGCTGCAGCTTGAGCATGAACTCTTTTCTGCATTTCAAATGCATGGCCTTCCCCTTTCATTGCTAGAATTAATTCTTCTGATAGAGCCTTAAACATAGACATACCTTTTCGTTGTCTAGCTCCTGTTATTATCCATTGCATGGCTAACATTTCTGCTCGAGAAGGTCGAACAACAGATGGTACAGGATAAGTAGCTCCACCAACACGTCGACTTCTTACTTCCATTAATGGTTTTACTTTTCTTAATATATCAGTCAACATCTCTAAAGTTTTTTCTTTTTTATTTAAATTAGTATCATTAGTATTCTTATATTCATTATTAAATAAAGCTTCGAGAGATTTATATACTATATTTTCTGCAGTATGCTTTTTTCCACTTCTCATAACCTTATTTATAAATTTACTCAAAACTACACTATCATATACTGCATCAGGAGTGATTTCACGTTTTTCGGCTGCATGACGTCTCATAGAACACCTTTTTCAATGTAGTAAAACATATTTTTATATTAACTAAAGTATAATTATAATTCAAGTACTTTATTTAACATCATAATCTGTTACAATCAAATCGGAGGAATTAATGGCGGTACCAAAAAAACGAGTTTCTATAGAGAGAAGAAGATTAAGACACTCAAATTCTAGAAAAATTTTACCTCAAGTTATAAAATGCGATCATTGTGGAAAATATAAACTTCCACATAGAGTATGTCGTGAATGCGGAATGTACAGAGGCAATCAAATATTAAATGTAAAGAAAGCAAAGTCCACTCGATGAGTTATATAATAAATTCATTTATAACTTTAATGTGTATATTCATCAATTCAAAAGCAATAAAAATTAATGAAGAAAATTTTGTATGGTGTAATTCAATTGGTATGATAGATCATTATATACCTGCAATGAGCTTCAAAAATATAACAACTCAAAAATTAGCTTTAAATTTATGTAAGAATGCAGTTAGTGATTATGTACAAAAGTTACCATCTGAGTTTATTCAAGAAGCAGAAGATACAAAATTTGATGCTATTTACTTTATGAAACGTGTAATAAAAGAAAGCTTAAGCTATTCAATAGGAACTAGATTTGTAAAGGAAAAAGAAGATTTGCTTATGAATTTAGAAGAAATTGAAAGTTATACTGATTTACCTCAAGATTTGTTACAAGCTTTCCTTTTAAAATTATATAATTTGCAATTTTCTTCACAATTGAATGAGCAGTTGAATCAATTTCAAGAAAATTTTAAAAAACTACATGATGAGCTTGGATGCGAGATAATAAAAGAAAAAATGTCTTGGAGATATTCAGGTGCAAAACGAGATATTGTTGCAAAAGCAAATGAAGAAGATTCTGCATTAAAATTTGCTAAATCTGTACAATTAACTGTACCAAAACGAAAGTCTGCTGTATGTAAAGGATTGCATCTTACTAAATTATTATCAGAAAATTTACAGAAAATAGATGAGATGATTAAGCGGTTTTTTGTTGATAATAAAAGTGTATTAGGTGAAATATTTGACAAGCTTGACTTTGATTTTACCTCCGTCAAATCAGCTTTATCTTTTCTATATTGTTTATCCGAGTCTCAAAAAAGCTTATTTGATCGACAGTTTCTTTTAAATCTTAAAAATATATATGAGGTGGTATCTCTTAAGTCTATAATTTTGCTACAACAAACGGATATTGTAGAAGATGCAGCAAGTGCTTTGAGTTATGATCTTCATTTTCTATCAAATTTTTATGGTTTAAATTTAAATGGTGAAAACTTTGAAACAAATACTATACCTAAAGAGTATCGAGATCTACTTAGATATAAAGCTAAACAGTCAAAAATGACATTGGATAATTTACCACAAGAAGCCTCAAGTTTTGATATCAATTCATTTAGGAATGAGATGAAAGCATATATTAATAGTATACAAAATACTCAACAATCATTTGAAGTACCCATTGATTACTTATCTCAAAATTTTACACATCAAATAGTAAAGAAAAAAGCTAAGTTGCTTGCGCAAATTTTACAAAAATTTAAATTTGTACCAAAATTACAATCTGCATATACAGATGAGTCAAAATATTTAGCAGAAAAATTAACAAATCATCAGTTATCAATAAATCATCATTATTATATGCAAACTAATAAACATTTTGAGTATTTTGTCAACTTATATAACATGCTTTCAAGTATTGATTATTACACAAATTTAGTAATTGATTTTATGAAAGATATAATTCGAAAAATCATGATTGTAAATTGGCATTATGATTTACACAAAGTTTTTGCATCAGAAAAAAATATGAATATTCAAAAATTTAGTGTATGTGATATGCCTTATCATGAAAGACAACACTCATATATGTATTCTACTTTTCTTCAGCAAGTTTATGAAAAAACATTTACGTATCTATTTTACAACTTTATATATGTATATCAAAATATTCAAAAATATTTATTTACTCAATTAATAAATCAATCAAATCAAGTTGATAAAAGAGGACTTTTGAAAAAGCAAACAAATATTTTGATTCCATTTCTATATACTATATGTCCTTACATTTTTCTATATTCAAAATCACTGCTAATTTATAGAAAAGAAGATAAACTGAGGAATTTATTAAATTTACATAAAATTAAGTAGTCAAATAAGTTGTATATCAAATTATAAACATATTGTTTAGTTTATTTGATGAAAAAATCTTTTTATAAGTTGGTTTTAAATTTGGTTGCTTTATGAACTATATTAGAAATTTCTTCAAAGTTTAAGTTGAATTATGTTATTTTTTTAAGTATTTTTAAGTATTTTGCATTGATTTGCATTTATTTGTTTTTATAAATATTTAAATTATTATCACACCACTGCAGTAATTATGCATGTTCTGTATCCATTTGAATTTCTAGTACCATGCTTGCAGAAACTCCCGTATATGGAATAAGTTTTACATCAAATTTTCCTATTTTATTTGCAGGCTCAAATCGAATGTACTTTTTATCAACATGATATCCGTGTTCTTTTAATTCTTCTGCAATATGTCTACTACTCACAGAACCATATAATCTACCAGAGCTAACATCTACAACTTTTCGCATTATTGAAAGAGTCATACCATCTAAAGCATCACACAATTTTTGCGCTTCCTCTTTTTGTTTCATATCTTGGTTCATCAATGCATCACGTTGATTTTCTAATGATTGTATATTTTCTTTTGTGTTTCTTTTTGCAATGCCACGACTTAAAAGATATCTTGCATAGCCTCCTTTAACAGTTATTGTAGTTAAAGGTTCATGATCTTTTAATCGTTGCGAAAGAATCACAGTTACATTTGCCATTATCTCTCCTATTTAAAATCATACACAGAAAATCTCTCTTCATCAATAATATTTTTCAAGTTATGATCGTTCATTTAATAAAAATGTGAAAAATTTACATTAAAAGCTAATTTATTAGTTAAATTTTCATTAACATATATGTCTAATAGCAGTAATATGATATTATTTAGATGTTTAATGCTTAATCTAATAATTTTATGGTCAAGTACAATTTTATCTCATTATTTTAAACATAGACTATTATGGATGTTTGTAGTAATTTTATCAGGAATTACTGCTATTTTAAATTTTAATAATTTTCTACCTCAGATGACTTCTTTAAATTATTTTGCTCCTCCTCATGGTATAGAATTTGGTTGGAAAAAACTACCATATTTAAGCTTATCACTTTTTTTATTTTCTAGTTTAGTAACAGCTATTTCCATATATATTTCCAGTTCAGCTTTAACAGCTGGATTTATATGTAGCTTATTAGGAATATATAAAATATGTATAACATTAGATTGGTTTAACTTGTATGTTGGATTAGAATTGCTATTTTCAGGTTTTATCTATCTTACATCTTACATAAAATGGCCAAGATTACTGCAATATATGAAAATTCAAATACTGGGAACCACATGTATTTTACTTGGAATAATCATTTTTTATAATAAAACTGCAAATTTGCAAATCACTACAACAAACTCAGCTTGTTATATTATAGCGATTGGTGCACTGCTTAAATCTGCAACATTTCCCTTTTTACTATGGGCTGATATATATGATACATTACCATTTAACTTATTTGCATGGTCTACAATACTTTTAAGTAAAATCAGTGTATATATTATCATTTTATGTATAAAATCATTAAGTATAATAGAATTGCAAATCGTACATTATTTATCCGCGTTTAGTATACTTTTATCATCTATTTTTATGGTGCAAAGTGAAAACTCGAAAAAAATATTGTGCTTTTTTGCTGCACAATCATCAGCAATTAGTATTGCAACTATAACAGCGAATTCAAGTTTAACTTTATATTCTACTAACTTAGTTTCAATGTATATTATTCAATATATGTTAAGTCAATACATGTTATATTTTTGTAAATCACAAATACTGCAGGTAATATCAATTTTATCATTTTCCGCTGTACCGCCAACTTTTGGATTTTTTGCTAAATTTTTCTTACTGCAATTTTTATATGCACAGAGTAAATATTTTTGTTGTATTTGTATACTAATTGCAAACTTTTATACAACTGTATGTATGGAAAAAATATATTCTAAATTGGTAAACACTGAATAGTTATTTAAAAATTACTGTAAAATAAAGCATTGATATATACAATCAACTTTAGTGTATGTTTTTATTTCAATTATATCAGTGATAGTATAAAACTATGGATGTAATAATAATAGGAGCAGGACCAAGTGGATTATTTGCATCGTTTATATGTAATTTACTTGGCATGAAATGCTGTATAATAGATTCTCTTTCTTCTGCAGGAGGGCAGTGTACAGCTCTTTATTCAGATAAGCCAATATACGATATACCCGCATATTCACAAATTTTAGCAAAAGATTTAATTAAAAATCTTTTATTACAAATTGAGCCATTTAATGTGCAATTTACATTTGATACTATAGTGCAATTTTTACAAGTAATAGATGATAAAGTTCATGTAAAAACAAATACAAAATCATTTACAGCATCAGCTTGTATTTTAGCATCTGGAGCAGGTACTGTATCAAATATTAAGTTGCCTTTACCAAATTTAGAAAAATTACAGCACAAAATTCATTACAAGTTAGAAAATTTACAAAAATTTAAAGATAAAACTATTTTGGTAATTGGCGGTGGTGACTCTGCATTAGATTGGACATTATGTTTAATGAATATTGCAAAAACAGTTTATCTTGTACATCGTAGAGTGAAGTTTCGTGCATCACAGTTTTCATTGAAAAATCTACAACCTTATTTAGTAAGTGAAAAATGCAAAATGTTTACACCATATCAGCTAATTTCTGCAAATTTAAATGATAAAAGTGATGATTTAGTACATTGTTTGTTGCAAAACACGCAAAATGATAGTCAAATTAAAATCGATGTAAATTATATAATACCATGTCTTGGAGTGCAACAAGCGATAAATACGTGGAATTTACAATCAGTCGGTAACAAAGTATGCGTCAATGCATGTACGATGGAATCATCTCAAAAGCGTATTTATGCTATTGGAGATACAAATATTTATGAAAATAAACAAAAGTTAATCGTTTGTGGATTTTCTGAGGCTACATTAGCTGCGTATCATATACGACAAAATCTTATTACTAAACACCATAAATTTGAATATTCAACTAGTGCGTATGGTAAAATTTTATCAAATGTGAATGAATAATTTGTTTCAGTTTCTTATTTGCAAACAGCTTAATCAATCTAAGAAAATTTTATTTATGATATATTTATCAAGACTCACAATTTACATTAATCAGTTTAAAGATTTAAGTTTATTATATAATATAAAATTTTTAGATCATAACAGAAAAAAGTTGATTTTTTGTAAAAAAAATGATTTCATAAATTTAATATGAATATAAAATCAACACCAATTTTAGCGCAATATCAAGACATCAAATTAAACTATCCTGATTGTATAGTATGCTTTAGATTGGGAGATTTTTACGAAATTTTCTATGAAGAAGCAGAAATAGTATCAGCAGAATTAGGAATTGCACTAACCAGTAGAGCAAATCACGATGAACGAGTACCAATGTGTGGTTTTCCAGCACATTCAAGTGAAACCTATATATCTAGATTAGTCAAAAATGGACATAAAGTTGCAATTTGTGAGCAGGTACAACTTCCTAGCGAAAGAAGTGGTAATCAGCCTTTAAAACGTGAAGTAACGCGAGTTATTACAGCAGGAACTTTAACTGAAGATAGTTTATTATCTGGCAGCTGTCATAATTTTCTTTTATCATGTAGTCTTGATGATAAAAATGCAGGTTATGTGATATGTGACATTTCAACTGGTGACATGCTTGCAAATACAGTTTCATTACGAACTTTAGTAAATGCATTTGAGCAATGGAATCCAAGTGAATTTTTATTACCTGATAGTGTAGTAGAGCATGAAATATGGAATCAATTAAAACCATGGCATTCAAAGATTCATCTTGTGCCAGACATAAAATTTAATCATTTGCGAGGAAAAACCGAATTAGAAAAGTTTTATAAAGTTGGTACATTGGATTCGTTTGGCTCTTTTTCCAATAAAGAGCTTGAAGCATCTTCGGTATTATTAGATTATATTCAGTTTACACAAAAAACTACACAATCAATATTAAAGCCTCTAATAAGAATTCATGATCAAAATATAATGGAAATGGATGCATTTACTCGTATTAACTTAGAAATAGATAAAACTTTACAAGGTACACAAAAAGGTAGTTTAATGCATCTTTTATCGCAAACAGTTACTGCAGCAGGAACAAGACAACTTTCATTAAGATTAAGTACACCTTCCACATCATTATCGGTTTTGACTGAACGCTATGATAGTGTTGCATTTTTTGTAAATAACAGAGATTTACACATAGAAATTAATACATTACTTAAATCTGTATCTGATATTGAACGATCGATATCTCGACTTTCATTAAATAGAGCTGGACCAAAAGATTTACTAATGATAGAAAATTCTTTAAAATCAGCTATCGCATTACATTCAATACTTGTGCAATATCAACTACCAAAAGAATTGAATTTAGCAATTTCTCATCTTACAAATTTAAATTTTTTACAAGGTCAATTACAAGCAGCAATTATAGATGATGCACCAATAAAGTGTAATCAAGGAGCGTTTATCAAAAGTGGATATAGTAGGAAGATTGACGACTTAAGAATGATGAAAAATTCACAAGAACAAGTAATCGAGCGCTTACAGGAAAATTATAAACAAGAGTCAAATATTTCTATGCTAAAAATTAAATTTCGTGCTGGAGCAGGATTTTATATTGAGATTCCAAAATCTCAAATTGGAAAAGTACCATATAGTTTTCATAAAGAACAAGAATTAAGTAATGTTATACGTTTTTCAACTGTACAATTAAGAGAATATTCCGCTCAAATACTTGACATAGGTGAAAAAATATTAACAGCAGAAATTGAAATATTTGAATTCTTATCAAAATTAGTATTAGATAATATTGAACATCTTATACTAGTTGCAAAGTCTATTGCAGTCATCGATGTATCGTTGTCAATGGCAAAATTAGCTATTAAACACGATTATGTTCAACCAGAATTATTGCAAAATGATAATAAATTTACAATTGAAAAAGGTCGTCATCCTATAGTTGAAGACATGATGTTTGGTACCGCTAATAATTTTGTTTTTAATGATTGTATTTTAAATGATAAAAAATGCACTCTTATAACGGGAGCAAATATGTCTGGAAAAAGTACATATCTAAAGCAAAATGCTCTGATAATACTAATGGCACAGATAGGATCATTTGTTCCTGCAAAGTATGCGCAAATAGGAATCGTGGATAAATTATTTGTTCGTGTTGGAGCATCAGATAATTTAACCAAAGGAGTGTCTACTTTTATGGTTGAAATGATAGAAGTTGCTACCATCTTACACAAAGCTTCTAATCATAGTTTTGTAGTGGTAGATGAGGTTGGTCGAGGAACATCCGTACAAGAAGGATATGCAATTGCAAAATCTGTTCTGGAGTATTTAAGTAACAGTAAAATTAGATCGCTTTTTGCTACTCATTATCATGAATTAACACAGAATAATGATGAAAATATACAATGCGCTACTATGCTTGTTAAGTTTTGGCAAAATGATCTTATGTTTTTACATAAACTTGTATCAGGATGTGCCGAAGCATCACATGCAATCGAAATTGGTAAATTAGCTGGTGTACCAATTGAAATATTGCATCGTGCACAAGAAATTTTAAATGAAAAAGAAAATCTTAAAAAGTTAAATGATCAGTCTAGCGCTATCAAAGAATACCCTAAGGCTGAATCTATACATATGACAGCATAAAAACCTACATCTTCATCAAAATATATTTTATAATGAATTTAATTTATCTATTGAAATCTGATTATTTTTTATCAAAAAAAGAATTAAGTAATATCTTCTTAATAAAAAAGAAATAATCTATGCTTATGTTCTTCACATATATATCTTATATAAGATCATTTTTGACTGTATTGACTCCAGTTTTTTTATTTTATTTCATAATAATGAAAACACCAATTTTTATATTAATTTGTATTATTATTCAAGTTGTTGCATTTTATGCTTATTATCAAAAATATTGTATTACAGAGGATACAACAGATTATTCGGAACGTTTTTTTATTGCAATTGCTTGCTTAACTATTCTTTTAGAATTTAAAATTCTTACTTATTTTACGGATAGAGAAGCTGAAAGAATTATAGAACAATTATATGAAAGACATGGAGATTATAACAAAGAGAATTATAAATATAGTCCATTTTACAATTGGAGCGATATTGATGCAAAGCAGTATGAGTTAGAAAAAGAGGTGATAGCTGGTTTTGGAAATCCAAAGCTTGGAAAAGAAAGATTAAAAGGTGTAATAAAAGGTGCAGAGCCAATTGGTCCTTTAGAAATAAGAGGAGGATATATTTATAGTGAAAAACAGCAGAATACAGCTGTTATATTAATTCATGGCCTTAATCAAACTCCATCATTTTGGAATAGCATAATAAATGTGCTAAAAAATTATAGATGTGATGTATACGCTCCACTATTAGCATTTCATGGACGAGATCTGACTGCATTATCTAAATTAGATTCAAATATTGTTCAACAAGAGTTGGTATCTTACCTAGCACATCCTAGATTTAAACAATATAATCAAATTGTATTTGTAGCTCACTCATTTGGAGCGTCTCAGCTAATTAAAGCATTAAATTCCTCACATATAGCTCCTTTATATTCAAATATAAAAAATGTAATATTTTACTCTCCAGCATTTTATGCTAATGGAACAACAAATGCCGTTATTCATAATTTACTAAACCTAATTCCGTTTATATATAGAGAATATACAAATCATTTTATTTTTGGATCAGATTCACAACCTCTATTTTTAAGTGATAAAATTAAAACTTTTAATGTGGTTGATAGATCTTCAGTATTATTATTTTATAAATCTGGTAGATCATTAATTGAAGTTATCAATTTTGACTTATGGAATCGTCATTATATTGATAAATTAAAAAATGCACCATTTAAATTAACCCTCTTTCTACCAAATAATGATGAGTCAATTCTTGCAGATAAATGTAAAAGTGAATTTAAAAAGAAATTACAAGATAAGGTATTAATTCTGAATAAGGTACATGCAACAAATTATGGATTTGATCCAAAAATATTAGATAGCAATCATCAGGCACATCATGTTTTTGTGCAAGATTTTGTAAATATAATTACTAGTACATCTGAGTTAATGCCAAAATAAGAAATTTTATATATTGATTATGTAATAAATAAATTTAATAAACTTACTTATGGCATTTATTGATTTTTAAAGCGAAATGTACGCACTTCTTCAGAAATATGTTCATACAAATCATTCATTTTTGGCCCTTGTGACTTACCTGTCAAAATTTTACGAATAATACTTATAATTTGTTTCTTTGAAATTTGAAGTTGTTTTGTAAGATTTATTATAAGTTCATGCCAAGAGTCATTTGTGTGTTGTAAAGCAATTTTTGATATTTTTTTAAATAATGATAATTCAATATTATTCTCTATTGAAAAACACTGTTTTTGTGTAAAAACGATTTTCCAATGTGCTATATCTGATTTATAGTATAAATTTTCACGTAATAAATGCCAAAATTTATGTATAAATTCCTCATTTTCAAAATGTTGAGCAGCGTCATTTATCGACATTGTAGAATTATATGCAAGCTGTGATATGTTCATTTGTTGTACATCAAATGTTACAGCTGAAGATGAGTAATTCGCTATATTAAAATTTTCAATTAATTGTTGCATAGATTGGTCATATACTTGTTTTGAACGACCTAAATTTACTAAAATATTATTTAGTACATCTGCATGTAATCCATTTTCAATATAATCATGAATATTAAAATCAGATTGATTGCGTTTTGAAATTTTTGCATTATTCATGTGTACTAGGGAAATATGAGACCATAATATTTCAGATTTATTATCAAAAAATGATTTAAAAGCTTCAAACATTGCAATTTGCTGAGCTGTATTTGTTAAATGATCTGAAGCGCGAATAATATGTGATATATTTAGATGTAGATCGTCAACTACACTACAAAAGAGATATGTGAAATTTTCATTTACAAAAATTATCGGATCACTAAAGTTACGTAAATGAATTTTCATCTTTCCTTGAATTTGATCATACCAAGTTATCTCTTTATTAGGTAAAGCAAAACGCCAATATGGGTTTAACTTAGTTGAAGCACAATTCATACCTCTTTTATATGCTGAAGGTTTATTTTGTTTTCGTAAATTAGATAAAAGATGATCTAACTCCTGCTTAGTTTCATAAGCTGGATATATTAAATTTGCTTTTTTAGCTTTATCAAATATTGACTGATAAATATTTGTTGATTGTGATTGTCGTACAATTGAAGACCAATGTAATTTTTGCCATTTGAGAGTTTTCAGTATATTTGTTTCATATTTCTTAAAAGATCTTGCCTTATCAGTATCATCAATTCTAAGTATAAATTCTCCATTTTCCTTTTGTGCCCATAAATATGTAAATAAAGCAGTTCTCATATTTCCTACATGTAACTGACCTGTTGGACTTGGAGCAAATCTTGTACGCATAAACAAGTATAAGATATGAAATGTATCTGTAAATATATTAATATTAAACAAGTAATTAAAAATATTCATTTATACATAAATTATATTGACATCTATTGTTTTTTAAACTTTTATGCTAGCTTTATGTAAGTGAACATAATTAATATACCAATCAAAAATATTCGTAATTTTGCAATAATTGCTCACATAGATCATGGAAAATCAACATTATCTGATCGAATAATCGAAATTTGTGAAGGATTGACTCAAAGAGAAATGAAACAACAAGTACTGGATTCTTTAGATGTTGAGCGTGAAAGAGGTATTACAGTAAAAGCACAGACAGTTAGCTTGCAATATAAGTATGATGATGATATATATTTACTAAATTTAATTGATACTCCTGGGCATGTAGATTTTAATAATGAAGTCAGACGTTCATTAAAGGCATGTGAAGGTGTACTAGTATTAGTAGATGCTAGTCAAGGAGTTGAAGCTCAAACTATTGCCAATGTATATCATGCTGTTGATGAAAATTTAATAATTTTACCTGTTTTAAATAAGGTTGATCTTCCTTCTGCTCAGCCTGATGTTGTAAGAGAGCAAATTTTTGACCTTTTAGGTATTCATGATGATGCTGTGGAGATATCAGCAAAAAGTGGATTAGGTGTTAAAGATCTCATTCATACTTTGATAGAGAAAATTCCTTCACCAATATGTAAAATAACAAATGATCAAAAAGATATATCACAAAAAATGCAGCTCACAACATGTGGTGAAAATTTAAAAGCGCTATTAATCGATAGTTGGTATGACGATTATCTTGGAGTTGTTTTAATGGTAAGAGTACTAGAAGGTGCAATTTTCACAAAAATGAATATAAAAATGTTACAAAAAAATGCTTTTTATACAGTTGAATCTTTAGGAATTTTTAATCCTAAAAAAGTGATTTTACAAAAATTAACAACAGGAATGGTTGGATTTATAGTTGCAAATATTCGTAATATTCAAGATTGTATTATAGGAGATACCATTACGACAGAAGGTAGTAATGTCGAGCCTTTACCAGGATTTAAAGTTATGTCACCCGTCGTTTTTTGTGGCATCTATCCAATAGACGCAGATGAGTATAATGAGCTAAAATCTGCATTAGAAAAACTTAAATTACATGATAGTAGTTTGAGTATATCTTCAGCCTATTTACCCGCTCTTGGATCAGGTTTTAGATGTGGATTTTTAGGTCTATTACACCTTGAAGTTATACAAGAACGTCTGCTAAATGAGTTTGATTTGCAAATTACTATTACTTCTCCCAATGTTTTATATAAGGTGTATACCAATAGTGGAGAAATGCTTATTGATCATCCAAGTTCAATGCCAGAAATGCATAGAGTGGAATATATAGAAGAGCCTTGGGTAAATATGCAAATTTTAGTACATGAAAGTTATATCGGTTCAGTTATTCAGTTATGTGAAGATCGTCGTGGAGTGCAAAAAGAGCTAAAATATATACAATCAATCAATATAAATCGCGTGATGTTAATATATGAATTACCATTAGCAAATGTAATTTTTGATTTTCATGATAAATTAAAGTCACTTACTAAAGGATACGGTAGTTTTGAATATGAAAATAGTGAATATAAAAAGGGTGATATTGTTCCGCTATCTATTTTAATTGATGGTGAGCGAGAAGATTCATTGGCTGTAATGATTCATCGCGATAGTGCAAGAAAATATGGTCAATGGGTTTGTGCAACTTTAAAGGACTCAATTGATCGACAATTATTTAAGGTTATCATTCAAGCAGCAATAGGTGGTACAATTATTGCTCGAGAGACAGTTTCTCCTTTACGAAAAGATGTTACAGCAAAGTGTTATGGAGGAGATATTACTCGAAAAAGAAAATTATTAGAAAAACAAAAAGCAGGCAAGAAAAGAATGAAAGAATATATGAGTGGAAAAGTAGCTATACCTCATAAAGCAATTTTAAAGATTTTACGAAGAAGTTAAAATTGATTATTTGAATTAAAATTGATTTTAGTATGGTTTATTAATTAATATTAGCAATTTGAAATATATCTTTTTTTTTCATCTAAGAAGTTACATATTCGTTAGACTTTCAAAGCTATATTTTTATATGAATCGTAATTTATTTTTAACAATTTATATTATATAATTGAATTATATATATAATTATAATTAATTTACTATTTCTCAGAAAAATTTATGTAAAAATTAAAATGACCCATTGACATTTTATTGTACACTAATTAAAATACATTGAGTTAGATATGGCTAAAATAAAGCAAGGTAAAGTAATAAAGAAAAGTTCTGATAAGACAATTTCGGTGTTAGTAGAACGAATGTTTCAACACCCATTGTACAAGAAGATTTTAAGAAGGCATAAGAAGTATCTGGTGCATGATCAAAATAACGAATGCAGTGTTGGTGATTACATTAAATTTCAAGAATCAGCTCCTATATCTGCTAGAAAGAGGCACTCTTTTCTAGAGGTTCAATGGAGATCTGCTGAGGTGAAATTGTGATTATAAGAGGATCATGTTTAAATATAAGAGACAACTCTGGCGGAAAAAAAGCAAGATGTATAGGCTTATATAAAAATGCTAAAAGCGCTACAGTAGGTGATGTCATTCGTGTATCTGTAATAGAAGTTGATCCTTCATCAGAAATGAAAAAAGGAACTACATCAAGAGCGGTAATTGTTTCTACTAGATATCCTGAGTTTCGCAATGGAATTCACATTAGTTTTGGAGATAATTGTGTTGTTTTAATTGATGATAAAGATGCAATGATTGGAACTCGTGTACTATGTCTAGTATCAAGAATTGTAAAAGATAAATTTCCTAGTATAGTTAATAAAGCTCCGGAGGTAATATGAATAAATGGAATTGGTTAAAGATTGGAAGCGCTGTAATCGTGTGTAAAGGACGTGATCGAGGCATGAAAAGCTCAATTGTTGATATGGACAGAAATCGTGGAATGGTAAAGGTTCAAGGTGTTCATCTTGCAACCATACATCAAAAGCCCAGTGGTGGTAATAAGGGAGGAATTGTGAAAAAAGAATCATGGTTTTCTATATCAAATGTAGCTCATGTCGATCCAAAAACAGGAAAAGCTACACGTGTAGGAATCAGATACTCTAATGGAAAAAAGGAGGTATTTGCTAAGAAATCTGGAGAGACGGTGAGAGCATGTTAGATAATAATCAGGCAAATAGTGCTTATGAATTTAGAAGTGAATTATCTTCTAATTTAATGAAAAGATTAAATCTTTCAAATATAATGCAGGTTCCAAGATTAAGTCATGTTTCATTAAGCGTTGGATGTGGAAAATATTTTAAGGACTCAAAGAAAATGCAGTTTATCTTTGATCAAATGAAAGTTATATCTGGACAATGTCCTACCAGAGCTAAAGCAAAAAAATCTATATCACAATTTGGAATTCGAGAAGGTATGGTAGTGGGAATTTTTGTAACTTTACGTAAGCGAGCTATGTATGATTTTTTGGATAGACTTATATATGTAGCGATGCCTAGAATGAGAGACTTTCGTGGAATGTCAGTAAAAGGGTTTGACAAAAAAGGAAATTATAACTTTGGAATTGAATCACATGATGTTTTCTTGGAAGCTGATGATGATCTTTTACTATTTGGTCTAAATGTTTCTATTGCTACCACAGCAAATAATGATTATAATGCATATATGTTGCTTTCAAGCATGAATGTTCCATTTAAAGATGGAGATTTACTCAAAAATCAATCAGGAGAATCAAATGGCTAAGTTAAGTGTTATAAGAAGAAATGAAAATCGAAAAAATATTCATTCACGAGATTACGAAAAGAGAAAAATGCTTAAGAGTATTATAAAAAATAAAAATACTTCTTGGGAGGAGAGAATGTCCGCTGTAGATAAATTAAATTCTATGTCTAGAAATGGAAGTTCTGTGAGAATAGTTAGCAGATGCAGAATTACAGGTAGAGCTCGAGGTGTGCAAACCAAGTGGTTTGGCTTGTGTAGGCATGTAATAAGAGAGCAGCTTTTGAAAGGATGTTTGCCTGGTTATGGGCAAGCATGCTGGTGAGGTTAATATGATATCAGATACAATTGCAGATATGTTAGCCAGAATTAGAAATGTAAGTTTACTAGGACGTAAGAAAGTTACAGTTCGACCTTCTAAATTTTCAAAAAATGTTCTTTCTGTCCTTAAAAAAGAAGGGTTTATCAACGGATATGAAGATGTCGAAAGTGGAATTCTCGTACATTTAAAATATTATGATGGATATCCAGTCATTCGAGGAATGAGAAAAGTCTCAAAACCATCTGTTAGAATATACTATAAAGCAAAAGATCTTAAGCATATTAGAAAAAAAAGATTTGGTATTATGGTTGTAAGTTCCTCAATGGGAGTTTTATCAGATATCGAATGTAGAAGACGTAATATAGGTGGTGAAGCCGTTTGTGAGGTGTATTGATGTCTAGACTAGCAAGAAGGCCTATACCATTTCCTAATTCTGTATCATGTGTTTTTCAAAAGGGAGTTCTATCATTTTCTTCAGGCGCAAAAAATGAAAAAGTATTAATTCCTGACTTTATAAAATGTGATATTGAAGATTCTAATCTTAAATTTTCTTTTTCTGTAGAAGTAAAAGATAAGGCTAGATATTCTATGCTCGGTACTGTTATAGCTCATTCTAAGTCTGCCATAAAAGGAGTTACCGAAGGATATAAAAAGCAACTAGAATTGAAGGGGGTAGGATATAAAGCAAGCTTGATTTCACCAAATCGTATTTCTCTATCAATAGGTTATAGTGATCCCGTTGAGATTGATATAATAGATAATGTTTGCGCAAAAGTTGAAAAAGAAACATTGATTTTACTTGAAAGTACCAATGCATGTTTGGTTGGAACGATGGCTGCAAAAATAATCAAACTAAGGCCTCCAAGTAAGTTTAAAAGAGGTTCAATAATATTAAAAAAGGAGAGTAATCAATGAGTAGATTATCTAAGCAGTTTTTAAGACGTCAAAAAAGAAACCGTCACCTTATAACTAAGAGAAATTATTCTAATAGACTTCGTATTGCCGTATTTAAGTCCAACAAAGGAGGTTCCGTTCAGATTATTGATGATATAAAACAAGCCACTTTATTCTCTATTAGTTATTTGATGCCTGAATATGTTGAGCGTCTTAAGGAAGTTTCGAATAAATGGTCTGACTATAAAGTAAAGTGGGAAAATGATTATTCTCTAAGTCTATCAGATCCAAAATCATACAACATGGCTGGATACTTATTATTAGGAGAAATGGTCGGGGAGAAATGTAAAGAATTCAATAAAAAGCTAGTATTTGATCGTGGAGGATGGGCATATCATGGTAAATTAAGATGTATTGCTGAAGCTATAAGAAGAAGTGGTGGTGAAATATGATAAATTTAATGAAAAATATATGCCTAGATTCAAAAATTAACTTTTTGGATTGCGAGGTGAAAGAATCTAATATTAATATTAAACAAAGATACAACTATTCAAGAGGAAAGATATGAGTAATATGGAAAAAGAATTTCAAAAAACAGTTGTTTCATTAAGATGGGTGACTGCTGTATCCAAAGGTGGAAAAAGACAAAGAATTTGTGCATTTGTAGTTGTAGGTGATTCTGCAGGATCTATTGGCTATAGTACAGGTAAGGCCAAGGAAGTTTCTACTGCGGTTAAGAAAGCTATAGCCAAAGCTTCTTGTAATATGTGTAAATTTAATATTAAAGATTCAAGAACAGTACATCATGATATGACAGCTGAGTACTGTGCGAGCAGAATAGTAATACGTAAAGCTCCCCTTGGATTTGGTATATGTGCTAGTGGATCAGTTCGATCAGCACTGGTTGCATTAGGAATTAAAGATATCAATGTAAAAACATATGGAAGTAGAAACCCCTATAATACTGTTAAAGTTCTCTTTAAATCTTTATTTATGATTAAGTCAGCTAGAAGTATAAGTTCACAGAGAAATATAACTAGAAAAGAAGTCACTGGAACTTTAGAAAAAGGAGAAGGAAATGTTTGAAAGATATAAATCATACTATCAAGTATATTCAAATCAAAATCATTTAAGTATAATATCATATGGTGGTAATCATGATTGATAAAACTATTATTTCTATTATGAATGAGTCATCCTTAAGACGAAATAGAGTTGATCGCAAACGTATAGGTAGAGGTATAGGTAGTGGAACAGGAAAAACATCAGGTCATGGACACAAAGGAGCAGATGCTAGATCAGGAACCAGAAAAAAAGATTTAATACATGTATACAGAAGGCTTCCAAAAATTGGATTCATATCTCCTCACTCAAAAAAGAAAATATCTGTTTTCTCAATTGAACAACTAAATGCTCTATCACAAAAATATAGTTTGCAAAAAATAGATAAAGACACTTTAATTAGCCTAAATCTAATGAAAAGAGGGAAAAAGCTGCATATTATAGGAAAAGGTGAAATTACTAAACTCAGTATATTTGCAAATAAATTTACAGAAGGAGCGAAAAGTTCAATTCAGCAAAATGGAGGAAGTTTCGAGGTTGTTTAGATGAATTCTTCTCAAAAATCAAGTATGTTATCCGGTTACTTTAGTGTATCTTCTATTTTAGGAGCAAAATCTCTATGGAGAAAACTAACAGTCACATTTTTTATATTATGTTTTTATAGGTTATCTACATTTATTCCTTTACCTGGATTAGACTTAAGAGTTTTGCAAAGCTTTCTACAGAGTACAGGCTATAAATTTTTAGGTATGTTTGAAGTGTTTTCAGGAGGTGCATTAGGAAGAGCATCTGTTATGGCATTAGCTATGAGTCCCTATATTAGTGCTAGTATAGCTATACAACTACTAACAGTTATATATCCAGACCTGAAAAAACTAAGAAAAGATGGTCCTTCAGGAAGAGCTAAATTAAATCAATATACTAGATATCTGACACTTTTACTTGTATTAATTCAGTCGTATACAATTGCTGTTAGTTTAGAGTATGTAGTTGGATCAGATGGTGCATCAGCAGTATTCAATCCTGGATGGTTTTTTAGAGTCTGCACTATGGTCTCTCTGACGGGTTCTACAATGTTTTTAATGTGGTTATCAGAACAAATATCTACCCATGGAATCGGAAATGGATCATCTATTATAATATTTACCAGTATTATCGCGAATTTGATTCCATCAGTACAAAATATACTTGGAATGAGATCTAGTGGTAACATTTCAGTTTTTGAGGTATCAGTCTTAGTTAGTTTGGTTATTACATTGATAGTAACTATAGTGATTTTGGAAAATGTGTATAGGTTAGTGCCCGTTTGTTATAGCAGAACTCAAGCAATGAAGATTTCTGGTAAAATGCCTCCAAGCAGTATGCCATTAAAAGTAAATGCTTCCGGAGTTTTGCCTGCTATCTTTGGTGAGATGATGTCAAATATGCCTCTAGCTGCTATAAATTTTTTAATAACCAGATATTTTGGATCGATTTGGTTGATATCCGAATTACTGGAGTCTAGATGGTTTGCTTTATTTTTGAAAGCATCTTTAATTATGATGTTTGCAGTGATCTATTCCACAATAGTTCTTAACCCTGAAGATGTAGCCGAAGAATTAAAAGCTAGTGGAGGATATTTATATGATCATTCTCCAGGTCAAAAAACTATAGATTACTTTGAAAAACTTATTCCAAAAATATCAGTTTTCGGAGGGCTATACATAGCTATTGTATCTATCTTACCTGATATAATCTTAGGAAATAGAGGATCTGCATTATATCTCAGTGGTACATCCTTGCTCATAATTGTCGGTGTTAGCTTAGAGGTAATTGCAAAAATGCAAGAAGAGGTTCTTTATTCTCAGGATGATTTTATCGTAAAGATGCAAAAAGCTAAAGTTAGAAGAAAGATGAAATGAGCTTTAAATAAAAAAATATGAGTTAATAAATAGATAAGAATTTACGAATAAATAAATCTATAATTAATCACAAATTTAATTAATTTATGTTGAGAGCCTTTTGCAGAAAAAATTTAAATTTTGCTAATTAGTTCTTACAAAAAAATATAGTTTATTTTTAATTAAATAAGAGTTCAAGGTAGATTATTTTTTCTAATCTTTGAATTTTTTATAAAATTATAGATAGATTTTTACTAATATCATTAGCAATTAAAAAGACATTATGAAATTTTTAATTAAGTATAATCAATATACTATATTTTATTTAGAGAATAAATATAGTTAAGATTGAATTTCATATAAAAAGTCAAATCTTATACATTACAAATCAGCTCAAAATCTTTTTAATTATCAATAAATAATAAACTATTAAAGCAATTAATTGAACAATTAAAAATACAATATTGAAAAGAATTATAGTGAGAAATAAGTATGAGAATAAGATTGAATTTTATAAATTTTAATCATTTTATATATTTAATCTGATGTTTTCTTTAATTTTTTAAAATGTTGTAGTATATGATATGTTTTACATATTATATATAAAAAAATTTTGATATAAATTATAATTATGGTTAAATAATAAAAATTATTTTATAAATAAAAAGAAATTACTAATAAAAGTACATTTCTTTATGAAAAACATCTTATATAATTTAATAGAACTTGAATATTTATCATAAATTGAATTTACGTAATTTTTTTCTTAATGAAAGTTTGATGTACTTACTAAATATTAAATTAACCTATAATAATTATATTGTAAAATTATAATCTTATTTTATCATTAATGCTTATAATATCAATCTGATGTACTTAAATTTTCTATGATTTTTACTTATATAAATTAAATTAAAATAAATCATTAATTGATTTTTAGATTACAATATTTTTTACTAAAAAATTCATATTACATGATATCAAAATAATATAAAACACACTGATTATATAAAGTTATATATAATATGAAAATTTTTACTAATCTTAATATTAAGATAAATTATTAAAGTTAAGTATTAATAAACCTTATTTGCTTGGTAATAAAAAATATTTAGACATTCAATATTGTGATGAATAATGATGATTAATAAATTTAAAACTATATTTATCTAAAATTATTTTTTTATATCAAGTTCATATTTATTTTCAAATAAGCAAATTTTCTATATTTAATATATTACTCTTTATATTAATCATATATTAATAGATAAAAAGTTTACATATAATAATCATATAATTCACTCTATAATATACATTATTACTCATAAAATTTGTGAGATATGAATAATATTATTTTTATAAATAAATTAAACTTTATATTTTTACTTGATACAAAGTTTTGTTTGTAATTTTATTGATGAGAATAAATGTTGATAAATTCTTAACATAAATTTTCATTATTTAAATTAAAAAATTTACAAATAAAAATTTCTAATAAAGATATTTTTATGATATGAATAAAAATTATAATTTTATATACTTTTTTAATATACTGACTATTTTTACTTGTAACTTGAATTTTATATATTGACTTTACATTTAGTCTTAACATATCTAAAGTTGTTACTTAGATTAAATAGCCAGAATTGATATAAATTTTCATTTATTTGTTTCATTACCTAATTAATTTACAAGAGGAAACTGTTTACATAGTTTATCAACATAATTTACATCATATTTATCATTTTTTAACACAGAAATTATGTATTCAGCAATTTCAATTGACTGTTTTTCTAACATTCCTCTAGTTGTGATTGCAGCAGTACCTAAACGTAATCCAGATGTCTGATTTGCAGGTAGTGAATCATTTGGAATTAATTCTTTATTTGTAATAATACCAACTTTTTCTAATTTAGCTTCGGCTTCAGCTCCAGAAATATTTATATTAGTCAAATCTAAATTAATCAAATGACAATCTGTGTCACGACTAATGATTCGAATGTTATTTTTTTTAAAAACCGATACCATAGCTTTTGCATTTAAGATTACTTGTGATGCATATTTTTGAAAATTTAATGATAGAGCTTCTTCAAAGCAAATTGCCTTTGCAGCAATATTATTCATAAATGGACCTCCTTGTGTACCAGGAAAAATAGCTGAATCAATTTTTTTTCTTATTTTATCACATGTACCTAGAATACATCCACCACGAGGACCTCTCAAAGTTTTATGTGTAGTAAATGTAACTACATCAGCATATTGAATAGGATTTGGATATGCTTTACCTGCTATTAGACCGGCATAATGTGCAACATCAGCTAAAAGATATGCACCTACTTTTTTTGCTATGTTTGAAAATGCTTGCCAATCAATAATACGAGAGTAAGCAGAAGCACCTGCAATAATTAATTTTGGTTTGCATTTTATTGCAATTTTCTCAATATCATTCATATCAAGTAATTCATTCTTTAACATGTAATGCTCGCCATTATATAATTTTCCAGATGAATTTGCATGAAAGCCATGAGTTAGATGACCTCCATGAGATAGTGAAAGACCAAGAATAGTATCATTACCATTTAATAGAGCTAAATACACTGCTTGATTTGCTTGAGAACCAGAATGTGGTTGAACATTAGCCCATTTTGCTTGAAATAATTTACAGACTTGTTGCTGAGCATATAATTCAATTTGATCAGATAGTGAGCAACCTGCATAGTAGCGTCGATTTGGATATCCTTCAGCATATTTATCTGTCAATCTAGAACTTAGTGCTTGTCTAACATCATTAGATGAATGATTTTCAGAAGCAATTAGTGAAATTGTGGAGAACTGTCTTGCATTTTCTAGATTTAATAACTGTTTAATGTTTGACATACTATTATATTATAATTTATTGAATAAATTTGAGCAATATAATTTTCAATTTAAAAAATATATTTGATATAGTATACAAAAATTTAAAAATTTTATGAAATTCTGTATTGTGCTTAGTAGAATGCAATATTTTGTAATGTATATGATATCGTTATATACTCCTTTATCTATATTTTTATATCTACCAAATATACAAGTAATTCATAATACATTTACTACAAGTGCAGGAATGGAATTTACTCTATTTTTATATGGAGCATCATTTGGTTATATATGTTGGGGATTATTTATTCAAAATTATGATAGTGTAAAAGCCTTATATCTATCACAATTAATACTAATATGTGCATTAATTGGAAATATGAGAGTTACAACATCTTTCTGGTTTTGTATCTTTCGTTTTATACAGGGATTTGCTATTTCTGCTAGTAGAATTGTGTATACTAATCTTTTTAAACAATTTTTAAATGATGTTGAATTGCAAATGGCAATTGGAAATATTATGCTTTTAAGAGTTGTAATTTTAGCAACTGCACCTTTTATTGGTAGTATTATAGGAAAAAAATTAATAGTTGGTTGGAAAGGAATATTTGTTTTTCAGCTTGTCTATGTTTTACTAACTTTTATTTTAGCTCTCAGATATTTAAGAGATGTACCTGATGATACAACACAATATCTTTCATTTATAACATATTATAAACAATTTTTTTATGACCATTTAACTAGTAAATTTACTTTAGCAAATTCATTGTCTGAAGGTGCGATTGGAGTTATTAGTGCATTATTGACTATATTAATTAGTAAATATTATAAAATCTTTCCCTATGCTTTTTCTTCAACAATGTTTATTATTATGAGTAATGTTGCAATACTATTATATATTAATATAATTTTAAGTAAAAAAACTTCATTACAAAAACTATTAAATTATAATTTAGTGCAATATTGGTTTTTTTCTGTACTTTTATTTTTGATATCATACAATTTTCATCCATTACATTATGTAATAACTATATGGTTTGTTTCTATTTTAATTTCATCACTATTAGTAATTGCTTTTTGTTCAAATGTGTGTGTTCTACAATATACGACAGCATCAAACTATCTATCTACTTTTATAGGAGTATCAGAGGTTGTTGTCGGAAGTTTAATGACTTTAGTATCTAGTTTTTTCTCAGTAAATAATATAACTTCTTTTACTTTTTCTTTAGTATTATTATTTTTAGCAGTTTTTATGATATATGTTTATTTAGTTGTTAATGATGTATAAAAATATTGCATTAATAAATTTACTTTTTATTCAGTGAATGATAATATTATATGGTAATGAGCAAATATGTTGTATGAAACTCTATTATTATGCATTGCTTCCTATGACGAAATAATATCATCCATATACATACCTTACATATCAGTAATGATGAAGTATTTTGCAACAAATAAATACTCTATAAATAATACTGTTGCTGCATATTTAGCTGGTTTTGCTATTGGATATATATTGTGGAAAGTTTTGATTGAATGTTATGGTATATTTCGTAGTTTATTACTAAATCAGATGATGTTAATTGTAACTTGTATATGCATGGCTTATTCTAATAGTGTTGAAATTTTCACCTTTTTAAAATTTATTCAAGGTATCGGAGCTGCTGCTGGAAATATGATCGTACAGACTCTATATGCAAATTCTTGTAATAGTTCTGAAGATTTGGTGAGAAAATTAGCAAGAATGAATCTTGCTGCTACTATGGCAGAAACCATTGTTCCATTATTTGCAAACTTAATAGGAATTCAGGCGTGGAGATACTCATTTATATTTCTTGCTTGTTTAATTTCAAGTATGTTTTTTGTAACATTATGGATGTTTGTTGATAAATTAAGAGATGAAGGAAGTGTTGTAATACCATTTTCTCAATCTCTTAATAATGTTATATTGCAATACCGTGATGCAGTATCATGTGTTGGAGTGTATCCTTTATTAATCATTGCAGCATTTAGTGAAGGAAGTTCTACACTATTTTTTGCATGGATGCCACATTTACTAACTAGATTATATGATATTCCTGATGAAATTATATCTATAAATATCACAAGTGTTTCATTAGTAAGTACAATTGGAATGACGGTGGTTGGTGGATTAGTAGCATATGTTTCTTTGGATAAATTAATATATCGTAGTTCAATTATTTGTTTCACTCTTAGCATCATATGTGCATTTCATCATTTGTTATACTCAATTAACTACTTCTTTTATATAATGTATTTGGGAATATTTATGTTGCTATTTAATATAATTAGTTTAGCTTCTGCATCTTTTACATTACGTCTAATTCCTCAAGCTAGTAGTGCTGCAAGTTTACTTGGATTAGCTGAATTGATAGGAGGTGTATTTTTGACGTATATTTCAGGTATAATGCCTGTAACTCACCTTGTTTTCATTTGCTATCTAATGGTATGTTCAGTGATTATATTGTTTTCTTTAGCTATGTTTAGATATTATGAAAAATCTTATTTAACACAGGAGTGTAAATAATATCAATGAAGCAATGTGTTTTATTACAAGGTGGATACAGTGAAGTAATTCCATCTAATGATAGTGCAAAGTTTATAGGAAAAGTTTTACAAAAGCTAAATGTAAATTTCATTTTACTAAATCCTGCAGATTGTGATATAGAAAATGAATTGCGAAATTTGCAATTACCCGTAATCAACATGGTACATGGTATCTGGGGTGAAGATGGTCAAGCATCAAGTTTGTGTGAGAAATTAAATCTTGCATACTATGGATCAAGTCAAAAAGCCTGTGAAATATCATGGAATAAAAAATTATCAAAACAATTAGCCGCAAAATTAAAAATACAATATCCTAAAGAATTATGTTCAGCGCAAAATTATAATTTGCTAAATATTTTTCCTCATATAATACGTCCAGTTCAAGATGGATCAAGTAATAATATTTATCTAGTTAATTCAAAAGCTGAAAAACTGGCATATGTAAATGATAAATATATGATTGAGGAGTACATTACTGGTACAGAAGTGACAGTTGGCATTTGGAATGATCAATGTGTAGGTGGATTAGTAATTCAATCTTTAAAAACATTTTTTGACTACGAAGCAAAGTATAAGCTAAATACAAAATTAATAAATGCTCAAGATGTATTAAAAAAAGATGTATGGATCAATCTTCAAAAGATGTCATTAGCAACTCACAGAAAAATGCAATGTAGTGGAATTACTCGATTAGACTGGATAATACATAATGATATTCCATATTTTCTAGAGTTAAATACTATACCTGGTATGACATCACACTCTTTATTTCCAAAAATTTGTGAATTAAATAACATTGACTTGACAAATGTTGTACGTGAAATGTTAACATACATTGGTATACAGGTGTAAAATTTATAATAATATTGTGTTTGAAAATATTTGAAGTAGATTTATGATTCATTTTTATTAATTTAAACAATGTATTAGAAAAAAATTTTAATACATGCAAGGGAATAATACAGAGTATGTATGAGAGCAAGAAAGCGAACAGACAGAGTATGTATGAGAGCAAGAAAGCGAACAGACAGAATATATATGTGAGCAAGAAGGCGAACAGACAGAATATGTATGTGAGTAAGAAGGCGAACAGACAGAATATGTATGAGAGCAAGAAAGCGAACAGACAGAATATGTATGTGAGCAAGAAGGCGAACAGACAGAATATGTATGAGAGCAAGAAGGCGAACAGAGAGAATATGTATGTGAGCAAACCTATAATTTTCAACTTTACATTTATATAAATTAATTAAACACGCTTTTTTTATAAAATGATCTTATATAGATACAATCTTTAGAGTAACTATGTTTATTTACTTGATTTTCAAATATTGCATAACAATATTATTTATAATATTTTTAGTATATTTTTAAATGCACTTACTTTGATCAATAATTTCATTTACTAATTTAAGAATTTTGTTGCAAAGAGAAGATTTTTTTCAATGTTAAAGGTTTTGTAATAGAAGCTAACAAAGTATATTTTTTACCATCATCAAGATTTGTCGCAGTAACAGATAACATATTATTTTCATCTACAAGAAATTTAACTTCAATTGAAACATCACCTGGTTGAATGGGAATCTCAAATTTTCCTAAAGAAATACATTTGCAAAGTAATGCTTCTTCACCTTGTACTATATTAAATTTGATCGATGTTTGTTGTGGATGTGCACGAGTAAATATTTGTGTTGCAAATGTTGGAATTACCGTATTTTTGGTAATCATCCATTCAATTTCTTGATTTAATGATTCTATTCCAATTGATAAAGGCGTGGCATCTAGTAGCAAATGTTCAGCAGAATGTAATAATTTATGAGACTGAAGCGCTGCACCATATGCCACATTTTTCATCGCATCACCATATATTATATTTGAATGCAATGATTTTACAGTATCTTGTATACACTGAATTTGTGAAGCTCCTCCAGTTAATATAATGCCATGAAGATCGCAAATAGATATATTCGCATCAGCTAAAGCTTTATTCATTATTACTACAGTTTGTGATGTGATAAATTGTGCATTTTGAACTTGTAATTTCTCATTTTCGCGTAATTTTTGTATTTTTTGTATAGTATAAGAATGATGTTTTTGTAACTCAATATCAAATGTGTTTCCTCCAAGCTGAGTATCTCCAGATGTAGATAAAACATGACATATTTCGTTATAAATTTTTACAACAGAAAAATCAAATGTACCTCCTCCAAGATCATAAACGCCATAAATGCCATTTTTTAGATTTTTTTGATGATGAAGTGCTAATAAAGCTGCAGTTGGCTCCGTCAAAACTCTCGTTACAGTCCAGCCTCCTTGTTGTGCTGCTTTTACTATTTTATGTTTAGTAGTGTCATCAAATCTAGTTGGTACTGTTAGTACTGTATGATGTACATTTTCATTAACTTGTTTTGAAATTTTAAAGCGTAAAAATTGAAATATATTTGCAGCAATTTCAATACAGCTTTTCCAGCCTTGACATGTATAAAGAAGTAGATCTTCATTTTCAATTTTATGTTCATATTTATAGGTTGATATTAAATCTGAATTTGAGATAAGTGATTTAATATTTAAAATACCTTTTTCAAGTGCATTTTTTCCAATTATCACATCATTCTTTGTATATTGAATAGCTGTGGGTATTACGTCACTTTCCTCTATTTTTAAATATTGCACTTGTTCATTATGGTATATTGCAACTACACAATTTGTAGTTCCAAAGTCAATGCCAATTGCATATTTTGGTAAAGTTGGTTTGCATTGTATATCATGTAATATCATCGTTAACCTACTGTAACAGATTTAGCTAAATTACGAGGCCTGTCTATGTTACATTGACGTGCTTTTGCCAAACTATATGCAAGAAATTGCATAGGTAGTATATATAAAAATGGTAACAGAGCTTTATTTTGCATAAAAGGAACCTCAAAAGTTGCATATGTATATTGAAAATTCTTTGGTACATCTGTAAAAACAATTACATTACCATTTCGAGCCATTATTTCTTGAATTGAGGAGTGCATTTTTTGTATATCACAATCATTTGGTGCTAATGCAATTACAAATTGGGATGAATCTATTAAAGCTAATGATCCGTGTTTTAATTCTGAGTAATGATAGCCTTCAGCATGAATATATGACAATTCTTTAATTTTCAACGCACCTTCTTTTGCAATTGAATGTAACTGTGTATTAGCTATAAGAAACAAGCTGTTAAGATTTGATAGCACTTCAATTATTGAGTCAAAATTTATCGAATTAATATAGTCAAGTTGTGTGTTTGTAAGATTATTAATTAAATTTTCACAATCTATATTCATTTCATTCAGACTTATATTTGGCAGTTCAGTTTTATCATTAGCAAATTTTTGTTTAAAATTATTAATGATTACACTCCATATAAATAATGACAGCATTTGACCGGATGTTGCTTTTGTAGATGCTACACTCATTTCATTTTGCATAAAAGTTGGAATGATTTGTGAAACAGAACGTGCTATTGTGCTACTTTCTTTATTAATAAAACCTAATGTATGATTTGGTATCTTGTGTAGCATGGAAATGATATCCGCAGTTTCACCTGATTGAGAAATTATACCAGTTACTGTTTTATTTTGCATTGATTCAGATTTATACATAGTCGCAATATGAGTTTGAGTTGAAATATCAAACCAAAATTTTGATGTTTCAGCAGCTAAAAACGAACTTCCACAGCCCACTAATTCAACTTTATCAGCTACAGGAAATTTAATTTGTCGTAATTTTTGAAATGCATTTTGTAACATTTTTGGCTGACTATAAAATTCTTGTAAAAACCATGATTCTTGATGTTTTTCAGTTTTATTATATATAAAATGTGATGTAGCTGCTAATGATTCAGGAAATATATGTATTGTATTATTTGTAGCATCAATCCATCCATATCTATTACTTGCAATATGCAGTATTTCACCAGTTTTTTGAAATGCGGAAGGGTCAGATGCAACCATAATTTCTGTTTTACTTTTTAAAACCGTAAGTTGTGTATGACCTTTTTTTAGAAAAAAGATTTTATCAGAATGATTTAAATCAAGTAACAAACATGCAAATGAACCTTTTAATGACGAATACAAAGAATACAACCAATTTTCAATGACTGAAGAATTTAATGTACTTGAAACAGATAATATTGTTTCGGTATCAGTTTCACTTACATAATTAAAATTTGGTGTAAGCTTTCGTAACTCATCTGCATTTTCTATTATACCATTATGTACGACAGCAAGATTTTTGTATATTAGTGGATGTGTATTATTTAGCGTATTACGGCCATGTGTAGCCCAACGCGTATGACCAATTGCACACTTAAATTTTAAATTATCATATTGTAAGTTTTCAATTGACCCAATAGTTTTAAAGGTTACAAATTTTTGATTTGTATCAATTAGACACATTCCACATGCATCGTATCCTCGATATTGTAGCTCATGAAGTCCGTTATAAATTTTATTTGCAATATTTTCTTCAATTTTATTTGCAACTCCAATAAATCCACACATATAAAATTTATAACATTTTTTATCGTATATGTACAGATTATTAATATTATATTGTTGTAATGTAATATTTAAAAATATATTATAAGTAAATGCTTAAAACTAATTCAAACATTGAAACTCTTGAAAAACTAGAAAATAGAACTTTGACTGCGGTTGAAAAAAAGAATGATGTATGGCAGGTAAATGAAGGTGTCAAACAAAAGATTATAGAACTTTTTAGAAAAAATGCTGTTTTGATGAATGATAATTTGATGAAGTATTACGATAAAATTGATTTATTAAATTTAAATCAAGATGATTTTACAACACGTAAAATAAGAATCGTACCAGGAGCAATAGTACGACGAGGATGTTACATTGATGATAATGTTGTGATTATGCCTAGTTTTATAAATATTGGAGCTCAAATTATGTCAAAAACTATGATTGATAGCGGAGTTACTGTAGGTTCATGTGCTTATATTGGTTCAAATTGTCATATTTCATCAAATACAGTAATTGCTGGCGTTTTAGAGCCAGTAGGAGCTGTTCCTGTTATTATAGAAAATAATGTATTTATAGGAGCAAATTGTGTTATTTCGGAAGGATTACGTATTGGAAAAAATTCTCGTATTGCAGCTGGAGTAACTCTTACAGCAAGTACAAAAATCTTTGATTCAAATGGAAATCAGCTTGAATATGGATATATACCAGAAGATAGTGTAGTAATTTCAGGATGTTGTACATTAACTGATAATTTATCATCATATTGTGTCATTATTGTAAAAAAATGCGATACAAAAACATTTCAAAAAACTAGCAAAGAAAATGCTTTATATTAAAAATTATATAAAAATATGTATTTATATGCTGCTATACATAATATTTTGCTTTAGTGATAAATATGAGAAGAATATTTTATAAATGATCTTTTGGACTGATTATGGATTAATCGTACGTGTGCAAAATATGGATGAAAGAAAATATATTGTAGATATTTTATCAAAGCAAAATGGCAAATGGAGAGGTGTATATCGAGGTAAGTGGACGCCTATGCTTGGTACATATGTCTATGCTGAGTGGAAGGCAAGATTACCAGAACATATTGGTAGTTGGAAAATTGAAACAACTCATGCTTCAGTTGGTATTTCGCTATGGAATAATTCTTTACATCTCATGACATTACTGACAATTTGCGAATTATGTAAAATGATTCCAGAGAGACAGCAGTGTGATTTATATGATTTATTTGTAAATTGTTTGAGTAATATCGAGAAAAATGCTATTAAAGTTTGGATTGAATGGGAAAATGCAATTCGCAAAACTTTTATGCATCAAGAAAGTAAAAATTTACAAGAAATTATGAAAGATATATATTTTGGAAAATGTGAGTTTAGACCACAATTGATACAAATGATTTATAAGAAAAATTTATATAGAAACAGCTAAAATGTGAAAATCATACATTTTAATATTACAAAATTTTCGATATATGTGTTGATTTTACATGATGTATACTTATCTTTTCAGTTTTGCATATAATTTTATTGACTAAATGATTAATAAATGTGATTTCAGCAGTATAATTAAAAATGTATTACAACTATATGATACAAGTACACTTTTTTCACTTACATTACATTATATATACTTAATTTTAGTATATGATGATGAATAAAGCTAATTAAAGTCAATTAAAACAAAATTTCATATAATGTATAAAGAATAATTTTTTATTTCACTTCATTCTTTTGAAAATACAAAATTAGTATTATATTTATAAATAGTATTATAAATTATGCGCAATATTACCTGATTTATATTTTTAGCAGCAGTAAGTACATTTTCATAATACATTAAGAAGCAAAATAGTAAGAAGTTGTATGTGATTTTAAAACATTTATAAGAAAATTAAATGAGAATATGAATAAAATAATCATCAAAAGATCATATATCATAAAATGATTCTATGTTTATACAATAATTCGGTTATTTATAATTAATACAAAATTATCAAGCTTTAATAACTTAATTATGAAAAATATATTTTTGTAAGTTTACATATATGATAAGTATGATATATTTTAATGTAATTATGAATAATCGCGCTTTTGCTGAATTAGTTTGCGAAAGGCTTGCAAAAGCTGATTTGCCTGAAAAATCTGGATTACAATACACAGATTCTTACACTCTACTAGTATCAGCCATACTTTCAGCTAGATCAAAGGATGATAGAGTAAACATGATAACTCCAGCTTTATTTAGTGTCGCATCTAATCCTAAAGATATGTTAAAACTAGGATATGATGCTTTGATTGAATATATAAACACAATCGGACTGTATCGAAATAAAGCTAAAAACATCATTAAATTAAGTGAAATAATTGTAAATGAATTTGATTCAAAGGTGCCTGATACTTTAGAGAAATTAATTGAGTTGCCAGGAGTAGGTCGAAAAACAGCTAATGTAATTTTAAATGTAATTTATAATCAAGCAGCTTTTCCTGTAGATACTCATGTATTTCGCGTCTCTCGTCGTATTGGTTTAAGTAATGGAAGTACAGTCGACGCTGTAGAAAAAGATCTAATAAAAAATATTCCTGCTAAATATGCACAACAATCACATCATTGGATTGTTTGGCATGGACGTAGAACTTGTACAGCTAGAAATCCAAAATGTGAATCATGTACTTTAAAAGATATATGCGAATATTATAAGCAAAATTCAAATTAATCATTAAAAAAATCATTTAATTTAAACTAAAATAGTTATAATTAAGTTCATGGTTTTTAGTGATTTTCTGTGTTAAAGTATATTGTGTCATTTACTGAAATGATTGATATACTGCAAAAATTTTGGCAAAAACAAGGATGCGAAATTTTATTTCCTTATGATATAGAGATGGGTGCTGGAACATTTCATCCAGCGGTGATCTTTGGAGTTTTAAAACAAAATTTGGTAAAAATTGCAATGCTACAACCTTCAAGAAGGCCACAAGATGCTCGTTTTGGCATAAATCCAAATCGTGTATATCAACATCATCAATTTCAGGTAATTTTAAGACCAATACCTAATAATATACAACAAATTGCAATCGAAAGTTTAAACGCTATAGGTTTAACAATACCAGATAAAGATATTCGTTTTATAGAAGATAACTGGCAAAGTCCAAGTCTTGGCGCTTCAGGATTAGGATGGGAAGTCAGATGTAATAGTATGGAAGTGTTACAATTTACTTATTTTCAAAAAATCGCAGGTAAGCCATTAAAAGAAATTGTGGTAGAATTAGCATATGGTTTAGAGAGAATTGCATTAATAAGTCAAAATAAATCACATGTAAATGATTTACTATGGAGCAGTACTGAAAAATATGAAAATATACGAATGTTTTATGAAAATGAGTGGAGTAAGGCTGCATTTCAAGGATATAGTGCAATGTATTTACAGAAACAATTTGATCTATATGAGTTCGAAATAGAAAATCTTTTGAAAAAAAAATTACATCTAGCCGCCTATGAAATGTTTTTAAAATTAAGTCATACATTTAATTTGATTGAATCTGGTGGCGAATTAAGTGTACAGCAAAGAGCTCAGTTAATTAAAAGAACTCGTAAGTGTGCAAATTTATGCTTACAATTATATGTTGAAGGTGAAAATGAATAATCAAAATAATTTATTCTTTTTTGTAATGTATGAGGAAATTCCAGTTTTAGCACAGCAAAATGTTTTACAGCAAGTTTCACAATTAGTCAACGATTGGTTCACAAAATATAAAGTTGAAGTTGAGGTTATTTTACATGTTTCGCATATTAGAATGTTGGTAGAACTACCTAATTTACCTCAAACATTACATCAAAAAGATGAAATTATTCGTGGACCTCGCACTCATGTTTCACAAAATATTTTAAATAAATTTCTTGATAAAAATAATTGTGATATGCAATTTGTCTTTGAAAAAGATAATTTTTACTATGCTGTAAAAAAGTATGATATGTTAAATTTACAAAATGAAATTGCAAATTTATGTAAATATATTTTAAATGGTTTATCTTGGTCTACTTCAATGCGATGGAATAGTGAAGTGTATTGGTCTAGACCAGTAAGATGTATCGGAGCTTATTGGAATGATCAACATATTAATTTTGACTGGTATGATTTGCAAAGCTCAAAATTTATGTTTGATTCGCTTTTAACTCGTAACATTATAGAAGCTACATCTGCAAATCACGCTTTAAGTCAACTATTAAATATTGGTAGATATGCAAATCACGAACATCGTAAACAAAAATTACAAAAAGAAATTGATACGATACTACTGAATACGAATTATAGCTTACATGATGATGCTGATGAAGTTATAAATGAGATTAATTACATAGTTGAAGCGCCATATGTATATTTGGTAAAGATGAAAAAAAGTTTTGCAAATCTACCTGAAATTATTCGACGAACTGTAATGGTTCAGCATCAGCAATATGTGCCATTAATGAATAAAAAAACATTAGCAGATGCATTTATTGCTGTAGCAAATTATGATGTAAATAAAGATGTATTTGCTCATCAATCAAATTTAACTTTAGAAGCTCGTTTTAATGATGCAAATTTCTTTTGGACAGAAGATTGTAATAGTTCATTAAAAGATTATGATACTATATTACAAAAAATTGAAATTTATAAAAACTTGGGCTTCGTTTATGATCAAAAGATGCGTTTACAAAAGCTTGTACCAAATATTTTACAAGATATTTATAAAAATATAACGAATCATGATGATCAACTAATATTATGTGAAAAGGCTTTACAGTATTATAAAATTGATTTACCTATGAAAACGGTATATGAATTTGATTCATTAGAAGGTGAAATTGCTGCATTATATGCTGAACATTTTAAGAAATATGAGATTGCGCAAATCATTCGTAATTATACTAATATTGATAATTTTGAATTATATTTTAATACACAGCAATTTGATAAAGAACTTAAGAATAAAATTTGTAATATAAGTGCGGCAATCGGTATTGCATCTCGTATGGATACTTTAGTTGGTTTTTTTGGAGTGGGTCAAATGCCTACAGGTTCATCAGATCCTTTAGGATTGCGTCGTTTAGTGTATGAAATTTTACAATTATTACCTTATTGTAAAGTATCACTTGTTGATATTGAGAAAAATATTTATCAATTATATCAAGAACAAGACATAGCTCTTGAAAAATCATCACTTATATCATTTATTGATCAGTGTTCTAAAAGACATCTTGAAAATTTAAATTATAAGCCATTTGTAATTACTATTGCAATGAAATATGCTATACCTTGCAGGCTTTATGTATCTAATAAATTACAAAATATTTTATTTGATGATCTACATTCATCCTTTGTCACTTTATACAATCGGTTAAATGGATTTCATATAAGTCATAGTGATGATATTTCTATAAATTTGCAGTCTCTATATGATTTAATTTTTCAAGATGAAATTACTTTTCAAAATTTAAGTGATTTATTAAATGAATCATTTTGCAATATGAATGAAAAAATGAGTGATAAATTACGACTACAAGATAATGTTTTAATATTACAAAAAATGTGTAAACCCATTCATAATTTTATCGATTTCTGTTTTATTGAAAAACATGATCAAAAGCATCAGATTTGTGCATTATTTACAAAATTACAAGAGATTTTATTTTTTTATGTTGCAATATAGTTTGTAATATATAATATAAATAATCACACTTTAAACAGTAGAAACCATAATGATAGTAATATATAGTAATATAGAAAATAATAGTAATAATATTTTTATTGATGATTTAAATTATTATACAATTTTTCTAAAAAATAATATTAATACTAATACAAATCAAAATTTACAAAAAGTAAATTTAACAAATGATAAAAATGTAAATGATAGTGATAATAAAGAAAATAGAAAAATGTAGCTAAAGTCAAAAAAAAGTAATTTTCAGATAAGAAATAGAAAGAAAAATATCGAAAATATACAAAATACAAAAAGCAAAGAAAGTATATAAACAAGCATCGAAAATATTGTAAATTTTATAAAAATGCGGATAAAATTAGTTTTGAATCTAATTAAAATTGCAAAAAATGAAAATAAACTTATCAAGTGTACACGAAAGAGATATATCATCTAGTATAATTAGTGCAAATCTTTTAAATTTTGATACAGTCTATGTTAAAAGTTTAGGTTACTGATAAATAGGTTTATGTTGCATCTTCAGATGATATTGATATGTCAATATAGTTAGTAAAAAAGTTTAATATGCGTATTGATGATATGTTTTAAGCTAAGATAAAAGCTTCAACAGCTCGTGAAAAAGTTATACAGTGTTCTATATGTCAAAATTAAATTCAAAAACGCTTCAGATTATATATTTAGTATTCAATTAAATTGTATTCATTAACTTTTGCATATGATTTGGCTTTGGTGCATCAAATTCAAATGTTTTGCCTAAAAATGAAAATGATATTTTTGTACAGTGTAGCTGCATTTTGCCTTTGTATTTACTTCCGTATCTTACATCTCCTATTATTGGATGTAGATATTGTTCACAATATTGTCTTAGCTGATGCATACGTCCAGTTTTTGGATATAATTCAATAATTGAGTATTGTTCATTAGATCTTATGATTTTATGAGATGTAATTGCTTCAATTTGCCGTTCATGTACTTCAATCATATGTTTTTTAGTTTGATTCTGCAATTCAGATTTTGGAATAATAGCTGTATATATTTTTTTCCATTTATGAATTGTTTCACCAAATTCGGTCGCGGCATTTCGATTTAATGCAAAAATCATTACTCCTGTTGTGCATCTATCAAGTCGATGAACTAAATATGCTTTTTCAGCTATATTTTTATAATTAATCCACTGATTTACCACTTCTATAAGAGATATATGTATATTTGTTCCTCCTTGTGATGCAATATCATAAGGTTTATTGACTACTATAAAATTTTCAGTTTGTTCTATTATACGAGATTCAACAAATTGAAATGTGTGTAAGGGTAACTCTTTTAAATTTGATTTATTATTTTGTGCTATATTTTGCCAAACATGTAACACATCATTTGTATGCAGTATTGACTGAGGTGATAATTTACCATGTTGAGATAAAATATCTTTTTGACGTAAATGTTGTTGTAATTTTTGATATGATAATAGCGGAAAGTGTAATTTACTCCACTGACGAATTGTGTAGCCATTTTCAGAAGATTTGACCAAGTATTTGATTTTCATAGTATTTAATTTATTCTAAACTAATATTTACAAAATATAAATTCTTTTTTTAGTATTTATAAAATAGTATAATAAATTATGAGATACCTTACTCTGTTATTACTAGTTACATTTTTATCAGGTTGTGAAGATGATAATGACGAAGACTATACTCCAGTTTCATATGCTCAACAAAAAAAATATTCAATTAAAAATAGTTTTGGATCATTTAATGTTACAACAGCTAGTCATTATGAGTATTGTAAACAAGGAGTAGCATCATTTTATGGCAAGCCATTTCACGGAAGAATGACTGCCGGTGGAGTAAAATTTGATGAAGAACAGATGACTGCCGCTCATCCTACATTACCTATTCCTTCAATTGTAAAAGTAACTCGATTATCAACTAAAAAGTCAATTTATGTATTAATAACTGATCGAGGACCATTTGCTTGTAATAGAATTATAGATTTATCACGTGGAGCTGCAAGAAAGTTAGGATTTGAAAAAAGTGGATTAGCAAAAGTTTCTGTAAAAACTTTAGTACCTCATAGTATATTAATTAATAGATATTGGAAAAAAATTCGCGCAAACAAAATAGTACACAACTATATACTAAATTCTTTAGGAAACATATTTTCACTATATATATCCTGCTATACAAAATATGGTAATGTGTAAGATAATATTTTAAAATATAATTTATATGATATAATGAACTATGAAATTCACAAAACTACTAAAAATTATTAATATATGCGTATTTTTTTCTTCTTGTTATGGAAGTTCGAAAAAAAAGTAACCTTTTAAGAAAATGATGAATCATAAGTTTCTCAAATACAATTTTAGCAATTGAATCGTAAATTCTTCTCTAGATCTGATATACCTAATTTTGTTTTGTCAGATATAGAAAGTAATTTTTTCAGATATGTTCCAGACACTTATGTAAAAGAAGATGCTTTTAGATATTTGATGAGCTGTGCTAAGAAAGATATAAATGTATTTATTTTTATGGAGATTGGATATATCATAGATTTACATCTTTTAATTTTGAATCTTTTAATGAAGGTAATGTTATGATTGATTTGCAAAGCCAAAAGAAGATAATTATTCAACCACATGTGATAATTCACTGAAAAATGTATTAGCTGAATTAGCTCCTCATATGAAGCTGATGTTATTTGATGTTAAATTATTTCATGCTTTAAAACATATGTGGAATCACTATTTAAAAAACAAAGATTATATTGATACTATGAATTTAAATATTGAAGATTTTAATGTGAATATTAAAGAATATATGACAGCTTCCCATGTTGGAAAATTTAATTCTTCTCATTTAAATAGAATGAGTTCATTATTTCATCAACATCTGTTTTCATTTGATGATGAGGTTTTAAAAAATGCTTTTTGTATGTTATCTGTATATACAATTGCAGGTGAAGTAACCGCTGGTAAATTTGTGGCTAATTTAATTATGGTGACATTAAATTTTCTTAAAACTTCTGTATATAAATTCAGTGTACCTTATGAACACTTAATAATAGAAGGTGAAATAATTAATATAAAGTGTGTAAGGTCTGCTAGAGAAAAATGTGATAGTACTTGGATTTGTGATGCTAAAGGTTGTATAGTAGAGAAATTTTTACTAGAAAGTGCATCTATATTACCTAATAAAAGTACATATATTGAAGATTTAGATTTATTAGGACGATGATAAGTTAAGCTGAATTGTTTCAAATGTTTTTTACTTAATTATATCTATGTAAATTAAAATTATATATACATATTCAAAATTATTTAATATATTATATTGAAATATTAACAAGCATTTTATTTTTATAATAATAATTATTATTAATAAGTATGAAGATTATTTATCAAATATATTTTTAATGAAAAGTGAATCTATATAAATTGATGATAGTGTCAAAAATGAGAATTTATATTGAAATATAATGATAAATTCAAAATAATATTTTATTTTTTTAATTTTAACTGATTTCAATTATGAGTATATCAAATTTTCAATTATTATACACAAAAAATGATTGCAAAAGTATATCACTTAATTTTTAGTAATGAATTTATTGCTAAAAAAGTTAATATATCTAATAAATTTTTTTCGAAATTATATTAGTGCTAATTAATGCTAATATTCAGTAAAAATTTCTAATTCGTATAAATTTATTACTATTTCAAGTGAAATTCAGAAACGGTATTTTGAGTAAAATTCGAAGAATATTTTTTCTAAATGATTAAGTATAGTATTTCATTTCTTAACTTTATATAAATTTTACTAAAAAGATTGATTTATTAAATATATTTTTTTAAGATTATATAGCAACTAATCAACAATAACATTGAGTAAAAAATTTCTAATTTACGTAGATTCATCAGTATTACAACTAAAGTTTCAAAAATTCTTTAACTAAGTCACTAGATATTTTATTTTATGCAATTATAGCTCATTGAGCTTGAGATAATTTAGTTTTTAATCTGGCAATCATTCTTTTAGTTTTTCTAATTATAGAAATATCTTTTAGTTGTCTCTGCGCATGTTGAGCCTTAACAGCTATAAGAGTTTGATATAATTTGTTTAACTCTTGATTTATATCTTCCTTATTAATGGTATTTTCGTTATTCATAATTCACTCCTTCTTGAAATTGCTACAGATTTAATAGATAATTTCGACTTTGCTAATTCTAATGCTTTCATTGCTATATCTTCATTAACACCAGCTATTTCAAATAATATTCTTCCAGGTCTTACAGGAGCAGCCCAAAATTCAACATTACCCTTACCGCTACCCATTCGAACTTCAAGGGGCTTTTTACTTCTTGGAACATCTGGAAAAATTCTAATCCATAACATACCAGCTCTTTTCATCGCTCTTCTTATTGCACTTCTTGCTGCTTCTATTTGTCTTGCTTTTACATCACCTATAGATGTAGCCTTTAATCCAAAATCTCCCCAGTTAAGAAAGTTTCCAGATTTAGACATTCCTTTACTTACTCCTCCAAATGCTTTACGAAACTTTCTCTTTTTAGGCATCATTAAGTTCATGATTGTCTCCCTTTTTCAGATCTTCTATTGTTATTATATCTATTATAATCTCTTTTTTCATCTAATTTTTTTCTAGTATTTCCAGTATGTACCCATACTTTCACACCACAAGTTCCAGATGATGTATAGGCTGTTTCACAAACATATGATATATTTGCTTTTATTCTATGTCTAGGAACACTTCCTCTGCATACTACAGCTCGTCTTGCGATCTCAACTCCACCTAATCTACCTGCACATTCTATTCTAATTCCTTTTATTCCAAATTTCATAGCTTCATCTGCATATTTTCTCATTGCTGCTGCACATGATTTTCTACTACGTAGATCTCCAATCAACTTAAAAGCTATTGCTGTAGAGTCTGATTCCACTTTTTCTATAGGCCTTACATCAATTTCTATATCTTTGTCTGTTATTTTTTTTAATAGTTGTTTTGTGTTATCTAAATTAACTCCACTTTTACCCATGATTATTCCAGGTCGTACTGCAACTAACATAAGATTTATTTTTTGACCAACTCTGGTGATTATTGCATCTGAGAGTCCCCATCTGTGATTTCTGGATAACTTGTGTAATAATTCTCTTAATTTAATGTCTTCTACTACGTTATCAGCATATTCTTTTCGATTTAGAGACATCCATCTAGATCTATAATTATTTGACCATAAATCAAATAAAGGTACTTTGTTACCCATTTATCACCTTCTTATCTTCCGTTATAAAGACTTGCATATTACAATATGGTCGTGTTTTTCTACCAACTCTTCCACGACCTTTAAACTCAGTTCTATATAAATAATGACCACGTCCTACGAAAAATCTATTTATTATTAAATCATTTTCATTCATACCTTTGTTTGCTGCATTACTTCTTGATGAATTAAGTATTTTGTATATAGCTTTTGCATATTTACCAGAAACAAATGATAATCTAGCAATAGCTTCATTTAAATTCATTTTTGTTAATGTTCTTACAAAACGTTCAACTACAAAATGCTTACCATAAATCTGTGATTTTGCTGAAGCGAAATTTTCAATACCAGATCGCTTTAAGTGTTCAACTAAACTTTTACGAATCACAGTGCTTTCCTCCTTTTTTCTCCACTATGCTGTTTGAAAAGACGAGTCCAGGAAAATTCACCAAGTTTATGTCCCACCATATTTTCAGTAACAAGTGTTGAGATAAACTTTCTTCCATTATGTACTAAAAATGTCAAACCAACAAATTTTGGCAGTATTGTACTTCGTCTTGACCATGTCTTGATAGGAGTCATCAATCCATCTTTTATATGTTTATCAACTTTTTTTGTTAAATGATGATCCACAAATGGACCTTTATGCGAAGATCTCATTTATCCTCCCTTTGTGATAATATAAGCAAATGTGCCATCCTACTGAACATTATCATAAAATAACTTAAATGTATAGATATAACTTCAGTCATTAGTTTCGCCTCTTTAATATCATTGAGTCGGAGTATTTTAACTTTTTACGAGTCTTATATCCCTTGGTTGGTACACCCCATGGAGTAGAAAAGTGAGTTCCTCCATCTGCATTTCCTCCGTGAGGGTGATCTATTGGGTTCATGGCTATACCTCTTACTATTGGTCTTCGACCTTTCCATCTTGTACGACCAGCTTTACCTACCGTAGTGTTTTTATGATCTGCATTAGACACCTCACCTATTGTTGCCATACACTGTGAACTAAATCTACGTAATTCTCCAGATTGCAACTTAAGAATAACTAAATCTCCATCTCGACCCTGTAGTTTTGCATATGCTCCAGCGGATCTTGCAACTTTTGCACCTCTTCCAGGTGTTATTTCTATACTATGAATTATTGATCCAACGGGAACATTTTTAAGTAACATAGCATTACCAGCTCTTATTCTTGCTTTTTCATTTGTGGTAATTTCATCTTCAGCTTTTAGTCCCTTGCTTGCAACTACATATCTATACTTGTCTGAATATTTTACTAAAGCAATAAATGCTGTGCGATTTGGATCGTATTCAATTCTTTCCACTATACCTGTTTCTCCAAAAAAGTTTTTGTATGAAAAATCAACCATTCTGTACTTTTTTTTTGCACCACCACCTCTGTGAAAAGATGTGATTCTTCCATAACAATTTCTTCCTCCAGTACTGCGTTTACCCACAGTCATAGATTTAAGAGGTCCACCTTTCCATAGACCGCTTCGATCAATTTTTATTAAGCCTCTCTGTCCAGGAGTGGTTGGCTTAACTGCAATAATTCCCATGTCTTTTAAATTGTAGATCTATTGAAAAAAATTTGCAATATATTTTTTTAAAATACTATAATTATTTAAATATGAGCAAAAATATCTTCATTATTCCATCCTTTACAATCTAATAAAGCTCTATAAGGAAGAAATTTAAAACATTGCTCAGCCATTTCATATCGATTTTCTCGATGCAATTTTTCATTTAAAATTTTCATTAAATCATGAAGGTAAATTACATCTTGTGATGCATAAACTTTTTGAGCTTCAGATAATACATTTGCGGCCCAATCAGAAGATTGTTGTTCTTTTGAAATTTCAACTCCAATCAACTCTCTACATAATGTTTTTAATCCGTGTTTTTCAGTATAGGTACGCACTAATTTTGAAGCGATTTTTGTACAATATACATTTTGTGTTAATACACCAAATGTTTGATAAAGAATGGCTATATCAAATCGACCAAAATGAAAAATTTTTGTTATATCGACATTTGTCAATATTTTTTGTAAATTTGGTGCAGATGTAGCATTTTTTTTAATTTGTACTATGTGGCAACTTCCATCATCAAATGCAAGCTGTATTACGCATAATCTGTCTCTGTGTAGATTTAAACCACCTGTTTCTGTATCTATAGCGACTGAACTACCAACCACTACGTTTTCGGGTAAATCATTTTCGTGTGATAAAATTTTACATGATCTCATCAAACATATTTTAACTTTAAATATTTTATTTCTCTAGTGTTTTCTGGCGTTTTTCTATTTATTTTTCATAAATATTTAAGAAATACGCTTTCTTTACTTAAAATATAAATGATGTGCTGTTTAATTTATATTTTATCAATTGTAAAATAGATAAATATAAAAATTTACCACTGTGTAAAAACTTGAAGATATATTTATTCATTTTCAGCTATTTTTACATTTTTCAAATTATGAAACTTAAAGTAAAACTTTTTATCAAGCCATACATTTAAATATAAAACATCATTTGACTGTGTTTCAGATTCTACAGTACCATTTTGGTAAAGCCATGCTTTTGATTTTGTATCATTAATTGAAATTTCAATTGTGTACAGTTTTTTATTACTTTTCATGTGATTATCAATACTTTGTAAAAGAACGTTGTATCCAAATTTTGTATTTGAAGAAAGATATATATTATTTTCATCATGCTCAGCTATATTTTGAGTTTGTAGATCCCATTTACTCCATACATTAATAATTGGAATATGATTTGCTTGTATTTTTTCAAGAATTTGCATTACATTTTTTGCTTTTTCATTTTCATTTGGCATATTTATATCTCTAACATGTAAGATAAGATCTGCGTACTGAATTTCTTTCAGTGTTGCATAAAAAGCATTTAATAGTAGGGTGGGAAATTTGGATATAAAACCTACTGTATCAGAGATCAGTACTTCAAGTTCAGAAGGTAATACGCATTTTCGAATATATGGAGTTAGTGTACAAAAAAGCTTGTTCTCAGCAGCCTTATCTGATTCAGTCATTAAGTTAAAAAGTGTTGTTTTACCTGAGTTTGTATATCCAACTAAAGCAATCATTGGTAAATCTCTTTTACGCTGTGTTTGTCGAGTTTTATGTACTTGTTTAAGCTTGTTTTTATGAATTTGAATTTTATCATCAAGCATACGTCTATCAAGTTCGATTTGTTTTTCTCCAGGACCTCCAACTGTTGAAGTTGTACCTCTTTGTCTTTCAAGATGATCCCATGCACCTACTAATCTAGTTCGAGCATATTGTAATTTTGCAAGTTCAAGTTGTAATTTTTCTTCGGAAGAGCTTGCACGTTGCATGAAAATATCAAGAATAACTGTTGTGCGATCATAAACAAGAATTTTTAGTTCTTTTTCTAAATTTCTAATATGTCTATATGAAAGTATATCATTCCAAAAAATTCCATTTGGCTTATGAAACTCAATAGATTGCTTTAGCTCTTCCATTGCTCCACTACCTATAAAAAATGCCGAATTTATTTTTTTTATATACCAACAAAATTGATTCACTACTTTTGCGCCATAAGAATCAAGTAAAGCGATTCCTTCATCAATTATATGCTCAGATTTCTCACTTTTATCTATTTTACAATGAACAAGAATGAAGTGAGAAGTTTGTGGCATTTAATATATTATTATCATAATAGTAAAAATACAATGTAATTGTAATAAAACATATTATAGCAATGTAAATATTCATGTAGTATAATATTAAAATGAAGGTGAACTATGATTGATGGTAAAAAACCTATCACTAATTTAGGACTGAAAAATTTAAAAAAACAACATACACATTTACAAGAAATTGTAAGACCTAAAATTATAGAGGAAATATCTAGAGCTCGTGCATTAGGTGATTTATCTGAAAATGCTGAATATCAAGCAGCAAAATCAGATCAAGCAAGAAATGAAAAAGAGATTCGTTCTTTAGAAGAAAAAATTAGTAAATGTTATGTACCTGATCTAAAAAGTTTAAATCAGCAAAAAGTTAATTTTTCTTCTTACGTTACATTATGGAGTGATGAAAAAGAGGTTACATATCAAATAGTAGGAGAATATGAATCTGATGTCGAAAAGAAAAAAATTGCTGTAAATAGTCCGTTGGCGCGTAGTTTATTAGGAAAAAAAGAAAATGATGAAGTTACAGTACGCACTCCAAAGGGAACATGTATATACGAAATTACAAATATAGAATACGATGAGTGATATAATCATTAGTAATCTTAATATAATCAAATCTTTTATAAGAGATACTACTATAAGAAGATTCATAGGTGTTTTCACTTTTTGGATGAGTATAGGAGTTTTATGTACGATATGTTTTAGTCCATACGCATCTATTCAAAAATACTGTTTATTAGCAGTAATATCGGTTGTAATCATGTTGATTTCTTGTGCAATTTCTACAGAAATACATTTTCAGTTTTTTAAATTATTATGGTCAATATCTATCATATTAAATTCATATCTTATATTTGGATTAAGTGTGAAAGGTGCAAAACGTTGGTTGATAATCAAAATAATGAATTTATCAATATCTTTTCAGCCGTCAGAGATATTAAAATGTAGCTGTTTATTATTAGCTATTCACTATATTTTACGTAATCAATGGCTTCATTTTTGTACAGTATATATAATTTCTATTATTTTACTAATTTTACAACCTGATTTTGGAAATGTTATTTTGCTAAGTGTAATGGCATGTACTCAATTATGGATTTATCAAATATCAATTCGATCTCTACTTATTACATTTGGATTGTTATTAAGTTCGGTATTAATTGCAAGTATATTTTGGCCTCATATATATAAAAGAATTGCATTATTTATATCAGGTCCTACAAGGGATATTAAAGGAGTTGGATATCAAGCTATACATTCATTGTTTGCTATTGAGCAAGGAGGAGTCTTTGGCAAAGGTCTCGGATATGGAGTTGTGAAAAATATGCTGCCTGATGCATATTCAGACTTTATATTTTCAGTAATAGTTGAGGAATTAGGAATGATTGGCGGTTTATTTGTAATATTAAGTTTTTTATTTTTAATCATACAATGTATTATTTGTTCTAAAAATATGATGAACTTAAAAAACAGATTATATATAGTCAGTATTTCTTCTATATTAGCACTTCAAGCTTGGGTTCACATTTCATCATGTATGTTTTTAATTCCTCCAAAAGGAATATGCTTACCTTTTATTAGTCATGGCGGAAGTTCATTACTAGCAAACTCATTTTTATATGGAATATTACTTCGCTTTATTTATCAAAGTAGACAGCAATCTTTTTGGACTTATCGATTTAAAAAAGAGATATAACTAACTTAAAGTTCATATTTAATAAAATTTCACATTAAAGTTCTAAACTTGAACTATTGTATAATAAGAAAATTCAGGTTCACATTCATCAAAAATTTAATAATTTTTTAATACAAATTATAAAAATAGAAAGGTGTGTAGCGTAATAAATAAAAGTAATATTACTTTTTCTAATAATGAAAACAATAAAAAATTTTATTGGAGTATTATATCTTTTATTATAGGAATTATAGTAGGTGCAATTACGATATATTATCAAAGTTTCACAAATTCATATGAGAAAATATTGTGTGATTTACAAGAAATAGATAATGCAAATGATGCTGAAAAAGTAAAAGAAATACAAGTAAAAACAGATCGAGGTGGTGAAAACGTATTTTTAAAAAATATAAAATCTGGTATTAGAGTTCCTGGCTCTGTTTTTGTAAAATCTATAAATGATATTAATCATAAAAATCAATCACGTCATTATATAAATACATACTTACAATTAAAATCATTTAGTTATCATATAATGCCAGGCTTGAATACATGTTATAAAATTGCAGATTTTGGTAATGGTTTATCAAATAGACATAGAGTTGTAACAATTTTACCTTCACCTAAAATTTCTTTACGTTCTTTACAAATTGATATTATTTATAACCAGCAAGGTGCTGTAGAAGCTATATTATCTACAGGATATGGAATGCAAAAAATACAAACTGTTTCTGTTGGAGAAGATGAATGTGCTGTGTTTAGTAATTTGTCATCAAATGATGGAATCACAAGTATTAAAGTTGAGCTTATGGCAAATCCTAATTATGATATATATACCGAACAAAATATAGCTTCTACTGATAGTAAATATTTAAATAGTGACTATTATGTTGCAGTTAGAATTACCTATCAAAAATATGAAGGTAGTACAGAAGTATCTCAAAAAATCATCGAAGATATAATATATAATAAAAATACAGGAGAAGTGATTAGATATTCATCTAAAGGAGGTTTTTTTAGTTTGAGTACATTAAGTGATGGAACTTGGAAAAAAACAGAACTAAAAACTGGACAGGTGGCTTTAGTTAATGTTAATTCAAATTTTGATATGCTAAAAAAGATAATACCAAATCAAAAAGTCTTATTTAATAGTATACAAATATTGCAGGAAAATACAGGCACAAAAGGAATTAATAGTAAAAATCTTCAACAGATGATAGAACTAATCATAGAATCAAAATAAAGATATATAAATTTGTAAAACTATTCAGAGATTTTTAATTTTTGATTCGTATCATTTGGTTGAGGGATGTTTATATGAATAAAGATCAGGAAAAATTTGATAGCAATTTTAAAAATAATTCTAGTGAAAAAAATACATCAGATGATTCTAAATTATATTATAAATATGAAAAATTTGATAATAATACTGGGCATAATTCTAATGAAAAAAATACATATGATTATTCAAAAGTATATCACCGAAATAAAGAATATGATACAAATTCTGAAACTGGTGTAAATACTAAAAGTAATAATCATAATACTATTAAGTATACTAACTATAGTGATGATAGTAGTAAAATTTCTACAAATACCTTAATAATAATATTATTATCTTTTCTATTATTTACATGTATAATTTATATTGCAGGTCCAATTTTAACAGGTAGTAAATCGCATACAGAAAATATAACTATAATAGAATCAGAAATAGATAATGAAAGTAACAGTAAAGCTGATTCAAAAACTGGTACAGAAAATCAAACAGAAGTAAAAAATGAAGATAATGAAGAGAAGATTATTAAAGAAAGAAGAATTCCAGGTATTATAGTAATTAATTCTCCAAAATTTATATCTCATCCAAATCAAAATGGTGAATCAAGTTTGCCTCAAATTATAAAATATGTTTATCATACAATGCATGGGTTAAAATCAATATTTAAGATTTCAGATTTTGGGGATAAATTTAGAAATAGACAAAGAGTATTATCTATACTTCCATCATTATTATTATGTAAAAATGCTTTACAAATTGATATTATTTATAATGAATCATTTGCTACAGAAGCAAAGCTGTATGCTAACTATGGTACAGTGCTTCTTCAGACAGCTTCAGTAGGGCATGGAGGAAAAATAGTATTTGAAGATTTTGTTCAGCAAGATGGCCTAGATAGAATTGAAGTTGCATTAGATGCAGATCCAAATACAAATCATTTAGGTGCTATTTTACATCATTCTGAACCTAAATCTTTTGATACATCTCAATTTAAAGCTATTAGAATGCTTTATAGACATCGTTCATCTACTGCAGTAGAAGAAAATATATCAGAGACATTTATTGTGCATAGAGAAACTGGTGAAGTAAAGAAATATATTGTGTCTGGAGTAAATGATAACTTACAAAAAGGAATTTCAGCCATTGCTTCAAATGGAGAATGGGTACTCAAAGCTCTAGCTGATGGTTCTTTTGGTATGGTCAATGATACATTAGAGCAAAATCTGAAAAAAGCAGCAGATAAAGATAGTGATAGAGCAATAGCTGTACAGTCTTTTGTGTCTATACTTGGATTAGATCATCTAAATCCATTAAGTGCATTTGCTAATATTCTAAAAGAACAGCAATCAAAATTAATTTCTTTGTCTTCCCAATCAGATGCATTAGCTACGGCAAATCTACCAGTTATAAGTGAATTTATCGCTCAACAACTAGCTGAGATTAACAAAACTTTATTTGGTCAATTAGCAGCATTTAATAATATTTCTAGTATTTTAATAGAACTTCAGAGATTAAGATCTAAAATGAACGAAAATGCACAATTATCTGATAATGCTCAGATGCAAGATATTTTTGAAGCTTTGATTGCAGATGTAAATTTGGCAACAAAACTAAAGCAATCCAATCTATTTCCAACTGATACTAATACACTCGAGACAAGTTTATTAAAGATGGGAGAGTTTGTAAGAGATTTGAGAGCCGCTACAATGAATGAATCAACTATATTTGATAATGTAGCAGAAGATCAATTACAAGAATTGAAAAATGAGATTATTGATATGACAAAAACTCAAAAAGAAGATTTGAAATCTATATTTGAATCTCTTGAGTTTATGATGGAGAGAGACACTATGAATGACGTGCTTTTGAAAATTACTGAATTAAAAGAACGTAGTTCTAAATTAAAATCACTTGAACTATTAACAGTTAATGGTGAAAAAATCTTTCAGAATGATGTAAATTCAGATTTAATTCGTGATCATGCTCAATTTGTTAATGATATTAGATACTCTAGAGATGCTACTGGTCAGGTTGTATTAGTTGATCAGCATTTACCATTAAATCAGATGTCAGATCAAGTTATTGCGAAATTACGTGAGCTAGATAAAATTAAAAGACTGGTAGAACAAAAAGAAGGATCAACAACCTATGATAAAATATATCAAATGGTTAATGCTTAGTTTAGTAAAGCTATAAAGTTTCAACTTAGTTGATTATATAAGTGTTTTTAAAATTTTCTATTTAACAAATCACATACTATAAGTTTTACTATTTAATATTTTTAAAAATTGATATTAAGTATTAAGAAAAGATAACAAGAATTAAAATTGTGGGCCAAATTTTTTAGCATTTTCTTCTGTTTGAATTCGAAAATTTGCAACACTTTTTTTAAAACGCTCAATTTCATCATTTGTAAAAGTAGATCTTGAAATTTCAAAGTTTATATAATCATTCCAAAATATATTCTGTTTGCATTTCATACGTGCAGGGTAAACAACACCTTGTAGATGATCATACTCATGCTGCATGACTACAGATAATTGACCGCTTACTTTAATATTATGCGAAATCCAATTTATATCATTAAATATAATTGTAATTTCTTTTGCTCTAGGTACTAAGCCTATTTTCTCTTCATTATGCAAACTTGATCTAGATCCTACATTGGGTAGCGATAAACATCCTTCGGGTACATTTACGAGATCATCATTTTGTAAATATTGTTTTCCAAGATAGCTTGTTATGGAAGGATTAAAAAATACATAAAATTTTCCATATGAATTTTCCACTACTGAACATTTTTCTAAAATATACGTTTGATCATATTTTTTCACAATTTCATGAGTAATTAAAAAACATGATTTATTAATACCTATTTGTGGTGCTGCAATACCAATACCGTCAAGTTCAAACATTACAAAACTTAATTCGTCTAATTTATTAAATTTATGAGATACTGAAATTAGTGTAGATTTTTGTAATAAACTTATATCCGGAACACATGATAGCTGAATCGACTGTGATTTATTCATATATGTATGTAGTTTATTGTATATTTATATTTATAACAAGATATATAAATTTCATCAAAATATTGTTAAAATATATAAAATGAAAATTATTCGTAAAACCAGAGCACGTATAAAATCCATACAAGTTATATATTCGTATCTTGCCATGGAAGAAAATTTTGAAAATGTTTTACAGAATTATTTAAAATACAATTCATTGAGTGAAAATAACTGTGATATTGAATATTTTCATCTTTTAATAAATAACTGTATCAGCAAAATAGATGTGATAATAGAAAAAATATCATCTGTTTTATGGTCATGGAAAAGTCAATCATTGATGTTAAAGTCAATATTAATTTGCGGTACTATTGAGTCTATTGTAATGCTTTTGCCTATTTCTATTGCAGTTAATGAATATATAGAAATTGCTCGTTTATTTGGTTTGCATGATTCAACTAAGGTCATACATTTAATTTTAGATGAAATGAAAAATATCAAATTAAACTAATTTTATTAATCATACTTTCATTTTTAATTATTAGAATTAGATAAAGATAGGAGATTGTATGAAAGATCATAATTCAACACATTCAAGTAATGCTAACATTGTTAGATTAATAATTTTTATCATTGGATTACTAGGAGGATCGAGTACTCATTATGTTTTTTATAAAAAACATGTCACAAAAGATTCTTCTTCAGTGAGTATGATAAAATCTGTACCAACTCAAGTTTCTAAAGATGTTAAAAATGATAATGGAGAAAAGGTATATATTGATATGTTACATCAAGGAGTACGAATGCCTGGCGTGGTAAATATTAATCAGATTAAATCTATTAATCATCCAAATCAGTCAACACAGCATCAAAATTCACATTTACAAATTAAAAAGACATCATATCATACTACTCATGGATTAAATACAATATTGAAAATGGGAGATTTTGGAGCATCTTCAGCAAAAAGGTATCGTCCGCTTTCTTTAATATTATCAAATAAAATTTCAAATAAAGAACTTCAAATTAATTTTGAGTATACAAAAGATGGTTTAATAACAGCAAAGTTATGTGAGCAATATGGAGTAAAAGAATTACGATCAGTTTCTGCAGGACCTGATGGAATTGTAATTTTTGATGGATTAAATATTGATGGAATTAGTAAACTAACAATTGAACTTTTTGCAGATCCAAATAAAGGCATTGAATCAACTGATTCAAAATATATGAATTCACAATCATGTAGCGGTGTGTCAATTAAGTATGATTTGTATTCAGGAACAGCAGAAGCAAGCTCTTTTGAAGAGCAGTTTAGATTTGGCTTAAATGGATCATTACTACTTTTTAGATGCTCTGGAGTAAAAACTAATTTACAACGAGGAATTGCAGCAAATCTATGTAATGGTACTTGGGAAAGTCAGGAATTAGCTGATGGCAGTGTCGGATTAGTCAATATTGTATCACCTAATGAAGTAGCATATGAGTTATCGAGAATGATGACACAACATGGAATCATTAACAATATTTTAAAAACTGATGTCAGTCCAGTAAATTTCACCGCAGCTCAAGATTTTATACTAGATGCAATTCCATTGATGAAAATTGGAGATTATCAAACAGAATTTTTAAACATATTAAATAAATATTCACGAAAAAATTTACATTTACTCATTGGAGAAAAGTTTAATCTTAATATAAATGACACTTCTACATTTGCTTCAATAGAAGATTTTGTAAATGCAAATGAAATTCCTACTGAAATGTCTACAGATGTTGCTGGAAATAACATTGCTGATAAAATTATTAATTATGGAATATTTCGTACATTAGCAAATGTTAGAGGCGAATTAGATAGTAAGTTAGGATTTACAGCAGATAATACATTTGATAACTTGACACAGTATATAGGAACAATGCCTGATATGCAAAATTTAGATGGAGCTGATTTAGGAGCAAAAATCGAAGCATATGCATTTGCAAAAGCATTTGATAATGTTCGATTACTATTAGATCCTATTTTTGGATTTGAAGGAGCAAATTTTGATAATTGGGAAAATTATTTAGGTGTTTCTGCAGGTTCTTCTACAGCTTCTGATATCAAAAATGTTGCTGGAGCAAATATATCTGAAAAGTTTTTGAATTATCATGATAATCTAGTTCGAGATATGATATATAGCATAACACGACAATATGGCATAGATGTAAGAGATAAAAATCAATATCCATTTATAAGCGACTTTATTGGTAATGATTTAGGAGCAGTAGATCTAAGTGGTCTTCCAGGTGCAAACTTAACTTCAAAAATTAGAAATTCTATGCTTGGATATGCGTTAGAGTTAATCTATCCTCAAGGAGACAGCGATTCTATAGATATATCATTTGATGCAAGTGGTAATATAGATCTTGCCTATGCTATAGGATCAATGCCTAATCTTACTAATATTCCAGGAAGTAATCTAGGGCAAAAGATAGAGCAATATGCAATTTCAAAAACATTAGAAAATGTTAGAGATCAATTAGATAGTACGTTAGGATTTACAGAGAATAATATATTTAATGATTTAGGAACATATATAGGATTTATGCCTGGTATGCAACATGTAGATGGATCTAATTTAGGAGCGAAAATCGAAGCATATGCATCTTCAAAAACATTAGAAAATGTTAGAGATCAATTAGATAGTAAGTTAGGATTTACAGGCAGAACATTTGATAATTTTATACAATATATAGGAACAATGCCTGATATGCAAAATTTAGATGGAGCTAATTTAGGAGCAAAAATTGAAGAATATGCAATTTTCAGAACATTAGAAAATGTTAGAAATCAATTAGATAATAAGTTAGGATTTACAGGAGATAATACATTTAATGATTTATCAGCTTATATTGGAAATATGCCAGATCTAAGTGATGTTGAAGGAGGTACATTAGGGGAGAAAATTAGCACGGTTCTAAACTCTTCTAGAACTCCTTCATTTGAGAGTATTCGAGATGAATTAAATCGTTTTTTTGGATTCGAAAATAACTTAGCTCAAAATTTGGAGCAATATATAGGTCTTGGCGTTGATTCTACAGGAAAAAATATACTCTCAGATGTATTCGGAGTTAATGTATTCATGAAGTTTAGAAACTATTTTAAAAATGAGTTCAATACAGCAATAGCAAATAGTGGATTATCTATTTTTAATAATCTTGATCTTACTATGGAGTCTATTAGACATATTATTGGTAATTTGCCAGCAAGTCTACGTTCAGCTAAAGGTGATACACTATATGAAAAAATCAGAAATCAGAAAAATGATGAAATATTCACTAATTTGATAAATGTACTAAGAAACACTGGAGTAGGTATTCCACCACATATGACAGATGTGTCAGAAGAGAATTTGCGTACTCTTATTGGTAATTTACCAGATCTAACTAACGTTGGTGGTAATACACTATATGAAAAAATAGTAAATTATGTAAAAAATGAAATAAATCAAGGTAATGCAATATAAAAATTTTAAAGTTTTAAATTTTTCTCTATTTTCATAAATCATAAGTTTGTACAATGTTTTATTAAATGATGAATGAAATAATACTACATTAGATAAAATACATCAAAATTTATAACAATATTTAATGAATTTTACAACTTGCAATATTATATAAAAAATATTATAGATATGATTTACATTTTTATTGATTTATTAAATAAAAGATCACAATAATGATACATCATCGAAATTTTCTGATAATTTATTGAATATAAACAAATATCTTGATAGTAGATAAAAACTGATTTGATATACCTTATGTGCAAATTTTTAATTATAAACTTAATATTAATATTCATATAATTTACCTCATCTAAAATATTTGACTTAAATTTAAAATATAATTTAATATCACTAAAGTAGTTACTTATAAGTCATTTTTGGTAAAAATTTTTTCATAATTTATCGTTTTTACAAATAGTACAACGTTTAAAATTTTAGAATTTTATATATTATATCATGTAATTTTGCATATAATTTTTTTCAGTATTGACCACAAATAGCACTTTTTATAAAAGATATTTATAATGACAATTTACATAAAAACTTCTTAATTATGTATAAAATTTGACTATTAGCTGATTAGCAAATATTTGTAAATATGAAAAATTATATGAATATTTTAGTAACTATGCAGTTTAAAATAAAAATTATTTCAAAAGTAAGTATATTCATAAAGTTTTATAAAATTACTATCATGCATTGTAATTTGTATAACGCAACACAATGAATGTATGAAAATTTGTAGCATTCGAAAATTTTCTTTATGATTTATTAATTTTAATATATATATCGATTATAAATACAAGCTTTATAATTTTTTACCACACTATTTTAGAAAAATTTTACTACCAATACTATCATCGAAATACATATTCAATAAATGAACTTATAATACTACATATCTATTTTTATTGGTAATATACGGAATAATTTACATATCGTTTCAGGTAAAGTACCATATGAAAAAATACAAAATTTTTCTGATATTATTAATTAAAATTATTTTCACAAAGAAAATTCTGCAGTTAAAGAGATTTGATATATGAGATGAGAAAGTCATATATTTCTCCGTTTAATACTTTTTGTGGAGCTGAAGATTCAAGTTGAGTACGTAAATCTTTTACCATTTGATAAGGTTGTAGTACATATGAACGAATTTGGCTACCCCATCCAATTTCCTTCTTTTCTCCAGATATATTTTTTAATTTTTCTTTTCGCTTACGTTCTTCTTCAATATATAACTTAGATGCTAACATTTTCATGGCTTCAGCTCTGTTAGAATGTTGAGATCGACCACTTTGGCATTGTACAACAATTCCTGTAGGTAAATGAGTTAATCGAACAGCACTATCAGTTTTATTAACATGTTGACCGCCTGCTCCTGATGCTCTGTAAGTATCTTCTCTAATTTCAGATTTATCTATTGCGATTTTTTCCACATCATCAATAACGGGCGTGACTAAAACCGATGCAAAACTTGTATGTCGTCTACTATTTGCATCAAAAGGTGAAATTCGTACTAATCTATGTACTCCGCTTTCTCCCTTAAGATATCCATATGGAAATTTTGATTTTTCTGTGCATTTTATACAAATACTAGCGGATTTAATGCCTGCTTGTTCTCCAGATAATGAATCTACGATCTCAAATTTATAATTATAAGTTTCACAAAAACGTGTATACATTCTAAGCAGCATACTTGCCCAATCCTGAGCTTCAGTTCCACCAGCTCCTGCATTGATATGTAAAAAACAGTCGGAAGCATCATATTCTTCAGAAAATGTAGTTTGTATATGCCATGGTTGAATTTTTTTCGATAATTTCTGTAGTTCTTTTTCAATATCATCAAGTAAATTTTCATCTGCTATTTTATATATTTCTTTTAGATCATTAAAGCTACGTTGTAATTGATTATAAGCTTCATACATTTCGTTTAATGAATTATATTCCTTTGTAAGCTTTTTTGCATTATTTGCATCATTCCATAAAGTCTCTTTTTCAACCTCTATTTTAAGTTTTTGTACTCGTTTTTCCACTTCATGATTTTCTATATGTCGTTTCCATATACTTAGATGTTCATCAATTATTTTTATATGTTCTGTGATTTTTTCATAAAGGTTATTATTTACCATTTAGTAAAGTATAACACATTTGACATAATTGTGTATAAATGAAATATTAAAAAGAAATGTTACAAGTACAAAACATATCAAAGTTTTATGAAAAAGTTGGTGTTCTTGATAAAGTCTCAATTGATTTAAATAAAGGTGAAGCTGTTGGATTACTAGGACCTAATGGTTGTGGTAAAACTACTTTGTCCTCAATTATAAGTACTTTGATTAAGCCTGATTCAGGAAATATACTATATAAAAATCGATCTATTTATGAAGATATATATGAATTTCGTAAAAAAATTGGATTTTGTGCACAAAAGCCAAATTTAAACACATTTCTTACAGTAAAAGAAAATTTAATTTACTCAGCCTTACACTATTCATTTTCTCAAAAAGATGCAAATACAAGAGTAAAATATTTGATTGATTTATTGGAATTAAGTGATTATATCGATCATTATCCTATGCAGCTTTCTGGAGGATATCAGCAAAGAGTAATGTTAGGTAGAGCAATGATGCATAAGCCAGATATAATAATTTTAGATGAGCCTACGGTTGGTCTTGATCCACATGTTAGACGTGAAGTTTGGCAAATAGTACAAAATTTAAAAAGTGAAGGAGTTACGATATTACTTACAACTCATTATTTAGATGAAGCTGAAGTTTTATCAAATCGTGTATACATGATGAATAAAGGTAATATTTTACTTTGTGACACTCCAGATGAGCTAAAAAAGAAATATGAACAAAATTCACTAGAAGATGTGTTTGTAAAATTAATTAAAAATTTGGAAGTGAAAAGTGATGAATGATAATATGATTTATAATTTATTTATTCAAAATAATAAGGAGACATATAATGTTTAAAAATTTTCGCACACAGATACAAGTGTTTTGGAGTCTATTGCGTTTAGATTTGATGTTTATAACTAATGGTTTATTAGACAAATTTATAAATACTAGTATTAGTTGCTCTATGGCCATGTTTGTGGCTAAGTATGTATTTGTAAAGTTAGGAATTAAAAGTAATTTTGCTGCCATTCAAGCTTCTAGCCAAATTGTATCTATTATAGGATGGTCTGTTTATTCTCATATAACTGTATTTGTAATGGATTGGACATCTTATCGACATATTAATTATTTATCAACTTTACCAATTTCTGCTGAATTACTACTTATAGAATATACCATCAGAAATGCAGTTACCTTGTTTATTTATGGATTATTATCTGTTTTTATCATCTTTTTATTATCTTATGATGTAATTATGTGGTTTAACATAAACTTTTTTCTACTAATTTTGATATTAATGATTATATCATTATTTTATGCATTTTTTGGTCTTTTACTTGCATCTTTTCTCAGAGATTTATCTAAATTTAATAACTTGATTGTGAGAATTATGTTGCCTTTATGGATACTTGGAGGTAACCAATTTTCTTTTAAAACAGCATATGATATTTCTCCTTATTTTGCTTATCTTACTTCTTTAAGTCCATATACATATGCTAATGAAGCGATGAGATATTGTTTAATTAGTAATACACAATATATGCCAATTTGGATTTCTCTTGGTACTCTAGTATTTATGACTTTTGTTGTGGCTATATTTGCAATTTATCGTGTTAAAAATAGATTAAACTTAATATGATAAGATATTAATATCTGATTTATTGAAGAAGTATTAATCATTTCTAATAGACTTTTAAATTTCTTATGATGCATTTACCATATAATTTATTGTACCAGTAACATTAGTTTCAACTCCATCAATTTTTGATTTATTAAAGTTATTAGCACTTGAATCCCAGTCAGCTACTTTTACAAAAGAATGATCTCCTGTTGCAAGTTCACGTACTTCCCAACGGCCATTCATATGATCAGCTGCTACTCTTCTTCTTGAGTTGCTTACAACACCAATTGTCTCATGAGCAATTAGTTTTCCTGATAGTCTATCAAACTTAATAGATTCTGTAACTACTGATGATACATCTGTTCCTGTATTATAAAAATATTTAATTTGTACAATTTTATACTGAGTTGTGGATCCACTAGCATTTAAATCTATTCTTACTCTATCGATTCCATCTACTGGTGTGAAATTAGTAAAATCTGCAACTTGAGATGAAGATCCAATAGATACTGTTGCAACTTGAGTTTGTCCTAGATTTGAGTATAATTTAGCACTTACTGGAGCTGCACTATTATAGTTTATAGCAATCTTTAGAGTTCTATCACCATTTTGTTTGCTACATACAAATTCAGATGGTTCAATTTCTTGAATTCTTTGACGATCCATATTTCCAAGTCCAAAATCAGTAATCATGATTCTAGTTCCTAGACCAGACAATCTATGTTGACGTGATGTATTAGTATAAGCTGATGCAGCAGTATTATTACTATTAGTATTTTGTGTATTCGTAGCAGATGAATTTGACTCTGATTGTGATACATTTGTAGCTTGATTAGCTTGACCAGATCCTTTTGTTGTCCAAAGAGCCCCAACTCCCATTACAACAGATGCTACAGCAATGAATTTATTTTTATCCTGGTTATTATTATTTTGTTGTTGATTTTGCATATTTTTCAATGTCTCCTTAAGATTATTTTCCATATCTGACATATTGCCTCCTATATTAAGTCTATATTAATAGTGTTAAAATTATATTTCTTTTGAAAAAAAATTAATCACTAAAGTTTTCTAAATTCTTCTAAATTTAATTTTTATTATATTATTCACACAAATTGTAAAGATTATATTAATATTTGTAATTTTCATTAATTTAGTCTCTTTTTATTTATCATTTCTTAATTTATATCTTTTTCTGACTGAAATTATTTAATAAATATGAATATTCTTTATATATATTATCTAATATAATATTAATCAATTTAAAGCTTTTTTATTTTTAATCATTACTTTAAGTTTATTGTAATATTTCTGTAAGAATATTTGTAGTTAGTTTATTTTCTTGAAAATTCATATAAAGAATTTATTTAGAAGAGTAATTTTTTATTATTTAGTAAAGTTTTATATGATTACCTTTTTATTATTTCTTAAGTTTAAATTTAAATAACTTTATCTTACAGTATGAATTTATTTAGTTATTATTACTATAATTATTTGTTATTATTATAATTGATATAGTTATCATTATATATATAGAAACTCATTTAATGACTATCATATAATTTTACTATAATATAGTAATCAAAGTGATTTTCAGATTTATTTCAAAATATCAAATCTGTATTATTTATACATGTAATATTTATTAAAATTAATAATATGAATAGAATTTTATTTATTTTAGCTCTATATTGAGTTATCAGTTAAATTTAAAAATTATAACTTTTGTTTGAGTGTAATATTAATTAATTGAAAGAGGTTTGTAAATTAAACTTTTATAAGCATCAATATCAATCATACTATGATGTCAATGACTGTATTGTTGCATCAGTTCCTGCATCCAAAGTAATTGTCTGACCATCGATACGAGTTCTTGTGAAAGTTCTAGAGTTTTGACCGTCATCTGTAGTTGTATCCCAATCAGCAATTTTCACTAACGCTACTTGTCCGTTTGCTAATTCTTGAAATTCCCAATGTCCATTCATATATGCAGCAACTGTTTTACGTGCTCTATTATCTTTTACTCCTCTTGTTTGATGTGCTAGTAATGTTCCTGTTGAACGTGCAAACTTAACAGTTTCTGTAACTACAGATCCAATTCCACTACCTACATTGTAATGATATTCAATCTTAAATATCTTTTCATTTTTAATTGATGCTGAATCTTGATTTGCATTTAATGATACTACAACTCTATCAATTCCATTTGTTGAAGGAATTGTAAAGTCAGCTACTTGAGCAGTTGTGCTTATAGATACTGTCTTTAAAGGAGTTGTACCTTTATCTGTGAAAAGAGTAGCTTCAACGGGACCTTCTTCATTATATACGATAGCAATTTTCATTAATCTGCCACCATTTTCGTCTTGGCAAATAAATTCTGATGGCTCTATTTCTGTTACTCTTTGACGATCAGCTTTTGCTACACCAAAGTCTGAAATCATAACTCTAGTTCCTAATCCATTCATCTTGTAACGAACTCCAGCTCTGGATTGTGGATATTGAGATGCAAATGCGTCGGTATGGTTTTTGTGCTTATATCCTTTTATAGCTGATACAGTGTCTACTTCTTCAGGTTCATGTATTACTACAACATTATCTGTGTGAGATTTTCTTTGTGTAAGTAACACAACACATAATGCTCCAACTGCGACTGATAATAAAATTAATCCTATAGAACTTCCGTTTGACTGATCTTGACCTGTCATATTTCCTCCTATATTAATAATATATCATAAAGATTAATATTTTATAAAATTGATAATAATTCTTCATCAAAAATCACATCTATAGAAGACCACACTGACTCAAGATCTAAATCAGCATCTATTGTAATCGGATTAGGTCCATATACAGAATAATATTGAACTAATTTATCTATTTCATTTTGATATTGATTCCATCTAAATTCGATTGCTTCATTAGACATATCATCTTTTCTCTGCTTTACTTGATTTGATCCGCAATTTATGCATCTTATCTCATGAGGAAAGCTTCTTCCACAGATTTCACAGTTATATCTCATTGTTAATCTTTGTATTGCTGTTTCTTTACTAACTTTCAACATTATTGTATGAGATAGTTTTTTGTCTATTTCTTTTAAAATCTTTGTGAGATTTTTTGCTTGTTCTAAAGATCTTGGATATCCATCTATTATAAAATTTTCCTTGTTTTTTAATAAGAATGTTTTGACAATTTTATTTACATCCTCATTTGAAGCTAGACTTCCATTATTTATTCTTTTACGTATATCTGAAGATGTCGATGCTTCTTCAGCTAATGCTCTTAAGCTATCTCCTACGGATAACCTTGAAATGTCATATCTTTCTGCAATGCGTATGGAGTTACTGCCTTTACCTGATCCTGGTCCACCTATCATAATAATTCCAAGCATATCATCCTCCTAAACTGTTTATACATTACTATCACTAATTAATAATATCATTTTAATAGTTAAACTTCAATAAATTATCAAAGATTTACAAGTATGTATAATTTTGTGATCTTTTTCTTATTTATGATAAATATTTCTTCTTTTTCTGATTCTTATTTTTGGGAAAATTTAGAATTTGTACTTCAATATGTAAATGTTTTAAGTAAAGATAAAATTGCTGAAATATTAGCTGGAGAAAAAATTGGTATTAATTCTCAAAATGCAAAAATGTGTGAAAGCAAGCTAATTTTTGCATTAGTATGGATAATTTGTCACAATAATCATGATTTTTTATATTCTACTGCTGTAAAAAAAGCTGTTTTATTACATAATTTTGATGTACATAGAGGTGTTTTTATCAAAGCACATATGCCAGCAAAGTTTGAAAAAATTACTTTGATGTATGAAACACCTGTAGATTATTTCTTACGTGTATGTGTTTTGAAAGAAGCATATCCTAATGAATTGCTAGAAGCTAAATATATGCAATTTTTACCTAATATAATAAGTAATTTTAGCAAGTCGCAGTTATTTCATCTTTTTGGTATTTCATGGCTGAAAATTGGTATTTTATGTAAATATGCATTTGATAAAGAGTTGCCAGCTTTTAAAAATCAGCTTAATGCTTATGAATTTATGAGATATGATAAGCTTGATAAGCATTGGAATAAAATTCGTGCAAATATGATTAATAAATCTAAAAATACAAAAGCTGGGAAACCTGGATTCGAACCAGGGCTGCATGATCCAGAATCATGAGTTCTACCGCTAAACTATATCCCAGTGGCGATAAAATTATACTTTAATTTCTTTATAATTAAAAGGGAGATATCAAAAGATTATGAAAGTATTTATTCTATAACACTAGTATGATTAGAATTTTGAATATGAAAATACTATGCAAAACAACAATCTTAAAACGTGCATCTTTAGAATTTATACTTTCTAGTGCTTCAAGAGACTATTCTTCTTCTGAATCTGATAAAGGTTCTACTAGATTTGGTGTAGCAGGACAATTTAGCTCTTTTTGATCTTGTAATGCAAATTGACTATAATCCTCTTTACCTACTATTTGACACATTTCTATATCTTTTGATAGTTTTGAAACTATTGGACATTTTGCCCAAAAAGATTTGTTTTCTATCTGTAATTCATGTAAAAACTGTGGTTCAGATAATTGATATGGGCAAGATGGGACTGCAGTACATAATTGAAGTGGTACTAAATGAGTATCTTCTGAAGGAATTCTATAAAAGCCGTATAGTGGATTTTGTAAAAGTTCGGTTGGTAATTCTGATATCACAACTATTGATAAAATTCTTTGTATAAAATGTGGTAGAAAGAGTCTTCTATTCAAACTATCTTTAAAATTATAAGATAATGAAAATCGATTTTGTTTATTTGAATATTTATCTATGCATTTTGAATATTTTTTTTTAAGTGTATCTACTCGAAGTGATGATGTTTGTTGTTTTATCCATTCTGGAATAACGCAATATTCTGGAATACTCATTAATAATTGTATACTATTTTGGCCCATAAATTTTAGGTGATTCAGCATCTTAGTAAGGATATTTAATGGTATATAATTACTTGTTTTTTTTATATATACACGCAATTTAGATATCTTGCTTGTTTTTGCTTGGCCAGATTCAGATAAGTATCTTTGTTCTGGCAATGTATTACTTAATTTATCTTTTTCATTCTGCGGATTTACTTGAGGTTTTAGATTTCTTTTTCTCTCGTCATCTTCTTCTAATTCATCTCTTTTGCTAGCATCAAATGCTATTGAATATGCTTCTTTACATAATCTTGAGCAAACTACAGGAGCTTTCTTTACATAAGTCCACATTCTTTCACACACTGATGAAATTTTCTCTAAATGAAATGATCCTAATGCTGCAGCACATATACAATATAAATGCATAGGTTTTATATTTTCAGTTTTATCTCCATTTGTATTTTGAATATTTAATATTTGACCACCACTTATATTTTGAATATCTAATCTTTTTAATATCGTATCTGCGTAAGATTTATCTGATAATATAGCAGATACCATATGATACCATTCGTGAAATGATCTGGAGGGAAACAAGCGTTGAACTTTATCTTGTAATTCAAAATCAGGTATATAATCAGTATTTTGGTTAATACTAGCAGATAATTCTTTGCTTATACGCTCACATCTTATTTGTTCACTTAGATTTTCATCTACATTTCTCAATATTTGACTCAATTTATGTGAGTAATCAATCATTAAAGGTTGTAGTAGTCCAGTTTCAGCATAATCTCTTGCCTCAAAATAGAATGATAAATTTTGTAAAAGATGCTTCATTTCTTGTGACGATAGCTTACTACTAGGATCTAATATATAGTAGTCGTCATCTTTTTTTACCATCTTTGATAAATGCATTGCAGCTCTTTTATGATCAGTTTGTATTATTATCACATGTTCTTTTCCTGAATATTCAGAAAATCTTGACATATTAAAATATTCTTTGATTTTAAACAGCTCACTTTTACTTTCTGACGTTAATTTTAGTACAAATCTGACACTACTAAGATTTAATGTAGCAGCTCCAATTGATTTAGGTGAATCTAAACATTCTTTATATTTTTCAAAGTTTCCTCCTGATGGAATAAGATTGCTAAGTCTATCAGTAAAACCTTGTATAGATTCAAGAGTTTTGTTAAAAACTTGTATTGATTTCTGCGCTTCACGTTCATTTATCGCTGCGTTAACTAATGATTTACAGAAATATGATGATAAGTCTACAGATGAATTAATATAAACAGGGTATAAAAACTTTATTAGGACAAAAATAAAATACATGGAATTACCCCCTTATACCATCTATTCATAGCATATATAATATATATTTGTCAATAAATACTTAAATGATATGGTTGACATAATAGTCTATTTTACTTAATTTATAATAGTGCCCTTTAAAAAAATTTGTATATCAATCCACATTTAACGATATAGATAAATTTCTATCAGTCAAGCGTTGCTGTTATGTTGGATTTGATGCTACTGCAAGTAGTTTGCATGTTGGTAGTCTACTTGTTCTAAGATTTCTCAAGCTGTTAAATGATATGAATCATAAAATTATTATTGTTATAGGTGGTGCTACTACTTTGATTGGAGATCCAAGTTGGAAAAACAAGACTAGACCAATGCTTTCGCAGCAAACGATAGAGGAAAATATGTCAAAAATTGAGATGCAGATAAAGCGTTTTTTACCAAATGCAACCATAGTTAATAATGCAAATTGGATCAAGAATTTATTCGTAATAGAATTTATTCGAAATGTAACATCTGCATTTTCAGTTAATCAATTATTAGCATTAGAGACATTTAAAAATAGATTAAATAATCAACAACATTTAAGCTTTATGGAAATTACTTATCCACTACTACAAGCTTATGATTTTTATATTTTAAATAGAGATTATGGTTGTGATTTACAGATCGGAGGATCAGATCAGTGGGGTAATATTACTCAAGGAGTTTCATTTGTTCAAACCGTCACAGAAAATAATGTCGCTGGTATGACTCTTCCTCTTATTACAATGTCAAATGGAGTAAAAATGGGAAAAAGTGTAAATGGAGCTATAATGCTTGATGAAAACATGACTTCCGTATTTGATTTTTGGCAATATTGGAGAAATATTGATGATGTAGATGTGCAAAAAATGATGCTATACTTTACAAATTTTACAAATACAGAAATTATAGAAATGTGTAAATCAAATATTAATGATGCAAAAAAGAAACTTGCAACGCAGGTTACAACTTGGGTTCATGGAGTAGAAAAGGCAAAAGAGGCTGAGAAAAAAAGTGTTGCAATTTTTGAGAAAAAAGATAGTGCCGAAATAAATGTTTTTACAGTTTTAGGTAAAGAATATTTGTTTAGAATTTTATATAAAAGCGGTATGTGTGCATCACTATCTGAAGCAAAGCGACTCATTATAGCAAATGCAGTTAAAGTAAATGAAAAAGTCGTAAATATCGATTTTGTGTGTGATAAGGGTGAATATATCGTTGTAATAGGAAAAAAGAGAAGTATAAAAATTATATGTGAGTAAATTATTTAATTAGATATTGTATTTATTAAATATTTTTATCGAAAATGATAACTTTTTGTAATTTACAGCTTAATCATCTTTTATACTTAAATATAATTATAAATCAATCAGTTGATAATGCTTATGATGAAGTTAATGATAATTTTATTTATCAAGTAAAAATTGATCAAGCACTATAAGTAGAAAATTTACAAAACTTCATTTAAACTAGTTAAAGAATATACAAAAAATTTCTTAGATCTATATGAGTTTTGATAAACAAATACAATTACAATTTAATATAACGAATTTTTGATATATTAGATATATTTTAAAATCAGTCATGATATAATATATAAAATATTAAAAAATTCTACGAAATATGAATGCAATGTTGATTATCTTATTTAAATAAAATGATTTTCACTCTTGCATAACTACTAATATATGATTAATTATGTTGATTTTTTGAATTCTGTGATATATTTAGTTTTACTATGAAAAACATAATGCTGCTTCTATACTGTTTTTGCATAGACATATATTGTCTTAAGGATAATCATATTACAGCTTTTTATGCTATGAAGAAACCCATGCAAGATAGAACTATTAGAGAATCAATTTTTGCAGATGTTGCAAGTCAATTTTATGAAATTCGCCAACCTAGATCTGGTGAATCTTTGTTATCAGAAGAAGATACATATATATTATTGTCAGAGACTGATACTAAAGCAAAAAATATCCTCGCATCAGTCAAAAGCGATATTCAACATAGGGATTATATTGATCTTACTAAAAACTATATTGAAAAATATAATATAGGACAACTACATGAAAAGATGAATCATTATTTCATGTTATTAAAAACTATTAAAGATGTTGGTGATTTTAGTCAAGAACGTCATTCTACGGGTACAAGTTCAGCTTTAGATATATTACTTGATTCAAAAGTATTGAATTTAAAAAACTTTGTAAATTATGAGGGTGAAAGGTCAACACCATCACCTTCAACCACTCCACCAGATTTAACTGGTGAAATAATTCAAAATATGTCACATACTATGAATATAACTAAAGAAACAGCATCGAATTTAATGAAACAAAAATGGCAAGAGCGTAGTTCTGATTTTAGTGCACTAACTGCTAATATTCCTGACTTATTTCCTAAAACAGGTTGGATGCAGATTGGTGGATTCACTACAACTTATGATGCATTACATGGTTTGCTAAAAAATTATACAGATCAACATCAGTTATATTGCTACTATTTATTTAATAATATTTCTACAGAAGAATCATCAAATCCTCATGATAGAGCAGAGAATTTACGAAAAAGAATAAAGAGTTTTCAAGAAAGTTTTCCTGGTAAAAATGAAGCAGTAATTTTATTTATACCAATACATCTGGGAAATCACTATATATCAGTATTTGTTGATTTAAAAAATAAAAAAATAGTGTTAATAAATTCATATGATGGTGTGTATTCTGATACTATAAAACATATTTTTAAGTATTTTACATCAGAAGATGATTTTTCACATGTAGTTATACCTATGAAGCAGCAAAAAGATGGATGGGCTTGTGGTTATTTTACTATATTTTATTCATTATGTATTATGTTAAACGGATTGAAAGAAGGAATTAATAGAGCGCATGAAATTTTAAATAAAAAAACAATGAGTAAAGCAGGTGATATTGAGGAATGGATTAAATTAATAAAAGGTGAAACAAGTGGTGATTCAAGTTCGGATAATTTATCAAGTATAGAAAATTTTCAATTAGCAGTTGTGAACAAAGTATTTCAGCAAGCACTGCAAGAATTTATTGAAAAGTATTAATTGCATGACTCTAGTTTGTAAACTTATCTTTAAAGCTTGAAAGTGCATAAAAAACTCTACGAAATATGAATGTAATGTTGATTATTTTTATTTGAATAAAATGATTTTCACTCTTGCATAACTAGTAATATATGATTAATTATATTGATTTTTTTGAATTTTATAATATAATTAATCACAATATGAAACATATAATTCTATTTCTATATTGTTTTTGTATAGATATATATTGTTCTCCTAATAATTATACTTCAGCTAAATCAGCTATGTATACACCTGTTCAAGATAGAACTATTAGAGAATCAATTCTTGCAGATGTTGCAAGTCAATTTTATGAAATTCGCCAACCTGAACCTGGTGAATCTTTGTTATCAATAGACGAGCAGACTTCATTAACTGTATATGCTGACAATATAGCGCAATCTGTTCTTTCAAGCTTACAAGCTGATCTTAATGAAGGGTTTAATGAAATTATGCTCACTAGAGCTTATCTTAAAAAAGATTCTAGAACAAATAACGATAAACTACATAAAAAGATAACTCATTATTTTATTTTATTAAAAACTATTAAAGACGTTGGTGATTTTAGTCAAGAAGGTCATTCTACGGGTAAAAATTCAGCTTTAGATATATTACTTGATTCAAAAGTATTGAATTTAAAACATTTTGTAAATTATGAGGGGAAAAAGTCAACACTATCATCTTCAAGTGCTAATTCACCTCTTGGTAATTTAACATCTACAGATCGTGAATTATTTCAGAATATGTCAAGTACCATGAATCTTGAGAAGGGGAAGGCTTCAACTGAAATGCAAAAGAAATTTAAATCACGTGATTCTGATTCTATGAAGTATATTGACAGTCTTGATCAATTTGTAAGCAGAGGAACAATATCTGATAAAGTATTTCCTACATATGATGCATTAAATGCTTTATTAGAACCTGATGCTAATATAGGGCAATTATATTGTTACTATCCGTTTACACAGCTAAAGATCTTCCTTCAAGAAGAGGAAAATCATACATTTCAAAATAGTTTACTAGATGATAAAAGCATTATTTTATTTATACCGATACGTATAGGAGTTCACTATGCATCAGCGTTTGTTGACTTAAAAAATGAAAGAATAGTAATAATAAGCTCTATGAATGATGAAGTGCATTCTGATTATATAAAAAAGATAGCTGATTACTTTAAATTAAGTGATAATTTTTCAAGTGTAGTTATATACATGAATCAACAACAAGATGCATGGTCTGATGATTATTTTACTGTATTTTATTCATTATGTATTATGTTAAACGGATTGAAAGAAGGAATTAATAGAGCGCATGAAATTTTAAATAAAAAAACAATGAGTAGAGCAGGTGATATTGAAGAATGGATTAAATTAATAAAAGGTGAAACAAGTGATAATTCAAGTTCAGGTAATGTATCAAGTATAGAAAATTTTCAATTAGCAGTTAAGAACAAAGTATTTGAGAAAGCATTGCAAGAATTTGTTAAAAAGTATGAATTACATGATTCTAATTTGTAAACTTATCTTGATAGCTTGAAAGCTAAAAAATTCATAAAAAGATTAATTTTGAATTAAGATTGTAATAAATTATATTTCAGTTTATAATTAGCAAAGAATGAGAAAGAAGTGCTATGCACAAAGTATTTAGTTCAGTTTTTAACTCTGTGATGAAAAATGCTCAAGCACATAATGATCCTGTTAGAGCTCTAGAGAGAGTCTGTGAACTGTATCAACAAAGTGTTAATGCTTTGGAAACATATGCCAAAGATTTTTTACATTTTCGCTCTTCATGTGAGGTTACAGATGTTACTTATCCCTATGTGGGAATCAAAGTAAATCAAAAAGCAAGTAAAGAGGGTTTAAGTCCAGGAGCATATGGTATTACTTTGACTCATCCACATATATTATATGAGTATTATCTACGAAAATTATCAGATTTAATTTTAAATAACAGTGAGTTTATTTGGGTAGGAGAATCATATTATTCAATGTCATTACCTTTTGTAAATGAAGCGTTATTTAATATGTTACCACTTGAAGAAAAACGATCTCCAGAATATTTTCACATGCCTTGTATTAGTAGAATTCAAGATAAAATAGCAAAATTACATAAGAACTGTAAAATTCAAGCTTTAGATATGTTTCATGGTGAGAGAATAGGGTATTCATTAAATCGATTACATCATTATTGCGGTACTAGTGCTGAATTTTTTCAAAATAATATCATTTTTGTAAATTATGAAATGTATACAAGATATTTTATACAAATGGCTGAGAAATTAGTGAAAAATGGAGAATTTGATGATCTTATATATTATAAAAGAGGTACTGGTCAAAATTTTGATCCACAAATGCCGGCTTATCATCTAACTTTGCCAAATCGTAACGGAATCACTTTGATAAATATTGGAGTTGGACCTAGTAATGCAAAAACGATTACAGATCATCTAGCTGTATTACAAGCAAAAAGTTGGGTAATGCTTGGTCATTGTGCTGGATTAAAAGCTGAGCATTCAATAGGAGATTATATTTTAGCACGTAATTATGCTCGTTATGATCACGTGTTGGATAATTATATTCCTGTTTCAACTCCTATTCCTGTTTCAGAAGAGCTGTTTGATTCATTTGAGAAAAGCGTAAGTGATTATAATAATGGTAATTTAAGTCAAAAAATGCATTTTGGTACAATTGTTACAACTGACGACAGACATTGGGAGTTAAATGGAGAAATGGTAAATAACTTTTGTAATACACAATCAATTGCTGTTGATATGGAGTCAGGTACTATAGCAACAAATGCATTTAGATTTGGTATACCGTCTATGTCTTTTCTTTGTATATCGGATATTCCATTACATGGTGAAATTAAATTACAAAAGATGGCGGCTGACTTTTACCGTACAAAGATTAAAAATCACTTTGAGATTTGTATTGAAGCAGTGATGAAGCATACTTCAAAAAGAAGTATTGTTGAAAAAGTTGGATAAATTTTAACTTTTATTTAGTTTGGCATTGCACCGAAATTAAATTACAAAACTTGATAAAATACTACTAGTAATGAGTTGTATCATGAATAAAGGTAAAAATTTTCAATTATTATGATTATAATTAAAATAAATATTAGTTAATTCATTAATATGATAAATTTTAAAAATTTTACAAAAAATGTCATTTTTAAAATATGTTGATTTATATATGATAAAAAATTAAATCTATAAAATATATGTTGTAAATATAGTCATTTTTGCAAAGAAAGATTTTCAATCGTAAAAATATCATCAAGTAGTAAATTTCTTCTGATTATAATTATAGTGATTGTTTATTTATGATGTATTTGAATTTAAATGTAATTTTAGTACTTATTAATTTACTTCATGATATGACATAAAAAATTTTATTATTATATTGATTAAACTAATTGATTATGTAATAAATTATTATGAAAATTTTTGTACACTTTATATGAATATTTAAGATCATAATTTTATTGATTTTTTTATTACAAAAAGCAAAACTGTATCAAATAAAAATTTGCTGATGAAAAATACAACATAATAAATAGTAAGAATAAATTAAAACACTGAAGCAAGAATATATCGATTTTGACATTGAAAAATCATTAAAAGTGAATTTACAGGTTGTATATTATCATATAATGTAAGATTTAAGATAAATTTTTGAAATTTGCTAAAATAATTTAATGCATTACATATAATCATAGGATCTATAAGCTTGCAAGCTAAATGCTAAACAATCATGAAGAAAATTAATATAATTTGAATGATAAAATTCACAACTTACAAGATAAGTTTTTTCTAACTGTGATAAATGAATCAATATATTTAATGTTATTATGTAATGTTAAAATTCATAGCATAATTTTCAATCATGTGATATAAAATTTACGCTAAGTTATTTAAATTTGTAAAAAAATTTTGATGTATTATACATAATTTTATAATATAAAATTTGCTGTTGAAAAATATAGAATTATAAGTAATACAGATAAATTAAAACACTGAAGCAAGAATATATCGATTTTGATATTGAAAATCATTAAAAGTGAATTTATAGGTTTTGCATCATGATATAATATAAAATTCAAGCTAAGTTTTTCAAATTTGCCAAAATAATTTAATACGTTACGTGTAATCAAATGATATAAAAAATCGTAATTTAAGTTTTCAAAATAATAAAGCAAATTGATTTCTTATGAATGATTAAGTGTGTGGAAATCTATAAGCCGGGTTCTGTATTATGTCATCATCTATCTGGGAACGCTGTCACCAACGCCCTCAAGCGTTCAACCCAAGAGTACGACGAAGGCTGTCTCTCTTTTACTTGAACTTGCTCCGGGTGGGGTTTACCCTGCCTGACCTGTTTCCAGCTCAGCGGTGCGCTCTTACCGCACCATTTCACCCTTACCGAGCTTTTGCAAGCTTGGCGGTATATTTTCTGTGGCACTTTCCCTAAGTTTGCACTCGCAGGACGTTATCCTGCACCCTGCCTTCATGGAGCCCGGACTTTCCTCCCGTAATAAATACGAGCGATGACTTAATTTCCACATTTTAATTTCACATCTAATTATTCTTTTGTAAAGATTATATTTATATTTTTGTAAAAATACATAAATTTTCAATACATACTTAGTGTGTGTTAAAATTTTCTGCTATAAGTGAGTTATTTTAATATTTTTTAATTTACCACAAATGAAAGTTGATTATGCGTATGATATAAATTAGTAAAATAGTTTATATATTAATCTGAATAAAAATACACATTGATATCTTGTTTTGTATTACATATAAATTAATTGAATACTTTTTTCATGCATCAAATATTGCAATTGATGAAAATATATATCGAGAGTGAGATTGTAATAATTTTTTCATTATATTTAAATGTTTTATATGAGTTTTTGTAACATAAATTTTTATTACATAATGATAGTAAAATACAATTTTTGATAAATTTTGATAATGAAAGAATTATGGTATAAAAATCAACTTTATATTTTCAACTTCTAACTGTATTTAATCATAAAAAATAAGCAACAACTTTTTCACTATCTTTCTTTTATCAATTTTAACTATTAATTTTCCTAAATTTCAAAAGAATTTCAAAAAATATCCTGATCATAGCAATTGTATTACATATCAAAAAATGACTATAAATGTATATTAATATTTTACTTATCATAAATTATTTCAATTTGGCAAATTATTAATTTAATGATTTATATCGATTGAGTTATATATTTTGATGTGATAATCTCAAAAAAATGAAGGCATCTCAATTTTACATTCCAATGCGAAAGAATGTTGATAATTCACTTATAAAATCACATCAATTTTTACTGCGTGCAGGTATGATACATGCAATTGGAGCAGGGTTGTATGCCTGGTTACCATTAGGTTGGAGAATTTTACGTAAAATTGAAAATGTAATAGCAAAATATCATGATAAACTATTTTCTCGCACTTGTATGCCTATTATGCATCCGGAAAAATTATGGATAGAAAGTGGTAGAAGAAATTCATATGGTAAAGAGACATTATGTGCTGTTGATCGACATGAAAAAGTATTAATATATGGACCGTCAGCGGAAGAAGTAGTAGTTGATTGTGTGAGAAATTATGTGCAAAGTGCAAAGCATCTTCCAATCACTTTATATAATATTCAATGGAAATTTAGAGATGAGGTAAGGCCAAGATTTGGTATTATGCGATGTAGAGAATTTTTAATGTGTGACGGATATTCATTTCATATATCAAAAGAGAAATCACAAAAATTTTATTATCAAGTTTTAGAGACCTATCTTGAAATGTTTCAGGCAATAAATTTAAATGTTATTCCAATTCATCAGAATGATACAGGAGAAATTGGCGGTGATTTGAGTCATGAATTTTTTGTACGTGCGCAAACTGGTGAAGATGAAATTGAGTTTGATGAAAAATGGTTAGCCGATAAAAATTTAACTGAAATACTAAATATGAAAAATCATGATAAGAAACAACAATCAAGAGCTATAGAAATTGGTCACATATTTTGCTTGAATACTGTATATTCAAAGCCTATGAAATTAAAAGCTACATTATCTGATAATACTCAGCAAAATGTATATATGGGATGTTACGGAGTAGGTGTATCTAGATTATTAGGAGCAATGATAGAGATATTTGCTGAACAAAATAAAATTGTATGGCCAAAAGGTATTGAGCCATTTCAGATAGCTGTGGTAAATGCTTCATACGATTCCAAAAATGTATGTGAAAAATGTGAAAAGATATATGGCATGCTATTACAAAAATATGAAAGTGATGTGTATTATGATGATAGAAAATTATCGATTAGTGAAAAAAAAGTTCAATTATCATTAATGGGTGTACCAAAACTGATAATCATTGGCGATAAAGAATTGCAAAACGAAAAATTTACATATATTGATAATAGCACAAAATTGAGGATGGAAATTACTGATTCAGAGCTTTTCAACTTAATATAGATATGTTTTATATAATAAAAATTATTTTTTGATTGATATATATATAAAATTATGATATGATCTAACGTGTTGCATAAATTAATTCTTTTTCTTCTATTTTATCTTAACACTTGTAACTCACTTCCTATTAGTTTTAGAAAGATGCATTTTCGACTTGCAGTTAAGGAATCAAATAATTTTCCTAGTGCTTATAGAGGTAAAGTAAATTTAAGAGAAATGCTTCAAGCAGTAATGAATGAATATGATGGAGTTATACTTCCAACACCTAAGTTATCTCATTTTCAAAGACCTGATTCGATCTCTACATTTTTATTTAGAATGCCTAAAACTTCAGAGCAAAAGATTCCATTAACTCTTGAACAATTCCCTCCTGTTACTACTACAGACTCGTATCTTCAAGCAAAAGATAGAAATTCAACTTTAGATTCAATAGCACATTTTTATATCTCAGATTATTCTGGAATGGCAATTGAGGTATTAAGAAATTCTCAAAATGCAGAAAAGACGAAATATGATAAAAAACAGATCATAAAGTCATTTGATAAGAATAAGAGGGTAGAAGTAGATTCTGATGATGAGAACTCTTATATTGAAGGATTTATACCTCTAAAACATGCGAAAATAATAGTTGGAAATCAGCCTCTTCCTGAATTACTACAATCCAATGATGAGTATGAAGTTAAAGATATGAAAAATATGCCAAGTATGCTAAATTTTGTTAATGAATATATGATTAGACAAGGTGCTTCTTCTATTGAAGATCCTACTGCTAAGTCTATACTTAAAAAGATTCCTGCAGATCTCAATATTACAGATTTTATAGGATCTGTAGATATATTACATGAAGTTGCAGATGGATTTTCAGCCGGTTTACGACTTGCTCTTAATCTAGATTGGAATAATAGTAAATCATATGATGAAAATATATTTTTATTCCTTGAATGTAATAATAGTTGGAATTTTTCCTTATGTCTTACATTATCACATGAGGCTAATACTAAATGGTGCACTTTTTACGGCTGGGCAGGTGTAAATATGTATAAAATGAATGCTGTAGCAAAATTATTAAATTTAGAACATCCAGATTCAGCTAATGAAATATATAGAGGTATCTTTCCTAATTTTGAAATTGGTTTTGGTATAAATTTTCATTTAATATCAAACAGTTATATAAAAATCGGAACTACATCAGAAATGAATTTTCATTTTGGCAAATCAGTAGATGTTGCAAAAAATCTTGAGCAAGGTTTTGATAAAGTTATTACTCATCTTGTAATAAATCCTAATAGTTTTAGAGTTGCATTTGGTTTGTTTATTGAGACTGTACTACCATCTAAACCAAAGGCTATTGCTAGTCCTTTAGGATTACGTTAATTTAAATTCAAATATTATATTTTGTGTACAATATTAAATTATATAAAGAAATATTATGAATAATTGATTTATATTGAAAATTATGATATTATAATTTGTGTTAAGTAAAATAATTTTAACTTTATTTCTAAGTCTTAGTATTCATTCCCTACCTTCTTTTAATTACAAAAATCTATTTTTTAGATTTGCTCTAAAGCCTACATATAATTTACCTAAACCATATAAAGGTAAAATAAATCTAAGAGAGATGCTTCAGAGGTCAATGAATGAATATAATATTACTCTACTTCCAACACCTGAGTTATCATCCTCTACTCATAGTAATAGAGATAGACCTGCATTTCTCTTTCTACAGCCTGAAACTTCATATAAAAAGCATGAAAACATTATGAAGTATAAATCATTTGGACAAAGTGTAGTAAAATTCTTTAAAGAAAAAGATAGAAAGAGTACTATAGAACGTTATCAGCGTTATTACATTGCAGAGGAACAAAATGAAACTCATGATAAAATACAAATTGAAAATTCACTTAATAAGCATAAGGACAAAATGCCACCTCTTGAAGGTAATGATGTTTATCTTGAGGGAGTTCTAATGTTTTCTATTAATTCAATAAATGTAGGAAGTGAATCTCTTCCTAAATTTGCGAAACTTACTGATGAATATGAAATTAAAGATATGAAAAATATGTATAATATTCAAGATCTTTCAGATGTTAAATATTTTTATAATTTATTCAGAACTTATTTGCCCACTCCAGCCTCTTATGTTGATAAAATTTCCATTGGAAAGATATACATAGATACAAATATTGAAGGATCTGCGGATATATTACATGAAATCGCTAATGGATTTTCTTTCGGTTTGCGAATAGGCCTTGGTCAAACATTAATACCGCTATTGAAGGATGATGCTGATGATATCACAACAACCTCCATGTATATTGACTGCGGTGATAATTGGCATTTTTCTTTATGTCCTATATTTTCACATGATGCTAATAAATGGTTTACTTTTTATGGCTGGGCTGGTTTTAACTTTTATAGAATAAATGCTAAAGCACAATTATCTATTCCATCTAAGAGTGAATTCACAGCTTATGACATATATAGTGGTACATTTCCTACTTATGAAGTTGGTTTTGGAGGATATTTAAATATTTCATCACGAGATTCAGTTAGAACGGGATTGTTATTAGAAGTAAGTTACTGTCATGGAAAATTTGCTGATGTTGCCAAAGATCTTAAGGAAAATTTTGACAAGATTATTACTCAACTTGAAGTTAATCCTAGTACTTTTAGAGTATCATGTGGTTTATGTATTGAGACTGTACCACCAGCTAAACCAAAGGCTATTGCTAGTCCTTTAGGATTACGTTAATTTAAGTTTAGTTTAGTGGTAGAAATATTTATATAAAATAATTTTTTAGCCCTATGTAATACATAGTGAATATTAGATATAATATCTGATCATATAATTAAGTTTTTAAGCATGTATTAATATATATTTATTTTAGTTAAAACTAAAAATAATTTACGATTTTACAATTCTATCATGTGAAAATAAATCATGCGATGGACCATAATATGTATTTGTCTTTTCTTTTGCAAAAATGTTGTTGCAAAACAGAAAAATGATTTTGAAATGAAATATTGGAATGCTATGATTCAGTTAAAAATAGCAGAACTAAGTGATAAAAAAGGAGATAAGAAATTTGATACTAAAATTAAAAAACTTAAAGATCAAGCTATAAATTACAAAGGTAAGGTACCTGAGGTAATTCGTAAAAAGGTGAATCGATGGGTAAATCATGTTATAAATGAGATTAAGGATGGTACGAATTATCAGAATATTTTCTCTCCATATCCATTGCCAACAGGAAGTGAATAAATTTAAAATATATGGGCATGAGTATATATATAATCAAGAGTATTTTTTAAAATTTCTAAAGTAATCGATGGAGTATCTAATAATTCATTGCGTAATTTATTTTCTATAATTACTTTGTATGTAATTTTTTCATATTCTGCATTATAGGAGTATACAATTGATCTCATTCTCATCCAACGAGCTATTTGAGCAGATTGCTTTATTGTCAAATTTCTATACATTTTTGTATTATGACAAGATTGCTCTATAGATTTTATTATTGATGAACTTTTATTCATAAACATGGCATTTTGTGATTGCACTGCAATACTTTCATATAAAGTAGCTGCTTGATATTGTTCATCATTTATTTTATGTAAACAGAGAAGATTTGAAATTATTGTCATTGGCATATGAACATTGCCTGTTCCAAGACATTTTTCCTTTTTATTACGCAACTCTTTTGTTCCGCCATAAAGAGATCTCGATCTCGGTCGTCCCTTTTGATAAATACTACGTGTATATCCTTCTGCAGTAAAAGGCATATTATGTAAATATATCATGTTAATTTTATATTATTCAATCTTTTTAATTTGAATTAACTATATTAAAATGCTTCTATATATATTTTGCATTAAAAATGTTAAATAATTTGATTATAAAAAGCAAATAGACTTGTTGCTAAAGAAAAAAAATATGATATATATAGTATATGTTTGGGATAATAAAACATTTGATCAATCAAACAACTTATGTTTTGCGCATAACTTTATCCTTAATTGCTATATCTTACTCATTTATTTTTTACAACTCTTCTGTAATTATTTTGCAAGCAAGTATTAATGCAGATACTAAAACTTCATTCACAGATGATGTAGATAATCAAATTGTCGCAAAGATTTCCCAAAAAGATGGTTCTTTATTATATGCTATAAGATATTCAGATGTGATGAATGCTTTAAACTTTGTAGTTTCACCTCAGAAATTTATGATGATGGTTCGACAAAATCCAAAAGATGCAACTAAGCTATATAAACAAGCTCGTGCTTATGTAGTAAAGCAAAAATTATGTGCTCAACAAGCAAGAGAGATGAAATTAGGAAATACTTCTGAAGGAAAGAAGGAAGCAGCCTCTCTTGAAGAAGAAAGAAGAATTAAGGCATACATAGATAAATTATCAAAAGAAATATCTGATACAGAAATATATAAAGAATATGAGGAGATGAAGACCAAACTGCCCAAGCCATCATATTTGACAGGGAATATAATTATTACATCTAAAGAAGAAGCTGATGGAGTTTTGATAGCTCTTAGAGGAAGTGCTGATTCTCTTTCACAATTTAAAAATATGGCTAAAAAGCATTCAATTTTATCCTCAGCATCTAAAGAAGGCGCATTTAGTGGTCGTGACACAGATTTAGTCTTTTCATTTGGAAATGAGATAGTTGAGGAAATGAAAAAATTAACTGATCGTTCATATACTCAATCAGCAATTGCTTTGAAAGGAGATTATAACGGACAATATGCATTAATATATTTAGATGAACGCAAGGATTTACCTCAAAATACATTTGAAGAGTTGAAAAGCTTTATTAAAAATAGAGTTCTTGTAAATAAGATAAATGAAAATGCTAAAAGAGCTCAAGAAAGTATTGAAGTTTCTGTCAATTATGAAAATATGTCATTTGAACCTAAAGGATCTAACCAGGTAGTAGCTGAAGTAGGTAAAAAGAAAATTTTATGTAAAGATGTAATGGTAGTATTAAAGCAATCAATTCATGCTCAGTCATGGCTATCTATGAAGCATAACTCTCGTATGGAAAGAGCAAAACAGTCTATTGATGCTTTAGTTAAGAGAACATTAATTTCTATTCTTGCAGAGAAAGAATTTGTAGAAGATGAAGTATTTAAAAAAGATAAATCTACAGCATATGATAGATTATTGGCTCAGTTATACATTAATAAAGTAGAAAAAGATATTAATGAGGATAGTATAAAGAGAATGTATCTAAAATTACTAAAGGATATGAAAAATCCTACTGAATTTTCTGGTGTACATATTCTGGTTCCTATGAAATCTACAGCTGAAAAGTTGGTACGTGAAATTCGTGAACACAAAGGAGATACAGTTGGATTGATGAAGGATAAATTTGCTATATATGATGAAAATAAATCTACAAATTCTGCTGAGTTTAAAAAGAGAGATATAGATTTATATAAAGAGTGGGGTAGTGAAATAGTACGAGTATTACTTGGCCTAAGTGAAAAAGAAGTATCAGACCCAATTGAGATATCTGATGGCAAATTAAAAGGTAAGTATCTAATAATTTATTTGACGAATAAAATGTCAGTTTCTAAGCCATCATTTGATGAATTAAAAGATGAAATAAAGGCTCATGCTGCTTACTTAAATTTACTAAAAAATCTTGAAAAGATAAAAAAAGTATTTAATGTTGAACTATATGATAGAGATGGAAATCCAGAAAAAGAAAATATTTCAGACTATAAATTAATGGGTAGAATGTTAGTATAATATATATAATATATGATATTATGTTACAAAAATCTTCACACTACTAAATATATTTTATGAAGCAGTTTATTTCACGATTAAAATCATTGAAAAACTATCAATCAAGTAAGAATTATGTTGCATATTTTAAAACAATATTTATTACTATAATAAGCTACTCTATAATAGTGTTATATAACTATTTTCAATTTTGTCACATCTATCTATTTAATAAAGAAGTGAAGTCAAATGTTAAAACTATAGAAGTTGATGATTTAAGTATACAGCAAAGAGAATTTTTTGCTTATTTAGTAAGTTTAACTGCGGGAACAGTTGCTTTTGTTGATGATACAAATATAATTATTCATTCAGTTTGTGATTATGAAGAAGAATTACAAAAAATATATGAAATTAGTAAATATATATAATTTTTATATTAAATTAATGTTTTAAATTAGTATTTTTTAACTAAATTTTTGTGTTAATAGACTTTCTGTTCATCAAGTTTTGATATAAATTAATTTAAATAAATTTTCAATAATAAATAATCTGCTTTTTAATACTATATTGAGTGATAAACAAATTTCAAAGTACATAAATCTAATAATTACACTATACTTAAATTTTTTACAGGGTTTATTAATTAACTGTAGGAATATATTATTATGATTGAAATTTAAGTTATATTTATATCTATATCTAAGATTAAATAGGCAGTAACAGACTCGAACTGCTGACCCCCTCGGTGTAAACGAGATGCTCTTCCAACTGAGCTAACTGCCCTCAAAAAATTCTAATCAATTATTTAATAATATGCAATAGCTAATTAATTCAATACAATATTTACAGATTCTGTATAACATGTTGTATGGTAGTTGTACTTGACTTCAAAGAATGTAAAAAACAAAATCGTATAGTATACTTAGATAAAAAACTTATGATATTATATCTTCGCAAACAAAAAAAATTTAATAGATACAATACTTTTTTAAAAGTTCAATCTCTGCAAGATAATAAAAATATGTTATAGTATATTGTGATTTGGGCTTTAATAATTCAAGCAGTATGCTTTAGTAACTTAGATCTGTTTTCTGATTTGTTAGTAATGATTAATGATATAAAAGAAGAACTAAAGATTATCTCTCAATCAGATAAAGATAAGAAAATTAAAGGAGTTGAGAAGATTAATTCTCTTTTACTAAATTGTAGTAAAAAAGCAGAAACAGCTAGAATGAATATTTTAAGGTTAAAAAATCAAGATTCTGAATTAAAAGAAATTATATTTGAAGAAATATTTTCCTATGCGGGAGACTTACCAATACTTGATTTAGCAGAAAGAAAAAAATTAGAAAATCTAGGAATAGTTGCATTATCACAAGATGATTTTGTAAGTGCAAGAGAATGCTTTGAGAGAATTATTTCTCAGAGTCAGAATTCGGTTCAAGATCTTAAAATTTATTACTGGTTAGCAATTGCTTATTTTGAATCAAAAGACTATGAAAAATCTTTAAAGACATATTTATTTTTCTGTCATAAGTTAGAGAAAAGTTTTGTAGAAAAAAGTATACCTTATAAAGAATATGCTTCATTAATGCCTAGAGCTTTAATGAAAGTTGCTTATTCTGCATATCAATTATCACGTTATCATTTAGCTAAAAGAATTATTAATAAATTAAGTGTTGATTTTCCTTATTATCATTATAGTAAAGTTGAGCAAATTGTAAAAGATGTTGTTGATAAAAAAATTGATGAAGAGAATTTAAGGAGCTAAAGTGAAAGTAGTAACTGGTGAAATTATTTCTATTAATAATTCAGGATTTCATAATTGTGCTTATACTCTTTATCGTAACTCAAATTCTAAAAATGATGGAACATATATAATAATGGTGCATGGTTTAATTTTAAATAGAACAATCTTTGAAACTGCAGCTCGAGTATTAAGTAATATTGCTCCAGTAGTTTGTTTTGATTTTGTAGGACATGGCGAAAGTTCACATTTAAAGGAAGAAAAATTTTATAGAGCTTCAGCATTATTTATGGATATGATTTCTATCATAAATTTTTTTCAAATAAAGAAATTAATAGTTGTTGGGCATAGTTTAGGTGGAATTATTAGTGGATATTTATCTGGATTAGAGAATACTATAGTAATTGGCTGCTGTCTTATTGATATTACTTATTTCATTCCATCATCTACTAAGCGAGTAATATACATGCAAAGTTATTTAATGGAATTAAATCACAAATTATCTACACTTACAGGAAAAATATTGGAAAAATCGCTTGCAAAAGTATTAGCGCATTTACCAAATAAAAATGTATTTGGTGATATGCCATATGAGCATAGAGTCACAACTTTATTAAATTTTATATTAGATAGCAAAAAAACATGTGTTGATTCAAAATGTATGAGAGGTATGATAAATTTTAATTCATTAAAGTTTGATTTAGGAGTACAAATAAAAAGTGATGGAATTTGTGGTAAAGAGATTATAGATAAAATAAAATGTTCAATATTATTATTACGAGGAAAGTATTCTAGAAGACTTATGCCAAAATTTTCTGTTCAATATATGTGTAATATGCCAAATGTACAAAATGTGATTATAGCAGATGCAGGACATTTTATAACTTTAAATTCTGCAGAGCGTATTATTCATATAGAGAGGTGGATTTTAAAATGTTTACAAAGTGATTGATACTCAAAGAGTTGTATTTTACTTTATTGCAAAAAAAATATTTTACATTAAATTAAAATAAATTATTTAATTTTATGATTAAATATTACTCAAAAAGTTAGCAAATTTAACAACTTCAAAAGCTTCGAAAGCAACTGCTTGCGCAACTTTATTTAGTATTTTGTATTTCTAAACTAATATAAGCCATGCAGTAGTATAACATTAAAATCAATTATTTTTTAAATTTAGATGAAATGAATACTTTATTAAAATACTGCAAAAATAATCATTTCATATTAATCTGAACTTTTTGGTTGAGTGTTAACCGCACTAGCTGATTTAGCGATCTCAAAAGCTTCGAAAGTAACTGCTAACTTTATCTAATATTTTGTATTTCTAAACTAATATAAGATATGAAGTAGTATAATATTAAAATCAATTATTTTTTAATTTTAGATGAAATGAATACTTTATTAAAATACTTTAAAATACTATTTCATATTAATCTGAACTTTTTGGTTGAGTGTTAACCGCACTAGCTGATTTAGCGATTTCAGAAGCTTCAGAAGCAACTGCTTGTGCAACTTTATTTATTTCCTGTGCATTCTGTCCTTTACATAGGCATGCAAAAAATAGTCTATATACTAAACCTCTATCTGTAACTGCACTATTAGCTGTATTACCTGTATTACCTCTATTACCTTCCTGACTACTTATATGACTCACACTTACATCTAATCCTTTTTTTGCATTTTCCTGCTCTTTTAGTTTTTTATCTAATTGTTTTTGTAAATTTGATTTTGCTTGAGTTTGTTGAGTGTTAGCAATTTGATGTTTAAGAGAAGAAATTTCTTTTTGTAGTCTTGTAAGTGTGTTTGCTTGTTGTTCAGATGCAGATATTGTATGCTGAGCTGGTTGATGATTTTGTGCAGTAATCTGAGCGGAAACTGCACTTTCTGGATTGGATAACATGTCATCTTGTCCTGGCATTGCAAATAGATTTATGGCTCCAATGCAAGATATTGCTATTTTTTTCATTTTTCCTCCTGGATCATTTATTTGAACACGAATTAGATGAAAAATTTATGAAAAGATACAAAAATAATCAAAAATTTTTTGTTTTAATCAAGAAAATATTCTAGTAATAAAAAATTTATACTTATTGATTACTTTTGATACTAATGAGCAATGTAAATAATCAATATGTACTTGATACAAAAATGAAAATTTCACAACAGCATGTTCAAGAGGTTGCTAAACATCTAAAATTTCCTATTAAAGTAAGTGATATGAATTCAGGATTTAAAAAAGGTGAATATTTTGAAATTGATCTTGAACGTGTAACGTATTATACATTTTTTACTCTTGTGTTCATGAGTGAGTTTAACGAAAGAAGCTATGCTGAATCAAAGCTACAAAAAAGTCGTGAAGTTGTTATAGGGGATTATAATATATTTTATATAGCATTTCTCTATATAGTACCTTTATATGCAGATAGTATTACTAAAAATGATAGTCATATTGTATTTCGAGACAAACTTTTAGCCAGTTTAAAAGATGAAATAAAACGACATGCAACTTCTCAAATGCAGTCTTGGTATTTAAATACAGTACTGGCAGTTATTTATTTCTTTTTTATTGGATTTAAGATGATTGCTATTGCTTTTGATGAGCAAAGAAATTATTACTTAGAAAAGATATTTCAAAATAAAAAATTTAAGCTTCATCGAGTTTTTTTTAACTCAGACAGGCCTAAGAATGAAATAGAATATAGAAAATTTAGTCAAATCTTTTTCACAAATGAAATTAATAAATCTCTAGAACAAGTTTATTCACATCTTAGTTTAGATTTAGATCAGGGCGGTCATCAAATTTCACATGGATGGTTGATGAATATGACCTGGAAAGATATGTCCCTAGAGACAAAATTAAATGTGTCAACGTTATTGAATTTACATAAGAAATCTGGAGAAAAAATAAATAAAAATGACTGGTTATTTAAGATATTTCGTGATCACTATTTTTTTCTATGCAAATTAAATCCATCACAGACAAAACTTAATGCTGATGCTGAAAAGTTTGACTTACAAGCTTTATATATTGATACAAAAAATGATACTTCGCATGAATCACATATAGGTGATACAAAAATGACAATCTCAGAACAACATGTTCAAAATGTTGCTTCTTATCTAGGCTTTGATATGAATGTAAGCGAGATGCAGTCAACATTTAAAAAAGATCAACATTTTGAAATTGATTTTAAAACGGTAACTTATGATACGTTTCTAAGCTTATATGACATAATACATAATCAAAACAAAAAATATAGCGATGCTAAAATAGCTTTTCAAAGTGCTTTGAAAGTCCATGATGATTCAGGAATGTTTAAGATCGCATTTTACTATATATTAACTATGTATGTAGATACTATTACTAGAAATGATAGTAGTCTTATATTTATAAATCGACTTAGAAATACTTTAGATAATGAGATCTTTCTGACAAATTTGACAAATATAGATGCATATCGTCAAAAACATTCCTTGTATTTAAATGCAGTACTAGCACTTATTTATTTCTTTTTTGTTGGATTTAAGATGATATCTTTTATTTTCGATTCAAATCCTACTATATTAATAGATATATTTCAAGATAAACAATTTATTGCGAGTTCAAAATATTCATATAGTAATATATCATTATATATAACTGATATAGATGAATCTCTATCACAAGTGTATGGACATCTTAGTTTAGATGAAGGTAGAGGTGGTCATAGAATTACACATAAATGGTTGAGAGATATGCAGTGGAAAGATATGTCCTTAGTCACAGATTTAAATGTAGATATGTTGTTAAATCTACCTAAGCAATATATAGATAAATCTATAAGTGAATCTAATGAATCTGTAAAAACAGTAAATGAAAATGATTGGATATTTAAGATGTTTAATCATCACTATTTTTTTCTATGTTCATTAAATCCATTACATAAAAAATATGTTGATTCTCATGAAATGTTAGAGGGATATTTTGAAGACCTAGCATTAGCTAATAAGATTGATGAAGTAAATTTACGTGAAAATTTTAATTTCAAACGTAATGCCGAAATTTCTCTTACTCAACACATATATGCCCCTATACATAGTGTAGAATTTTGTAAACAAACTGGTAATGTTGTACATGATGATGGTTTACGTATTTTCTCTGATCATAAATTAGCTGATAATTTAAAATATACAAATTTATATGCATTAAAAGCAGACACTGTTTTACTAAAATTGATAAAGAATATCGATAATATTATGGTATATTTTAGTAAGTATAATAAAGGTGAAATTAAAATTATTCTTGAAAATGAACATTTTATATCTGAGTATGTAGGTGTACCTAATTCTAAAAGAAAAATTGATGATGTAGTAAAAAACTTATCTATTTATATTAGTTGCTATATAAATTACTTTGTTTGTATTAAAAAATTTCATAAATATTACTCCAAAGAGCTTTGGAGTGTGATTAGCAAAACAATACTACATTATTTAGATCTAAAATTAGAAGAAGTGTTAAATGTTACACAAGAGAGCTTTCAAAAAATATTATCAAGTAATAAAGATGATAAATTGAGAACAAAATATATAGATACGATAATTAAATTAGATAAAGATGTATATAGAAAGAATTTAATTATTGATTTAGAAGAAGATGATTTGAAAAATTACAACATGATTTTAGATGAAAGTATATATTCAGAAAACACTATATCTCAACATACAGCTAAAGATCTTATTCATAATTTTATACAACAGATATCTCAATTAGTATTTGACGAACAGTATTTAAATACACAGCTAAATTTAATAAAGAATAAAGTAGAAAATATTTTACATATAAATCATCACTTTTCTGCATTTAATAATTTATCTAATAATATAGAAGAAATATTCAATTTATGTAAAGAGTTGATACCAATTAGTGCATATGATAATTTACCAATTATAAAAGCTTCAGGTGATTCTTCATCAATATCTATATATGATGAAATGAAGGAAGTTGGAACAAATAGTGAGTTTGATGTAGCAGCTCATAATTCTTTAAAGGCATTAGAGAAGTATATTACATATTATACTGATCATGTACAAAAATTGAAGAAAATTTACGTTTCATTAGAAAATATAGAAAATTATATTAATGATATTTTAAAAGATAATAATCTAAAGGTAGAATTTGACGTAAATGAAAATTTTTATCATATAATACAGGCGTATCTCAAATCTTATGAAGTTAAAAGTACAGACATAACAGGAAAAAATTGGCCAGTTGCTCTAATATTTAATATCATAACTGCATATGATAAAAATATTGATAAGAATTCAACATTTTATAATAATACAAATACTATTTTGCAAAAAAGTAATGCCTCTATTCAAGAACTAATGGAAGTAAAAAAGCAATGTAATATTGTAATCAGTTATTGTTTGATTTTAGATGAAATGACTGCTTTATTAAAATTCACTATATTTAGTTTGATTAATAACCAAAATTTACTTGAATATATGAAGCAATCTAATGTTGATATAAATATAAGAAATTGGTGGAATGACATGAAAAGCCTTCATTCTATAAATTTTACTAAAAATATCATGCAACTTGAAAATCAATTAGATACTCAAATTCAGAGTAAAATAAATGAAATAGTTGAAAAACCTGTAAGTAATACTCAAGTAGATAATACTAGAGTAAGGGAATTAGAAGCATCATTAGAAAATACAACAAATGAATTGAATTCATTAAGACAACAAGCAGAAGGTGGAGATAATACACAAGTAGCTACCTTACAAAAAACCTTAGAAGATCAAACAAAAGAGTTAAATACATTAAGACAGCAAATAGAAGGTGCAGATAATATTCAACTAGGTAGCTTACAAGATTCCTTACGATCTATTGCTGAAGTATTTAGCACAGATGAAATATCTTTGAATAATTTAGTAAAACTAAGAACTTTAGAAATTGATACTATGCAAGATTATCTTGATATCGTGAAGATTATATCTGATTTAAATAAGAAAATTATTTGGTGTATAGATGCATTGCGTATGTTATATAATGATATTAATATGTTAGGTAAATATAAAACCACTTATCTTATCTTTTGCACTTCTCTAAGAGATATATTATATGACTATGTAATCGATATTCTCACAATTTGTAGTAGGCCTAAAATTGCAAAAACTAATGGATCATGGTCGATAGTTTTAAATACATTAAATATTGAAAATATTTTATATCAAAAAGATGTAGAAAGCTATCAATCAGCTCTAATACAATATATGCGACCTGAAGGTGATTTTTTCATTGCAAAACAACAGTTTAGTACTGGTGTACAGGAAATTGATATTGATGGCATTTCAAATTTGAATAAGGATCAGCTAACGACATTAGGAAAAACAATACAACATCTAGTATCAAAAAAATCATCATTATTAAACTTTACTTTACAAGAACATTTACCAATTGAAACAAATAAAATGCACGAAATTATTATAAGCGTAAACTCTATCAAATTACATTACACAGCACAAGTTATAAATATAAATAATAAAATTAAGAGTATGCTTAGTAATGTAATGTTAAAACCGATTCATTTAGCATTGAGTACATTACATATTCACCATTCTATTCATAAACATGAAAATATAAATATGGCTCTAATAGAAGATATTGAAGCGTGTAAAATATTTATTGATAAACTACGTACTGATCACATTCCTAAAGTAAGAAAGAGTATAAATAGCAGTATTACAGAAGATTCAGAAGATTCAGAAGATTCAGGAGGTTACACAGGAATAATAATATTTTTTATTATAGTTGCTATTATATTTTTATCACCAATGCTATTCAGTTCGTCAGATGTGGTTTGAGTAAATGATATTAAATATGTAAAGTTTAACCAAGTAAATATTCTAGTAATAAAAAATTTATACTTATTTGATACTTTTAATACTAATGATTAATGTAAATCATAAATATGCAATTGATACAAAAATGAAAATTTCACAGCAGCATGTTCAGAGCGTCGCTTCATATCTAAAATTTCCTATTGAAGTAAGCAATATGAATTCAAAGTTTAAAGATAAAAACGGTGAATATTTTGAAATTGATTTTAAATATGTAACTTATGACACATTTTTATACGTACAGCGCTATACGATCATTGACAACACTCAAGACTATAGTAAAGCTAGATCAAATTTACAAAATGAACAACTATTCTTTGATAATTTGCAAATATTTACAGCACTATATAAGTATATAATATTTTTATATGTAGATAGTATTATTGCAAATGATAATAATATTATGTTTATGAAAAGATTGAAAGCTATGTTAGATAATATATTAATTATAAAAAATTTAGGAGTATATCTTGAACCTAAATCCTTGTATTTAAATACAGTACTAGCACTTATTTATTTCTTTTTTGTTGGATTTAAGATGATTGCTTTTGCTTTTGAGCCAGATAACACTTACTTAGTATCTACATTTAAAGATGAGTTTCTTATAGTAAGACGACCGCCAGGGATAGTCAACAGATTCCTTAGATTTGATTACAAATTCAAGTATTATGATATAGGATTCTGGATAAAAGTACAAGGTGCTAATCCAAATTATATCACTCCTCTAGTACAAGTTTATGGACATCTTAGTTCAGATATAACTAGAGGAGGTTATATAATTACACATAGATGGTTGAAAAATATGAAGTGGCAAGATATGTCTTTAGTCACAGAGTTCAATGCATCGACATTATTAAATTTACCTCATATATCTGGAAAAAAGATAAATAAAAATGATTGGTTATTTAAGATATTTCGTGATCACTATTTTTTTCTATGTAAATTAAATCCATCACAGAAAGAACTTAATGCTGATGCTGAAAAGCTTGATTTACAAAATTTATATATTGATACAAAAGATGATACTTCTCATGAATCACCTATACTTGATACAAAAATGAAAATTTCACAGAAGCATGTTCAAAGTGTTGCTTCTTATCTAGGCTTTGATATGAATGTAAGTGAGATGAAGTCAGACTTTAAAAAAGGTCAATATTTTGAAATTGATCATGCATGTGTAACTTATGATACGTTTTTTAATTTTTATTATATGGAAGAAATCAGCTATGCTAAATCAATATTACAAGATAAAAGAATAATTAATAATGATACAGATATGTTTTATACAGCATTTCTATACATAGTGCCTTTATATGCAGATAGTATTACTAAAAGTAATAGTCATATTGTATTTCGAGATATACTTGTAGAGAGTTTAAAAAATGAAATAAAGCTACATAAGGCTATCCAATCTAATTCTTGGTATTTAAATACAGCACTGGCAGTCATTTATTTCTTTTTTGTTGGATTTAGGATGATTGCTCTTGCTGCTGATTTTCAAAGAAGTCCTTACATAGAAAAGATATTTCAAAATAAAATTTTTCATTTAGATCCAATCTTTTTTGGGAGCACAAGTCATCGTAGTATAAAATATAGAGATTTTAATTTATCATATTTAGCATATCAAAATAATAAATCTCTAGCAGAAGTTTATACACATCTTAGTTCAGATGTAAAGCTAGATGGTAATAGAATTACATATGAATGGTTGATGGATATGAAGTGGAAAGATATGTCCCTAGAGACAAAGTTCAATGCATCGACATTATTAAATCTAGCTACAAAATCTGGAAAAACTGTAAATAAAAATGACTGGTTATTTAAGATATTTCGTGATCACTATTTTTTTCTATGCAAATTAAATCCATCACAGAAAGAACTTAATGCTGATGCTGAAAAGCTTGATTTACAAGATGTATATATTAATACAAAAAATGATACTTTGCATGAATCACCTATATTAAATCCATTACAGCAAAAACATGCTTTAGAATTAAATAAATTAAATGTTAATTTTTCTTTTCATAACGATGCAAATACAAATATTCCTCTAATGCAAGATATTACAGAGAGTGAAATATTTAATGATAAATTACCTACTGATCACATTCCTAAAGTAAGAAATAGTATGAATAAAAGTATTACAGAAGATTCAGAAGGTGTAGGTTATACAGTAATAATAATATTTTTTATTATGTTTGCTGTTGTGTTTTTATCACCAATGCTATTTAGTTTGCCAGCTTTAGCTTGACTCAATTATAGTCTACATGTAAAATTTAGTTAAGTTGATCAAAAATTTTAAACAAATTGAGCAGACAGTATGTGATATTACAAATAAAATATCTATTGAGTCAAATAAAAATGATCTACAAATTATAAAACAGCAGGTAATAGGTCGAAATGGTATTCTTACCAAAGCTTTCACTGAATTACGAAATTTAAGCAAAGAAACAAAAATTGACGTTGCTAAAAAATTGAATAATTTAAGAGATCATTTTTTAAAAAAATATGAAGAAATTATTACCAAATACAAGAATAATACTTTAAAAACAAAAATTGATACTACGATACCTTCACTTTCATTTCATGGTGTATTACATCCCTTTTCAAATATAATTGCTGACATAAAGCGAATAATGTTTGCTATGGGATTTAATTATGAGGAAGGGCCATCAATAGAAAATGAGTATTACAATTTTGAAGCTCTTAATATTTCATCGAATCATTCTTCTCGTGATTCTCATGATACGTTTTATCTGTATCATACAGAACAGAAAGCTAAAAAATTATTACGAACTCATACAACTTCAGTACAAATTCGTGCGCTAGAGTCAGAAAAAAATAAAATTAATGGTAATACATCACTAAGAATATTTTCAATTGGAGATGTATATCGAAGAGATGATGATGCAACTCATGCTCCAATGTTTCATCAATTTGAAGGCTTACTAATTTCACAAGACACATCTATTGCTGAGCTAAAAGGATATATTACACGATTTCTAGTATCATTCTTTGAGGTAAATTATCTACCAATTCGATTTCGTCCACACTATTTTCCATTTACTGAGCCATCTATTGAAGTTGACATAATGTGTTATAAAGAAAATGATAAATTAAAAGTTGGAAAATGTAGTAATGGAAATTGGATGGAAATTTTAGGAGCAGGTATGATTTCCAGAAATATTTTAGATAGAGCTGGTTACGATAATGTGAATGGATTTGCTTTTGGAATGGGTATTGAAAGGTTAGCAATGTTAAAACTTGGTATACAAAATTTGCATGATTTTGTTGGTAGTAGCTATCCTTGGATTATGCAATATGGAGTATGATTAACTACTTGTAACTTATAATTTAGTAATACAATCTTTAACTTTGATAAATATAATTTCAACATGTCAAATTCAACTGATTTCGCTACTATGAATATTTCAAAGGAGCATATACAAAAAGTATCTAAATTTTTAGGATTTGATATTGATTTTTCAAATATAAGTACTTCTTTTGATAGTGGTAAATACTACCAGATTAATAATATTGATATCATTAAATATGTTTTTAAAAAAATAAGTGAAGAGAGAGATTTTACTTATAATGGTTCATATACACAATCTGAGAGATTAAAGTCTATTTTGAATGATATAGATGATCAAAAAAAGTTTGATGAATTTTTGATTGAGACAGCTTGTTTTTATATTATCACTTATTATGCAAATAGTTATGAAGGGCAACAGACCTATGATCATAATTTTTTTCCATACGTTTTAAAGTATTATTTACAACTTGAAATTCAGCAAGGTAATTCTGATAAAAAAAATATATATACTCAAAATAATCAAGATCTTTTATATTTATATACAACTCTAGTTTTTATATATTTTTTATTTTTTGGATTTAAATATATTTCTTTAGAGCTTGGTAAAGATAATAGTGAATTAAAAACATTTTTTGATAAAATTATAGGAAATATAAAATACGTTTATGGGCATTTAAATAAAAATAGTGGAGGATCATCATTTACTGATAATTTATTAAAGCAATCATCATGGAATAATGAAAAATACATATTAGAGTATAAAAATGACATTATTAGTTCTAGCACTCAAACTCAAAATTTCAAATCACAAAGTGTAGAACAAGACGAAGTGCAAAGTATAACAACACAAAATAATATGGGTTTGACTATGAAAACTCAAAATTTCACAGCAGACGATGTGGCAAGGGGTATATTTGAAATTCCAAAAAAAGAAGGATTTATTACAAAAAGAGATTGGCTATATAGATTATTTAATGATCAATATTTTTATTTATGTACTTTAAATCCTGCTTATGTAAAAACTGAAGAGAATATATCACCATTAGCAAAATATATATATGCTCCATTTCATACTGTAATTTTTGATGATTCAAATTATTCCGTTATTTATGATAGTGGAAATTTACCTGCTGATTTTGAGCAATCAAATCCTGCTCATTTTATTCATGAATTAACTACACATTATGATGGTAAACAAGGTATTAAATATGAATCATTTGCATTAGATGAAACAGCAAGCAGTGTATTTTCAAAAATATATGAAGATATGGCAGAAATTACTCGTGTGTTAAAAGATGCATTTGATAATGATAAGCCTTTGTTTAAAAATGGAGTGTGGCTTGAATTAAAAAATAATGATAAATCATCAACCATACCAAATAAAATTAAATTAATGTGCGAGTATGTAAGATGTTACAATAATTATATAAACTATATGTATGATACATATAATAAAAATACAATTACTAACTTTCGTGATAAATACAAAGATCTTTATCAAACCATGAATAATAAATTAAAAGAGACATTTGAATTAATAGAGAAACAGTTTCTTAAATTGATTGATAAAGACTATGAAAGTGAAGAAAAAAATCAATTTATAGAAGCAATGGTCGATTTGAATAAGAATGTATATGCTAAATATAAAGAGGTTGGACTACAAGGGCCATTAGGTGAAACGCATACAAATATAATATTTCCAGATAATATATATCCAGAAAAAAATACAAAAAGTTATATCGCTGATACTTTGATAAATGATTTTATAAAGTTTATTAACAATTTAAAATCAGATGAAAGTGAAGTGCAAGCTGCATGGTTACAGTTAAACATTGATAGAAAGAAATTGATTAAGGATGATTCTGAGTTTATTGAAATTCGTAAGTTATGGAATAATATAGAATCTGTATATACATTTTACTTAGAATTATTACCAAAAGCTAACATAGATGTACCAATTATACATGGAGTAAACTCTAAAGGAGAGGCTTCTAAGCTATCAATTCAAGATGAAACTAATCAGTTTAATCTTACATCTCATGTAAAAGAGATTGTAGTAGATACTATAAAAAATCCTGAAGAGTATAAAAAAAGAAATCAATTTTTGATATTTCATATATCAATTTATGTTTCATATTATATCAAGCATGTTGAGAATATTGGAAGTATTATTTCTTTATTGAAAAAGATTGATGAAGATTTTCATGCACTTTCTAATAATGAGGATTTAAAAAAAGAATTTTCTATAGAAAATATTTTAAGTAGAATTATAAAATCTTATTTAGATTCATATAGCAGTAAAAATAATGATGATAATCTAGAAGATGATGGAAAAATTAATCAACATAATTTTCCATTGCAATTCATGAAAGTAGTCTATGATACTTATAATAAATTGATAGGAAGTGATAATACAAATAGAGCGAATATTAGTATGAGTGAATTAAGTGATATTACATTATTAGAAAAAGCTTCTCGTTTTTTAGAAAGTGATTTTTCAGATATGACAAAATTAGTACAGCTAAAAAAGAAGTTTGCACATCTATTAAATCATCTTATGCAGATTGATAAAACTTTTATTCCTTTAGAATCTGCTGCATATTTTATTTATAACTTAGATATTAGTGATAAAATATTAAAATTCGGGGGAATAGTTAGTCTATGGTGGAGAGAATTAACTTCAATTATAAAACGAACATTTACAAGTGATATACGAGCTGCTTATAATGTATTAGATAATAAAATACAAGAGATATCAGCTAAATCACATAAAGATACATCTGATACTCTGCAGTCATTAATTGAAATACATAATCAAAATCTTCCAGATGATTTTGAAGAATTAAAAACTAAAATAGGAGATATTGAAGGTAATACAATTGCTGATAGATTAAGCTTAATAGATAAAAAAATTAATAATTTAAATAATAATATTACTGCTCTTACTACTAATGATACAGAAGATATAGTAGCACTTAAACCAGATGCAAATTCAATAAGTGAAAAGGCATTAGAGAAAAATTCACCCGTAGTTGATCAAACTTTAAGAAAAGATATTGATACTGCTACAACAGAAAGAGGAGCTTTAAGAAAAGATATTGATAATGCTACAGAAAAAAAAGAGTTAATAGATGCTAATGTAAAAAGATTACAGAGTAATATTATTAATATGCGAAAAAATTATCTTCAAATACAACTTCAGAGTTTAAAATCAGATGAAGTACTACTTGATGATTTAAGTTGGCATGATGAATTTACAAAATGCACAAGATATCTTAGTATCATAGGTTATGTAAATCAATTAAATTTAGAAATTCAAAGGGCAATATTTGCTTTATATGATTTGAAAAATACAAATAATTATCTAAGCGTATATCACAAAACATTTCTTCCTTTTTATGAAATTTTAGATAGTATAATTCATAATTATGCTGACAATATTCGTACTATTTGTGAAAAGATTGGCTATCATAAGCATGATCCATTTTGGAAAGAGCATTTTCAGAATATTGATGTTAATGATTTAATGAATAAAAACAATATTGAGGCATATAAAAATGAATTAGCAGAATATTTAAAAGAGAATGGAGCTTTTAATACTTTACGTGCTAATTTTAAAACAATATTGAATAATGTACAAAATGAATTGTCTGAGATGGATGATATTACAAATAAACAACTAAATGATTTAGAGATACAAGTAAATAATGCTATGCAAAATAAACGAGACTTATTAAGTTATAAACCTAAGAAACGCTTAAAAGTTACAATGCAAGATTTACATTTAACTATAATGATGTTTGACTCTATGGAAGCTCATTACTCTAAAGAAATTCATTCATTAAATCTTAGAATTAATGCTATGATGAGCGAATCATCTCTACAAAAGATTAGAGCAACATTACAATTCTTTCCTACTCCACCTTCTGTTGTAGATAGTGCAAATGATGTTAAATTAATATTAGATATAAAAATGTGTGTGCAATGGATAGATAGTGTAAAGAATTTTATTGATCAAAATATAAAAAATCAAGATGCAAATGTTGAAAAAGATATGGAAGAAAATTCTAACTTCTTATATTATTTAATAATATTTATAGTCATTCTGTTTTTGAGTAGAATAATTTTTAATTAGATACAATCTAGTTTTAGATGAAATAGTGAATAAAATTTATCGGCATATTACATTTTAATTTAAATATTTATGCCGAAGTGATTGCACCTATATGAGCAAATAATTCTTCAGGTATAGAATAATTTAGATGGGAGGTTTTGGTAGTAAGTGTTTCTGGATATATTTTATGTGGAAAACTTTGTACATCAACCTTATGTACTATTCCTTTCTTCATTTCAATTCGAATATACATATTACTTGTAAGATCTAAGCCTCCATACCAATATTTTAAAAAATTTGCAGATGAATAATAGAAAATATTTTCATTATGAGGAAGTTGAATAATCGGTTCTCCAAATATTTTTTTCAATTTTTCCATAGTAATACCTTTAAGTTTTTTCACATCTTCATGAACTGTATGAGGCAGATATCCATGTTCAATACGCTTAGGTGTACATCCAGAAAAAAATACTGATAGTAGCATGATTAATATAAACATCTTTTATAGTTTATATGATAGATGAGTCATTGCCAAGATTTGAATTTAATATTATTACATTTTTATTATATTTAAACAAATATTACTTATAATATACTATATTATAGGTCGTACAATACTATCTATTAAAGAATAAAATGCTTTTGAATTTTTAAGATGTAGATTAGGAGTACCTTGATCTATTTCTTCATCACTATGTATATTGACATTTGGTAATTTACCAAATTCTGATATTATTTTTGAGGCATTTATACGCTCATCATTTTTAGGCATAATAAGATCAACATTATATGTAGAAGGAATTTGTGCAATCATATTACGATTATTAATGTCAAAATTCATTAATTCTCGAATTGCATTTGTTGAGTTGTAACGAAGACTTGAGTCAGCTTCATCAAATATATAAAACGTACTTACGTCTGAAATACGATCTGCATTCCAATCACCTCCTAAAAATGCATAGTTAAAATATTGTCTAAAAAATATGGATAATAAGTTTAGTTGAGTATTATTAAGTGTATAACTTTCAGCTAAGAAAGAATAAAATGCTGGCGCATATAATATTAATTGTTTGATTGGTAGTTTAATATGATCAAGATGAGGTATCAAGCTTGTTACTAATGCAGCACCAAATGAGTGACCAATAATTATAATTTTTGAATATGATTTAAAGTGAGGATGAGAAAAATATTTTATAAGTTCTGACTTAATATTTTCGGTATTCATTTGAGAAAAAGAGCGTAGATCACGTCCATGATACTTCAGTAATGGAGCGTGAATATCTGCATTATACGTTTTTTCAAGATGTGCAATCAAATCACGAAATATATTTGGAGATTGAGTAAATCCATGAATAATTACAATTGCAGTATTATTTTTTTTAGCAAAGGTAGGAATACCAGATGAATTATATACTATAGGACCAACAGGTTCTGCACTTTTGATCACTCCTTTTAGACTTTCTTTTCCTAACTGTGTATTGCCAAATCCAGCAATTAGTTGTTTCTTATACACATATTGTTGAGCTTCTGGATCATAAGGATTATAAGAAGTATTACTCATATTTTTATCTATATCTCCATGTCGTTCATATAATTGATTTACCACACGCTCTGCTTCATGATCTAGAAATGTACCGATTAATCGTATTTCTAATAAACAAAAAATTATCGATCCTATTATAAATTGATTTTTATATTGATCATCAAGAATATTATATATTGCAAAAATTAATGATAATTGCAGTAGAACTAGTATTAAAAGAAACATAAAACATGATAGCACTGAATATTTGATATAGTGTAAATATTTCACATATAAATTATAATAATTAGGGAATGCATTTTTCTTATGATATTATAAAATATGCTTGTCATTGTGACTATATTGCATTTAATAGGTATTTTTACTATGAGTTCAATTCATATCAATCATGCAAAAATACATTTTCTTCGTGGTATTTTAGGTTTATGTATTACTTATGGAATTAGTAGAATACAGCCGCAATTTTGGTTTAAGCATTCAATTACATTTTACTTATTAAATATAAGTAGCTTAATACTTGTTTTTTTAATTCGATCAATAAATGGAGCTCATCGTTGGTTAAAATTTGCATCTATTACTATACAACCTTCTGAATTATCAAAAATTTGTATAATTTTATTTATCTCTTATTATATACATACTAATGAATTAAAAAACAAATTTGATCAACAGCTTGAAATTTTTCTGTGTAGTATATTTACTCTTCTATTAATAATCAAGCAACCAGATTTAGGTACAGCAACTGTAATTATTTTAATAATATTATCATTAATATATCTTGCTAAAATTATTTCTTTAACACAGATTAGTATTATTTCATGTATTACATTATCTATTACACCTATAATTTGGAGTAAATTACATAATTATCAAAAAGATAGAATTTTAATATTTATTAATCCAAACTCTGATAGTAGAGGTAAAGGCTTTCACATTCAACAAGCTTTAACTGCTGTAGGATCTGGTGGAATATACGGAAAAGGCTGGAAATGTGGTACACAAGCAAAATATGGATTTTTACCTGAATGTTGTACTGATTCGATTTTTGCTCATTTTGCTGAAGAATTTGGTATCATTGGATGTATATTAATTTTAATTTTATATATTATGCTTTATTTTTCCATCATATATCGATTTACATTTATGAAAATAAGATTTTACCAAATTATGACTTGTGGAATAGCAAATTACATTTTAATACAAGCTTTATTAAATATATCAATGATAATTGGACTTTGTCCTATAGTAGGTATTCCTTTACCTTTTATTTCATACGGAGGCTCCTCGATTTTATCTCTTTATATTGCTTTAGGTATTATCGAAAGTATTCGTATTCATGGAGAAAAAGCTATAGTTAGTAGTAGATAGCTAATTTAAATAAATCAAATTTTATTATAAGAATATATTATATTAAGTTTTAAATTTAAAATTTATTTATATAAAATCAATTTTTATTTAGTGATTAATCTCGTGATTTATGAAATTAGTTAAATTTTTTAAAATTTATATTATTTAACACAAAGTTAATTTTATCTTATGATCGCAATTCTTTAATATTTTTATTATGAATAAAAATTAGTTTTTTCTGTAATAATAAATTCAACTACTACTAATTTATAGTTTTGCGCGAGCATAAGGACGTAAAGATAAATCATCATATAATTTATCTTTTGCTCTTAATAACGCTGCATATGCAACCATTAGTCCATTATCTGTACATAAATTTGCCGAAGGAACAATTAATTTTCGTTTATGTTCATTACATAACTCACTTAATCTATTTCTTAGATACTTATTTGCTGCAACACCGCCAACTAATACTTAAAGTTTAGAATTAATTTAATTTTTACTCAAGAGTAAGAGTGTAAAAATGATCATATAATTTATTTTTCGTTCTTAATAAATCTGTATATATAAGCATTAATTCATTAATATATAAGTTATATAGTTGATGACTAGTTGAATTTTGTATCTTATTAAATTATTTTATGTTGAGAATGATAATTTAATTACTACAAATTTATAGTTTTGCGCGAGCATAAGGACGTAAAGATAAATCATCATATAATTTATCTTCTGCTCTTAATAAAGCTGCGTATGCAACCATTACTCCATTATCTGTACATAGATTTGCTGGAGGAACAATTAATTTTCGTTTATTTTCATCACACAGCTCGCGCAATCTATTTCTCAGATACTTATTTGCTGCAACACCGCCAACTAAAACCCAATTTTCTGTGCAATATTTCATCCATACGTTCATCATTCTTTCTTTTAACGTTTCATAAATAGTATTTTGTAATGAAAAGCATAAATTACTTCTATAAATATCGGATTTATCTCCATCATTCCATTTGCGTTGAGCAGCAGTCTTTAAACCAGAAAAGGAAAGATCATAAGACATATCACCTCGTAGTGGAACAGGCAGGTCAATTGTCGTATTACCTTGTAAAGCACATTTTTCTATCTCAGGACCTCCCGGCTGTTTTAAACCTATACATCTTGCCACTTTATCAAATAACTCTCCAACAGCATCGTCTTTTGTCGTTCCAAGTATTTCATATTGCCCTAATGAATGTGCTAATATAATCATACTATGTCCTCCAGATAAAAGAATAACTCCGTATGGAAATTGAATATTATGAGTATATTGTGGTACAACTAAATGTGCTTCCAGATGATGAATACCAATAATTGGTATGTTATGTGCTAAAGATAGAGCCTTTGCATAACTCACTCCTACAACTAAACTACCAAGTAATCCAGGTCGATTTGTTACTCCTATACATTCTATATCGCTTAACTTGCATTTTGCTTGCTGTAAACTCATTCTCATCGTAGGATCAATAGAAGACAGATGTTCACGTGCAGCGTATTCGGGAAATACTCCACCAAATGAGTTATTATTTTGACTTGAGCATATGTGAGATAAAAGCGTATTATTATTTAAAATTGCTATTGAAGTATCATCACAGCTGCTTTCTATACCTAAAACTATCATTTCATGTAAAACATTAGTCCAAGTATAGCAAACAGAAAACCTACTGCTCGAGCAACGAATTCATCACATGAAAAAAGTGGTATTAGTACGTTTTTTCGAATCATACAACTATCTACAGGAGAAAAAGCGATCCATAGACCTGTGAGTACTAAAATGATTCCAGTTATTTTATTTGCTAACATTAATTTATATATATCACAAAAATTTCTATAAAACAAGAAGTGAAAAGCTAATTTAACTTACAAATTTTTTAATTTTATAATTTGTATATTATAACGCAAATATTTATCATAAATGTTAAAAATTGTTTTATTTTAACATATAGCTAAGTTTATGCTGATATTTTTATACTAAAAATTATAAATATAACTTTTTTTCATAACCAATAATTGTACTTTATTTGTAGTTAATATTTATTTTTGTATTTAGCATAATTTAAACTTGATATTTATGATAAAAGAAATGATTGATCACAATATAATGTAAATTAGATAAATTTGGTTAAAGATGTTGAATTAAATTTTAAATCATAGATTTATTTATAAATTTATAAATGTATATTAAACGATTTATTTATGAAATTCCCGATAAAGCAATCGCCAAAGCATCACTTGAATCTATTACTTCAATTTTTTCAAGTTTTAATTGCTGTAATACAAATTCTTGCACTTCTTCTTTAGATGATCCGCCATTACCGGTAACTTTTTGCTTTACCAGACGAGAAGAATATTGTAAAAGATCAATATTTGCTTCTCCTACACTTGCTAATATTGCTCCACATGCCATTCCAAGCCGTAATGTAGAAGATGGATTAACTCCAAAAAATGCATCTTCAACGATTACAATATTTGGTTCATATATTTTTAATAAATATGCGACATTTATGGATAAGTGCGATAGTCTACCTGAAAGTGTACCTTTCATCTTTGGTTTTATAATACCATGTGCTATATGTTTAGTTTTTCCTTTTATATTTTTGACAACTCCCCATCCAGTTTTTCCTAATCCTGGATCAATTCCTAAAATTGTATTCATATATTTTGTTGTACCATAACATAACAATTATATATATGCTCAATAATATTACAAATGGCATTTTTGATAAAAAATTTTTATAAGTTTATATTTGACAATTGTTGAACTCGACGAATGTGACGAGGTGATAATTCAAAATCAGTATATAAAAATGCTGTAATATATTCTGCAAGATAATGCATATAATTTGTTTTTTCATCTTTATTGAACTGCATATTTAATTTTGATTTAGATTGTTTGGTGTTTTCAATTTTTAAAAAATGTTGCGCAGATAAAACTAAAATATTAACATCATTATGTTGTCTAGCAGAATAAATCATATTTTCTGAAGTGCATAAAGCTGCTCTAAATTTAGAAAATCTATTTGCGGCAATACTCATACCTATTCCACTACCACAAATTAGTATTCCTCTTGCATTGGTAATCCATCTTTTATGCATTTCTTTTACGATAATTGGATAATCACACACTTCTGTTAATGAATAACATCCTATATCATGTGTAATAATATTGTTTTTTTCTTCCGCAAAAGTGTCATTTGAATTTAATTTCATTTTTTTGATTTGATTTAAATTTTTGTAGTTATTTAAGTGCATATTTTGTATAAGATATAATATATCAGATTTAAGTTGATAACCTCTATGATCTGAGCCAATAAGTAAATTAATCAATTTCACTTGCTTCTTGATATGTATGTAGAGCTGATCCTGTATATTTAGAAACCACAGCTCCTATGAATATCCAGATTATAGCTATGATGAATCTTTGCTTATTGGTCATAGATAAAATTTTAAATTGAAATATTCAACATGTAAAGACTAATATATTTTTAATAAAAATAGTAAAATTTTTTAAATCATATTTTAAATCATATTTTAAATCATATTTTAAATCATATTTTAAATTATATTTTAAATTATATTTTATATCATATTTTGAGTTATTTTTTTAAATTATATTTTGAGTTATACATTAAAGTTTATTTTTTCAGTATTCATTTTTTACTTTTACAACAAGTAATTTGAGATTATTTTCTTTTTAATGAAAATATGCTTAACAACAAAATTACACAACCAGTCAATTGTAATGTAGTAATAGGTTCATTGAAAAATAATATTCCAGTCAAAATTGCTGCAGCAGAGCGAATATTTTGACATAGTGCATGAGTTGTTGGATGTAGGTATCGAAATGTATTGATAATTAAAATAGATCCAATAGCTCCGGAAACAGAAAGTAAAATGATTTTATCAAAACATAGCCATAAATCACTAAATGCATTGACAGATATTTCATTAAATATTAATATCTGTCTGCAAATTAAAGATCCAATTATTATAACGATATGATTTAAAAATAATAATCGAGTATCTATTAGTCGATTTTCGGTTTTTGCTTCATTTTCTATTGCTCTAATATCTTGAATTAAAAATCCCATCAATGCACAAAGTGAATTTGCACCTAGAAATACTATAATTGGCACCGTAAAATTACTATGTAGTTCAATTGGTTTGAAAAATATATTAGAAATCATAATTAATCCTATATAACCAGCAATTAAAGAAATCCATCTTTGTAGTGATAATTTATGTCCTTTAAATATAGTAATTAATCCTACAAATAATGGTTCGGACATTCCTACGGCCGAGCCAATTGATAGAGGTAACGATTGATAAGCATAGTATGTACTTGCCACTATGATTACGCTTGAACATGCTCTTGCAATATGAAGTGATAAGCATGGAGATGAAATGATTGTTTTTATATTATATTCTTGAAAAAATGGAATTAACACTAGTAATGAAATAAAAAATCTAATTGACATAAGTGTAAATTTATCAATGATTATGTATTTGCTAATTAATAAATTATTAATATAAAGATGTACTGCAAACATTATTGAAAATAAAATTGGTCTTTCAACACAAAAATTCCAAAATTGTTTAAAGTATTTAGAAAGAGTATTTGACACAGCAAATTATCACATATATTTTTTTATTAATCAATTATAATAATTTCAATGTATTAAAAAAATGGTATTGAAATTATCAAAAATTATAAGTCTTGAATTTATAGACTCATAAATCCCCATTGAGCTAATTTAGATCTTAGTTGACAGCATCCACGATTAGATCTACGGGAATATCTGATATAGATTTGCATACATAAAATGCCTACTATCATACCAGCAATAAAATATATCCAATTATTAATATCAATTGAAGAAAAAAGATCAAAAGCTGATTTTGTGTACGATCCTACATCAATTTTCAATGATTCGCTTGTGGCTGGAGATGAACTAACAGAGCTAGTTAGTGAATTTAAAGTGGGTTTGGCTATTTTTGTAGTTGTTGAAGTTGTGGCTATTGAATTTTGAGATAATGATGATTTTGCACTCGGTGTGGGGTAAACAATGATATTACTCCATATTATGTTGAATGTGTCCTTTACTCGCATATATAATCCTTTAAACATATAGCCTCCACCTTAATTATATTTAAAATCTATTAAAATTATATTACTGATATCAATAATATAACATTTTATTAATTTTTAATTAAAAAAATATACATTATATTTAATCATTTAAGCATAAATTATTTTATAAAATTAATATACAATTAATGCAAAAATTAATACATAAACTTTGATAAATTTGGACGAAAATTTATTTTTTTAATTATGAGCTGATTTAAATCAATTTGATAACAATATTATAAAGCAGGCGTTGTAGGATTCGAACCTACGACCAGCTGATTAAGAGTCAGATGCTCTACCGGACTGAGCTAAACGCCCTAGATATCACTTCTTTTTTTCTAATTTACAAGAAGTAAATGATTTATAGCGAGGGGGAGGCTCGAACTCCCGACACACGGATTATGATCCCGTTGCTCTGCCAACTGAGCTACCCCGCCACAACAATAATATATTATATGCTGTAATGAATTGCAATATTGAATATGAAAAAATAGTTCTAAATTAGAATTGGTTTTAAATTACATATTGATAATAAACTATTTAAGTAAATATAATTCTGATTATCAATGTTAACTGAAAATATTTTTTAAAATATACGATGTATGATTTTAATATTTTTTAAGATTTTAAATTTACAAAAATAAATATTAATCAATAGGAATTGATATATATACATAATTTTTTATACTTACTTTGTTTTTTTCTAGAACATCTTTTATAGATTGAGATGTTTCACTGCCTACATACTCCATATCTAAAAATGTTTTCATCTGATCCTTCTCATTATTATTGTTTGTTTCACCTGTATTTAAGTCATTGGTTTCAGAATTATCTATAGTATTTGTATTTTCATTATTCTGCTCATTTTTAATATTTGAATTTAAACTACTTTCACCATTACTTTCATCATTGCTTTTATGTATCTCAATCTCACAGGGTGGATTAGCAACGATCTGCATTGCAATTTTATTTGCAATTGTTTCTTCTAGCTTACCTTCAAAAATTACTAATGCGATTCGTGGACCGATATGTTTGTAAATACTTACAGGACGATGAACATAGTATCCAATAGAATTGGAATTTGATACATCAAAAGTATTAAATTCTGATAATACGAGTTTTTCGGTTATAAGTACAGAAAATTGAGCAATTATTTTTTCAACAGATACTGATTCGTGATTAATACATTTACTCATTTTTTCTAATGTTTTTTGAAAGGCTTCGTCATTAGATTTATTATCTTGAACTAAAGCAGACAAAAGAGACTTGGAAGAATCATATTTTAAAGAAATTTCCCTTATATAATTTGCTAGATTTAAAAACTCTGCATTTTTTGCTACAAAATCGGTTTCACATTTTAGTGCAAAAACACAGACTCTATTTGATTTTATTGCAATACATGCTACACCTTCTGTGGTAGAGCGCATTTCTCTTTTTTTGTTTTTTGCTAGTCCTTTTTCATATAATATTTTAGCTGCTTCTGCTTCATCATCATTACATGATTTTAATGCTTTTAAACAATCAGCAAGTCCTGCTCCAGTATATTTACGTAATTTTTTTACTACAAGTAATCTTTCATTTGTTGTCATTTTGTCTCCTTTGATTTCGCTTCTTTATTTATACTTTTATTTTGGTTAGTATCTTTTGATTTCATTTCTTCATTTATATTTTTATTTTTAAAAGTATCTTTTTTTTCCTCATGTTTTATTTCCACATTTTTTGTTTCTGACCTTCTTAAGGTGCTTTTTCCTGCTTTTGATGTTATTTCACTTTCATTTAATTTGTTTTGTTCTACATTTTTTTGTAGTGTGTTTTGAGGTCTTGATCTATTAGTAAAATTAGTTGATCTTGAGGAAAAGTTTCTTTCTTCAAATCCTCCAGCCTTTCTTTCTGTGTTTCTTTTAAAATTAGGTTTTGGTGTTTGAGGTTTAGTATTTTGTGCTTTTTCTCCTCTTTCTCCTCTTTCCTCTGCTCTCTTTTTGGATATTTCTCGATTTTTTGCTTCATCTTGTAGACCTAGTAAGCAAGCTTCTGCACATGCATCACAGAATAGCTCGGTTGACATGATAGATGCATCATTACCAGGAACTGGATATTTTATTTCTTCAGGATCTGCATTTGTATCTAACAAAACAACTGCAGGAATTGAAATTTTAATGGATTCACGTATTGCTGTTAATTCTTTATAAGATGTTATTACCAACATATTTGGACGCTCTCCTATATTATATATTCCTTCAAAGAAGCTGTAAAATTTATCATACTTTTTATTTAGTGATAATTTTTCCTTTTTTGTAAGTTTTGTAATTCCCTTTTCTACAGATTCTATTTCTGACTTGATATTTTTCATGGTTTGAATAGATCTAAATACTGTTGACCAGTTAGTTAAAAAACCTCCTAACCATCTCTTGGAAACAAAATATTGAGCGCATTTTTTAGCTGCTTCCTTTACAATATCCTGTGAGTGAGGTTCAGTTCCTACAAATAATACTCTGCCTCGTCTTGCTACACATTTTCTCAGTGCATCTAGAGCTAGCTTAAAAAGAGCATGCGTTTTGCCAAGATTTAATATATCAACGTTTTTATGTTGTTGAAAAATATATCCAGACATTCTAAGGTTACTATGCTTACTTTGATATCCATAATACATATTTTCATTAAACATATTAGGTACGGATATTCTTTCATATAGTTTTTGTTGCTCTTGAGAAACGGTTTCTGCAACATTATCTAATTTTTTTGATTCATTCATAAATGTTCACCAACAAATGAATTCTGCCATATTTTTATATGATTAGCAATAGTAATAGTTATTTAAATACCTGCTACTGTTTTTACTACACTAGATACAATTTTTATTGCATTTGAAGAATCTCCTGATGTTAATGCTACACCTCCCATTTTTAACATTCCAATTAAAGTTGAGCCTATAATGCTGCCTCTCACTGTCATGTCTCTACTTTGTATTTTAGCCGTTAATTTGACATAAAATTCATTAGCTACTGACCATTCTTCTTTGACTTTGGTATACGGATAGCATTTATGAAAAAATTCAATTAGATCAGAAGTGTGCTCGGAAATCTTTGATACATCTATAAAATAGCTTTTTGTTTCTTCATCATATGTCAGAGCTTTTTCTAAAGTATCATTTTCATCTTCAAAAATGATTTTTGGCGGAATCACTTCAATTAATTTTTTTATTGCTTTTGATTGATCTTCATGTGCTTGTTTAAAAAAATCATGTACATGCTTGAAAATTTGCAGTAAATGTCGTGAATCATGCCAAGCTATTAATTGAGTCAGTACTCCCTCATCCACTATTCCATTACTATCACGCTTTGGAAACACTGTTCTTTGTTGATTTGTATTACTACAAGAAACAAAGTCACTTTTTCCTAAAGGAGTAATTAAAATTATGTTACCAAATTCATCCATGGAAAATTTTTTCTCTGTACTTCTAAAAACAAGTTCTATTTGTGCTAACTCTCGTAAAATTGGATTACTAAGAATTTTATCGTTTCTAATATGAGAAACACCTTTAGAGGTAAATTTAATATCGAAATTGCCCTTACCTCCATTGCTTTTTATATATTTAAGCTGTAAGTTTGTATACGTCATATTTATAAAATAGCACATAAAAGTTAAATTGAGATTAATCTAGATTTTTTAGCAAAAAAGGTTTAGTTTGCAACAATGTTTGATATAAACGCTATTTCAAATTGTTGGAAGAAATGTACTGTTGTAAATTTTTTTATGCAAGATCAATTATCAAGAGCATATTCTATTCAAATGGATATTGTATCTGATCATAAAATTACAAATTGTGCAGGAAAACAAGTTGTTGTTAAGGTTGAAAATAAACATAAGAATTGTCAATATTCGTTTGTAAGAAGTGGAATCATTACCGAATGGATGGATTTTCATGCACCAAATTCACTTGAATATTTTATATACCGTTATGAAATACGACCTTTATTTTGGCATGCTTCTCAAAGAAAAAAATATGTAATTTTTCAGGATAAAACAATTAGCCAAATTATAAAAGAATCATTATCTCATATTTCAAAATTAACAGTTGAAATTAAAATTCAAAAAGATGAAAAATTAAAAATTTGTGTACAATATGCAGAAACTGTATATGATTTTATTTTACGATTAACAGCTTATCATGGTATTTTTTTCTATTTTAAAAATTCAAACAAAGAAACGATAGTATTTACTGATTCGATGTCAAGTTTAGAAGAATTTAAGATGAATAATTCTAGCAAAATTCATGCTAATCTTTTTCATTATTTTAATTCTTGCTTTACAAATATCGAATTAGGTAATCAAATTATTGGATATGATTATGGTAATCCAAAAACTTCGATACAACACTCAAGTAAAGGAAATAATTTAGAAGAAATATATGATGAAAATGTATTAAATGATGAAGAAGCACAAAAATTATCCAATAATTTTGATGCAAGTTTAAAATGTAGATCTATACAATATAAATGTAATACAGCTTTGCCTATATATGCCGGCGCTTTATTTTTCATGAATGAGCATTCATGTAAACAATTAAATCAAAAATATTATGTCGAGTCAGTTACACATTCAATGAGTCGAGTTTCTTTTAATCATTTTTTAAATAATAGTGAGTTTCAAACAAAGTTTAAAACAGAGATAAATCAGTTGCATAATTATAATAGGAGTCAATACGCAGTTTCTGCTAATTTAATGCTTGAAAAAAATGTATTTAAACCAAAATTATTACCGTCACCTCAAATTATTGGTTTACAATCTGCTGTTGTAGTCGGACCTAAAGATCAAAAAGACCGTAAGGTATATACCGATGAATTTGGACGAGTAAAGGTAAGATTTAGATGGAATATTCATGCTAAAAAAGATGAGCACGATATATTTGCTTGGATTAGAGTTGCTCAATGGGGTGGTGCAGGCAAAAGCTGGGGATATGGTTATATACCAAGAATTGGACAAGAGGTATTAGTAAGTTTTGAAAATGGAAATTCAAATTTACCTATCATTATTGGATGTTTATATAACGGCTATGATACTTATGTTTATGATACAAAAAAAGAAGCTCATAAAATTGGATTACGTACTCAAAGTGTAAAGACAAAGGATGGCTTTCATGAACTAGTCTTTGATGATGAAACAGATGAAGCTTTTATGCGAATAGAAGGAACAAAAACTGTAAATATAGAGCGTGGATCATATAAAATGACGATTAAAAGAGGTAATTATGAAAAAATGTTATTAGCAGAAGATGAGCCAGTCGATGGAAAAGGCGATGATATTTTAAAATTAAAAAAAGGTAGTAGAGAAATTGAAATTGAAGAAGGAAATCATTATACAAAATTAAAAAAAGGTGATGTAAGTATGAAAATTGATGAAGGAAATTCTGTTATTGAGATAAGTAAAGGGCATCAAAAAGTAACATTAAATGAAGGTAATATTGAATTATTAGTGAAAAACGGAAAATATACAATAAATTTAAATAGTGGTAGTCTTGAAATTAAAACTTCAGATAGTGTAAAAGTACAGTGTAAAGATTTTTCTGTATCCGCATCATCGTCTATTGCCTTATCTGGAGGAAAAGTAAAAATTTCAGGAAGTTCTGTAAATGTATCTGCTGAAAATACTGCTAATTTAAAAGGTATGACAGTAAATGTTGATGGTACAACTACTAATGTAAAAGGTAATATGGTAAATATTAATTAATTTTTCTTATTAAATTTTATTGAATATTCATGGAATGTGATAACTTAGCATAAATTGTAAAAAAAGTATTAATAATAAATTATAGTAAAAATGATATTTTTATAACAAACTGTAAAAAAGTATTTTTTTAATCAAATTACAAATATGTATAGTTTAAAGTAGAGTTTTATGAAATAAAATATCATAAATCACAAATAGTAAAATTAAAAATTTATATATCTTAAGTAGTATTTCGTATTAGCAATGGTACAAAATATTGAAATTTTTTCACATGAAAAAACTTATTGCCATAATATGATATAAATCATTAGTAGTATTGAAGACAGTATAACTCAGTGATTTAGTTTTTTACTATAAAATTAATTACACAAATTTCAAAAACTTCATTTAATATTCACTATGTAGTAAGAATTTATTTAAAAATTAAGTGATAGCGAAAAACATGCAAAATCTTCATTATTAACAATAAATTTTGAGATATAAAGATGGAAAATTTTCATATTTTGTTCTGAAAAAAATAGTATAACGTTATATGATTTTTTTGCATCATATAGAAAAGATCAGTCAATTTATTGTGGTAAGATTAAATTCATATTAGTAATATACTATAAATTTGAAAATATAAAGTATCTTGTGGTGCAAAATCATTAATCTTTACTTTTTAGTGTAGTGTTTTATGGTTAATATTTTTTAGTTTATTAAATTTAACACGTAATTCATTCTAAAGTGAGTTTCAAACTTTCAGTCAAGTTGAATAAGTTTTAGGGTCATACTAGTCATACTTAATGAGTTTGTGCTTTTTTATGCAAAACAACAAAATTGAAATATGGTATTGCAATATCAAGTAACTTTTTTCAAATATATTTTGTATGATTATGCTGACAACCTAAGTCTAATTATTTTGATATCGACTTTAAAAAAACTATCAAACTAAATAAAGTTAGAACTATGAATTTCAGTGATCGCTCAAGTCAACTTAAGAAATCTTCTTAAGATTCAGCGAAATTTATCATAATCAATAAATTTTGGCACTTTGTTTATTTTGGTAGTTGCTTAATATATTATATTAAGTAATTTTATTAATTGATAATGTAACATTTTATATAGAAATGAAATTTGACTATCATGATATTTTTGTATAATGAGTTTTAATCAAAGTGTTATTGAAAAAAAGTCACAGAAATATATATTTTTAATATTTATTCTGAAAAAAATAGTACAAAATTATATGATTTTTTTTGTTATGTAGAAAATGTCAGTAAATTCATATATTGAAGTTAAACATATACGTGAGCAAAAACGTGATAATTGCAAGATGTAAAGTTATTAATATATATAAATTTTTAGTATAGCACAAAGTCATTGACTCTAATTATTTGTTTTACTACGATTTTTGCATCTGTAATATTATTTAACTTTTCAAAGTCAGCTCAGTATTTATAAATAAAAAGAATCAACAATTAAGAATTTTTCCAATATAAGTAAAATTTGAGATACTCGATGAGTGTGTACTTTATGAATGAAAAAATAAAATTGAAATCATATATTGATAAATCATCGAGTAATTTTTTTAAATACCTTTGATCATACTTATATCGTACATTTAAAATTAGATGATGATACTGATAAAGAATCAAAAGTGAGTAAGTAAAGTAGATAAATAAACTTATAGTTGGTTAGATATGATCGAACTGAATTTCACAAAGTTCTGAATTTGACATACCTCTTCATAGAAAAAAAAGATTTTTTTAATTTAGATTGCTTAAGATTTAAAGTATCAGATTTACATCGTGAACTTTACAGGTTGATGAAGGTTTAGAATAACATAGCTATGTCATTAAAGTAATATACAAATTTTAAAAACTCAAAAATATCAAATTAATATTATTGATATCACAAAGTTCAATAGATGCTGAATACTAAATACTAAATTTCATGAGCAAAAAATTAAATATGAATTAAGAATATGTAATAATTCTTTAGTTAGATATTTTCGAAATATAATATGTGTTTGGTAAAAATTTATAATATATAAGTGAAAATATTAATAAATGAAAAAATCTTTCAAAGAGTCTTAATTCGAGCCACTTCACGAAAAAGATTTTTTATAGACTTCAAAATCGATTTGAAACATCAGATTTATATCATAGGTGCTATAATTTGATATCAAAAAGTTCAGATATAACATAGTATATCATCAAACAGTATTGTGCAAATTTTAAAAATCTATTTGAAACATCAGATTTATATCATAAAATCTATAATGTGATATCGAAAAGTTTGGTATATGCTAATATTATAAGATGTACGAATATTTTATAAATTTTCAAAACCTCAATATGTATATATATAAAAAGACATTTAATTATTTTTTATTTTAATATCTTAAAAGCTTTAGTAAAATTTATTAAATATAACAATTTTTTGATCTTGTGATTATGAGGCTATCAAATAAAGTTAGTAAATGAATTTATAATGAAAATTTAATCTTTCCAGCTATCATCTTTATCAACAATACTTGCGTTTTCTATAGCTATACTTTCATTTAAATCACTACTCAATGTTTGTAAGTTATTTGCTTGTTTAAAAATATGATCCATACCAAATATTTTATCTATATATTTTGCAGCTTCAGTTGAGTTGCTTTTCACACATTCAACTCTAGCTTGTAATATATTTGAGATAAAAGATTTACATTTTTTCAAATTTACACACTGCTTTTCAGCCTCTATCAAATCGAAAGCTTCAATTGCAGCATATGCAACAAAGAGACAACTCCATACATCATACGGATTGTAGTATACTAAATATTTTTGTACTCTTTTTAGCTTTGTTTTTGCATCATCAGGTAAACATGAGTAATATAAACTACCTAACTCTAGAGATGATACGAATTTCCAAGATGTTTCTATTACAGATATAGCTTTATTTAATTCTTCATTATTTTTATATGCAGTAGCTAGAGAAAAGACAATTTCATGATCGGAAGGATTTTTCTTATATGCCTCTTCTAATAAAGCAATTTTTCTTATTATAGTAGGTTCGATGAAATTTGAAGATTTTTCGCTGACATCTTTCGAAGAATTTTGTATTTGAAGAGAAGGTCTGTCATTAGTATTTTCTGTTTGAGGTTCATCATTAATCTTTAAAGCTTTTTCTCTTAATATAGATGCCCATTTTTGATTTTTATTTTTTTCATTCATATCTAAAACAGGCATCAAGTTTAGTGCCTCATCATACATTTCTAGCTGAAGATATACATTTAATAATTTTGTTTCAATCCACTGTTTAAATACAGATCTGTACACAGTCTTGCTTAAAGTTTCTTTCAAGCCATCTTTGCGTATTGATGATATCCATCCGTTATTTTCATCTTTATATGCTTTAAGTAATAACTGTTTTGCTTGAAGAAAATCTTTTTCATGATCAATAATTTCCACCAAATTTAGCATACGAACTATATCTCTCAAATCGGAACTTTCTTTAATTTGATCATTCATTTTACTTAATACATCAGTTAACTCATCATGACTTTTTACAAGAGTATCAGCATTAATTCCATTCTCATTTACATCATATGATTTAATCAAGTCGCAATAATAAAATAATTTAATCAAATTATAAGATAAGTCATCATTATAATAATTATTATTTTTCTCAAGTAAGGATATATTTGGCTTACCATACAAAACTGTTTTTGCAAACTTGACTAAAGCCGCGTCAGCATAATACTTTTTACGATTTTTTCGCCATCCTGTAAGTGCTGATAATCTATTTTCTATGTATTGAATTAAATTTCTCAAGATTATTAAAAATATAAAAAATATTCCTAAAGCTATGATAAGTGTAGATATTGTGCCAAACCATATAAAATCTCCAACTTTTATCGATACATCTATATTACCAGAGCAAAATATAAAAAATGCTATAATTACAGATGTGAAAAATAGAAAAAATCTTTTAATCATTTACTACTCCAAGCCTGTATCCAAATTTTTGCATTTTGTATCCAATTTAATGCAGATACAGATATACTTTCTTTAGGTAAAGATTCTAAAATTTCAATTACTTTATTAATATCAATGGATGAATTTAATATCATTTTTGCCTGATCAACTCTTTGCCTTCTTTCTTTTACAATTGATAGGGATGTTAATGTACGAAAAAGCCGATCATACCATGAAGCATTTGGTTTATCATTTATTAGGCTATAATATGGAAAGCTTTGTCGTAGTGAAAATAAAGATATACGAGCATCGATAGCTTTTTGAATTTTTTCATCAAGTTCATTAAATGATATAATATCTCCTATAAGCAAAGCTCTTATGATTTTCTCTTGATGAGCAAGTGAAGATTTTTTCTCTTCATGATCAAATGCAGATTGAGCGGAATTCGATTTTTCAATCATACCAGCATTTGCAGACGAAGATTGATGAGAATTTGACTTTTCATTCATGTTAGTATTTGCCAATGAAGATTGAGTGAAATTTGATTTTTTAGTCATATCACTATTTTGTTTCGTACTTTTATCTAAACCTATTTTACTTTCAGATGAAATTATTGATTGAGTGTCTTGCTCAATGTTATCATTTTTTTTATCATTTTGTTCGCTCCAACAAGATAGTAGGATACAGTAATGAATAAATTTAATCATCGTGATATTATATAAAAAAAATCATAAAAAATAAAGTGTATAAATTATATAATATTTTCAAAAGTGTTTTTTTATTTTCAGCAATTAAATACAATATTCATTTTTTGCTAATGTAAAAATTAACAAAGTGTTGTATAATACAAATAAGGTGTTAACTTTACAAGGTATTATAGAATGCCCTTTTAGCAGAGCTGCAAAAATGATGTTATATGAAAGAAATCTTGAGTTTCAATGTACAACAAATGCTATGTATGCATGGCCTGTTGTTATTAATGAGAAAGAATGCTATAGAGGAATTCTTGCTATTTTTAACAAATTTTCCGATTCGAAAGAACATACTGCTATGCAATGGATATTTTGGAGTATATATGAATTTTGGTTTAGAGCTTGTGAAATTATATTTCAAGAACGATTTTGTATTCAATTACGCATCAGCAACTCTCCTTCTATTAAAAAATTAAGAGAGGGCAGAATGAAATTAAATAAAGAGCTGATAAATTTAGAGCACTATATGAAGAATCGTACATATCTATTAGGCAATTTTATGACTAAAGCCGATATATTATTGGCAAGTATGATTTCATTTGTTGATTACTTAAGTGAAATTGAGTGGAATAAATATGATTTTGTACAAAATTGGTATCGATTACTCAAATCAAGGCCTTCTTTTGACTTTATTTTACATGAAAAGCTATTTTCCACTACAGCTTCACCACATTATTCTAAAATTGATTTTTGACATCTTATTTTAAATTTAAAAAATGATTTAAATATTTTTTTCAATTATATAATGTCGGATATGATTGCTTACATATATTAAAATTAAAGCTCTTATCTATTGCAAAATATATTATATTATGTAGTATTTAATGAAATGCCGTTGTAGCTCAGGGGCAGAGCGCATCCTTGGTAAGGCTGAGGTCGAGAGTTCAATTCTCTCCAACGGCATTTTAAAAGTATCTTTCAGCATAACTTTTTAAGATATCTTGTACTAAAAATGTAATAGACCTATTTATAAAATCACTAATATATTTTTATTCTTTCTATTTGAGATACCCTTCAATTTTGTTTCAAATTTAACTTATATTTTCTTTTGATAAAATACTATGTTTTTAAAATTTTATCATCATATATAGTATTGGTCAAAAATGTCACAAAAATATTTTAAAATTAATTTCTCGTAATGATCATCTTAAAATTTTGAATGATGAAAAAATTAATGAATAGTTTCTATATATTTATTAATTTCAAATAGCATTAGCATTATATTAATCAAAAATATATTATAATTAGTATAAGTAAGCTTAAATTGTATAGTGCAAGATATATAAAATCTCAACTTAACTAAATTAAAAATTAAAATTTATAATCAAGGCAAAATATTTAAATAATAATCATTAAGTAATAAAGACTCAAATTTTTGATAAAAATTAATCGTAATATAAAATTAATTTAATTTATAAAAATTACGATACTTTATTAAATTTATTACTAGTAAGTATTAATTAATTTACATTATAACTCATTTTGAAATAGCTTATTATTTCACAGCTGATGTTTAGTACAAAATTTTTGTAATTAGTTTAATGAAGGTGATATTAAATTAATAGTGAAGATATACAATAAATTTAAATAGTGGTAGTCTTAAAATTTAAATAAACTTCGAATAGTGTAAAAGTGCGATGTAAATTTTCTGTATTTGCATCGTGGATTACTTGTTTTGATGAAAAAGTTTTTATAAATGTATCTGCTGACAATATTGTTAATTTAAAAGGAATAAATGTTAACTTTATAACTACTAATATAAAAAGTAATTTTGCATTTTAGAAAATTAAAATTTGCTAACTATTATATCATCAAATATTACACATACTTTACATCATATTAAAGTAATAAGTTTTTTCATGCTAAGAATTTTAAATTTTAAACATTTTTTACTATTACCAATATATCATACGAATAAGAATATGTAGCATATTTAATTTTAATATTTATAACTTATGCAGTATCATTATATGAAATTTCATTGTTGACTATATATATTTGATTGACAAATACTTTTTTTACTGTTTTTTAATATCAAATATAATTTTTCACTTTATAACTCATTTTGAAATAGCTCCTTATTCCATAGCTGATGTTTAGTGCAAAATTTTCTTAAATTTTCGTAATTAATGTTACACTTGAGCAAATTGAGCTCTGGTATTGGTACATTATCATCAAGTAATACTAATGATTTTGCATCATATGCTGATGCTAAATTTTTCTGTAAAGCAAGTTTGCGTGCTGGAGGTTTTAAATTTTCAATATTTTTCACTATAGAGTCCAATGTATTATACTTCTGCAACCATGATACAGCTGTTTTAATACCTATATTAGGCACTCCCATAATATTATCAGCTGAATCTCCTGTCAAACTAAGCATATCTACAATCTGATTTGGAAAAATACCCCATTTTTTTTGTACATTTTCTTTGTTAAATATCATTCTAGTAAATGGATCTATCACAGAAACTTTTTCATTTACAAGTTGTAGTAAATCCTTATCTCCAGACACAATATGAACTTGTATATCTTGTGAAGCATAATTTTTTGCACATGATGCAATTATATCATCAGCTTCAAAACCTTCTCTTTTGATAGTTGTAATTTCAGCTACTTCACACATTTCATAAAGTAAATTAAATTGAGGAACTAGCTCTGCTGGAGTTTTTGCACGATTAGATTTGTAATCAATTGAAATGTCATGTCGCCATGTTTTTGATCCAGTATCACATGCAATACCAATATAAGTTGGTTTTGATTTTAATAATTCAAATATTTTATTTAAAAATCCTGATACACCACCTATGTATACGTCATTATCATTTTTCATTTCTGGACGAGCAAAAAAAGAGCGAAATAAAATTCCTAATCCATCAATAATTAAAACATGCACACCATATTGTAGAATGATTTGAAATTTAATACTAGCTAATATATTTAGTAATATTAAATTTAATAGTTTGTTTATAATATGATTGTACTTTTAATGTGTGACTAATGATATAATGAATATGAACAGTGTAAATACACTTCTAAATATGAGAAAGTATTTGATAAATTTTTTTGCAATACTATTTTTAATAGAAACATCAATATGCATGATATCTATTCAATATTATACTACTTATTCAGTAGTAGAAAGTAGTTCAGAAGGTACAGCAGATGAAGGAGAAGATACAGCAGATGAAGGAGAAGATATAGCAGATGAAGGGGAAGATACAGCAGATGAAGGAGAAGATACAGTAGATGAAGGGGAAGGTACAGTAGATGAAGGGGAAGGTACAGTAGATGAAGGGGAAGGTACAGCAGATGAAGGAGAAGGTACATCTCAAGTATTTAAAAATTCACAAGAAGTTGATAATTTATTTGATACTAAGCTATTTGATTATGCAAATAAAGATGATTATGCTGAATTAATCATATCTGTTTCACAATGGCCAGATATTCGATATGATAAAAATGAACAAATTACAATTGATAAATATATGAGAAATATCTTTGATTCAAAAGTTTTTAATTTGAAAAATAGATATGATACAATGGATTCCTGGATTGACATATTAAAAGATTTACATCTTCAAAATATAGAAGGATATGATTTCAATGTTGAACCAAGACATGTTGATAGTTTAATATATTATACTTTCAATGAAGGTAAAAAATTATTCGTAGAATATTTTAGAGGAGATAATCTTCCTTTATCTAGGATGTTTGAAAATAGACAAGATGCAACTGTTCAATTAATTAATCTTACAAGTATTACTAATCAAACAGAGTTATTTAATATATTTGCAAAAAGATTGTGTGGATTTATGGCATGGAAAGATGAAACTGTATCTGATATACATGAAAAGAAAATTTTATTCAAAATGATGTATGATATGTATGATAAAAATTCAGAAGTAATACATGAAGTTTGTAAAAAATTATCTAAAGAAATTAGAGTGTTAGTTGATGCTATTTTTTATATACATTATTATATAAATAAAGCTAAAAATAATGATATGCCAAAAGCTGAAGAGATGATAAACTTTTCTGAGATTAGGAATGGAAAAGAAGCCTCTGATGATGATATTAAAAATAGACTATTCGCGTATAGTCAGGGTGCTTCAAAAGAAGGTATAATGAATTTCTTTCAAATTCTATCTTCAGGATGTGAATTATGGACAAACTTGAGTAAGCGATATGTATCAGAAGATAAAATGGATTTGGAAGATGATGTTTTTCGTAATGCTGATAATACTAAATTACAAAGACGAGATTTTATAGACAACTTATCTAAATTTTTACACATAATTGTAACACAAGATAGCTTACCTAATAAAACTGAAAGTGGACTAATTCTATATGCTACATATTGCATGTATGGTGCTAATGCTGATGTCTTAGGTGATGCTGTACAACATATTTTAAATCGTTTAGATACTATTGTTTCTACACTACTTTATATTCAACTATATAAAAATGATTTGAAAGGTATATTAGAGAACGTAAAGGAATGAGATTATTAATGTCAAACTAATTAAACTAAAATGTTAATATCACAATGAATTAATTATACAAATATACAGGAAATTTACATCAATATAGAAAACTATAGTAATTCGATAAATATTATCAAAATGATATACGATATAAAAATATTATTTAGAGTATAGAATATATAGTAAAATATATATAAAATAAATATGCGTCCGTAGCTCAGTAGGATAGAGCGCAAGATTCCTAATTTTGAGGTCGTGGGTTCAATTCCCTCCGGGCGTACAAATTATTTTGATATTAGTATTACATAAATTAATACTATATCAATAAATTCACTTTAGAATTAAGTATGGAAAAATTTAACCCAGATTGGCTTGACAATGTTGGTGATGCAGTAGATAAAGTTCATGATACAGCAAAAAAAGTTCATGATACAGGGAAAAAAGCTAAAGATGCTGCAAAGAAGGCAGAAAATGTAACGAAACAAGCTGAAGATGTTGCAAAGAATTCAGGAAATATAACAAAACAAGCTAAAGATGCTGCAAAGAAGGCAGAAAATGTAACAAAACAAGCTAAAGATGCTGCAAGTAAAGTAAATGTAAAAGAAGGATTGCATTCTCTTGGCGATGCTGCAAAGAAGGCAGAAAATGTAAAAGAAGGATTGCATTCTCTTGGCGATGCTTCAGATTTAAACCCTTTTGGAGGTGATTCAACAAATATTGTAGAGAGTGCAAAGAACGCTTTTGGTGATGCTTCAGATACCATCCAAGATGGAATGGGATCTGTTGGAGGTGTTGTAAGAAAAGCAAAGAATGCAGTGAATTCTTTTGATAGTTTTTCAAATATGATAAATAATGCTACGAATATTGCAAATATGATGGGATCATCTAAAGATATTCAAGAATATCAAAACAATATATTAGCATTGATCATATTTACAATGTTAATTACAGGAACATGCTGTGCCTATATTCTAGTTAATGGAGTTTCATATATATTAATTATGGTATCTTTATTAATACAATTTGCAATTGTATCTACGATATTAATTAGTGAAAAATACTGGAAAAAAATCAAAGGCATAGCTGTTGATATATTAAAAATTCCTGGCTGGCATAAATTAAATATGAGTACAATATCTTTATATACTTTGCTTGGTACATCATATCTTCTTTGGCCTATCACGACATATTTATATATTTCAAGTTTAACTCCTCAATTAGATAATGTTGTACCAACTAATATCAATTATGAAGTTTGAGATATTAGAAATTCAGCAATTTGTACTGCATTTAATGCTGCTCCTTTTCGCAGGTTATCACATGTTATCCACATTTTTGCATGATTTTTTGATACTACTAATCTGCTGATAAAAATTTCATTTTCATGTGCCGCTTCTAAAGCAGTTACATATCTTTCTTTTTCATGTAGAGAGATGCATGAAATAGATTTTAAAGCAAGTTCAATAGTAGACTGTTTGATATTTTTATCAAATACTATATGAAGCGAAATTGAATGACCTATGAGAACAGGAACTCGGACACATGTTACAGATAGTGAAAATGAAATATTTAGTAGTTTTTGAAGCTCTTTTTCAATTTTTGCTTCTTCGAATGTATTACCACATTCTAAAAATGTTCCAACTTGAGGAATAACATTAAATGCAATTTGACGAGCAAAATAGTGTGGAGTTTGTTTTGCCATTAAAAATGTACCTTTTGTTTCTTCAAGTAGAGCTTTTGAGCCTTTTTCTCCAGCTCCAGATACAGATTGATAAGTAGAAATAGAAGCATGTATAATTGGTAATTTACTTAACGCGTGCATGACAATTGCTAATGGAATTACAACGCAGTTTGGTGAGGAAAATATATTATGTTTATGAAATTGATTTGAATTTATTTCTGAAATTGCAAGACATGAAGTTTCACGAAAAGCTTCTGATTTGTCTATAACGATACAATTTGAAGAAATTTTTAGCATACAGAATTGTATCGCTTCTTTTGAAGCTGCTCCAAATAATATGTCTGTATCACTAAAATCAAATTTATGCAGATTTTTTGTTAGTATAAATTCTTTTCCATATGAAATTTTATTAATTGACCTAGATACTATATTTAATTCTGAGATTGGAAAGCTTCTTTCATGTAATATTGAACATAAACTTTTTGCAACTTGTCCAGAGCCTAGAATTGTAACTTTGTAACTCATGAAATTAGTCTATAATTTATTTTATATTTTTACTATGCTTGATCATCAATTTTATTAACTTCAATTGTGATCGGTAAAATTATTAATTATAAGTTAAATGATATATAATTTATAAGGTTTATTTTGATTTAATTATTAGTATATTAATATAGCTAAGTAATATTCAATTTAATTTTACAGAAATAGTTGAGTTATGATAGATTTTTATTTGATAAACATGTATAATGAAACCATGATGGTAGTGTAGTAAAATCACATTCATATATCTTAATCTTATTAAGATAGCCATATCAAATTAAGTTTAATTATTTTAACTTTTTTTGATAAAATCCATCAAATGAAACTTACTTATCTTAATATTATTAATTAGGATATATTAAAGTTAAAGAAAGGGCTGTTAAATGACTTACCAATATGATTCCACAAATATATTTGCAAAAATTCTCAGAGGAGAAGTTGACTGTAACAAAATTTATGAAAACAATTACGCTTTGGCTTTTCATGACATTAATCCTCAAGCTCCAACTCATGTTTTAGTAATTCCAAAAGGAGAATTTGTACATTATGAACATTTTCTTGAGATTGCTTCTCCTGATTTTGTATTTGGATTTGGTCAAGCTGTTTTACAAGTTTTGATTTCCGTAAAGCATCATGCTGGATTTCGAATGATAGTAAATCAGGGATTATATGGAGGACAGGAAGTGCAACATTTTCATGTTCATATTTTAAGTGGATGTAAATTAGGGTCAATGTTGAATGCTGATTTTATTAATCAACAAAAAGGTGTTACTTCTTGATCAATTTTAATTTATAAAAGGTAAGATATTATTAATAATAATTTGTTATTTCATTAGTAATGAGGTTTTTATTCATATCTATAGCATTTAGTATGTGCTTTTCTGTAAGACAGCCGGATTTTCATATAGATAATATGCAGCCAGAAATCAATAAAGCATATTCTTTAATACTAAGCAAAATTGTTAATCTACATGATGCAAATGTGAAAACTCCAAAAGACAAGTATAAAGCTCAAATTGAACAATTAAAGGAATATCTTTCTAAATTATTTTTTGTAAATATTCAATCGATGGCATATAGTTGTACTTACGCAAACTTTAAAAGTGAAAAACAGCTAGAAAAACTACATAATGATGCGCTTGCTTATTATGTCAATTCACTTAAGGTTGTGAATTTGACACCAAGTAAATCTGTTGAAACTATTAATGAATATGTTCAAATGATAGATGTTGAGCAATTAACAATGTTAAATGATGTATTCTCTTTTGCAGAATCGAATTTGGCTAAGAGACTTGCTACAATTCAAGATAATACTTTACCTTTTGTTAGAAATGCAGAAAATAATACACAGAATAATACACAATCAGATGATACAACACAACTTGAAAATAAATTAAAAGAATTTGAGTCTGGTACTAGGCCAAGAGAGTTATCAGATTTACTGCATGTTATTCTTAATGAAAATGCAATAACAGCCACATCCTATAATGGTTATAAAATATTATTTGAGCAAGCTTTATTAGGTGTTTGTAAATGGATGGCAGATACTTGTGCATTTCTTAACATTAATAAACATTCCGAGTATAAGATAGCTAAAATAGATGAAAATGCTTTACTGAAAAAAGGAGATGAAATTATTGCATCTGAGTATTTAAGTGTAAGTCATAAAGAAATTGTCGAAGAATTATATTCTGATAATCTTTATACATATGCTAAAAACTTTGTAAAAAAAGCATTTTATAGATTGTACTTAAAAACTTCATGGTTTGAGAAGATGATTGGAATAATTCAAATAATTATTATAATTAATTTATTTGTAATCATATTTTTTCTTGGTAGATATGTTTTATATAGCTATATACTTAGCTAAGTTGAGCTATTGATATTAGACCTTAGTTCACTTAAATTAAGTTGTAAAATGAAAATTATATTAACTAAGTAAAAAACAGTATTTGAAAATACTCAGTTATTAAATAAAATTATTATTTACTCTAATTTTAGATTATTGCATTAAAATATGATATGCTACATATAGCTTTTTGTGTATTGTTATGTTTATATGCTGACTCTACATCAAGTGAAACTACAACTGATACTACAAATGAAACTACTAGTGAAACTACAGCTGAAACTGAAACTACAAGTGATGCTGAAAAAATTCAAGATATTACACAAGAAAATATAGATAAATTAAAAGATGATATCAAGCTTAATTTAAGTAAACATATAAATTATATAAAACGTGAATTTTTTTTAGGAAAGCAGTATCCAAATTCACATAAAGAAACGAAACCTGAGGTTTTAGATGAAACTGAAAATATAGAAAGCACAGTAGACACTGAAAAAGTTTATCAAAGATTGATGAAATGTTATATTGCAATACGTTTTACTGAATACAGTAATGATGATCTAGAAAAAGATAAATTTAAAAAATTACAAACAAAATTAAAAGAAATATCAAATGCATCAGAAGAAAAAAGTTTGTTTAAAACATGGTTATTTGGTGATATGGAGATGCTAAAAGTTAAAAATGTACTTCAGTATGCATTAATACAACTACTTCAAACAGATATAGAGCAAAAAGTTTATGTAAGTATGTGTGAATTAATATTACCAGCTGAATCAAAAAGCTTTGAGGACACTCTTGAATTTAGTGATAAAGCTGGACTTTTTAGTGTTTTTCAAGGTGAAGAGCAAAAGCAGCAGGAGAGAAATCGTATACATGGACAATTAACTCAGGTAAAAGACTATATTCAAGAAATAAAACATCAATATGAAGAAAAACTAACAAAAATTAGATTACAAAAGCCAAGTCAATTTATTAAATTAATAGATTTTATTGATCAATTATGTACTACAATTGAAGATGTTAAATTTAAGCAATATGATGAAAATGCATCTGAAAATACTGATGATTTATATTTAGAAATTAAAGAAAATATAGAAACTAATCTAACAAATATTAAAAATTATATATATGATCGAAGTGTGCAGGAAGATATAAAGTTTAGAGATTTTACTTCGCAAATAGCTTATATGAAATTACAAAAATTAAAAAATAAATTGCTGTATATTATTCCTGAGTATTGGAATGATCTTGTAGATAAGGAAATTGTAGTTACATCAACATTAAAAGAGCATTTTTGTAGATTTTTTATGATTGCAGAAAGTCAGATTATATTATTATTGTGGATGAAAAAAGATATGATGAAAGGTGAAGTTAATTTATATAATCAATATATGGACAAACTAGCGCTTAGTAGAGAACTTGGTAATTTTTATTATCGATTATCAACACATGTTTACGGACAATTACCTGCAATGGGACCAGCTTGGCGTCCATTTAAGTTTTATAATCGTGCACATAAATTTAATAGTTTGTTTACAGACAGTTGGTGGACACCTGGTGAATTATTATTTAGTGCAAGTAGATTGATTTCAAAAGTTAGCACAAGTCCTCCTGCTCAAATTACAAAAAGTGCATCTAATGCATTAGAAAATGCTATTAATACAGCTAAAGAAACAGCTGCTGATACAACTAAATCTGTAACAGAAGGAGTTGCTGATACTATTAGTAATGTATCTAAAGGAGTTACTGATACTATTAGTAGTGTATCTCAAGGATTTACTGATGGAATGTCTAGTCTTTTAGGATTTGCCATTCCATGGTGGTTACCTTATGTTGGAGGAGTATTAATATTTGGTGCTTTGGGTGGATTTAAAATAATAGAAATAATTTTAAATATGTTTAAGTAAGATACTTTCAATTTTGTAATAGTTAATGTTGAAGGAATATTTATATTTTTGTGCTTTGAGTAAATTACAAATAGTAGAAGTCATTTTTAGCTTAAGACAAATTATAAATATTCAATCTTGTTTAAGGTGCATTCAAGCTCACGCTGTATTTTGAAGTTTACTTTCATAAATCTGATCAAGAATTTACTGATGATATATCTGATCTTGTAGAATTTGCCATTTCTTGCTGATTACCTTATGTTGAAGCAGTATTAATATTTGGTGCTTTGGGTGGATTTAAAATAATAGAAATAATTTTAAATATGTTTAAGTAAAATATTTTTAATTTCGTAACGGTTCATGTTGCGAGAATATTTATATTTTGTTCCTTGAGTAAATTATAAATAGTTGAAGTCATTTTCGGCTTAAAATAAATTACAAACATTAAAGCTTATTTTATAATTTAGGCAGGTTCACTCGCCATTTTAACGTTTACACCCACACATCTTAATTTTTCATATATATTTTCATATCCTCGATTTATATGATGCAAATTATTAATTTGAACAGCATTATTTGATAGAGCAGCTACAATTATATATGCAAAAGATTCACGAATATTTTGAGGTGTAAGAGCTTCAATATTTTTATATGTACATGCACCATATATATGTGCAATGTGATCATATTTTAAGTTATATCTACATAATTTTGAGTGGCAGCTTACATCAAATTTAACTTTTAATCCATATTGGGCAAGATGCTTGAGATATAGTAAACGATTTTCAAAAACAGTTTCATGAATTGTGGAGACTCCATTAGCTTGCGTTAAGCAAATTCCAAACATAGGCTGATAATCCGTAGAAAATGCAGGATACACATCAGTTTCAAGTTTTATTGGTTGTAAATTCGTGCTTTCTCTAAAGAATCTTATAGTATTACTATCAATAATTTGTACTCCTCCTCCTATTTTTTTAAATATTTCAATAAAAGTATGCAGATTTTTTTGACATACATTATGCACAGTTATACTTCCGTTTGTAGCCGCTGCTAAACATGCCCATGATACTGCTTCTACTCGATCGAAAATTATAGAAAAGTCTACGGCGTATAATTTTTGCACTCCTTGTACTAAAACCTTACGTTTTCCTATCCATTTTATCATTGCTCCCATTTTGTTTAATAGATTAATTAATTCACAAATCTCAGGTTCAATAGCTATATTACTAATTATCGAAGTTCCTTCAGCCAAAACAGCAAGCAATAGAGCTGCTTCTGTTACACCTATTGAAGGGTAGTCTAATTTTATATTTGTGCCTATAAGTTCTGTATTTCGTGAAGCTGTATATTCAAGTTTGTTAATCATAACTTTTATACCAAATTGTTTAAACACATTTTCAAAGAATTCAATATTACGTTTTCCAAAAGTGGTACATCCAGTTACGTGAGGTACGGTAATTTGATTTACAAAGTGCATTAGAGCACTAATAATTAACAGTGGCATTCGATTACTGCGTTCAATTTCTATTTTAGCTTTTAAAATTTCAAACGGATATATTCTTAGAATATTATCTTTAAATTCATAATTAAGACCAATTTTTTCAAGCATTTGTAGCGTAATTTGCACGTCATCAATATTTGGTACATTTGATATGGTGACAAGTTCACGACTAAGTAATGAAGCAATAATAGCCTTACATGCAAAATTTTTTGCTCCAGAACACCAAATTTCTCCATTAATATCTTTTGCATAAATTGTACAAAAGGAGTTTGTATCTTTATTATTTAATAAAAAATTCACTTTAATTAATTTTATCTTACAATTTATGTATGTTCAAGTTTATTGTGATGAAATTAATTGAGTGATATTTAGTAATATTTTTAAAATGAATAAACTTTTACTTTTTTCATATTTCTTATTTTAAATCTTAATTTTGACTTAAAATTTACTTAGTAAAATCAGATATTTTATTTTCAAGAAAAAAATTATACTGATAATATAACTCATTAATTGAAAAGTATTACATTTTTTAAATTTTCTTTTACGATTCATTTAAATTTGCAATGTTCGTAACAACTTTAGAAGCGATAGGTTTTAGGTGATAGGAATTCAATTGAGAAAAATTGAACTATAAATACTTCTTTTGACTTAAAAATGAGTTCATTCTTCAAATTTTAACGTCTTTAATTGAAGCAAGAATATATAATTGCTTAAATAAATCAAATAAGTATTGACAAACTTCAGATAAATATATATAATATATTATGAGGTATATCTTAACAATTATATTTATAAACTCTATATCGGTGGATGAATTAGATTTACGAGAACCTCATTTATCTTTAACCGATTTTTCACCTGCTACAGAATATAGCCCTACTCAAGTAGATATTCCTATTCAAGCAGCTATTCGCACTCAGAAAAATGAAGAAAAATTACGTAAAATTTTAGAAGGAAATGGAATTGATATTAATTTAGCAGATTATTTAAGAAGAACATCTACACCTTCTAATATATATCATCCAGACTATTTAGAACAACAGATTCATCGCTATGATACTTCTCCATTTACTGGTATTACTTTATCAAATATTGAAAAGATAATGGCATCTATGCAAGAACAGCAAATAGATACTGCTAATATACAAGATGATAGACTAAAAGAATTTATTACACTTTCACAAGCATTGAAAGTTAAATATATATCTTATTTTGATCAAAGTAGGCAGACAAGAAATGTAAAAGATATCTCTGATAAAAATCAAGAAAAAATATTACAACACATAAATGAAGTACTATCTTTATTAGATAAAGATAATCTAACTACAGAAGTTAGATCTGAGGTAATTAGTAATTTATTATCTACATTAATTGGTGTAAATTTGCCACAAAATATACCTATAGATAGAGATTCTTTTATACAAGGTCTACCATATGCGCATATTGTGTCTGTTTTAGATAGAAAATATGAAGACTTATCAGGTTTAGAGCAGGATTCTTTATGGATATTTAAGCTGCAACTTATTCATAACATGAATAATTTTGAACGTTTCATAATGTATATAAGCAAAAATAGTGATATTAGTGATGAACTATCTAAAGCAATATATGAGCACTTAGATATTAGAAGTGGTTTAGATAAGAAGAAATCTGGAGTTATAAATAAACCTGAAGTTAAAGAAAAGATTAAAATAATAAAAAAACATTATCCTGAATTAGATCAAAAATTAAGTATAAAGTATTCTGGATATAATTATTTAAAACAAATAGTCAAAGCTAAATTATAAGTTTTACATTTAATACTAATGGAATGAGTTTGAATAGTTTATAAAATATATAAGTAAAAATAATTATATTAGTGATGAACTAGTTCAATTAATATATATACATTTGATATTACAATCTAGTATTATAAATCTAAATAAGAATGGTGATTTTAAAAATTTCAAAGAGTTAAGAGTTAAGCTTCCTGGTTCTTTGAACATTGAATATAGAAAGCTTTTTCATCCTGATGCAGAAACTCAAGAAAAATTATTATTAGGTGTTAGAAGACTCTCATATCTAAATAAGGATGAGGTGAAGAAAAAGATGCAAATAATATCAGAATTTGGCCCAAAATTACATGAAAAATTAACTCAATTGAAAGTCAATGGATTAAACTTTTTTGCAGATAAAACTCTATAAAATTAATCATAATGTTTTAAAAGATATATATGATTACGCTAATTTAAAATTTTTAGCTAAAGGAAATTATATCATATAAAAATATTCAATATATATTCGGATATACTTATAATATTACTCATTAACTGAAAATTATATTTTTTTAAATTTTAAAGACACTCTATAGCATCACTTAGCAAATATATTTATTAATATTTTTTTTCTAATTTATATAAGCAGATTTGTATATTAATTAAATATTATTTCTGATGTTTATAAATATAAAAGATGTTATTGTGTAGGCGAATGATCGGAATTGAACCGACGGCCTTCAGAACCACAATCTGACGCTCTAACCGATTGAGCTACACCCGCCATACTTTAAATTTACAATAAATCACATGATAAATCAACAGTATGTTATAGCCCTTATACAAGATATAGCTCAAATTATATATTTTGAATTACAATAAATACTAAATTTTGATTTTAAATAAGATTTTTTGAATTAATATAAATAATTATTGATTTTTTAATATATGAATGATATATATTTAATATGTTCACAATAACAATTCCGCAAATCAGAAATTTTCTTTACGATGCATTTAAATTTGCAATGGTTGTAACTACTTTAGCATCCATAGGTATTCTAGGCGATGCTAAACCAATTGAAGAGAATTTAACCATAAACACTTCTTTTGACTTAAAAGTAAGTTGATTTCTATATTTTAAGAAAATATTGAAAAAATAATAATTAATTCTTGAAATTTTAAAGTGTTTAAATGAATAAAATAGCTGTAGTCGTTCAAATTAATTAAATAAATCAATATATTGACTTAAAAAACTAGTAAATAAATTTCATATAAAATTTATATATTAAAAAAAGAACTTGACTACACTTAATAAGCGCTATATCTTCATGACATGTATACAAAACAAATGCTAGCAACAATATTGATCAGCACAATATCAATGCCTAAACCAGGCTCTTTAGAAGAACCTCCTTCACATTTAACATCTCAAGCACCTATTTCAGAAGATATTCACGATTCATCTTTTCACATTTCAGCAGACGAAATGAAATTACGTAAAATTTTAGAAGAAAATGGAGTTAATATTGATTTGACTGATCATAAAAGAAGAATTCTTCTTTTATGTAAATCTAAATCTCTTCCAGAATCTTCACAATTTCCAAGTGAGGCACTTAAAGTAATTCATGACTATAATCCTTCTCTATTTGGAGGTATTAATTTGTCAAATATTGAAAAGATAATACTATCTATGAAAGAACAGCAAATAGATGTTTTCAATATAAATGATGAAATGCTACAGGAATTTATTACACTTTCACAAGCACTGAAAATTAAATCTATACTTGATTTTAATCAAGGTGATCAAACACAATATGTAACACATATTTATCATGAAAGAAATGAAGAAATATTACAGCATATAAATAATTTACAATCTATATTAAATAGAACAGACCTAAATTTAGAAGTGAAATCTGAAATATTAATCAATCTATTATCAATTTGCGATAATTGTAGATTACCAGAAGATATATCTCAAATTATAGAATCTTTTTTACAAAATCTAACACATGAACAAATCATATCAATTTTATATAGAAATATGAAGAAAAATGTTGAACTACAACTTTATATATTAAATAGAATGTCAATAGATGATTTTAAGCAGTTTATAATACATGTGAATACAATTAATGATATTAGTGATGAGCTAGCTCAATTAATATCTTTTCACTTAGGATTGCATCATAATATGATACATTTTAATATGAAAGATAATCTTCGTCATATACCTAAATTCAGTATTGATAATCATAATATAAGATATACAAAGTATTTTTCTCCTCATATGTCAAATGAACAAAAATTATTATCACTAGGTATTAGAAATGCATCATATTTCAATGCTGATGAGTTAAGAAAAAAGATTCAAATAATATCGGATTATTCTTCTACATTACATGAAAAATTAAATTCAGGTGTTGTTCAAGATGTATTAGGTTTAATGTAGATAGAACTAAATAAATTAATAATGTTTTAAGAAAAGTAAATTCAATGAAGTTCATTTAATAATTTTTAGTCAAACAAAACATATTTTCTTAAGATAAAAAAGAAATGTTAAGTTATACTATTAATCATGACTACTATACTTAAAGATATTCATTAATCATTCATCTAAAATGAAAATTAACTATTTTGTAAATACATATAAAATTACTTATGATAGTTGAAAAAATCAAAATTGAGTAAGAATATATAGAATATTGAGAAAAAAAAGTAAAAGAAATGCTATCAATCAATGAAGTTAGCAAAATGCTTGTTGTATAAAGAATATGAATTTAAAAAATTTGACTTCATCAAAATGAATGTATATAATAAAATTATGAAGTGCATATTAGCAATCATATTTATAAACTCAATATCAATGCATAAATCAGGTTCTTTTAAAATATATCCAGATAGTGCAGATTCATTAAATGGTCAAGAGCCTTTAGCTTTAAGACAACCAGATCCATCTGTTACTACTACAAAATTTCCTCATTCAGATCAGCAGGATATGCTTTTTCTTATAAGTTTAGATTTGCAAATTTTAGAAGAGTATAAAAATGATAAATTATTATATGATATTTTACAAAAGCATACTACTAAATCTGATTCACCTTATATGCTTACATCTTCTTTGGAACAGAGTACAGATTCTTTACAACAAGAAGAAGGTCTATCATTGAAAAACGTTACATGTGCAAATATTCAAAAGATTATGTCTTTTATTGAAGAACAGAAAGTCAATTTATCAGATATACATGATAGAGAACTAAAGAAATTTGCTATCCTTTTCAAAGGATGGAAAATTATTAACTCGACATCTGATAGTGATTACTATGATAAAGTACATCAGATTCATGATATATTTTCTTTAATGAAAGAAGAAGATTTAGATTACAAAGTTCAATTTAAGATTATGATAAATTTAATTAAAGTAATGTTCGAAATGAAATTACAGCCAGATATACAAGATTTTGTAAAAAGTCTTTATAGTGAGTTAAAGCCGAAAGAGATCATATTAATTTTAAATAAAAAAGTTAATGATCCTTTATATGCAGATTATCTGTTTCGTTTTAATCTAGAAATACTGCATGCAATGTCTCCTGATAAGTTTGCAGAATTGATGACATACATAAATCAGCACATTAATGACTCTAATCATTTTCATGATATTAATTCAATATATAAGATAATATCTGCTACTTTAGTAAAAAAATGCTATAAGATGAATTATGATCTCATATATGAGCTTTTCCTAAAGGATAATGTGTGCAATATTTCTAAGAAAATAGAAAAAATAGGAGAATATTGTCCTAAATTAGCTAAGATGAAGAATTTAACTGCATTACAAAGAAAACTAGCAGAGTATGCAGTGAGATGGCTTTATGCATAATGATTAACTAATTAACTATACATAGATTTATTTTGATATTATGATATGGTATGAATAATAGTTATGTCTGTTTTTATTGTTTTTGAAGGAGCTGATAGAGTTGGTAAAACATCCCACCTTCGTAGATGTAGTCAATTTTTAAAAGAAAATGGTATTGATCATATATGTACACAAGAGCTATCAGGATCTGAGTTTCAAAATTCTATAAAACAAGTACTAATGAATCATGATTTAAACACAAAGGAAGAGCTTTTACTAATAAGCTGTTTACGAAATTGGCATGATCGTTGTATATTAAAACCAGCTCTTGCTGCTAATAAATGGGTTTTGATGGATCGATACAAATACTCGACATATGCTTATCAACAGGCTAGTGATGAATACTTAAATACTGAAATTTTAAAAGTAATGGAGCAATATTTTTGGTCTAATTTAGAGCCGAATATGGTGTTTTATTTTAAAGGTACTGCAAGAAGTAATAATAAAAGAGATAGATTTGAAAAACGATCCGCATGCTTTTTTAAAAAAGTAAAAGAAATATATGAAAGTTTGCAAGATGATCGATGGTCTGTATTTTCTACTGATGAGCATTTTGAGTGTATTCAGCAAAAACTTGAGGTTGAGTTAAGTAAAAAAATAAAAAATTATAAGCTGTTGACTAATAAGTGAAATGATATTAAATGATGAAATTCATTACATCACTTAGAATTTAGTTCATCAAGAAGATCTTGAAATTTCTTCTTCGCATCTTCTAATCGCCTCACAATATTCTCTATATCCTTCATAACTTTTAATCGTCCTCCCTCAATATTCCCCATCTTCTTCATCATCTCCTTCGCCTTATTTATACTTTCGTTTTTAGATTGGATTGTATCTGTCATTTTGCCTATCCTTGACTGAATAACACCTTTTATTATTTTTAATTTTTTTGCATCATGACCTTTTGTATTTGCAAACTTATGTATATCATGTATTACATATTCAAGAATACGTCGGTCATTTAAATCATAATTATTAAAAATGTAAGACATAAATTCTCGAATTGTATCTTCTGGCATATCTTCTATGATTGAAAATTGCGACTTTCTTTCTCTAAAAAGATTAAAATCCTCATATAATATTAGAGCTTCTTCTACATTAAAGTTGTTTAGAATAGATACTATAAATGATTTTTCTTCATATGGTAGATTCTTATAACAATGCTTTGTTATTTTAATTAGATTAGCTCGTATATGATCTTGAATTATACTGTCTATATTAGGACTACTATTTAGTAGATTTTTCATATGAGCAATATGTCTTGCTATTTTCTCTTTATAATTTTTACCAAAATAACTGGGGGAATCTACTTGTACTCCTCGAATCATTTGAGCAAGCTTTAAAAGCTCTGGATCGCGTATATTATCTAGATTTATATGTTTTAAATGTCGATGTGTATTCATTTGTCCTAGCAACTGATGATAACTCCCGTCGAAAGTTACTTCACTATCTCTTATTTTTGCTTCCTCTTTTTGAATCTGTTTTGGAGTCGCTAAGGTAGTTTCAGATCCAAATAGATTTTTGAATCTATCTCGTATATTTGATAATATTGTACCTTGAGATGCCGGAGTTAAACTGCTCCTTTCAGGTATATTTATTGAATCTGTTTGTCGTTTATCAAACCTTTCCGGTAGATCTGGTATCGCAACACAACTTGAGAATATGAAGATTAATATAAAGCTCATAATAATTTATTATATCTATTTTTAGTATGTAAGTCAAGTACTAAAAGTTTGAATAATGTTGATAGGATAAATTTAAAAAGATATAGCAAATTATTATATTAAGAATGCTTCATATCATTAATTATTTAGTTGGTTAAGATAACCTTTTAAAGAACCAATTTTCTGATTTAATTGTTGTAAAATAACTTCATTTTGAACTTGAGATGTCTGTTCTACTCTAAGCTGAGATTGTGCTGTTTCTATATTTGACTGCAAAACATTTCTCAATATTTCTAATTTTTCTACATCACGATCTACTTTACTTGCAAATAATCCTAAATTAAGGTTTATATATTGTACAGAACCACCTGATATCATATATGCTATATTGTCACAAACGTACTGCATAAGTTTTTTTGCTGTTTCATTTGGTATATGCTGTATATTTGAAAAATAGTCACTTCTACTATTACCTATGGTATCTTCATAAAACTTTATGGCCTCTTCTTTAGTTAAGCTCTTAAGAATGGAGAGGACGAAAGATCTTTCATTATATTGTAGATAATCATAATATTTATTTAATGTTGTAAGTAGGGTAACTCGAATATGACTTCTAAGTTTAGAGTTCATACTAGAATTTGCATCTAGTAGAGCTTTCACATCTTTAACATGGTTTGTTACTTCATTAAAATTTTCCGAAAAATAACGTATTAATACTTCTTCTCTTACTCGTCTTTTTACTACTTTTTCTGCATCTCTTCTTATTTCTCTTTCTATTTCTCGTCTTTCTACTTCTTGTTCTGTATTTATTCTTATAAGTCTTTCTCTTTTATGATCAACATATTGTCTTTGTATTTCCATTTCTCCTTGTATAAGGCCTTCTAAGTTATCATGTCTTTCTACTAATTCTTCAATATGAGCTTCAAATTCTTTTTAAAATAATTCATGGAATCTATTTGTAATGCTTGTATGCAATGTGTAATATTTCTTTTCACTCCTAAATCATCATAAACAAATTTTATAAATGATGTGAATTCATCTGGTAAATCAATGAATCGATCTCCTACTGATTTTAGTAAATTGACTTTTATCTCATCTCAAAATTTTGAGTTCATGTTAGAATTTTCATCTAGTAGAGCCTTCATATCCTTAATATGTTCCAATCTTTCTTCTTTTATATTTTCAATGAAATAATTATTTGCAGTGAAATGATTAGAATTATTTGCTTTTATTCCTTGAATAATAAGAGCAACTTTTAGAAGATTAGAATCACTTACATACTCTCTATTTATAACTTTTAAATTCGGCTGTAACATCATTGCTTCTTGCACATGTAAAGGAGTCAAGTCTTCTATAGTGGGTAAATAGCTTGCGATATGTTGTGCAATATTGACTTTCTCCTTTATACCAGGAACTTGTATAAGAGCAACTCCTACATCAGGCTTTTGATTTAAGATCATTTCAGTTAGAGGACTACGTCTTATAACAGCTTCTTGCATTTCAATCTGTTCTGGATCTATTCTGAGAGCTAGAGCTCGAACTCGATCTTGTATTTGTGTCAACTGTAGATCTCGAAGTATAGTAGTTGTTGCAATACTATTATGCATTGCTATCGAATTTGATAAAATAATTGATAGTGTTTATCTCACAATCATATTGTATCTCTTTTTTTAATAAGTCAAGTTTTATAAAATCAATAAAGATATTATGATGATCTTTAAAACAAAATATTGATTGAATAAAGTGAAATTTTTGATAGTATACTCATCAGCAATATAAATGAGTCAAATATATTCATGTTCGTCATATCATTTAGAATTTAATATATCAAGATAACTACTAAATTTCTCATTTTTGTTACGTAATATTGATATATAATAAGTATTAGCTACTAAAAGAGAATCATCAACTCCTACTCTCTCTTCTTCTTTAATCTTTTCTATGTTTTTATTTATATTCAACTGTAGCACATCTTTAATTATTTTTAATTTTTGTGCAGTATCATCCCCTGTGTTTTCAAATAATATAAAATCAAGCTTTATACGCGTCGCACGGTCATAACCTAACACATTTATATATTCACAAATATGCATTATAAGTGCTTCAAGTGTCTCATCTTGCATATATTGTATAATTGAAAAGTGTATCATTGCAAAGCCATCAGATGTGTTAGAAAGTTTATCATCTTGATAAAATTTTATTGCTTCTTCTGGCCTTAATCTTTGAATGATAGGTATCATGTAGTGTATTACTTCATCTGATATATTCTCATTACTCTTATAATATTCATGTAATGTTTTAAGTAAATTAAGTACTATATGACTTCGAAGTTTTGAGTTCATTTTAGAATTACTATCTAATAGATCATTGACATTATTAATATGTTGTTTCAGTGTGATGGAACCTTCTTGAATATAAAGAATATCATTTATATATAATGCTTGTCTGAGAACTTCGAAATCTCCTTTTAAATTTAAATCTTCACATATAGATGCTATATACGATTGTGATTCCCGTGGTAAAGCTCAGTATGGAATGCCTATTGATTTTAGTAGATTAAATTTTATCTGCTCTTGAAGTTCTGAATTCATATAAGGATTTATATCTAATAAGATCTTTATATTCTTAATATGCTCTTCTAATTCTTCTTCTATATGATTTCCAGTAAAGTAAGTTGTATCATCTACTTGTATTGCTCGAAAAATTAGAGCAGCTTCTAGAAGACCAGTATCACGTATATGACCTAGATTTATATTTCTTAATTCTGGATATAATCTCATTTCTTCTTGCACATCGTCTAAATTTGATACTTGTATCACATAACTTGCAATATCTTTTGCAATATCGAAATTTAAATTCATATCAGCAATTGTCATCATATGTTTTCTGTAAGCGAACTGTAGTGTTAAACTATTAATTAAGTCATTAGCTCTCAGTACTTCTTGTTGTCTTTCAATCTGTGCTTGAGTAGCTGAGTAATCTCTGTAGTATTCAGATAGAGTTCGTAATTTTTCTTTTATACTAAGCTGCATTGATGATTGAACTTGTGATACAGAAGTTATTTCCATACCATTATGCATCGCTATTGAACTTGATACAATAATTGATAATATATATCTCACATAATTTTATTATACCTCTTTTTTTCTATAAAAGTCAATTATTATACGATTAATAGCAATATTATGATGAATTTATTATAAAATATATCGCTAGACTTCAGTATTTCTTAATTTACTAAAAAATTTTGTAAGTAGTGTGCTATTTTTTTTTTCATATACTCCTCCAATTATATTATAAGAATTTGTATATTTTTGATTTGTAAATTGCTGATTTGAAAATGCACCAAAGACTACACGAAAAATACGAGATATATAAATTGCTTCTTCACACATTTTACATGGCTCAAGTGTGACATATATAGTACATTGATCAAGAAATTTGCATTTCCATTTTTTACAAGCCTGTTGAATAGCTAATATTTCCGCATGATGAATAGGGCATTTGTTTCTTTCAACATAATTTTCGGTAATTATTGATTTTCCATTTAAATTTACTAATGCACAAACCACAGGAACTTCTGAATATACTTTATAAGCTCGATTTGTAATTAGATTCATCCAATATAAGTCATCTATAAACATTGTACTTAAGTAATGTCAGCGAGTTTTTGGTAATGTAATACCAAGTTGCTTCATATACTTTCCATTTCTATCATTATATGCTATCTCACAAGGATCACATTCAAAAAACATTAGTTGACAAATTCCTTCATTTGCATAAATTTTTACTGGTAATGAAGTGGTATTTGAAAATTCTAATGTTACTTGACCTTCCCATCCAGGCTCAAGTGGTGTAACATGAACTATCAATCCACAGCGTGCATATGTCGATTTGCCCATACAAATAACTATGATATTTTTTGGAATTTTAAGATATTCAACGCTATGTCCAAGAGCAAAACCATGAGCAGGAAGTAGTAAATTTCCATTTTCGTTTTTTAAAACACTTTTATCAAAATTTTTTGGATCAATATATTTATGATCATCATGTTTACATACCAAAAAATTATCAGAGACACGTATATCATATCCATATGATGATAAACCAGAAGAAATACCATTTGTCTGTCTTTCTATAAATGGAGATATCATGTCATTTTTTTTTACATACTTGCGAATTTGATTGTCAGATAATAACATTACGAAATTGTAGCATATGTAAATATTTGATTCTACCTATAATTTCTACCTACAATTATTGAGAATATTTCTGATATACTACATTGATGTATATTTTTTACAAGAGTCATAGTTTAAGCAATGATTTTGTTATATTTGATTTAAATGAAAATGCTATTACTAAAAAAGAATTTGATCAATTAATTGCAAATAGAAAGATTTTACACAAAATATCAAACAGATATACAGGTATTGGATGTGATACAATAATTGCGTTTGAAAAAATTGATATGTTAACATTTAAAGCATATTTTTGGAATATGAATGGATCAGAAGCAAAGTTATGTGGTAATGGATTAAGATGTATTGCATTACTTTTACAACAAACAAGACAGTTAAATAAAGTAAAAATCAAAGTCGAAAATTTTGTATTTGAAGCTTCTTGTGAAAAGGGTAAGGTGAAAGTGAAATATCAAAATCAAGCTTTAATACGTAAAGTTTTGACTTTAACTGATGCATATCATGTTGATGTAGGAAATGAGCATATAGTGCTTTTACGTAATGAGAAATTAACTGATTGGCATTTTATTATTGAAAAAATACGTCAAAATTTTGATGACATAAATGTAATGTGGATATATTTTGATGAGCAGTGGAAAATGCAAATTTTTGAAAGAGGAGTAGGAGTAACACAAGCTTGTGGATCTGGTGCTTTGGCAGCATTTAATGTACTAATACAGCTAAATTATGTGCAAAATGAGTGTGAAATTATCATGCAAGGAGGAATATTACATATGAAACAAGAACATGATAAATCAATTGTTCAAACAGGTCATGCTTGTATTGTATATAAAGGTGAAATTGAGTTAATTTAAATATTATTTAATAAAAGTAAGTAATAAATCAAAAACAATATTGAAAATTTTATGCAAATATGATAGATGAAACTAAAGTGATGTATTTTATTAAAGCATTTGTCAGCATTTTAGTTATATTTAATCCTTTGCTAAATTTACCGGTATTTATTGCATATACAGCTCATCTTTCAAATGAAGAACAGCAAAATACAGTAAAAAAAGCTATGAAGGTTGCATCTTTCTTAGTAGTCATATGTGCATTAATTGGTGGACCTCTATTAGATATTTTATCAATTTCACTACCAGCTTTACAATTTACAGGATGTATTCTTATAGGTAAATCAGCATATGATATGATAGTATGTGAAAGTGATGATAATAGTTGCTACACATCATCTGATGCATCAGTCTATCCTTTGGCAATTCCATTATTAGCAGGGCCTGGAACATTTTCATTTGTAATTTCATATATGAAACAAGCTGAATCATATGCCATGCAAGGTATAATTTTGTGCATTGTTTTATTAGTACTACTTACATCATATTTGATTCTTTCACTTGGATGTAGATACGGAAAGATATATCTTACCAAAGAAACTGTTCAAGTTATAAGAGCAGTGTCAGGTACTATACTTCTTTCAGTTGCATTACAATCTGGAGTAAATGCTACGGAAAATGTTGCACTAAAAATATTTTCGTATTTAGAACAAAATCGTCGTAATTAAATGAGTTTTATTTAAATGACTAATGTTTATATAATCTTGTAGTTTTATATTTGTAGTTCATACTTAGTTTCGTAATTTTTTATGAATATTTAGGTTAGTAATAAATTTAAAGTATGTTGCAAAATTAAAAGTCTTTTTAAATTTTCTTTTAATATATTTTGATTTTCACGTATCCATTTTAGACTTAGCATTTTACATTATATGATA